>JBGSJV010000123.1:0-18711 GCA_041741535.1 Pirellulaceae bacterium
ATTAGTGAATGGTATGACTCACGACAACATCAACGCGGCCAGCTTGTCGGGCTCCGATTGAACAGGAGGTAACGGACGAAACAGAGATTCGAAATAAAGCACGATATCTATCCTCTGTTGTCTCTGTTTCCTCCTGTTCAACCGCTTTCCACCTTTTTGAAATGCAGGCTCAACCGATGCATTCAAAATACTCATTAGTGAATGGTATGACTCACGACAACATCAACGCGGCCAGCTTGTCGGGCTCCGATTGAACAGGAGGTAACGGACGAAACAGAGATTCGAAATAAAGCACGATATCTATCCTCTGTTGTCTCCGTTTCCTCCTGTTCCACCGCTTTCCACCTTTTAGAATCCGAGGCTCAGCCGATGCATTCAAAATACTCATTAGGGAATGGTATGACTCACGACAACATCAACGCGGCCAGCTTGTCGGGCTCCGATTGAACAGGAGGTAACGGAGGAAACAGAGATTCGAAATAAAGCACGATATCTATCC
Organism: Pirellulaceae bacterium; assembly: GCA_041741535.1. Lineage (GTDB taxonomy): Bacteria > Planctomycetota > Planctomycetia > Pirellulales > Pirellulaceae > M30B19. The sequence continues at coordinate 500 of JBGSJV010000123.1, forward strand.
TCTGTTGTCTCCGTTTCCTCCTGTTCCACCGCTTTCCACTTTTTTTGGATTGAAGGCTCAACCGATACATTCTCATTAGGGAATGGTATGACTCACGGTAACATCAACGCGGCCAGCTTGTCGGGCTCCGATTGAACAGGAGGTAACGGAGGAAACAGAGATTCGAAGTAAAGCACGATATCTATCCTCTGTTGTCTCCGTTTCCTCCTGTTCCACCGCTTTCCACCTTTTAGAATCCGAGGACCAACCGATGCATTCAAAATACTCATTAGGGAATGGTATGACTCAAGACATTATCAATGCCGCCATTGATTACGGCATGTAACAGGAGGGAACGGAAGGAACGTAGAATTGAAAGGCTGGGTAATGCCCCTTCTGTGTTTTGTCAGCGGCTTGGGCCGAATTTGGAGTTTTGACGAGGAAGGCAGGGAACAGGGCACCGAGGGAACCGAGATTCAAACGACAGGGTTAATGCCTTTCTCTGTTTTCCGTGGCCTCCGGTTCCTCTTATAGCCAGCGGACCATAGACCTTCGCAACTTGTACATTTAGGGGCCAAATGGAGCCCCGTTGCTCGAGACTGTTTGTCCAATGCCGAGCCAGTTTATCAATCAGAGCAGCCGATGTTTGGCCGGATAGTTGGTCAATGACCTCAAGATCCACCTGCGTCTATTCCGGAGGTGGTGGTCGTTAACACCCTGAGCAACTTAGTGGCGGAATCCGCCATTGTTGTTTCAGGGCAGGTTCGATCCGAAGGGGAACTGGCGAATCGTACAATGACAAGTGCGATGAAATGAAAATTGAACGTTAACGATGAAGAGGCGAACATGTTAGGCACAATCTTGCTGATCCTATTGGTGCTCATCCTGCTGGGAGCGATGCCCAATTGGAACTACAGTCGAAATTGGGGTTACGGACCCAGCGGCCTGTTGGGGGTCGTCGTCGTTGTGCTCATTGTTCTCTTGCTGCTTGGACGTATTTAGATCAAAATTCGTCTGCGTGAATCGTTGATTACGCCACGGCTGTTCCGTTGCTCGACATCCATTTATGGCGAGCGATGATGGTTTGTGTCCATGGAGTTTCATTGATCGTTTGGAATGAAGCGAAAACTTGACGAAACCCGCCCATGCATCTCCCAAGAACTTGGTCCTCACAAATTGGTCTAGCCATGAGCAAATTGGCTTGTCGGCAGCCGAGGTAAGTTTGCTTCGCGCGCGGTATGGCTGGAATGAACTGGCCAAATCCGCTTCCGAGCCGCTTTGGAAAAAGTTCTTAGCTCAATTCAACGATGTATTGATATGGCTGCTGATCGTGGCCGCGGTCATCTCGGCTGGTATGGGACAATGGACGGATGCCACCGCAATTGTCACCATCGTTTTGCTCAACGCTATCTTGGGTTTCTATCAGGAAGGGAAGGCAGAGGCCTCACTGGCTGCCCTGCAGAGTCTGGCTGCTCCGAAAGCCAAAGTCGTTCGTGACTCGCAGCTTCTTTCGATCGCGGCCCGCGACCTTGTCCCCGGTGACCTCATCGAGATTGCGGCGGGTGACAGAGTCCCGGCTGACGTTCGGTTGCTGACCACGTTTGTGATGCGAATCGAAGAAGCAGCGCTGACCGGGGAGAGTTTGCCGGTCGAGAAAGATACATCGCTGGTTCTGCCCGAGGCCACGCCCTTGGCCGATCGCCGAAATATGGCGTATAGCAGCACGGTACTGACCAACGGACATGGTCGTGGCGTTGTCGTGGCCACCGGAATGGACACGGAGATCGGTCGAATCGCGGGCTTGTTTCAAAAGCTTGAGCGAGAGCCAACTCCGCTCCAACTCCAGTTGGCGAAAATTGGTCGTTCCCTTGTGATGCTCTGTTTGTTTCTCGTGGGCGTCATTTTTCTCCTGGGTGTGCTTCACGGCAAGTCGTGGCTGGATGCCCTGTTATCTTCCATCAGTTTGGCTGTCGCGGCCGTGCCGGAGGGTTTGCCCGCAGTGGTTACGACGGCCTTGGCGCTTGGTCTGCAACGCATGGCCAAACGCCACGCGTTGGTTCGCAAACTGCCCAGTGTCGAGACGCTGGGGTGCGTCTCCGTGATTTGCTCGGATAAAACTGGAACGCTGACGTACAACCAGATGACGGTGCGTGACTTGCGGGTGGGGCGCGTTGAATATCACGTGTCGGGCTCTGGTTACGGACCGGAGGGCGATATTACTCGGGTTCTGGCCGACGCTCTGCCGTTGGACACACCGTCTGATCAAGATTTGCAAATGGCCTTGAGAGTCGCGGCGTATTGCAATCACGCTCAGGTTCAATTTAGCGAGAAAGATGATCAATGGATCGTGATCGGCGATCCAACGGAAGGGGCGTTGGTCGTTCTGGCCACAAAGGGCGGTCTGAATACGCTTGAAACAAAGCCAACGATCGTACACGAGCACCCATTCGATTCGGACCGCAAGTTGATGTCGGTCTTGTGCCAAAACGATTCTGGGCAGCGAGTGCAATATACCAAAGGTGCTTTGACCGAGGTTCTCAAGAACTGTGTTTCGGAGCAATGGGACAATCGAGTGATCGGGCTGTCTGACGAACGCCGAAGGGTTATTTCCGCAGCCAATGACGCGATGGCGTCGCGTGCCTTACGAGTTTTGGCACTCGCCTATCGTAACGATACCGGGCGTGAAGCGACGATCGAGGAAAAAGGCCTGACATTTGTGGGTTTGGTTGGCATGCTCGACCCACCACGCGCCGAAGTAAAACAGGCGGTGGAACGTTGCCGTGAGGCGGGGATTCGACCGGTGATGATCACGGGAGACCATCCTGCTACGGCCAGAGCCATTGCACGAGAACTGGGGATCGCAGTCGAAGCCGATCGTGTGGTTACCGGTCAAGAACTGAACGAAATGTCTGACGACGATTTGGCGACGGCCATCGAGGGCATCGCCGTTTACGCGCGCGTTGCACCCGAGCACAAACTGCGCGTCGTGCGCGCGTTGAAGTCGCGCGGTGAGATTGTCGCCATGACCGGCGATGGCGTGAACGACGCGCCTGCCGTGAAGGCGGCGGACATCGGCATTGCGATGGGGATTACGGGAACCGACGTCACGCGCGAGGCGGCGGCGATGGTCCTCATGGATGATAACTTTGCCTCCATCGTCAATGCGGTCGAAGAAGGCCGCGCCGTCTACGATAACATCCGCAAGTTCCTCATTTATTTGCTGTCGTGTAATGCTGGTGAATTGATGCTCATGCTGGTTGCATCGCTGCTTGGGTGGCCCATTCCATTGTTACCCGTACAACTCTTGTGGATCAACTTGGTGACCGACGGACTGCCGGCCTTGGCTCTTGCGATGGAACCACCAGAGCCTGGTCTGATGCAACGCCGGCCGCGACCAGAAACGGAACCAATGTTGTCTCGGTCGGTGACACTTACGGTGCTTGGTCAAGGCCTGTTGTTGGCCTTCGTCGGACTGGCGGCCTTTTGGCTGAGCTACGACCAAGAAAGTGACCTCGCACAAGCCCGCACGGTGACGTTCTGTGTCCTAGTTTTTGCGGAACTGTTTCGCGCTCTGGCGGCTCGCAGTCAAAGATGGACGTTTTGGCAGCTTGGTGTGACGACAAATTGGTATATATTCGCCGCCGTCGTCGTCTCGATCTTGCTGCAAGTGGGCGTGATTTCTTTTCCACTGACTCGGTCGATCTTTCACGTCACAAGTCCAACGTTGGCCGAATGGGGCTTGTTGTTGGGACTCGCACTGGTTCCTGTCACGATCATTGAATTGGTCAAAATAGGCCGCAACTTTGGGGCTCGGGTTTAAGGCATTCTTGCAGTAGCCAGCGTACCCGGGCTCAGCTTGAACAGGAGGTAACGGAGGAAACAGAGATTTGAAAGATAGTACAATTGCTGTTCTCTGTTGTCTCCGTTTCCTCCTGTTCAATTGCTTTTCACCTCTTAGGGTTGAAGGCATCAACCGATGCATTCGAAATTTTTAGGGGCGAACGGCATGACTCATCGTGCCCGTGCTCAGTTTGAACAGGAGGTAACGGAGGAAACAGAGGTTCGGAAAATAGTACAATTGCTGTCCTCTGTTGTCTCCGTTTCCTCCTGTTCAATTGCTTTTCACCTCTTAGGATTGAAGGCATCAATCGATGCATTCGAGATATTTAGGGGCGAACGGCATAACGCATCGTGCCCGTGCTCAGGTTGAACAGGAGGTAACGGAGATAACAGAGATTTGAAAGTTGGTACAATTGCCATTCTCTGTTGTCTCCGTTTCCTCCTGTTCCAACGCTTTCCGGCTCTTAGAATCCAAGGACTAACCGATGCATTCGAAATTTTCACTAGCGAACGGTATGACTCATGATGTCATCAACGCGGCCATCGAGGTGCATCGCACCATGGGGCCGGGGTTGCTGGAGTCCGTTTATGAATGGTGTCTGACGAAGGAGTTAGAACTTCGTGGATTTCCCGTTCGAAATCAGCGAGCTGTAATGATTCGCTACAAAGAGTTTCAGCGTGAAGACCCGTTGAAATTCGATTTGCTCGTAGCCGACTGTTTGTTAGTTGAAGTCAAGGCGGTCGAAGCAGTGCATCCGATTCACAAGGCACAGTTGCTGAGTTACATGAAACTGCTCGATGTGCCGTTGGGCCTGATTATCAATTTCAACGTGCTGAAACTGACCGACGGTGTGTCGCGACTAATTCTGCCGGGGGCGAATTTGGAGTGATGAAGACGTGGAACAGGAGGGAACGGGGAATTGAAAGGCGCGGTTGTGGCGGTTCTGTGTTTCGTCAGTGGCTTGGGCGCAATTGAAGTTTTGAAGTCAAAGTCATGGAACAGGAGGGAACAGAGGGAACGGAGAATTGAAAGGCGAGGTTGTGGCGATTCTATGTTTTGTCAGTGGCTTGGGCGCATTTGAAGTTTTGAAAACAAAGACGTGGAACAGGAGGGAACGGCGAATTGAAAGGCGGGGTTGTGGCGGTTCTGTGTTTCGTCAGTGGCTGGAGCGCAATTGAAGTTTTGAAGTCAAAGACATGGAACAGGAGGGAACGGAGGGAACGGAGAATTGAAAGGCGCGGTTGTGGCGCTTCTGTGTTTCGTCAGTGGCTTGGACGCATTTGAAGTTTTGAAGACAAAGACATGGAACAGGAGGGAACAGAGGGAACGGAGAATTTAAAGGCGAGGGTGTGGCGATTCTATGTTTTGTCAGTAGCTTGGGCGCATTTGAAGTTTTGAAGACAAAGACATGGAACCGGAGGGAACGGAGAATTGAAAGGCTGGGTTGAAGACAAAGGCATGGAACAGGAGGTCAGAGACGGGACAAAGATCTAAATGACTGGGTTACTGCCTTTCTCTGTGTCCTCCTGTTCCTTCTATAGCCCGCAGACCATAGACCTTCGGAACCTGTACGTTTAGGGCGCAAATGGAATCCCGTTGCTCGAGGCTGTTTGTCCATGCCGAACCAGTGCATTAGTCACAGCACGCGATGTTTGTCCTGCGGCCCGAGAGGTATTCCTGGCCGGGGCGCCGCCGACGTTTACTCCCCGCCGACGTATTTTCTTTCGAGGTCTTCGATTTGCGAAATGTAGCGTTGGTAGTCGTCGCTCCCGGAGGCCGAGTAGTTCAAGTTTTTGAACAAACCAGTCAATCGCGTGAAGAACTCTCGGACTTGTTCTTTGTCGCGGAATTGGTACTGACGGTCGATCAATCGCTTGCACAACAAAAACATGGCTTTCTGGCGCTCTTTTGGAACCGTTACGTCCACTTTATCGAACGCGTCTTGCTGCAGATAAACCATGTCCAAGAACAGGGCCTTTTGATAGGTCACAAAGTCGTCGGTCGTGATGCCTTCTTCACCGGTCACCTGCATCATTCGCAGAATATCGTTGCCTTGGCGCAACAGGCTATGCATTTTGGTCACCGACTTGGTCCAATCCGGGGCCAAATGACGATCAAAATAAGGTTGCAATTGTTCGCGGTAGCGTGACCACGAAATCAAGGGATCAATCGCGGGATAAAATCGCTTGTAGGCTCGTTCGTACGATAGGCCCAAAAAGCACTTGACCGTTCCCAACGTGGATTGGGTCACAGGTTCTTCAAAGTTGCCACCGGCCGGCGACACGCTGCCGACCAAAGTCAGACTCCCTGTCGAACCATCTTGCAATTTCAACACACCGGCCCGTTCGTAAACGCTCTTGATGGCCGAGTCCAAATAAGCGGGGAATGCTTCTTCACCCGGAATTTCCTCCAAGCGGCCCGAGGTTTCTCGCATGGCCTGGGCCCAGCGCGACGTGGAGTCGGCCAACAACAACACATCCAAACCCATCTGCCGATAGTATTCGCCCAAGGTGATACCGGTATAGATGGAGGCTTCCCGAGCGGCAACCGGCATCGAGGAGGTGTTGCAGATGATGATCGTGCGATCCATCAGCTTGCCGCCCGTGCGGGGGTCGATCATTTCGGCAAATTCGTGAATGGTTTCAACCACTTCACCGGCGCGTTCGCCGCAGGCCACAACGATCACGACATCGATCGTCGAATAACGCGCCAACAGGCCCTGGGTCACGGTCTTGCCAGCACCAAACGGACCGGGAATACAGGCCGTACCGCCGCGCGCGATCGGAAAAAACGTATCCACAATCCGCATCGTCGTGGTCAACGGTTCGTTGGGGAATTGCCGCTCGACAGTCCGTTGCCGCAATAATGTTTCGGGAATGGAACGCCGCACGGCCCAGGTTTGGGTCATCGTCCAATCGTGCGTCTTGCCAGCGGAGTCCTTCACCGTCAGGATCGTTTCTTTGATCGTTCGCGGACCCGAAAAGACGGCAATCACTTCCACCGATTCGCGGAGATCAAATGGGGCCATCAGTTTGTGGGTGATATTCCGTTCGGGGACGGTCCCGAGCACTTGGCCGGTTCGAATCTTATCGCCAACCTTCACGTTGGCAGTAAATTCCCATTGGCGAGTCACATCCAACGGGTAAACGTCCTGACCGCGTTTGAGAAAGAAACCGTCTCGCTCGGCAAGGGTCGTGAGCGGGCTTTGGAGCCCGTCGAAGATCACGCCCAACATCCCAGGTCCCAGGGTCACGGACAGCAAATGTCCCGACAGCTCCACACGATCGCCACAACGGACACCGTAGGTTTCCTCGAAGACTTGCAAGTCGGCAATCTTACCATAGATCCGGAGAACTTCCGATTTCAGACGTTCTTCACCAACGATGACGTAAGCGACTTCGTTTTTCATGATCGGGCCGCCGTCGGTTTCGACGGTGACAATGTTGCCATTGATCCCAATCACGTGCGCGCGAGTCTTGCCGTGGCCCGACCGAAGATCGGATCCGTTATTCGGCTGGTTCGAAGAGATGAGCGTGCTCACCGAGTGTATCCGTAATCAGGGTTTCAAAGCGCGCTTTACCAGCGGCTTGGTCGAGGCTCGTCCAGCGATCGATGATCTCCCAACGAGCCAAATAAATTAATAACGCCTCGAACGAAAACATATCCGTCGGGGCCAACTCTTCCAGTTCACGATAGTTGAATTCAAAAATGATCCGCTGCGCTTCCAGCGCTTGACCTTCCCCGACCATTTGATCAAAGCGGCCAATCCAAGGATACACCGTCTGCAATTGGAACTGCGGATGACTGTAGTCGCGCTGAATCCGTTCGATCCATTGCCCCACGCCAGTGGGAGCCGACATGCCGGCGCGTCGCCGACGCACGGCCGCAATGATCGTGCGCGTGTCCATTCGCCGGCGGATTAGTTCCAGCAAGAACGAGTTTGAGATTTCCGAGATCAGTTGCAGATACGAACGGGCAACATCGTCATCCGTGCGGTCCAACAATTGGCGGTCCCAATGGACGAAGTTGGTCCATTGGTCGACCACCGCGGCGTCGTCCGGCTCCAACATCTGCAGCCGCTCGTTCAGTCGGTGTTGACTGATCGGCGGTCGTTCGACATCGAATCGCAGCGGCAATCCCGGCAAGCTCGCGATCAAGTCGTAATAGGTTCGGCGACCCACAATTAGACTTCCTGTTGCATCACGGCGCGATAACGGGGAGCCAAGTAACGCATCAAAACCGAGGTGATCGTGTGATCGGTCAACTCCAGCTGCACGTCATCGTCCAGTAGCTTGATGCGTACGCCTTCGCCGGACTCTTCCGAAACGCCAAACGTCAAGCCTTCACGCAGCACTTCGGCGGTCAAACCGAGCACGAAGGCGGCCAATGATCCGGGCTTCACATCGCGAACTTCCTTTTGAAGTTCTTCCGAGCTCACGTGCGTACTTGGCAATTGGAGCAACAGTTTTCCCGCGGAGTCGCTGGGGCGAGTCTTCGCCGCGAGCTCCAGGATCATCTGTTCCAGAAGTTTCTGATCCGACAAACGATGCTTCACGAACTGACGCAGCCGATTGCGGAACTCGTCGTGACACGCTTCGCGTACGCTTAGGATCACGTCACGGCTGGCCATCCGCAGAGCGGCTTTGCCACTGGCTTCAAACTCAGCGGCTTGACCGCGAGCATCGGCCAGCAACTTTTCGGCTTCCGCTTTGGCTCGATCCAAAATTTCCATCGCTTGAACACGGGCATCGGAAACCAAACGTTCGGCTTGGGACTGGCCGGCGGCCACACCTTCATCGCGCAGTTTGTCCAGCAATTCCTGGACCCCTTGGGCCGAAGGATTCGTTGTAGCGGGCATGTGCAATTCCTTGTTTCTACTTCGGGATACTTCCGGACAAAACCAATGCGAAGATGAACGCAAATACCGCAAAACCTTCGACGATGGCCGCCGGGGCTACCGAGAGACCAAACACTTCAGGCTTGCGTTTGCTAACACTAATTGCGGAAGCGCAACACGCCCCTTGGTAAATGGCACTGACCATGAGGGCCACACCACAAAGCACTCCCAGCACAAAAATGCCTGGGCTGTTGGCTGCGGTAATGGTCATCGGCAGTGGGGTTCCGCCTTCGGGTGTTGCGGGCGTTGCCGCGGTTTGCAACGCGAACATCACAACGATCCCGTAAATCATCTGTGACGACGGCAATGCCGACAAACCAATGTACCGGCCATAGCCGCCTTCCAAATCCAGCATCGCACCGCAGGCTGCTTGCCCGGCTCGAGCGCAACCGAGGATACTGCCCACGGCACCAAGGGCCGTCGGAGCGAACAGCCCAATCCAACCTAAGATCAATAACCAGTCCATCTCTATATCGCCTTCTTACGAAATGCCCGAAACGGATGACCTTCTTCCGTTAGGCTCCAATTGAAAAATTCGATGCAATTCAAGCGCAAGCCGTGAACCACACCACCCATGATGCCCAACACGATGTTGACACCATGCCCCAATATCAAAACCAGCAAAGCCAACAACATACCAACCCCAGGGATCTGCTGCATACTGCTGGCCATGTCATTAAACGTCACCGCCAATTGAGCGCTGGCAAACCCCAACGCAAACAATCGCAAATAACTGAGAATGTCGCCAAACGCCTGACTGACTTTGGTCAGGCCCAGCAAGCCGTCGACAATTCGCCAAACCCAATCCAACGGCTTTCCGCCGACCAATGGTCGTGAGCTACTGAAGAGAAACACAAGCGACAAGCCAACGGTGACCGCAACTTGGCCTATCCATTTGAACTGCGGCTGAAATGCGGTCGGCGATTGTCCCCAACTCGCGGCCAGCCAAATGGTCGCCTTGTTTGTTTCTGCTGAGAATAAACCCCAGAAGTAGCCCCCTAAGATTCCAAGCACCCAGCCAATGGCGACCCAAGACGTGTTGCTCCCGCGCTGTTGCCAGGCGGTCACGACATTGGCCAGCGCCAAGTGAACCGCGCCAATTCCCAATGACAACATCATCATCGCGTCTTTGTGATTGACGAACGGTTGGCCTTCGACTTTTAGTTGCAGCCACTCGAGACCGGCCGGCGTCGCCCCAAAATAGCTACCTGCCAAGACGCCATAGCCAATCGTGGCCAAGATCATCGCGGTCATCAGGTTCCGAAGACTCCGGGATTCCAGCGAGCCACTCAGGTACCGCCAGCCAAACAACAGTCCCGCCAAGAAGATCGCCCCATAGGCGGCGTCCGATACGATCATGGCAAAGAAGATCGTAAACGAGAGGAACATGATCCAAGTCGGATCCCAGGAACGATAGGGCGGCGTGATGTAAAACGTCACCGCACCTTCTGCGCCTGCCACCATGGAGGGATTCTTCAGTAGCGTTGGCGGTAGTTCGTCCGGATGCGGATCTTGAACCATCAACGCCAGTCGCTTCTTCCGCGCAAAATCCTGAATCGCCGGCACCGTCTTCTTCGGCGCCCAACCTTGCAATGCAAACAATTGTGGATCTGCCAGTGTCCAACCAGCCGCCGACAAACGCGAAAGAAGATCGTCGGTCTCATCGAGGTCTCGATGCATCAACGTAAGCCAACGAGTCAATTCCGCCCGTTCCCACTGCACTTTTTCAAGTTCTTCGCCGACCGAATTGTACTCTCGTTGCACCTCGGACAATGAACGCCGAGGTAATGACTTGGACGGCCACGGAACTTTGGGCTGATCCATGCTCAGCATGACGACATAAGCTTGTTGTGACTCGATTCGGATCAATTGCCAAGGCAGTCCGAATTTTTCTAGTGTCGCCAGTTCTCGTTCGGGAATCACGTAAAACCACAGCCTTACGCCTTTGGTTTCACTTAGATCTGGCCAACGAAATTCCCCCCAAGGTGTCAGGGCTTCAATTTCTTCGCCCAATTTATCCTGTCGATCACTCAGCTCGTCACGGCGTTTTTGATTCGACAACGCCAAATTGGCAGCGCCCAAACAATCCAGGCCTTCGCTGTACTGATTCCGCTGGTTCGAGTTCTGAACTGGGCAAGCTTCCAAGTAGCGAATGGCTTCATCGACCAGGGTTCGTTCGGCGTGCTCCAATGGCTTGGCCGCGTCCTGGCCGGATAGGTTTACCAAGTGCAGGCAACCCAATTGCTGCAATCCGCCGACGACTCCGTCGCGGTCTGTTAAAGAACCGTAGAATGTCACTTTTTGCAGTGGAACAATGGCCATACGCTGGAGTGCCTATTTCTACCTTTCCTTTTTGCTGGCTTTGTTCTTGGCGATCTTTGATCGCACCACCGCCGCTCGCTCTTGATCCGACAAGAAAATCACGATCTTGCGGATACTGGCTTCCGATTGCGGAATCAGCACTTTTTCAAACAAGTTCACCCGCTGTGTGATCTTCCGCGCCGCATGATCCAGCAACTTGACTCTTTGCCGCCGAACCTGCAACAGAATTCGCTGTTCAGCGATTGTCTTCAAGTTGTCGATCAAAAGATCGACCCAAAATGGCATCACCATTCGCGAGTATTCGGCCAAGGCAAATCGAACCGCCTTGGCCACCGGCAAACGCGTACCCACCAAGTTTTCTTCCACAATCACGACTTCTTCGACCCGAATTAGACTTCCCAGATTCCGGGTTCGCATGGTGCTACTGCCCAACAAGGGATAGGTCTTCGACACCAAGGCTTCCAGTTCGGAGTAAACAGTCTCCGATTCCGCCAATTCGGCCCGCGCGACCTTCAACGCAGCCAGCAACTGCTGACGCTTGAGGTCCAATGACGGCAGAAACTTCTTGTAAGTCTTTAGCTCATCGCGAGTCTGCTTGAGTGTCGTCTTGTTGAGCGCCAGCTTCATGAAGCAGTTCCTTGAGGCTCGCTCGCATCACTTCGTCGAAAGTACTTCGCGATCAAGTTGTCACGCATCAACAACTCTTCTGGATTGAAACATTCGGCCATCGTCTTCCAGCACAGGTCCAACGCATCGTTCAACGGCAGCGCGACATTGATGTCCATGAACCGTCGCTGGAACAACTCGCCAAACTTCAATAGCTTGTGATCCAGTGGCGACAGGTCAAACGCCATTTGTTGTTTCTTCTCGGCGTCTTTGGCTCCGGAATAGAACCGAATCATTGTGTTCATCACTTGCGAATGATCCTCGCGCGTCACCGAGCCAATCACTTGCTGCTTTAACCGGGACAACGAACCAAATGGATCGATCATTCCTCCGTGCAAGTAGAACTGGCCTTCCGTGATATAGCCCGTGTTGTCCGGTACTGGATGCGTCACGTCGTTGCCCGGCATCGTGGTCACGGTCAGGATAGTTACCGAACCAGCACCCTTATAATCGCAAGCTCGTTCGTAGCGAATTGCCAACTGGCTGTACAAGTCGCCCATGTACCCACGATTCGACGGCACCCGTTCCATGGCCACGCCGATTTCCTTCAAGGCATCTGCGTAAGCCGTCATGTCGGTCATTAGCACCAACACTCGCTTGCCCTCTTCCACGGCATATCGTTCCGCAACCTTCAACGCCAAATCCGGCGCCAGCAGACGTTCCACGATCGGGTCCGACGCCTGATTCACGAACATCACCGTCTTGGCGAAGGCCCCTTCGTTTTCGAAGGTCTCGCGGAAGAAATGGAAGTCGTCAAAGATCAGGCCCATCCCGCAGAACACAATCACTTCGGCGTCGGCCTGAATACCCACTCGAGCGAGCAATTTGTTGAAGGGTTCACCCGCGATCGAAAAGATCGGTATCTTTTGACTCTCCACCAAACAATTAAAAACATCGATCATCGGTACTTTCGTCTCGATGAATTTCTTTGGCACGATGCGCAGCGTGGGGTTAACCGACGGCCCGCCTACATCGACGCGGCGGTTGTCAGACAACTTCGGGCCGCCATCGATTGGGCGACCAACGCCGTCAAAAATTCGACCAATGATGTTTGGCGAATAGGTCACCTGTACAGAACGACCAAGGAAGTAGACTTTGCTCTGGAGCGATAACCCCTTACTACCAGCAAACACCTGCAGCGACACGTCTTCTCGCTGGATTTCAACGACCTGGGCCAACGAGCGAGTGCTGTCGCGGCCTTCAACCACGGCCAAGTCGCCCATGCCCACATCGGTTGCGCGAATCGTCAAAATGTCTCCCACAATCGAAAGCACTCGAGTGTAACGCAACATTTGTTGAAGCATGAGCGATTCGCCTTCTTATCACCCTAAATTTGAACCAAACCTTCGCTGTTTTTCTCGGACCCATCCAAGCTAACTCAAATCCGATTTATGGGAAGCGGACAGGGACACAAGATTTAGTGATTAGCAACTCGCAGTTTTGCACTCATCGGGCGAGTGGAGCGTTCACGAAAGGTGAAGCTTGTTCCGGACGGTTTTCGAAGCGATGGTTGAAAACATGAAAAACGGCAGTTTTTTTGTTGGTCGAATTCGTCGTTTCCATTCGGTGCCGGGGGTAAGGGGAGAGCGTTTTTTCAGCACCCTTCGCGATCTTGCGAAAGTGTTTATACGTTCGAATCGCCGGACGTTGCTAGCAAAGTGCAGTTTACTAGGGGCACCTCGCCTCGAATGTGGTTCGCGTCGTTGCAAACTCGACTTGGCGATTTTGGCCTGGGCGTGTTAGTTTATGGACTTGGTCGACCCAAACCTACAATTTGGCTAGGAAAGGCGTCTGGCGGGACCAAGTTAGTCTCGAAAGGAACATGGATGTTCGCAATGGTTGGCGCGACAGGTCGCTCCTTTAAATTTGCATTCAATAACAAAACGCCATCGCTTGAACCGGCTCGGCGGCACTTCTGTTTGGGAGGCGTCGTGCGATGAGCAGTCTTATTCGGGCCTTGGGTATGGCTCTGCGGTACCGGTGGTCATTTTTTTTCACACTGGTGACGACGGTGGGGGTGGCCATTCTGTGGGGTGCGAACATCAGCACGGTGGCTCCCTTTATCAAAGTGATCTTTGAAGGGCAGAATCTCCACCAGTGGATCGACGATCGCCGGACCGAAGCCGAAGTCAATTTGCAGGCAGCCCAAGCAGAAATTCAAGCTCTTGAAACACAAATAGCGAACAATCATGACCCGGAGACCCTGAAGGTTTTGACCGCCGATTTGTCCGACGCCCAGCAATCGGTCAGTGGGTATTTGACCAGTTTGTGGCTAACTGACCTGTTGGAACCATGGATTGCCGCCTACGCGCCGGCCTCGACCTACGACACGTTGGTTTTTCTGATCTTGTTGGTGATTGCGGCGACCGTACTCCGCGGTTGTTTTTTGGCCGTCAATATGTACTTGGTCGCTCGAATTGGCCAGCGAACCGTACTGGATATCCAGAACCAATTCTTGCAGAACACGCTTCATTTGGAACTGAGTGAGATTGGCAAAAACGGGACCGGTGATCTGATCAATCGAATTCGTGGAGAGACGAACGCCATTGGGATGGCGATCACCACGATCTTGGGCAAGATCATTCGCGAGCCATTAAAGATGGTGGTTTGTTTGGCGGGTGCCGCTTTTTGTAACTGGCGGTTGTTGTTGTTCACGCTCATCATCTGCCCGTTGGCGGGTGTATTGCTGGTACTCTTGGCCAAGTCGATCAAGCGATTGAATCGCCGGGCCGTGGAGGAGTCGGCTCGTTTGCTGAATCGATTGTTTCAGTCGATCACTTACATCAAGGCCGTGAAGTCTTTCAACATGGAGGCTCACGAGATCAAACGCTTTCAAGTTATTGCGAACGACGTCTATCAGAAAAACATGCGCGTCGCTTATTTGGGTTCTTTGGCGCGCATGAACAGCGAATTGATGGGCGTCGGGATTGTTAGCTTGGGTATCTTGGCAGGTGGCTATTTGGTGCTAAATCAGGAGACACGATTCTTGGGCTTGCAACTGTCGGATACTCCGATGAAGGTCGAGACCATGATGTTGTTTTTCTCGTTCTTGATCGCTGCCGCTGATCCTGTCCGCAAGATGAGCGATGTTTATGCGATGATTCAAGGTGGCATCGTCTCAGCGGAACGAGTGTTCCCGTTGTTGGACAAACAAACGACGATCCATAGTCCTCCGAATCCGGTACCGATTATCACCTCACCGCCCAAGTTGGAGTTCCAAAACGTGCGGTTTGCTTACAACGAGGCCCAGCCAGTGCTGAACGGCATCAATCTGACGGTGCCCGCGGGCAAGACCGTGGCAATCGTGGGCGCCAACGGTTGCGGCAAGAGTACTTTGGTTAACTTCTTACCGCGATTTTTCGATCCAGACCTGGGGTCGGTCAAGTTGGACGGGACCGACGTTCGCGACTTCGATTTGCACGAACTGCGTAGTGTGGTTGGGCTGGTCACGCAGCATTCGATGTTGTTCGATGACACGGTGGGCAACAACATCGCGTACGGATCCGAACAAGCGACACGAGAACAGATCATCGCAGCCGCCAAACAAGCGAGTGCTCACACATTTATCGAGTCGCAATTGGAAAACGGCTACGACAGCGGGATTGGCGAACACGGTGGCAAGTTGTCCGGCGGGCAACGACAGCGAATCGAGTTGGCTCGGATCATCTTGAAGAACCCGCTGTTGTTGGTCTTGGACGAAGCGACCAGCCAGATCGATCCGACAAGCGAGCAGTTGATTCATGACT
Source organism: Pirellulaceae bacterium (assembly GCA_041741535.1). Taxonomy (GTDB): domain Bacteria; phylum Planctomycetota; class Planctomycetia; order Pirellulales; family Pirellulaceae; genus M30B19. The sequence continues at coordinate 15,951 of JBGSJV010000123.1, forward strand.
CCTTGCGCAATTTTGTCCGTGGACGCACCGTGCTAATGATTACCCATCGACTCAGTAGTCTGGACCTGGCGGATTTGGTGGTCGTGATGCATGAGGGTGAAGTGGTGGATACCGGCACGCAGGCGGAGTTGATGGCTCGGTGCGGACTGTTTCGGGAAATGTTACGAACGAGTCAAAGCGAAGAACAATCGGGTGCCGAACGAGCCAAAGCCGCGTGACGCTTGCCATTCAAGGAGTCTACCATGGGATTGCCAGCCACCTCCGCGAGCCATTGGACCGATTTGGAATACCTGCAGGCGGCTCGCGATGTGTTGTCGCAAGAACAAGCGGCACTGCAGCATTTGAATCAACACTTGCCGTTGTCGTTTGCGGATGCCGTGCGCGCGATTCTGGATTGTCAGGGCGCGGTGCTAGTCAGTGGCATTGGTAAAGCCGGATGGATCGGGCAAAAAATTTCCGCATCGTTTGCCTCCACGGGCACCGTCAGTCATTTTGTACACCCCAGCGAAGCGGTCCATGGCGACTTCGGGCGCATTGGCGATCGAGATCTGTTGCTGGTATTATCCAATAGCGGCAACACACCCGAAGTTAATCAACTATTACCCACCTTGCGCCGGCGCGGCATTCCCTTGATCGCGGTCACGGCAACGGAAGACAGCGAATTAGCTCGCTCCGCGCAGATCGTCTTGGCTTACGGCAAACATCCCGAAGCGTGTCACTTGAACTTGGCGCCTTCCACCTCGACAACACTGATGTTGGCTTTGGGAGACGCGTTATGTTTGGTGACCGCGCGGCGGAGAAATTGGACAGCTTATGATTTTTCGCAACACCATCCGGGTGGTTCGTTAGGGTTGAAGTTGTCCAACGTCGAAGAGATCATGCGACCGTTGGTGCAATGTCGTGTCGCGTCGCAAGAGCTGACCGTGCGGGAGGTATTTGTCCGAGTTAGTACGACCGCTCGGCGAACGGGTGCGGTGTTGCTGATTGACGCCGGTGGGAAGTTAGCTGGCCTGTTCACCGATAGCGACTTGGCCAAACTCTTGGAACAACAGCGGGATGGGTCACTGGATCGTCCCATTTCTGAAGTCATGACTCGACGACCTTATCAAGTGACCGAAGGCACGAAGACCACTCAAGCCGTTCAACTTCTGGCAAGGCACAACATTAGTGAGTTGCCGGTGGTCAACGCAACTGGCCAACCGACGGGAATCATCGACATCACTGACGTCCTCAACCTCATGCCCACCAATTTTGCGACCCCAGTCGCTCTGTCTGCCGAAGGTACAGAGCCCGGACCGGTTACGCTGAAAATCCACCACGACGCGTCCTGGGTTCGTGTATAATATCGACCCTGTCCCTGGCGGAGTGGTTGCCGGTGCGACAGGCCAAATGGTTGGCTAATGGTCGATATTCGGGAGAAGAATAATGAGTCGTGGAGTGGTACTCGGGGGCCGTTTGAGATTCTGGGCGTCGTGTTGGAGTTGGTTGCTAATCGCAACGCTTGGTGGAACCGTGATTGCACAGGAACCAAGCGACGAGCCCAACGGCCGGATTTCGGTGACCTCATCGGATGACGGAGCGAAAGAAAAGAAAACGCTTGAAGTAGCGTTCGTCACCAATCAAATTGCGAACTTCTGGAACATCGCCAAAGCGGGCTGCGAAGATGCAGAGGCGGAACTGAGTGACGATGAATATGATGTCGTTGTTCGGGTCAAGTTTCCCGACCCCGCAACGGTGACTCGGCAAAAGCAAGATGTGGAAGACCTCTTGGCGTCTGGCGTGCAAGCGATCGCCATTAGCCCGATCAGTGCCGATGATCAAGTGCCATTGTTGAATGCCTGGGCCAAGAAGGTGCCACTGATCACGCACGATTCCGATTCGCCGAATTCGGATCGAATGGTCTATATCGGAATGGATAACTACGCTGCCGGCCGGATGGCTGGTGAAATGGTCAAGAAGGCGTTGCCCAAAGGTGGCAAAGTCGCGCTGTTTATAGGGCGCTTGGAACAAGACAATTCGAAGTTGCGTCGGCAAGGCGTGATCGATGTGTTGATGGGTGTGGATGAGTTACGCGAAGAGTTCTCGCCCGTGGATGAAGTCATCTCGAACGACACGTACGAAATTGTCGGCACGTATTTGGATCAAGGCAGCAGCGATGTCGCGCTCCGCAAAGCCGAAGATGCCTTGTCGGCTTACAGCGATTTGGCGGCCATGGTCGGCTTGTTCGAATACAATCCACCGGAAATCATCAAGGCCGTCGAAAAACGACGCAAGTTGAAGCAAATTGCCATCATCGGTTTTGATGAAAACGATGCGACGTTGACAGGCATTCGCGAAGGTTATGTCGCGGGCACGGTCGTCCAGAATCCATACGAGTATGGCTTTCAATCGGTTCGCGTCTTGACGGAAATTCTCAAAGGCAAGAAAGATGTGATCCCGGAAAGCAAGTACATCGACATCCCGCCTCGCGCCGTTACGAAAGAAAACTTGGACGAGTACTGGGACGAGCTACGATCGTTGATGGCTCGTTAGAGTTTCTACGCTTGGCTATTATGCACGCACGGTTTTTCATTCGACCCCCACGAGCTTGACTCGTGGGTGAAGCAGTTTGGTAGCTAGATGCGCGAGTTCCGACAGTCCAGGTAGAGCCGACCCCCACGAGCTTGACTCGTGGGTGAAGCAGTTTGGTAGCTAGATGCGCGAGTTCCGACAGTCCAGGTAGAGCCGACCCCCACGAGCTTGACTCGTGGGTGAAGCAGTT
>JBGSJV010000124.1:0-8533 GCA_041741535.1 Pirellulaceae bacterium
GCCACCGCGTGGCCACCTCCTTGTCGGACCAAGTCGCAACGATATCGGGCCGATTCCGCAGGATCACGTGTATGTGATTGCTCATGATGGCATAGGTAAGTACATCCACGCTCATGGCCGATACTAAAGACTCTAGTCGCCTGCGAATCCATTCTTTACGGTGGGAATAATCCCGCCCCGTTCTATCGTCGACCCCAGCCAACCAAGCGCGCCGGACGCAGCGCTGAACGGCATGAACAATACAGACTTCCGACGCCGAAAACACTTCTGACCGCAAAACTCTACCCATCTTTCATCTCCAAACAGGATGTCGCCCCCGCACTTTCCGAAAATTCTACCCGCAGCAAACCAAAACACAAGGTGGGTGGCACCAAATTTCTAAGTTTTGTTATTATAAGATGGGTGGCACCTAAATAGGCGTCGGCAGTGGTTGAAGGAATTTGGCAGAATCGACTACAATTACAGCCGTGACGATCTAGCCCGTTGAAACTCACGTTTTAGTTTAAGGAATCCCGTTGTCAGATAACACGCCACAGCTTCCCGCTCCCCAACCGCTCGAAAATAACCCAACTGGGCCGGCGGGGCACCGTAGCCACCCTGAACAATCGTTGGCTTTGGCAATGGCGGCCGCGAAAGTTTGCTTCGACAATTTTGCGACCGATGTGATGGTCTTGGACATGACGCAAAAGACGGCCTTGTTCGATTATTTTGTGATTGCCACCGGAACCAGTCGTCGACATTTGCACGCACTTAGTGAAGAAATCGACCACATGTTGCAGAAGCAACTGAACGATAAGCGAATTAGTCGCGAAGGCTACGACGAGAGCCGCTGGATTGTGTTGGACTACGGCAATGTCGTGATTCACTTGTTCGACGACGAGACGCGCCAGTATTACGGACTTGAGGTGTTGCACAGTGATGCCCCAAAACTCGATGTGGCACACTTGGCTCCTCGAGCTAGTTCTGGTCAAGCAAATTCAATTCGGGACGATTCATAGTTCAGGTTGAACTCACGAGAATTCGAATCATACCGCTGCCCAAGAACCGGGTTTTGGCATGTCGATGAAGGTGCAAGATCATCGAGTGAAACTGGCAGTCTGAACTTCTCCGTGTCGTTGGCAGGCGGCAAAATTGTCAACGATTCAACTTTACAGTGTTGGCACGATGCAAATATTATCGCAAATCCGTCTCCGCTTCGTTCCGGTTTTGGAATCGTTGTTCACCTCTAAAGGTATGGCGGCCACAAAAGAGCAGATCGAGGCCGCATTGGCCATGATCCGGCCTGCTCAAAATCCGCAGTTCGGCGACTATCAAGCCAATTTCGCGATGCCGCTGGCGAAGCCACTTGGGCTCAAGCCCATAGAAATTGCCCAGCGAGTGGTTGCCAGTGTTGAATTGAGCGGACTATGTTCTGACATCTCAATCGCTGGCCCAGGGTTCATCAACTTGAAACTGGCCGACGAATTCCTCTGCCAGCAAGCCAATCAGGCTTTTCACGATTTGATTCCCATCGCACTGGATCGGACTGGCGCAGTTCAAGTTGATCGGCTAGGAATTTCGGCACCAGCAAGCATTGAGAATATCGTCGTCGATTTCTCGTCTCCCAATGTGGCCAAGCCGATGCATGTCGGTCATATTCGTTCGACGGTGATCGGTGATTCGTTGGCCAAGGTTTGTCGCTACCTCGGGCATCAAGTCACGACCGACAATCATCTCGGCGATTGGGGCACTCAGTTTGGCATGATCATTTACGGTTTTCGCCATTTTGGAGATTCGGCGGCTTATCAAACTTCGCCGGTGCCTGAACTCAGTCGAATCTATCGCTACGTCCGCCGGTTGCTGGATTTGTTGGAAAAGCTGCGAGATTTGCCCAAGTGGGAACAAGCGTTGATCGCCGCTAAGGAACGTCAGGATACGTGTCAAACGGAACTAGCTGCGGTCGAAACGGCCGGGGATAAGGCGGAAATCAAAGTCGCTCGGAAGAACATGGCCGACGCGCAGCAGCAAGCAAAAGAGCTGGCGGAATTAATCGCGAAGGCCCAACAACAATTGCGACTTGCGGCCCAAGATGAAACGCTCAGCCGCGATTTGGTCCAACACGCGGACCTCCACGAAGCGGTGTTAGCTGAAACCAGCAAACTGCATGCTGGTGATCCGGACAACTTGATGTTATGGAAGGAAATTCTGCCCCATTGCCATGACGAAATCGATCGCGTCTATCATCGCCTCCATGTGTCGTTTGATCATTGTTTCGGGGAAAGTCATTATCATGACCTTTTGGCACCGCTGGTGAGCATGCTCCAAAAGCAAGAGTTGATAACGGTGAGCGACGGGGCTCGGTGCATTTTCTTGGAGAACTTCGATGCGCCAATGATTGTGCAAAAACGAGACGGAGCTTTTCTCTATGCCACCACCGATTTGGCGACCATTCAGTATCGCATGGAACATTGGCGGCCAAATCGTGTGCTGTACGTTGTCGATCATCGTCAATCGGAACACTTTCAGAAACTTTTTGCGGTGGCCCAGCGCATGGGGTACCAAAACGTACACTTGGTCCACGTTAGTTTTGGCACGGTGATGGGTAACGATGGCAAACCTTTTAAGACTCGCGAGGGCGATACCATTGGGTTGGAAGGGCTAATCGACGATGCCGTGACGAAAGCACTGGAAGTTGTTGCGAAGTTGGACGATGCCAAAGTCGGTGGCCCGGAATTTTCGGCTGAGCAACGCCGGGAGATTGCCGAGGTCGTCGGCGTCGGTGCCCTGAAATACGGCGACTTGAGCCAGAATCGTACCAGCGATTATCGATTTGATTTCGATCAGATGGTGGCGTTGGACGGCAACACGGCGACTTATCTCCAATACAGCTTTGCACGGGCCAACGGAATCTTTGCTCGAGCGGAACGCGCGCCCGATTCGATCCGAACCGCAGATACGTCCATTCAGCTGACAAACGAAGCGGAACGAACGTTACTTCTGGCTTTAATTCGATTTCAAGATACTTTGGAAGAAGTACTGGTCGATTATCGCCCTAATCTGTTGTGCAACTATTTGTTTGAACTGACTCAAGAGTTTTTTCGATTTTACAACCGACCAGATTGCCGAGTGGTCGGTGCGGAACCAACGCTACTCGCCAGTCGCTTGGCTATCTGCGATTTGATGGCTCGAACAATCAAGACCGGTTTGGCGTTGTTGGGGATTCAGGTGGTTGCCAAGATGTAGTCCAGTCCAAGATCTTAGGATTCATGTGTTATGCTTGACGCAACGTGGACAACGGTCTTGGCCATTAGTCTAATCGTCTACCTTGGGTTATTGATCGGGATCGGTGCTTTGGCTTCAAGGCGAGCCGGCGATAGTGCGGAAGAGTTCTTACTGGCGGGACGAACGCTCCCGATGCCAATGGCGGTGATTACGCTGTTGGCAACTTGGTTTGGTGCCGGGGTGATGTTGACCGTGACGGACAAGATCGCGGTTTCGGGTTTGTCGGCAGCGGCGATGGATCCGTTCGGAGTTGGATTGTGTTTGTTGTTGGCTGGTTGGTGTTTAGCTCGCCCATTATGGAACATGGGTATCCTGACGGTTTGCGACTTCTACGCGCGACGGTTTAATATCACCACCGAGAAATTGGCCGCCGTGATCCTGGTGCCAAGTTACTTCGGTTGGATTGCAGTGCAATTCTTGGCGATCGCGCAACTGTTGAACTTGTTTTTCGGATGGAGTCTGGAGTGGGGTGTTTTCGTGACGATGGTTGCGGGAACGGGCTACACGATGCTGGGCGGGTTGCGTGCGGTGGTTTGGACCGACGTTTTTCAATTGGGACTCGTTTTGATCGGCGTGGTGTGGTTGGCGATTCTGGCTTTTATGGAGGTCGGGTGGGACCAAACCCAAGTCGCTGTTCGCAATGCCGCCATCATGGAGACCAACTGGAAGGAAGTTGTCTTACTGCTCGATCTTCTCGTTGTTGGTTGCTTGGGCAATTTACCGGCCCAGGACTTGGTGCAACGTTTTCTTTGCGTCCGATCTGCATCAGCTGCCAGTAGGGCTTGTTACTTGGCCGGTGTTGGCTACCTGTTCTTCGGACTATTTCCGATTTTTATGGGCGTTGTCGCCGTGCACGTACTGCCGGACTTCCAGACCGATGTGGTGATGAGCATCGCTCGCAAGCTTATGTCCGGCCCAGTTTTGATCGTATTTATCTTGGCCGTGATATCCGCCGTATTGTCAACGATCGATGGTGCGATCTTATCACCGGCCAGTGTGTTGGCCCAGAACCTATTGCCCGCCAGGCTCCGCGAACGATTCGGGACTGTTTCGGTAAATCGATGGGCTGTTTTGGCTGTTGCGTTAGCTTCTTTGGCAACCGCCTATTCCGGGTCGTCGGCTTACGAACTTTTGGAGGAGGCGTATTCGTTGATGCTGGTTGGTTTGTTGGTTCCGTTGTTGGGTGGATTGTGGTTGCCCCGCCGCCCGCCATCCGCGGCGATTGCCTCCATGTTGATCGGAACCGCCGTGTGGTTACCACATTTGTTCATCGAGGATTCCGATTGGTTAGCGGGGCCGTGGTTGGGGAATTATGGGATCTATCTCCCGTTGAACATTGCCGCCACCCTCTTGTCGGCCGTGGCATTTTTGTGTGTAGGCAAGAATCAGGATTAGCTGTTGCTTTTTGGAAACATGCGTTGTGTTCTGCATCAATTGTTGGTGACGAGTGTGGATTTCTAACCCCGTTCGTCTTGCAACGGCATCGTGTGAGCTGCCGTGACGCTTGAGAGAATTTCCCGGCCGTGCTGAGTTATTGGATTCATGCCGAGAATTCTCGAGAATCCGTGATGGATGCGCGCATTTCAACCTATGCTTTTCTTGGAGCATCGTTTCCCGACGTGTGCCTCGCCGCCATGTCGGGAAATTTTCACTTCACGTGAACTTGCGAGACTCCGCCAACGTAATGACTTGGACGTTGGTCCCTCCTCTAGTATGGCCGAACGGGACGTCGGCATTCTCGAACCATTGATGGTTCACTGCCCCGCTGGTGACCCCAACGCGGCAGTCCTCGCCGCACCTGAAACTGAACCGTTCCCATGTCCCGCCAATGGAATGAACCGTTCGAAAAGAACGCCCGGTTTGAAACCCTGGAAAGCCGCATTGTGCTGTCGGCGGATGCGCTGACCAATTTCGCGACCCTCGACATCGATCACACGACCACCGACCAAATTCAAACAACCGCTGTGTCGCTGAACCAGGTTCATCAGCAGACCGGTGTGAATCATATTCACCAAAATTACGGCTTCCAGGGCGATGGTCAAACCGTTGTCGTAATTGATTCGGGAATTGCTTGGGATCACTATGCATTGGGGGGCGGCTATGGCCAAGGCTACCGCGTGGTTGGCGGCTGGGATTTCGCTCAAAACGACGCTGACCCGTTCGACGGTGGGTCAGCTGGCTTTCATGGCACGCACGTCGCGGGGATCATTGGTAGCAGTGATTCCAACAACCTGGGAGTTGCTTCCGGTGTGGATTTGGTGGCGCTGCGAGTGTTCAACGACAGTGGCGCCGGCAGCTTGGAACATGTTCGGCAAGCCCTCGCCTGGGTCAATAACAACATCAACACATTCGAGAACCCCATCACGACCGTGAATTTGTCGTTGGGGACCAATTGGAATTCCGATCAGATTCCATTTTGGGCCAATTTGGAGTCGGAGTTCGCACAACTGGAGTCCAAAGGTGTCTTCATCAGTGTCGCGGCAGGAAACAGTTTTCAGAGTTTTCAGAGCGTCGGGGTTAGTTATCCGGCGGCCAGTTCTCACGTGGTTCCCGTCTCCAGTCACGGCCAAAGCGGTCAAATGAGTTCGTTTTCACAACGAAATGATCGTGTGTTGGTGGCTCCTGGTGAAGGCATTCGCAGCACCGTGCCTGGCCACCTGTTTGGCTCTGGACCATCGACACAATTCTTGGCGGCCTCTGGCACCAGCATGGCGGCGCCGTATGTGGCGGGCGCTAGTGTGTTGCTGCGGGAAGCCATGGACTTCATGGGCTACGAAAACATCGATCAAGACGCCATCTACGATCGTTTGAGAGATACGGCCAATCAAGTCTTCGACAGCGTCACTGGGTTGACATACCACCATGTGAACCTGCGTGCCGCGATGGAATCGGTCGTGGTTGACATGCACGGCGATTCTGCTGGGACGGCCACACACATCGGCACTCTCAACGGCGGCGAGCAACTGGCGGGCACCATCGGTACATTCACCGACCAAGATTTTGTGAGCTTCACAGCGGGTCGGTCGGGGACCATGACATTCACGTTTCAGCAATCACACGAGCTGGCATTGCAGATTCAACTCAATGGCCAAGCGGCAGCCCTTCAAGGAAATACCCTGACCTTTGACGTCGTTGCCGGGCAGGAATACACGTTGGGCATGACCACCACGTCGGGCATTGGGCATTATTCGATTGCCTCATCGATCCAACTTCAGAACATTCAAGCCACGGATCTTGGAGCAGTATTTGGGCGGAGTGTGGCGGTCCAAAATAGTGGCGAACAATGGTTCCAGATGACCGCAGGTCGCCAGGGCATCTTTGCGTTTCAGTTGCCAGGTCTCGCGGGCCAAGACGCGACGCTGCAAGTATTCAATAGCCAACAACAATTGCTGGGCTCGGCGACGGCGAACGGCAGTTCTGTCGTGTTTCAGGCCCAAGCTCAAGCGGGGCAAACATTTTATGTTCGTCTCCAAGGCGAGTTCTCCGGAACGCTACAATTACAAAATCTGGTGGCGTTGCAGAATGGCACTTTGACGATCAATGGGACAAATCAAGCCGATGCGGTCCAGGTCCGCGACGGAGCCCAAGTGGCCGTAACCGTCAACGGTGTCGAGTATACGTTCGCTCGTAGTGCCATAACACGAGTTCAGGTGTTCGCTCATGGCGGGCAAAACCAACTGAACTTGGTACAAGATTATGTTGGCAACCAAACTGCGCATATTCACCAGAGTCAAGTCTATGTCGTTGGCGGCAGTTATGACGTGATCGCAACAAACGTACAGAGCGTCAATTATTATGGACATGCATTGGACAATGTCCGGATGTACGACTCGTCCGGGGATGATACCTTTACGGCACGTGCAGGCCATAGCGAAATGCAAGGCAGTGGATACCACAACCAGGTCTTCGGCGTCGGGCGAGTGGTCGGTGTGGCCAGCGTCGGTAACGACAACGCGGTGCTCCAGGGTACCAACGGCAACGACTTTGTCTATTCGAACCCAACTTATACAACGCTCACTTCGTCGCAGCATTGGACGCTCGCACGAGAATTCGATAGTGTTGTCGTTCACAGCAACGGCGGAGTCGATTTGGTTGCGGCGTTTGGGTCGAGCGCCAATGAAACTTTGACGGTGCAGTCCGGTACAAGCCACTTTCAATCGTCGACTTTGGATCGCGAGTTTCTCAACTTTCGCAGCCAACAATTTTTCGCCGTTGGCGGTCAAGACCAAGCCACACTGTACGGCGGTAGTCAAGGCAATTCGTTTGATGCCTATTGGAACCGCGCGTTCTTCAGCTCGGGACAACAGTCCACCTTCTTAAGTGGATTTCAGAATGTGACAGCGACCGGCAATCAAGCGGATCGGGCCATTCTGTTCGACTCGTCGGGCAACGATCAGTTTGATGGCGATGCGGGCTGGGGTCGAATGGAGGGTAGTGGTTACAACAATCAAGCCGTGGGCTTTGGGTTGACCATCGCACGTTTTAGCAGCGGTCAAGATGCCAGCAATTTCTACAATGTTTCTTCAGGAGTCCAATCGTACCAGCAAGCAGGACGAACCACGGCCCTGTACGCGGGGAACTACGAACTGCGTAGCGTTGGTTCGGCGAGTTCCAATTTGATTGCTCAACAGTTTGGGTTGCAATCCAGCGGACTGGGTTTGATGGCGGTCGAACATGGAGTTTCGCCACGTGTAGAGAATATGGAAGTTCACGTGGCAGTTTGGGCGGATCGGAGTCTTGGCATTGCTCCACTTGTTAGTGGAACGTCGGCAGCCAATGCAACCGCGAACTGGGCAACGCCGTCATCTCCTACGAATCTGTCCCATGCGCCCGGTACGAACGGGACGGCCAACCATTTCGGACAAACGCCACGAGTGGCTCGTTCCGTTGAAGCGGTTTTCGACCGCTTGGGAGCGGACGATATGGCCGTGGTGACGCTTCGCCCCAGTTCTTTGGGGACGGCGATTGGCCGAGGCGAAAGTCAATCGAACGGAATACCGGATCTGTCGAATGCATCCAGCGCGCAAGTGTTGGAACAATTGGTTGACGAGCTTTTTGCCCAATGGTCTGGGAAAGCCTAAACCAACCGACGTTTGGAACCCATGATCGGTTGAACCTACGGGACAAATAAAAAAACCAGGGAGAGTGGAAACTCTCCCTGGTTATTTTGTTCATTTTGCGATCAGGTGATTGGACTAGCGATAACCGCCACCGCCACCACCGCCGCCGCCACCGTATCCGCCGCCGCCACTGCGACCACCGCCGCTGCGAC
>JBGSJV010000125.1:0-73286 GCA_041741535.1 Pirellulaceae bacterium
CACCCCCAGGATGTGATGAGCCGACATCGAGGTGCCAAACCGCTCCGCCGCTATGGACGCTCGGGAGCGATAAGCCTGTTATCCCCGGAGTACCTTTTATCTGATGAGCGATGACCCTTCCATTCGGAATCACCGGATCACTAAGGCCTACTTTCGTATCTGCTCGACTGATAAGTCTCGCAGTTAAGCACTCTTCTACCTTTACGCTCGACGTGTGATTACCGACCACACTGAGAGTACCATTGCGCTCCTCCGTTACTCTTTTGGAGGAGACCGCCCCAGCCAAACTGCCCAACTGACAATGTCCTTCGCCAGGATTCACTGGATCGAAGTTAGAACTAAAACACACCAAGGGTGGTATCTCAAGGTTGGCTCCCTGAATGCTGACGCATCCAGTTCAATGCCTCCCACCTATCCTGCACATGTTATATCTCAGCCCAATATCAGCCTACAGTCAAGGTTCACGGGGTCTTTCCGTCTAACCGCGGGTACGTGGCATCTTCACCACGACTACAATTTCACCGGGTCGGTGGTTGAGACAGTGTTCCAGTCGTTACGCCTTTCATGCAGGTCGGAACTTACCCGACAAGGAATTTCGCTCACGAAATTATGCATGTCTGCTTTCGCAGGTGCGTGGACTATATCTTTATCCTTCACCCAAATCTGCCAGAACTTCCTCAAACCGAGTCTCGCCCACAAGGTTCATGGATTTTGCCAACCCAATCACTTTGCGAAGCCCATCGATCGTTAGATGCTCACCGGAACTCATCACATCAATCACTTTTCGAAACTTAACGAAATCGACCTGCTTCTTTGTCTTCAGCGGATGCCGCTGAAAAAACAAACAAACTTGAGCCAATGTTTCGAGCTTACGAACTCGAAAACACAAGCGGTCGCCGTGATTGACTCTGACGACTCCCCCTTTAAAAAACCTTTTCAAAGCCTGGAGAATCTGAGCATCGCGTTGGTGTTGAACCACTACGAACTCAGCCAGCACTTGATATCGAATCTTCATTTCAGGCTGCTTGTTGATACTGACGTGGAAGCAACCTTCTCCGTCGACAAACCCAACAACCCAATCAGGGGATAATTCCATGGCTAATATTTTGGTTAAGGATACTCGGCGTGTAGTCTCTGAGGAACTTCGAGCCACCATCTTAGTACAAGACAAAGACGGCAACCAAAATTTCCTGCGGATTGTCCAATCCTCCTCATTGTTACGCCAGAGAACCATTACTGATTCCTGGATACGTAGAGAGAGGCTCTCAGGAGTTTCCCGCATACAGCCAAGAGTTTACCTGACGATTACTCGCCAGGGAGGCAGCGTTTCTACCTTAGGACCGTCATAGTTACGGCCGCCGTTTACTGGGGCTTCGGTCGCAAGCTTTACCCGAAGGCTAACCTACTTCCTTAACCTACCAGCACCGGGCAGGCGTCAGACTCTATACATCCACTTGCGTGTTAGCAGAGTCCTGTGTTTTTGATAAACAGTCGCTGGAACCGATTTACTGTGGCCTGCTTGCGCAGGCACCCCTTATCGCGAACTTACGGGGTCATTTTGCAGAGTTCCTTAACCACCGTTCTCCCGAGCGCCTTAGTCTACTCGACTCACCTACCTGTGTCAGTTTTAGTACGGTCAGTGTGCTTCAACCCTAGAAGCTTTTCTTGGACGTCCTTCCAGCAACTTCCCCGAAGGTCGGTATGCCGCCTTGTATTACGCGAGTATTTTAACCCTCGCCAACTCAGCAACCTCCACAGACATTTCTAATCGTCTGCTTGCTTTCTGGACGCCGTCCCTCCATCAGTCCACACACTGGGGCAGGAATATTAACCTGCTGTCCATCGTCTACGCCTTTCGGCCTCGACTAAGGTACCGCCTAACCCTGGGCGGAATTACCTTCCCCAGGAAACCTTAGGTTTTCGGCGAACAGGATTCTCACCTGTTTTATCGTTACTCATTCCGGCATAATCACCTGTATGGGCCGGCAACCGTCGTTTCCGTCGGCCTTGTATCTCCCATACAGCGCTCTCCTACCGCTCCAATAAATTGGAACCCACGGCTTCGGTTTCATACTTACTCCCGTTCATTATCGGCGCAAGTTTGCTCGACCAGTAAGCTGTTACGCACTTTTTAAATGGTGGCTGCTTCTAAGCCAACATCCTGGCTGTCACTGCAAACTAACTTCCTTAGTGACTTAGTATGAATTAGGGACCTTAGCCGGTGATCTGGGTTGTTTCCCTCTCGTCCGCGAAGCTTATCCCTCGCGGACTGACTCCCGTGATAATTTTGTTGGTATTCGGAGTTTGGCTCAGTGAGGTCTCCCGGGAAGGACCCCCATCCGAATCAGTCTCTCTACCCCCAACAAATAGTGGCACGAGGCTAGCCCGAAAGCTATTTCGGAGAGAACGAGCTATCTCTGCGTTTGATTAGACTTTCACTCCTCCCCACAAGTCATCCCCTCGGTTTTCAACCCAAGTGGGTTCGGTCCTCCACAAAGTGTAACCCTTGCTTCAACCTGCTCATGGGTAGATCACGCAGTTTCGCGTCTACGACCTATGACACTTTCGCGCTATTAACACTTGGTTTCCCTGTGGCTTCGACCCGTAAGGTCTTAACCAAGCCATAAACCGTAAGTCGCCGGATCATTATGCAAAAGGCACGCCGTCACACATTAACGTGCTCCGACCGCTTGTAGGCACATGGTTTCAGGTTCAATACCTCCCCTTATCGGGGTTCTTTCCATCTTTCGGTCGCCCTACTGGGTTCACTATCGGTCGTTAGAGAGTATTTAGCCTTACGGGATGGTCCCCGTAGATTCAGTCAGGGTTTCACGTGACCCGACCTACTCAGGTACTACTAGAGAGACTTGCACTTGTCGCCTACAGGACTGTCACCCTCTGTGGTTGGCCGTTCCATGCCATTCGGCTAAGTGAAGTTTTGTAACTCCCATATAAGTAGCCCTACAACCCCGCAAAGGAAACCTTCGCGGTTTGGGCTATTCCGCTTTCGCTCGCCGCTACTGACGGAATCGATTTTTCTTTCTACTCCTCCAGGTACTTAGATGTTTCAGTTCCCTGGGTTTTCTTGAGAATCTTGGGATCAACGCTCGTTTGTCAACTCACCCAAGCTTTTCGCAGACTTCCACGCTCATTCTTCTAACGCCAAGACATCCCCCATGTGCCCTTAATAGCTTGACCACCAATATCTAGCGTCTTCAAACCGAAGCCGACCAATCTCACAACCCTTACGGGCTACAAAACCAACCAAACCACAGTCTTTAACTTAGACATGGCGATAAAACCACTTATGTAACGAATTTGTTCTTATTCTTTCGAAACACAAATCATTGCCGACCCAAAAGCCAACAACTTTCTGCGATTCTAAGACGCTATTAAAGAGTCGCTCAAGACTTTTACCTTCTAGCACCAACTCGCCAGACCCAAAGGACCCAAACAAGCCAGAACTTTCCAGCACAAGCCTTAGCTAGATGCCATTTTCTTAACTTAAGCTGCTAAATTGTCAAAGAACACAGCAAGCCATGAAGACTTGCTACTGAATGATCAGTGAAACAAAACTGGACTCCAGTCTCATTTCGCCAACCATTCCAACCCCACTCACGTCGGCTTGCTTCGCGAACCGTTGTTATTGGGGAGGGCCAAGTGTAGCACAAGGCCAGGAAGCAGGTCAAGGGCCACCCAAGATTTTTTTTCTTAGGCAGGCCGTTGAATCCACAGCAATCTGTGACTCCAACACCCTTCCACAAACACGCCTGAAAGATCAGCAGATTGACGATCTGCGACACTTTCCAGCGTCCCTTTCCGGACTGTTCCGGTCGAAGGAGCGGTAAGTATACGGAGGACGCGGAACTCTACAAGGGGCAAAGTTACGATTTCTGAAAATTCGCGTTTCCGCCCCGTTTTTGCGGGTTTTTCCGAACAAATCGCCCCTGCGATCATCTTATTTCGACATCTGACTCGCCGGAGTTTGAAAACTTTTTTCGGGGACATACGTTCGGCATGGGCCCTCAAGTCGCCCGATGTTCGCACCCTAATGCCAGACATGAGCTGTAGATCGCTGCCTCGGGCTGGAAGGGCCGCCCCAATTCCGCCAAGGACTATCGAATTTCACCACAGTTTTCCCATACCTCCGTCCATGACGCCACCGGTTCCACGGAGTTGCAATTGCTCTCGGTAGATTCAGCTCCATTGAATGGTGAAGTCACGGCCGCACGCCCCTAATTGGTCCCGAAAAACGGGATTCCATTCCGATCACATTCCAGCGACGAGTACCCCACGCGGAGCTTGATTCGATATCATCACAAGGCTCCAGCCGACCAAGAGTATCTGCAATGATCGGGGCTTTTTGTAACACTTCAAGCCAGTCGTACTCGCAATAGTTGTGCTGGTATGGCGGTGGCGGCAGGCGTAGGGTGCGTGGAGCGGGCGGAATGAATACTACAAATATAATACGGAGGCCGCTCGCCCGCGAAACGCACCAGTACCGCAATCGTTCACAATATACGCGACGTGAATCACCAAATGGTGCGTTACGCGGTCGCGTATGTGGTTGAGGTTGGTATAGCCCCGTGGGCCATTCCCACTGGTTGACGTTTTTTTGATTCAAGTGCGACCGCTTCACGCACCCTACGTCAACCGCACCCGCAGTAGGGTGCGTGGAGCGGGCGGAATGAATACTACAAATATAATACGGAGGCCGCTCGCCCGCGAAACGCACCAGTACCGCAATCGTTCACAATATACGTGACGTGAATCACCAAATGGTGCGTTACGCGGTCGCGGTCGCATTTGTGGTTGAGGTTGGTATAGCTCCGTAGGCCATTCCCATTGGTTGTCGTCTTTTTTTGATTCAAGTGCGACCGCTTCACGCACCCTACGTCAACCGCACTCACAGTAGGGTGCGTGGAGCGGGCGGAATGAAATCTACAAACACAATACGGAAGCCGCTCGCCCGCGAAACGCACCAATGCCGAAATCGTCTACAATTTTCGCGACGTGAATCACTAAATGGTGCGTTTCGCGGTCGCATTTGTGGTTGAGGTTGGTATAGCTCCGTAGGCCATTCCCATTGGTTGACGTCTTTTTTTGATTCAAGTGCGACCGCTTCACGCACCCTACGTCAACCGCACTCGCAGTAGGGTGCGTGGAGCGGGCGGAATGAAATCCACAAAGACAATACGGATGTCGCTCGCCCGCGAAACGCACCAATGCCGAAATCGTCTACAATTTTCGCGACGTGAATCACTAAATGGTGCGTTTCGCGGTCGCGTATGTGGTCGAGGTTGGTATAACCCCGTGGACCATTCCCACTGGTTGACGTTTTTTTGATTCAAGTGCGACCGCTTCACGCACCCTACGCCATCCGTACTCGCAGCAACAATTCGTGCAACGCTGGTTTGGCGGTGGCGGTTTCGGGGAGGTGCGAGGCTTGATGCGCGGACTCAAGTTCAATGACCAAACCATCGTACTCGCGTTGATAAAACGCCAAATCGGCCGCATCCAAAACGCCCTGCTCTGCCCCGGTTACTTTTCGCTCAATGAGTTCGTCCAGGTACGACAAACGGGCAGTCTCGTTGAGAGTTCGTAGATTAGCTTCAACTTCGCCAGTTCGCATCAAGTGAATGCCCGTTAGCAGAACACGGAACACATACAACAGCGGCTTGACGCGCGGTGGGCTTTCTTTCAAGAACAAGCCCCATTGAGTCGAAGCAAAGCCCAAGTAGTGATGGGCATGGTGCCGAGTCAAACACTGGGGAGCGAGAGATTTTAACTCTGCGTGTTCAGGCGTTGTGTGTACCACCAATGGCGACAGCAATTGCTCCATCACGTAGCCGTTCTTCTTGAGCATCAACCCGAAGAACTTCTTGACGTCATGCGTGACCAGATCCAATTCCATCCCGTCCCGCCAACCGGATTTTTCTACGGTTTCTGGACCGGTTTCCAGGCCCACGACTTCGCGAATGGGCAACACATGCACGCCACGCAAATCGAAGTCCGAATCGGGCGATGGGAAGCCATAGAGATGCGCACCGCTGATCGTAGCAAACAGCAGCGGATAGCCGTGTTCGCGTACTTGCTGGGTCAGCCTTGGATCATGCATCATGGCAACTCGTCATTCAAAGCAGCCCGGCGGGCTCGGATTAGAATCTCATTCGCCGCGACATAGTCGGGACGTTCCGGCAACCGCGTTTGCTCCAAGGCCTGTTCGAACTCGACATGTAGCGACTTCCGCCAGCGTTCCGTTTCGGACCACGGCATCTCGCCCCGCTTGATGCCGAGTAGTGAATCACGATATTTCTGGTCAACCCGAACCGGTACTTCGCCTTCGCGCAGCACGTGAATCCCTGAGAGCAATAAGCGAATCAAGTGCATCACATGTTTCCATTTGACCTGGCCCTGGTTGCGCATGTCGGCTTGCATCTTCTTGAACTGCGACATCACGTAACCGTTGTAGGTCTGGAACACCAGCCGAGAAAGAAACATCGAACGTCGGTCCAACAGTTCCTGCGCCAGAAGCGTCGCCTTCTCGACCAACGGCGAATAGAGGCACTCCAGCACGTTAGGGTTCGCTTTGAGGGCGAGATTGATAAACTTTTGCAGTTCCCAATAAGCTTCTTGGGTCTCGTGGCACTCCAATTGGTCGGGCGTTCCATACAAAGACCAATGCAAATCAGCTGGTGGCAGGTAGATTCCACGTCGATCGACGTCCGATTGCTCGTCGCTTAGGCCATAGGCCTGCGAACCGATCACGCACTGAAAGATGACCCGTTCGAACAGATCGTTGCGACCCAGCAGCGCCGATGCGGCCCCCAGACCGCCAGACTGAAATTTGGCCAACGTCGTCAATTCTCGGGACTGGAACGAGTCCTCGACGCCGTCCGGGAAGCGGACCCGATAGGCGTGTTGCAGATCCGCGGGAGCACTGACCACAACCCCAACCGCTCCACGTGGATGCAGAAGCCGCCCGTTTTGGGCCAATACGTCAACCAATGTCACCACACGGGTACCCGTTGGGAACGGGAAATTTGCGAGGGAAACGTCGCTTTGCGGGTTGATGATTGGTTCCTCAGAAATGGCAATTGCAAGCGTCAGATCGGACCGATCCACTACAGTTGGTCGTAGTCCAACTCGAATAACTTTCTGGCCTCGCTTAGGTTTCCGGATTTGAATCCGGCTTTGAACCACTTCACGCGTTGGGCCGAAGTGCCGTGGGTGTACCGTTCGGGGATCGTGTACCCTTGCGCCAATTCTTGCAAACGATCGTCGCCAATGCTGTTGGCTGCTCGAATGGCTTCCTCAACGTCCCCGGACTCCAAAATCTGAAACTGTTTGTCGGCGTGATGAGCCCAAACGCCCGCCAAGAAGTCCGCCTGCAACTCCAGACGCACCGAAGCCCGATTTTGTTCACGAGTCCCTCGCGCGCGTTCGACTTCTTGCATGAACCCCAACATCTGCTGCACGTGATGTGCCACTTCATGGGCAATCACGTAAGCTTGGGCAAAATCACCTGGGGCTCCAAGTTCCCGATGCAGTTGTTCAAAAAAACTCGGATCGATATAGATGCTGCGATCCGCTGGGCAATAAAACGGCCCCGTCGCGGCACTGGCCATTCCACAGCGAGATTCCGTCGAGTCCGAAAAAATTTCTAGCTGGGGAGGTTCGTATTCTCCTCCGCGAACTTGCTCGCGGAACAGCTTTTGCCAAACCGTTTCGGTGTCGCGTAAGACTACCGAAATAAACTCTTTGGCTTCGTCATTGATCCCAGCGCCCGGTACGGCAGCCTGACGCTCGTTGGGACCGGCCAGTTGCTGAACTTGGTTGGCAATCTGAGCGGCCTGCCGTTGATCGAATCCAAAGTACATGGCCGCCAACATGACCACAATCACTAAGATGCCGCCGCCACCGGCAGCCGCCGCTGCCGGTGCGCGGCGCATCCCGCGTCGATCGTTGACGTTTTCGCTTTGTTCTCGGCCTTTCCAACGCATGTATCGCTCTCCGGATGGTTTGATTAAGGATCGGTCGGATCGGTCGGATCAGACCGATCGGTCAGCGACTCTTGAGTTCGGCTTGTTGCTGTTCGGTCGCTTGGAAGTCCACTTGCCAAGCGGTTGGTTCCGCCGAGCGACGGATTTCGACCGCGGTCACCTTGTACTCTGGACAGTTCGTCGCCCAATCGCTCAGTTCGGTCGTGACGACGTTCGCTCCTGATTCGGGGAAGTGGAACGTGGTGTAGACCACACCGGGTTGCACGCGTTCGGAAATCTTGGCTCGCAGTTTTGTTTCCCCAGCGCGGCTAATGATATGCACCCAATCGCCGTCGGCAATGCCCCGCTCGGCCGCATCTTCGGCGTGAATCTCCAACCGATCCTCATGATGCCAGACCACATTATCGGTTCGCCGCGTTTGGGCTCCAACGTTGTATTGGGTCAAAATTCGACCCGTCGTGAGGATCAACGGAAATTTTCGCGTGACCTTTTCTTTCGTTGGCACGTATTCGGTCAAAATAAACTTTCCGAGCCCCCGTGTGAATTCTTCGACATGCATGATCGGACTACCGGTGGGTCGATCGTCATTGCAGGGCCACTGAATGCTGCCCAAGCGATCCAGCTTTTCGTAGGATACTCCGGCAAAGGTCGGCGTCAGAGCCGCGACTTCATCCATGATTTCGGACGGGTGATGGTAGTGCATCGGGACCCCCAAGGCTCGCGAGAATCCCATCGTCACTTCCCAATCGGCTAAGCCCGCCAAGGGTTCGACAATTTTTCGCACTCTAGAAATCCGGCGCTCCGCATTTGTAAATGTCCCATCTTTCTCCAAAAACGATGAACCTGGCAGCAAAACGTGCGCGTATTTGGCCGTCTCGTTGAAGAAAATATCTTGCACGATCAGACACTCCAAGTTGCGGAGCGCGGCTTGTACGTGTTGGGTGTTGGGATCCGATTGCGCGATATCTTCGCCTTGGATGTACATCGCCTTGAAGCTTCCCGCGACGGCTTCGTTCAACATTCCAGGGATCCGCAGGCCGGGCTCCGGATCGATCTCGGTGTTCCAATAAGCGTTGAACAACTGCCGCGTCGCGACGTCCTTCACGGAACGATAGCCAGGCAGTTCGTGCGGGTACGATCCCATGTCGCAGGAACCCTGGACGTTGTTCTGCCCACGCAGTGGATTCACTCCCACGCCTCGTCGTCCAATATTGCCGGTGGCCATCGCCAAGTTGGCAATGCCCATGACGGTGGTCGAACCTTGACTGTGTTCTGTCACTCCCAAGCCATAATAGATCGCCGCATTCCCAGCGGTGGCATACAACCGAGCCGCTTGGCGAATCAAATCGGCGGGGACACCCGTGATCTCGGACACCGCCTCCGGGCTGTTCTCCGAACGCAAGACAAACTCCCGCCAAGCGTGAAACGCGGGCTCCTCGCAGCGAGCCGCCACAAAGGCTTCGTCAATCAATCCTTCGCTGGCAATCACATGGGCCAGCCCGTTGATCATGGCCACGTTCGTTCCGGGCCGCAACTGCAAGTGAAACTTGGCTTCAATATGTGGTGACCGAACCAGATCAATGGCGCGCGGGTCGATCACGATCAATTGGGCTCCTTCGCGGAGGCGTCGCTTCAACCGGGAAGCAAAGACCGGATGGCCTTCACTGGGGTTGGCGCCCATCACAACCACCACATCGGAATCGGCGACCGACAAAAAGTCTTGTGTCCCAGCCGACTCACCCAAAGTTTGCTTCAATCCATATCCGGTGGGCGAATGGCAAACGCGCGCGCAAGTATCGACGTTATTGTTGCCGAACCCCGTGCGAATCAACTTTTGCACCAACCACGTTTCTTCGTTCGTACAGCGAGACGACGTGATCCCACCAACCGACTTGCGTCCATATTTCGCTTGAATGCGCCGAATTTCGCTGGCGGCGTACTCAAAGGCTTCATCCCAGGAGACCACGCGCCACGGATGATCGATACTCGAACGAATCATCGGCTCTTTGAGCCGATCCGGATGCGACGCATAACCCCAGGCAAAGCGGCCTTTGACACACGCGTGCCCTTCGTTCGCGCCGCCCGCTTTGTTGGGCACCATCCGCACGACTTGCTGGCCTTTGACCTCCGCATTGAAGGAACAGCCCACGCCGCAATACGCACAAGTGGTCGTTACGGTGCGTTCGGCCTGACCGAGTTGAATCAAGGACTTTTCCGAAAGCGTCGCGGTCGGACATACGTTCACGCAGGCACCGCAAGAAACACATTCGGAATCCAAAAACGACTCACCGGCACTGGCCGAAACCTTCGACTCAAAACCACGACCGCTGATTGTCAACGCGAATGTGCCCTGCACTTCTTCACAGGCTCGCACGCAGCGACTGCATACGATGCACTTCGAGGGCTCGAAGGTGAAATACGGATTGGATTCATCTTTTGGTTCGGCACTTGGTTTGTCGAAATGGTTTTCGCCGGCAAAGCCATAACGCACTTCACGCAATCCAACCACGCCGGCCATGTCTTGCAGTTCGCAATTGCCATTGGCCGTGCAGGTCAAGCAATCCAGTGGATGGTCGGAAATATACAACTCCATCACGTTTCGCCGCAATTCCGCCAGCCGCAGCGATTGCGTGGCGATCTTCATGCCGTCTTCTACGGGCGTCGTGCACGAAGCCGGAAAACCTCGTCGTCCTTCGATCTGCACCAAACACAACCGGCACGAACCAAACGCCGCCAATTGATCCGTCGCGCACAGTTTGGGAATCTTGATCCCAGCCAGCGCTGCCGCCCGCATGACAGACGTGCCTGCCGGGACCTGCACCGTCGCGCCATCGATCAGCACTTGGACCAAGTTCGTTTGAGAACTGGGCGGTGTTCCCAAGTCCACGCCCGGATCGCGGCCCAAGTGAGTTTGCAATTCGACAAAAACTCCATTGGGAGTCCGATTCGTTGGAGCCTCATCAACTTGGCCCGCTCGAGCGGCAGAACTCGAAACATTTCGCGCAATCATCGTTCGAAGTCCTCAGGAAAATGTTGCAGCGCGCTCTGGACGGGAAACGGCGTCATCCCACCCATCGCACACAACGAACCGTGCTGCATCGTGTCGCAGAGACTCTCCAGCAATGCCAGATTCGCTTCACGATCTTGTCCTTGTGCGATGCGGTCGATCACTTCGACGCCGCGTACCGAGCCAATCCGACATGGCGTACACTTGCCACAGGACTCTTCGGCACAGAACTCCATCGCAAACCGAGCCATCCGTCGCATATCGACCGAATCATCAAACGCGACCATACCACCATGTCCAATCATCGCGCCCCGTTGAGCAAACGCTTCGTATTCCAGTGGCAAGTCGAAATCATGACTCGGAACATAAGCCCCTAACGGTCCGCCCGCTTGGATTGCGCGCAGCGGTCGACCACTGGCGCTACCTCCTCCGAAGTCGTTCAACAGCTCGCGCAAGGTCAAGCCAAAGGCTTTTTCGATCAGGCCCGGACGCTGGATGTTGCCGGACAATTGGAGCGTGAGCGTTCCGCGCGAACGACCTTGACCGAAGTCGTGGTAATACTTGCCACCGCGTGCCAAGATCAGCGGAACACTGGCCAAGGTGATCACATTGTTGACGACGGTCGGCTTCCCGAACAAACCCACATGGGCAGGCAGCGGCGGTTTCGCGCGAACTTCACCACGTTTGCCCTCCAAACTTTCCAGCAGTGCGGTTTCTTCCCCGCAGATATATGCACCGGCTCCTAAACGCACTTCCAAATGGAACGAGCGACCCGAGCCCGCGACGTTCTCCCCGAGCCAACCAGCGGCCTCGCAGCGACGGATAGCCTCGCTAAGCGTCGTCCAACACCGCGGGTATTCCGAACGCAAGTAGA
Source organism: Pirellulaceae bacterium (assembly GCA_041741535.1). GTDB lineage: Bacteria > Planctomycetota > Planctomycetia > Pirellulales > Pirellulaceae > M30B19. The sequence continues at coordinate 11,885 of JBGSJV010000125.1, forward strand.
TGTAGCCGACCGTGGCCCCCACCGCCAAGCCCGCAATGACCATGCCTTCAATCAAACAATAGGGATCGCCTTCCATCAACATACGATCGGCGAACGTTCCCGAGTCCCCTTCATCGGCATTGCAAACGATGTACTTTTGATCAGCCGTGGTATCCAAGACCGTCTGCCACTTGATGCCGGTCGGAAACGCGGCACCTCCACGCCCACGCAAACCCGAACCCTTCACTTCGGCCACGATCTCGTTGGCTGACAGAGCCATCGCGTTTTGCAAACCAACCCAACCGCCATGTGATTGGTAGTCTTCAAGCGACAACGGATCGATCACACCAACTCGTTCGAATGTCAATCGTTCTTGGTTCTTGAGGTACGAGATCTCGGCCGTCGGTCCCAAGCGTAGTGCATGTTGCCCGCCGTGCAAGAAATCGGCGGCAAACAAAGACTCGATATCTCCCGTGGTGACTGGCCCGTAGGCGATACGCCCGGCTTCGGTCTCGACTTCGACCAACGGCTCCAACCAGAACATTCCGCGAGAACCATTGCGAACCAAAGTGATTTGCCGCCCGGCTGCAGCGGCTTGGGCCGCGATCCGTTTGGCGACTCGATCAGCACCAATTGAAACGGCGGTTGTGTCGCAGGGAACATAAACTTTTACGCTCATGATCTTGCTCCCAAGGCCGAGTCCACGGCGGCCGCCGCTGGTTCGGTATTGACTTTGGCCTCAGCGACCAATTCGTCGAACATCGCTGCATCGACTCGACCGAATACTTCATCGCCGACTCGGACCGATGGAGAACAAGCACAATTGCCCAAGCAATAGACGGGCTCCAACGTGACCGCTCGATCGGGAGTTGTTTGATGGAAGTCGATCCCTAATGACCGTTTCGCGTATTCCTCTAATTCGCAGCCACCTTTAGCTTGACAGGCTTCGCCGCGACAGACTTGAATGATCGCACGGCCTGGCGGTTCGGTGCGAAAATCCGCATAAAAAGTAATCACGCCGTAAACTTCGGCGCGTGACACGTTCAAAGCATAAGCGACTATCGCGACGGCGGGCGGCGGAATAAACCCATACTCCGCCTGAATTTCATGCAAGATTGGAAGCATCGCCCCAGGTCGCTGGGCGTGCTGTGCCACCAATGTTTCCAGACGAGATTGAACTATCGGATCGACTTCTTTAGCGTTTGTCTTTTCCATTAGCCATTCACTCTCTTGGGTTTATTCGGCCATGTCCCGTGCATGGTAGCTGGAGCGAACAAACGGTCCCGACGCGACCTTCTTGAAGCCCAGTTTCTTGGCCATCTCACCGTAGAACGTAAACTCGTCCGGGTGAATGTAGCGAACGACGCTCAAGTAACGAGTTTCGGAGGGCTGCAAGTATTGGCCCAAGGTCAAAAAGTCGCAATCGGCATCGCGCAGATCGGTCAAGACTTCCAGTACTTCGTCTTGAGTTTCACCCAAGCCCAACATCAGGCCACTCTTGGTGCGAACCTGGGGACTGAGTTGCTTGACCAGACGCAGCAAATCCATCGTCCAGCGATAACGCGACTTCGGTCCGCGAACTCGGCGATACAACCGCAGCACGGTTTCGGTATTGTGATTGAAAACTTCCGGCCGAGCCTCAAGCAACTTGGCCACCGCTTCGGGATTGTCGATAAAGTCCGGTGTCAAGACTTCGATCGTGGCGTCAGGGACTAATTCGCGAACGGCTTCAATGCATTGCCGAAAGTGCTCAGCCCCACCGTCGGCCAAGTCGTCTCGTGTGACGCTGGTGATGACAACGTGTTTGAGCCCCAAACGAAGGGCGGCCTGTGCGAGTCGAGTCGGTTCGTCGGCTTCCAACGCTCCCGGTCGACCGCGTTTTACCGCACAGAATCCACAAGGCCGCGTGCAGGTATTTCCCAAGATCATGAAGGTGGCGGTTTGCTGCGAATAACATTCCGAGCGATTCGGGCACTTGGCGTTGTCGCAGACCGTTTCCAGTCCTAGCTCTTCCATCAGCCCAGCAGTGAAGTTCACACCGCCTTTGGGCAAGGGCTTTTTCAACCAACGCGGCAAGCGTTTGACGGTCGAACCGTCAACCTCCAGGGCCTGGACTTGGGCGTCCACGTCGGTGGATTCAGCGGACACAATTGGCAATGCTATCAACTTCGACACAGCAGATCCCATCAATATCGTCTCGGTAAATGCGACTCGCACCGGTTTTATTCTAGTGGAAATCAACAAAGTGGGTAAGCGATCTCTCAGGTAAGAAACCGGAGGAAAACCAGAAGAATTAATCGAGGCCCAGCAAAAAACCACGCCGCGAGGTCGGAATCTCGCCCGCTTCGCAGTCGGCTTCATCCACCCAAAGACCAGGCCAAAACGGCTCTCCAGTGAGTGCGAATCAAAGCGAGCTTCCGAGACCAGGAACCTGGTATATTTTTCGGAGGTGCTTTCAGTTGGCATATTGTTTACCCGTAGGAGCGATCATGGGACTGGGAATTCGACCGATAAACGATTTTGCTTTTCGCAAAGCCTTTGCTTCGCCGCAGAGCCATTCGGCGTTGATTAGCCTGCTCAACTCGATCCTGGTACCACACGTGCCGATCACCCGAGTTACACTGCAAAACCCATTCAACTACCAGGATTTCGATACGGACAAGTTGTCGATTCTGGACATCAAAGCGACGGATCAGAACGGATCGATCTACGACATCGAAGTACAGATCGCGGTCAAGCCAGGACTTGTGCAACGCTTGGTGTTTTACGCCGCCGAACTGTACGCCGATCAACTTCGGAGCGGCGACGAATATCGCCAACTAAAACCAGTGATCATTATTGCCTTGGTCGAAGATATCGTCTGGGTGGATTCCCTCCAGCCGCACCATCGATTCGAATTGACAGACCAGCAATCTTGCCGGGTGTTGGCCGACACATTGTCTATTCACATTGTGGAACTGGAAAAGTACAATTTAGAGGTCGGGAACTTGGCGAATGCCGGCCCCTTGGAACGTTGGGTATTTTGGCTCCGCCACGCCCAGGAATACGACGTCCATCAATTGCGCGAACTGTTTCCGGGCGCCGAGTTTGACGTGGTCAATTCACTATTGCTAGAAATTAGTCAACAAACCAAGGACAAATCCATGTACGACGCACAAGAAAAGCAACGACGCGATCTATTGTGGCTACAGAACATTGCGATCGAAGAAGCTGAACAGCGTGGCGAAAAACGCGGTGAAAAACGCGGTGAAAAGCGTGGCGAAAAACGGGGAGCACTGAAAGGTAAGATTATGACGCTGCAAGAAGTTTTGGGATTGCCGCTCACCCCAGATCTGGAACTATCCGCTTGCTCGACCGAACAACTAGAGTCGATCCTGGAGGAATTGCGGACCCAAATAAAAAATCGAAGTTGAAAGACAGTCCACCGAACTCACCAACATACATTCCTCTGCCATCCACTCCTCTGCCAACCACCTCAACTGCTCAGCCCGATGAGCGTCCCCGTCGCGTCGGCAAACTTTTCCGTTTCGATCCCCATCGACTGAGCAATGCTCAGCAGCACGTTGCTCAATGGTGGGTGTTTCTCGTCGTCAAACGCCAAATGTTGCCCGTGCTTCAGTCCCAACCGATTCCCACCAGCCAACAACAGCGGCAGGTTCTTCGGCGAGTGATCCCCACCGGCACCCGAGTTCATGCCGCTGCCAAACAACACCATCGTCTGGTCCAACATCGACCCTGGTCCATCTTGCGTGTTGGACAACAGGCGCAAAAATCGTCCGAGCCGCGCGACATGAAATTGGTCGATCGTTGCTAACTTGGCCAACATTCCCGGATCGCCACCGTGATGCGACAATTCGTGATGATTCTCACCGCCGCCACCATAACCGCCGGCTTCTCGCGACCATTCGAAGGTGATGACTCGTGTGGTATCGGTCACCAAAGCCAAGTAGCTGATCTCCAACATGACGTCCAACCACATCGGTCGATCGTGGGCGTCGCCGGGCTGCATGTTGAGTTGCAAGTCGTCCGTGGAAACTTCTGGCTTGGGAACATCAATCCACTCTTGAAGACGTTGCACACGCTGCTCGGTTTCCCGGACACTGCCCAGATACTCTTCCAGCTTTCGTTGGTCGTGGGCACCTAGCTTCTGCTGCAACTGTTTCGCTTCTGCCAGAACATTATCCAAGATCGAACGCTTGTCGGCGTATCGGCGCAATGTGGCCGCTCGATCGACCGCGGAATCGGGCACGAACAAACGTTCGAACAAGCGGCGCGGCGAGTTCTCGGCGGGCAACGGCGTTCCGGCTTGGTCGAACGATAACGTATGACTATGTCCCGCCGAACCCGTACCGGTTGCATCCGACAATTGCAACGACGGAATACGCGTCTCTCGACCGTGCTTCGCCGCCACTACTTGGTCAATCGAAATCGTGTTGGTGTAATCGCTACCGGGAACGGCCTTCAGATCCGCGGCCGTCAACCAAGTGTCCGCTCCACTATGCCCTCCGGTGGCCGCAGGGTGCCCCAAACCGCTGAGCACCGAGAATTGCGATTGCAGATCGGCCAACGGTTGCAGCGTCGGCGACAACTGGTACTGCGGCCCTGTCTGCGACGGCACCCATTGCAATATATTGACGCCGTTGGGAATGTAGCAGCAAACCATTCGCGGTTGTGAGGCAATGGCATTCGCCCAGGGCTTGAATTTTGAATCGTCCGCCGCCCGAGCGGGCGTCATCGCCTCGAGCCAAGGCAACGACAACGCCACGCCCGCCCCTCGCAAAATCTCGCGCCGCGACAGATAACGAACCCGACCCAACGAACGCTGCGACATGCGTGAACCTTTGAGCAAACAACAGCCCCATTCAGTAGACATGATAACCCAGAACGGCATTGATCAGTAGCGGAAAATCAACTCCAAAATCAATAACCATTTTTCATTCACTCAATCGTCTCGGGGCTGAAGCCATCGAAAGCCGCAATTCGTCGGAGCCCTTCCACTATTCCCACCATCGCAGGGCTTCGATTCGTTGAAGCTCATTCTGCCAATCCTCCCCCTCATAAAATGAAATCCAGCCCTGCGTGCGAGTCGTTTCCCCAGCAGGACAATCGGGCAAAACTGGATCGGCGTGTAGGCAGGGAACAGGCGGGTTCCCCCAGGCTCGTCCCAGCGGCTTCCAAGAGGTAATCATCCATCGATTTTTTTGGGTGTTGTGGACCAGTACATAATCGCCTTGGAATATCTTGTTATCGTTCGACTCGAGCAAGAATTCTTCAGCGTGCGCCAACATCATGCAGTGCTGGACTCGCAGGCCAGTCAGCGGGTCGCTCGTGCCATTGAATAACGCCAGCTCCATGCGAACGTGGTCTGCCTTCGGTACAACGGTCACATCAAATCGGATCCCGTTCGGTAACTGGCGCTGACCTTTCAATACACCTCCCTCCAGTCGTTGCCACTCTTGGATCGGTAGCGATTTCTGTTGTTCATCCCAGATCGTTGGAATATGGGTATGGGCCAAATAGATTAGCCCCAGGTTCGAAAAGACCGCTTCGGGAACATCGGCTACGATATAGCTGCGATTGGACCAAGGCGTGAACACGCTGAACTTTGTTTCGCGTTGTGGTGCGATCGCCCCGTCCAAGAAACCGCGCCGAGGATGTCGACCGCCGGGGTATGGCATGATTGCCAAACGGTTCGTTGGCCGAAGCGATCGCGGGTCCTTATTAACCAGCCCATAGCTTGTCAGTAGTTCACGCACTTCTTCGGGGCGTTTGCCTAAAACCTGGCTCATTTCGATCAACGAGTACTGATGCCAAACCGCCATGTTCTCCAACCAAAATCGTTCCTCCGCCTCCGAGCTGGTTGGCCGCCGTTGCGTGGCCGGTTGGACGTAAGCACTCGCCTGGATTCGACGATAAACATCGCGTGCTTGTTCGAATTCAGCCAGGGCCTCCGGCGATAACACTCCGAGTTGTTTCTGGTAGGACGCCTCCAATTGCTGCAATAGATAGTCGATTTGTTGAGCCGGTGGACGCATGGGTTGCTGGTCGACTTCGAAGTACCACGCGCCAGTGTGTGCAAATCGTTTTCTGCCGTCGGGTTGGTCCGACCATGTTCGCACCGCAATCCAGGCAGACTCGGTCGGTACACCGTGTGATTCAGGGCCCTGCTCTACCGCAAACCTGAGGTCGCCGCCACCCGACCATTTCCAAGCCCCCGACTCTGTCTTGAAGATCTCGGGCGTGATCCCATACTTCACTTGGCCATTCACAATCACTTCGACGCGCGAAATCGGATCGGGACTAACGACCTCAGCGTCCCAGCGAAATTCACCCGAATGTTCTCGGCCCACTTGAAACACAGTTCCGGGATGCTGTCCGTTCACGCGCGCCGTGAGCATTGGCCCCGTGGTAACAAACGACCGACCATGCTTGAGGCCGTTCAGCCACTGGTCCAATTGGAATTTTTCGCCCGTCTGTACATACACACGTCCGAATCCCAGCGGGACCGGGTGGACCCCCGAAGCGGTACCGGCCGTTGGACTCAGTCGAAAACCACAATTGAGCAGGGCGTAATACATCTCGAAACCAAATTGCAGCCATCCCCATTCGGTCAGCACGCCCGGCGACTCTTGTTCGAACTCGGCCCAAGGAGGCAACCCATGGCCGGCTTGTTTGAATCCAAAGTTGGTTCGCCAAACGCTGTTGTTCGAAAGTTCAAACAGGTCGACTTGAGCAACCGGCACCAACATCAACGACCAAGGCCAATTGTGTTTGTCCAAATCCAGTAGGGCGCCCTCGCGTTTGGCTTGTTCGACAAGCGAACGCAGCGGCGGGACTGTCTGCGTGAATCGCGTGCGATGGTTGAGAATAAACAAAGCCCCAAGCGTATGACGTTTACTTCCCACTGAAAAAATTTCGTACTCCGTATTGCGTGGCAGGATGACTTGATGATCGTTAACCCAGATCGGAGCAGAGCCATGGTCTTCACGTGGCCCAAACGGCGAGGGACCCTGAGAACGAAGGGGCGAAGGTTCCAAGTCAGGGACTTTGTCTGAGGAAGTCGTCCAGAATGTCACTGGAAAGGTCACATTCAGTTCTTCTGCAGACATCACATTGGGGAGTTCAGCGATGCGACGATGCACATGCGTTTCCCCAGAATACCAACCTTGCTGCGCCATGTGACTCCATCGGCGCAATTCAAACGTCTTCTCGATGGCTTGGTCTGCAAGGCCTGTTGCGGCGTCCGGTTCAGTCAAGGCCTGGATGACAATTGTCTCCCGCAGTGGCCAATACTCCTTGCCTCGTTCGATCAGAAGCTGGTACTCCCCTGGTTCGAGACGGATGTGAAACGGATGGGCAGATACCGTCGTATGTCGTTCCACGGATTGGGGAATTGGCACCCACTCTTCCGCATAGGGCCAAGCTGTTCCTTGTTCGCTGGCGGACCGAACGAACAACCATTCCCCCTGTGCGTCCTGCAGATAAATCCTGGCCGCCACGGGCTGATGGGTGTCGGCATCCACAACCGATCCAATAAAGTCCCTGGGCTGGACTTTCCGGGCAACGTTTTGGGCCTTTGCATCCGCATCAAATACCGCCAAGAACAAATGCGAAACGAGTATCGTCAGCAAGCAACGGATCATGAACCACCTATGCTGTGGAATCCCGGAACGACGAGCCCAACATGGCACAGGGCCTTCGCCCGGCGTGCGCGATTCATACCATATTATCGGAAACCGCGGGACAATGGTATCGAACCACGGGCGCGATCGAGATCCATTCGCCTAGCACCCGACTGTGGCATATAATCGATGAACAAACCAAGGCGAGACGAAAAATTCGGCGAGGCGAGGTCGGTTGAACTTCGGTCGGCAATTGAACGTTGCATGGCATTAGCCCTAGCTGTTGAATGGCGATCGAACTCCACGTGATCAACGATGTTTGCTCGAGCAATTCACGATATGGCTCGTTTGTTTGTTCCACCGACTGTATACTTGGGGCAAGTTTTCCGCGCGATGGCTCGTGCGGTTCCGCCCAGCTTCCTCGAACGTTGACCAACGGACGAACGACATCAACCCTCATGAACGATTTGACTCGACTGCTGAACTCCTTGAGTGACAAGCCAACCGAGTCGCCGTCGGCTTTGGTAGAAGCGTTGTTTCAAGAACTACATCAAATGGCTCGGGCTAGGTTGCGACAGGAACGAGCCGGACAGCCACTACAAGCCACCGAGTTGGTCAACGAGGTGTACCTACGTATTTGCGCTTCGCAGAAGACGGTTTGGCAGAACCGCGCGCATTTCTTTGCGGCTGCGGCGGAGGCGATGCGACGAATCCTGATCGATGCCGCCCGGCGACGGAACTCGCAAAAACGAGGTGGCGAGCTGCAACAGTCAGACGTTCCGCTAGACCAGTTCGCAATCGAGGCCTCGGCCGAAGAGTTGTTAGTAATCCATGATTTACTCGACAACTTGCAGGCTCATGATCCGGCGGCGGCTCAATTGGTCAAACTGCGAGTGTTTGCGGGATTCAAGATGTCGGAGATCGCGGAGATCCTGGAAGTATCACCGCGATCGGCACAGGATCTTTGGAGTTATGCGAAAGCCTGGTTGCATGACCGAATGAACACGAAATAGTCGTCAAACGGACTTCTCGCAGAACGCTTTGAGTTGATCCATGTCGCCGCCGATGGCTTTCTCGACCATGCCGATCATTAGGGGTGTCAATAAACGAGAAAACAAATTCTTGGGGCGTGCAATCATGTGCATTTCCAACTGTGTCCCCGAGCCATGCTTGGATAACTCAAACCGCGAATCCCATATGGTCCCAGCCATCTCTCCAACCAAACGAAATCGCTGGTTGTCGATGTATTCCGTAACTTCCATCTCAGCCACGGCTGTCTTGCCATGCATATTTCGGGTCTCGCGAAACCGTGTCCCCACGCCCGACTTGATCGCCGAGACAATCTCAATTTTTTCGATATCGGGAATGGCCTCACAGAAGCGTTCGGGTCGGGCAACCGTTTGAAAAACTCGCTCGATCGGAGCAGCAATGGTCCTGACGACGGAAACTTCCGTCGACACGGGAGCCGCCAACGCCAATCCCAACAAGCCAAAAACCAACCACACACCCACACCGCTTGGCCACATCCACCAGGGATGTGGAATGGAGGCGAGCGTAAACAGAGTGGCGGCCCCAAACAGCAACCACACAACGGTCGCAGGAATTGCCGTCCGCCCTGGGCTAATTGGCCGAGTCACCCAAGGACCCACAAACGCGCCCGCACTCCAAGAAGCGACCACGATCAAGAACGCCATGGTGGGCAGGGTTTTGACCCAATCAGCGAGCTGTTGGGAATCATTGATATCCAAGTCCGCGGGTGGTGGGTATAAACTATTGCTGATCGATTGGACCAACGCGACGGAGAGGCCGCCGGCTAAAAAGCCGACCACAGCCGCAGCAATGAACTTCGCATATTTCATTTTGTTTTCCTTCATCAAGTTGTTTGTTACGGTTTGAGTGCTTGTTGGCATTTGGCCTTGAGTTCGGCAGGATCGACCGTCAAGCGTGGATTCTTCAGATTGGCAGCTTCGCAACTCTCAATCGCCGACAAGGCTTCTTGATATTTTTGCTGGTGGTAGCGAGCTTCCGCCAGTCGCAAAAATGCTTGAGGCAAATCGCAACCAAGGTCCAAGGCACTGACGAACTCGGACTCGGCTTCTGGGTATTGTTGTTGCTCGAGCAACACGACACCATAATCGAGTCGCGATGGCCAATGCCTAGGCGCCATACGAACGGCCTTGGCCAGGGCTTCGTCCGCGCGATCTGTTTCGCCATTGTGTTGGTAGGCGTTCCCGAGCCCTCGCCAGACACCCGCCACATCCGGCCGCATCGCGGTGCACCGGAGGAAGAACCGAATGGCTTCTGGCCAGCGTTTCTGATTCTCCAATGTGTACGCAAAATCAAAGTTCAACATGAAGTCATCCGGGTAGCGATCCAACGCTTCATAAAACACTCGATCCGCCGCATCGTGTGCCCCAGCACTGAAGTACATCGTCGCCAGCCACGACAACGTTCGCGGCGACTGCAGTTCGAGATCCTGGCCTTTAACCACGGCGTCAACGTCCGATGATGTAAATGGCTTTCCTGAGTAAAGCAATCGGCGAACTCCTGAGCGAACGGGATCGGAGTCTGCCGCCAGCATGGCCTCCGCCAGTGGCTGCATGTTTTCCGCAGTCGCTTTCTTTCCTCCCAACGCACTGATCTGCCCTTTGGTCCCAATCCACAACTCGAGTGCATCGGACAAAGGCACGGCGGAATCGTGGGCTTGGATAGCGGCCGCGATCTCGCGCGGAGATTGCCGACCGGGATCAATCCCTTCGGCCATAAACAACTCTTGGAAGTGTTGGTCCATCTGTTCCCAACTGGCCAAGTCCGATTGCGTCGCGCTCATTATGACCACTTGTTCGATCTGCTCGGCCAAACGGCGACGACCATTTAGCTGTTGGAAATTCTCTAAGAATGACGCCGCGGATGTTTGGGTACCGACCTCGACGGCTTGAATATCTACCAACTCTTGCAGGCGAGTCGCCGCTGCCCGAGCGGCTGTCCACGGCGCGGCCTGACCGATACTGGAATCTTGCGCGGCGACGAGCATGGCGGTGGCGTCGCTCAGCGCAGCCTGGACCCGTTGCGTGTGCACAAAATCCTGTTGAAGTCGTTGATAACGATCGCTCGACCACCAGCCAATTGCCAACAACATCAGCACCAACATCGTGCCCGCGAGAATCCACGCACGTAGATTCCGCCTGAGGTGTTTCCGAAAGTAATAGATCGCGCTGGGGGGATGAGCCAAGACCGGGCTGCCCTGCAAGTATCGCTGCACTTCCTCGCCCAATGCCATCGCGGTTTGGTAGCGTTGGTCGCGATCTTTTTCGATAGCCTTGAGTGAAATCCAGTCCAAATCACCGCGAATCGCCGCACTGGAATAATCTGGAACGCCGTGGTCTCGATTTGCTTGGGGACCAGTTGCTTCAGCAATCTTCAAACGTTGGCTGGGTCGCAACGGCTCCTGTTCGCGAATCATACGGAGCGATTCCAACAAGCCCGCCCGTCGCAACTGGACAATATCCAAAGGAGGTGTACCCGTGAGCAGTTCATACAACAGAACTCCCAACGAATAGATATCGCTCCGAGTGTCGATGTCCAACGGATTGAGACTGGCCTGTTCCGGGCTCATGTATTCGAGCGAACCCACCACCGATCCAACGGCGGTCTGCCGTGATTGCTCCAACCATTGGCCGCCAACGGCTTTCGCCACTCCAAAATCAATCACTTTCACGGTTGGATGACCATCGACAACAGGCACCAGAACATTATGCGGTTTGATGTCGCGATGGATGATCCCTTTACTATGGGCGTGACCGATTGCGTGGCAAAGCTCACAAAAAAGCTCCAACCGTTGCTGGAGCGATGGACGTCGCTGTTGGCAATACTCCGTGATCGATTGGCCCTTGATCAATTCCATGACGAAGTACGGTCGCCCCGTTGTCGTGGTGCTCGCCTCCAGCACTTTAGCAATGTTGGGATGATCCATAAGCGCCAAGACCTGGCGTTCGGCGTCGAACCGCGCGATCACTTGGCGAGAATCCATCCCAGGCCGGATCACTTTCAAGGCCACTTCGCGTTGGATGGGCTGTTCCTGGTGCGCGAGGAAAACTACCCCAAACCCTCCTTCGCCGAGGACTTTCAACAGACGATAAGGACCGATTTGATCCCCCGGTTGTTCGCCAACGGGCTCGCGGTCCACGGCCACGTCCATCCGGTCCAACAGCGATCCGGGGTTTGAACCAACGGCCAACAAGCGTTCGATCCTTTGGCGAAGGTCCACATCGTCGCCGCAGGCCTGGCCCAAATAATGAGCCCGCTTCGCGGGGTCATCCAGGCCTCGGGCTTCGATAAAAATCTCGCGTTCGCGCATGCGGAGCACTCGGGAATCCCATCAATTATTCAACCCCACTTCTACAAGCGTAAACGAAGTTTCCAAGCGGCAAAGTGTTCCGAAATTTTCCAAATTCCGTCACAAATCGGACAATTTGAAATCGCCTGGGTTTCTCGCTACTTCAACAAACGCGACAAGTAATTCCCCATCATATGCGAAGGCATCCCTTGGCGGATTTCGCTCCATAGAGAATTCTGGACAGCTTCGGTGATCTCGTCCTTGGTGTCCTGGGCCAACGATTTAAGCTTCGCCACCAGCGAAGAATCGGCCTCGTGGCCAACGACAATTTCTCGTTGGCAATGGGCATACGAGTTACTAAACAAACTTACTGTTGGAAGTTTCGGAACGATATCGCCGGCGTCCACATAACGAAAGATCTTATTGGGGAACTCGCGGACAAACGCCTCGGCCGCGATTTCGTTTCCGATCATCGGCGCTCCAAAAGTACAGATCTGGTGCACGTTGATAAAGTTCTGCTGGAGTCGCCAACCGCAGAGCAAAGCAATCGCCCCGCCCAAACTATGGCCAGTGACCCAAACCGGCCGTTCTTTCCGTGAAAATTCGCGATCAACCACCGGAAACATCGCATCCCAAATATCCGCCAAAGCACTCATGAAGCCACTGTGAAATCGAGCCCCAACTCCGGCGGCAACAAAATCGGTGCCCAACTGACCTTCAGGCAGGATCAAGAAATTACGGGCATTGGTCAGCAGCCAATCCCGGAAACCATCAATGGTCGCAAATGACTCTGAGCCGCGAAATGCGAGGACAATCGCGTTCTCATTACGCCCCACGTAAACTTGAGTGTTCTCGACACTCACCAACTCCACTTCAAGTCCCAACTGCTTTTGGAACTCCGCCCGACCGACTTCCGCGGGGAGGTACGCGAGTTCGCACGCCCGCCCGAGAAACGTCGCTTGGCGTGAATCGTGTTCGGTATTTGAATCAAGTTGCAATGCTCCGGACATTTCGGTCCCTTCTTTTCTACTTGAGGACACGTCGTCCGGGTTGAGCCGCCTTCCAAGAATCAATCCACTCGGAACTGACGGTCGTCTGTCGCAAATCCAACTGTTTGAGTTTCGGCAATTTATCGACGAGTTGTTGCAAGGCAACGTCGGTAATCTTGGTCCCGCGCAGTTTCAAACTTTCGAGCGATTCCAGCTCAGTCAATGTCACCAGCCCCTGGTCCGTCACTTGACTACCATTTAGATCAAGCGACTTTAAACGAACTTGGCCCTTGAGCAACGCCAAAGTCGCGTCGGTCACATCGGCATTGGCCATCTGCAGAACCACGATGTCGCGCTTTTGAGCTAGGAATTCGTAGCTGTCCCTGTCCCAACCCGTCAATGTCAGATGCAGTTCGCCATCAACCACTTGTTCGCGTTCCCCCAAGTCGATCGTCTCGACAACACGAGTATAAATGACGGGGGTCGCCGTAATCGCCACCCCCACCAACCCGACCATGATTGGCAGCCACAACCGCCGGGGAGTCCGGAATAATCGCACCAGGAACCAAAGCCCTGCCAGGGCAATGATTCCAACCCCAATTAGGAATAGCGATTCGAAGAAGAGATACATCGAGGGAGAATTCCTAGCCACCAAATGCTCATGCCACCGCCACCGAATTATGCTAAACCACCCGAGACGCCGAGCAAAGCTGGGAGGCCAGTTACTTTGGCAAAATTCCTCTCTCGTTAACGATCGAGCGAGCCCAACTCCAACGAGTAGCTGCCAGCCCGTAATTCTTCGTGCCGAGTCGATTCCAGAGGCTTCAGAAATACCTCTCGATCTTTCATGTCCGCCATGACTTGTTTCCAAGGGACTCCGTGGCCATGCAATACTACCGATAAATGCTGGACCAGTCGAGCATCCGGTTTGCTCGCACGCGGCGTTGCGATGTAGGTGTCGCCCGGATCATGAACCTGAAACTCCAAGGGAGGACTGGACCAAGCACCCCACGGCGATTCGGCTTTGGCAGGTTCGATGAGAAGTTGCCAAGCGTAGCCGGTCGGAATGTCCTCCAGCGCAAAGCGGCCCCCTTTGTCGGAGCGAGTATTCGTCACCACACTGCTGGAGGGCGGTAGATCGTCGCCTACCAACGAGATCCGAACACCGTCCAAGGGTTCCCCGCTGGGATCGGTGACGATGCCCGTGAGTTTGGCGGAGGGCAACATTACAAAATTGATTTCCTGGGCGCGGCCTGGCAAGAACAAGTTTTTATCGGTCATACCGGGCCATTTTGCATCGGGACCTGGCGTTTCCAGCGCTGCCCAACAATCTCCTTGGCGGTGCAGGTTCTGTTCGAAGTGGCCTGCCAACTGGACCGAGATCGTCGCGACCTGCGCGGAGATGGCATCGGAAGAAAGCAAGCCAGGTCCAAAGCGCAGGTCGTAGTTGCCATCCGCATCCGTCACGGTCGTTCCGGTTCTCTTGAGCGAGCCTATGCCACAATGAGCATGAACGGCGACGTTGGCCAACGGCTTGCCGTTTCGATCCGTGACCCGACCTTGCGCTGACCAAGGTTGCGGCGGAGCCGTCGCTTCGCGCCGGACGTTTTTCAGCGCGCCGGTGATGTCTTCGACATAAGTCGGCCAAAGCTCCTTTGTCGGCTTCGGCAGACTCAAGACATAAACGTGCCCCAAGGTCGTCTCACCCAAGTCATCGACCTTAACGTTTTGAAAGACTTTCTCTTGTCCGGGTACGGGCCACCCTGCTTGAAAATCAGCGGCGATTTTTTTCTCTTGGAATCGGACCGCGATCGTGTGCATATCCGATTTCAAATTTGTCGGCGAATGCTGCAAGTAGATTTCGCCTTGTCCGATGGTGACCGTCCAGTCCTCCGGTTTGATCTTGACGAGATTGGCGATCAGTTGTTCGCGTGGCCCCAAGGTGCCAGGACCTAGCGTGACTTGAAGGTGATTGGAGTCCTGCCAAATGGTCGACGCCGCCCACTCGCCACCCTCCGCAAACACCTCGTATTCCCGAGCGTCAGCCAGGAGAAAAAGCGAAGCGACATCAACGTTTTCCCACAACGTGCGGACCTCGCCTGGTTGCAACGTTTCCCTTTGTCCCGAAGTTTGCGGACGGGAACCGATGAACGGTGGCGGCAACTCGGGCCGCGGCATATCCACCCGCAAAACCCGAAACGGAGCGTAATCTTGCGGATCAAATTTGGTGGGCTTTTCACCCACGTTCCGCAATTCAAGTTTCAACAACACGGGTTCGCCGACTTTGGGCGCCTGCGTCTGCAGAGTCAATCGCGACTGCAACCCCGAAGAGTTGGCCAAAGGTCCCCACTCCTGTTCATCCGCCGGTTCGGTTTTGCGCATCGGCTCTTCCTGCCATGGCTGCAAACGGGATTCCGAAGTGTTCGACTCCATACCATTGCTTGACTCCACGTTGCCAGTGTTCTCGCGATTGGCATTTTCCTGCATCAGCCGAGCAAGGTCGTAATGCCACTGCATTTTCATCGCCATTGGTGCGTATCGAGTCTGTGAATCATGGTCGATCATGTATCGAATGGCGCCGTGGGGTGGCTCTGCTTCGTCCGAAGGAGCGCCAGTTGCCAGATGCAACTTCGCCTGAACAACCGGCGTAAAATCATGCTCGGCGGGATTTTGGAAGGCCGCATGTAACGTGACAACAAATTCATTAGCAACTTCTCGCACCGTTGCCATCAACAATTCGGCCCCATTATCCGCCGAGGCCTCGACGCGAACGACACCTGTCGAGTCAAGCAACTTGATCCGTCCATTCGAGATCGTCACCTTGGTTTCTGGGCCTTCGCTAGAAACGGACACCGCTTCGCCCGTGAACTCGGCCCGCACCCCGGAACCCTCCGGCAAATGCAAGACGATCTCCGCGGCATCCATACCAACACCGGATTCCGTACCCAAGACATACTCCACCTTGGGCGACGAGACCAGTGTCTCCTGGTCGGTTACCCGGCCTTGCAACTGTTCGAGCCGATTGCCAGTCGTGTCAGCAAACTTCGCCAACAACGCTTCCGGAGAACGCCCTGTTTCGCTGCTTCTCAGTTCTGCCAAGGTCAAACGATCGTTGGCGCGCTGAAGTTCGGATAACGTTGGCGCCGTAGAAGCGTCTTGGTCGTCTGGAAACTTCATCAAGTAAAAATCGCCAGTCGCCGCCCAAACAAATCCTTCGCCCAAGGGCCCCCTCAACATTCGAGCCCAATTGCTCCCCAAAACGCCAAGACTTGAATTCTCGTCATTCAAAACCAGCGCGTTCACGGGACCGATGTCCGGACCCAAGGTCAAATTGACCCGTTCGATCCGCACGACCCGAAACCGCGTCTGCTCCGTCTTGTTGACTCCATAGAAGGCCAGATGCCCGGGAATCCAGATCGTGTCATCGACATAGGGCACGATCTTGTGTTGACCAGCAGGTTCGGTCATCTCGTTGACCGTAATGGTTTGTAGCTTCGTTTCTTTCACGTGCGTTTGATCAGGTAGTGTCTCGCGTGTAACGACCGACAATTCACCAGTTTGCGGATCCAGCAGCACTCCAGGAATCAGATGGGAGACTTGTGGCAAGCTGTCTCGTGTTCTTGGCGGTTGATCGCCGAAGTCGATCTCACCCCAATCGACCGCACCAAGTTCTTTGGCAATGCGCGCTGGAACAAATGTGTAGTTGAATAGATTTGAGTACTTCATATCGACGTTCGCTTGGCGCCCATCGGTACCAAATAAAACTACATTCGCAAGGACGGGATGGCTTTGACCCGTTCGCTCGTCGACTTTACTGACTTCGCGTTGATGTCGTGGCCAGTCATCTGTGGGAACTGCGGTCGTCAACCAAGCTCGGTTTTCGAGCGTTTGTGTTGGCAAGTCGACGACACTCTCGTTCACCGGTTCGTTCCCAGTCGACTCGGACACACTCGCGAGAACCGTGACCCACATTGCACCCACCAATATCCCTGCGACCGAAAGCGTCAACAGGCCCGCTGTCCAACGCGGCGATGGGCGATTCTCTGTTGGTAGGACCAACCGCCGAATTCGGTGGACCAACGCTCCTCCGGCGGCCGACATCGCCAGCCCCGTCGCACAACGATTTTCTTCTAAATGCAACAATGCCTTGGCCAAGACCAAACAGTCGCCACAGACTTGAATTGCCATGTCGTCACAGCAGTTTTCTCGTTCGCGTCGGATCGCGGCCGAAACCCACCAGACCACCGGATGATAAAACAGCAATGTCTCCAGGAATGATTGAACCACGTTGACGATCCAGTCATGACGGCGAATATGCGCCAACTCATGCGCCAAGATCGACTCAACTTCGGTAACCGTAAGCCCCGACAAGAGGCTCGCCGGAATAATTAATGCGGGCCGCCAAAACCCAATCACCGCTGGCACCGGTACCTCGCACGATTGGAACAAATCTAGCGGTAGGCGGATATTCATTCGCTCAAGCAACCGCTCCACACTTTGGCGGATCCGCACATCCACGATGACCTGCGCACGACTCCGCAAACGATGAATTCGCCAAAGTCCACCCAACAACCTCAGCGACAATAGCAGTACCCCGGTCAACCAAACCGTCGCAATGATGGGCATCCAATGGCTTTGAGTACTCCACCAAGTATTGCCGGTTGAAGCTGGATCTCCCTCATCGGAAAGCGATTCTTGTAACTGAACCGCTGGAACAGGCAACGAATCTTGCGCCCGAAACGGTGGTACGGTCGGCTGTGCGACGGACACCTGCGGAAGACTCGACGTTTGGTTCGGCAAATCAAGTTGCGCACATTCGAGGCTACTCCAGCTGGCAGGCTCGCTTTGGGCCACCAGCAAAGCCAGCGTCACGACGGGGCAAATCGCGAGCACAACCAGTCCCGCGCATGCTGTGTAATACCGTGCGGCAGCCGCATGAAGCCGCAATGCCCAAAGGCTCAAGGCCAATGGCCCCGCCACCACAAACCCCTGCCACAAGAAATGGACCACCGTCCAACCCATAAGTTCAACTAGTGGATGCTGCCAAAACCACTGCAACAACTCGTTCATTGGGAGTCCCTTTCCAATTCGTCGATTAAATTGCGAATCTCGCGGAGTTCTTCCGGTGTTGATTTTTTCGCCGCCAAAGCTTGCAACACCAACTGCTGAGCCGAACCCGCAAAAACCTGCTCCACGAGTTCACTTACCAAACGGCGCTGGGTCTTTTGCCGAGTAACCAACGCGGTATAAACGTGCGAGCGATTCGAGTCGTCGCGCCCCAACAGCCCTTTTTCAAACATGATCTGCATCAGCTTGAGCGTGGTTGTGTAACCCGTCCCACGCTCGGCTTCTAAGATGTCCTGGACCTGACGAACCGTCGACGGCCCTTGCTCCCACAATACCTGCAGGATCGCCAACTCGGCGTCGGTGGGCATGGGAATCTCCTTGTTCGTCACGTGTCAAATCCTCCGAGTTCAGCCCCCTGTAATCCGCTCCCCAGGACAACGATCCGCGGACGAGAGCAATTATACGAACCGATTCGTAGTTTGTCAACGAAAGATTTCGTAGATTCGCGGACACCGGTGTCTCACCGAGGCACAAACGCAGGCAGAGACAAATTCCGACTTCTGAGGGACTTCGAGCTGACGGCCCCGATCGGACACGCCATTGCCTTGCGGCGTCCCCCGACTTCGTGCTTCGCGTGAGCCTTTCGCGGTCGAACAGCCCGCCTCGACCAACGCGTTGGATTCATCGACCCACGCATCTCATCGAGGCACGAAAAGAAAGATCACGGCCTCCAAAGGGACGTGCTTGAGTAATCGCATCTTCGCGTCGCGTAATTCGATTGCTTCTGCGCGATATGAACAGAAATATTTACCATATCGACTGCATTTTCCTGACCAAGCAAATTCCATTTAGGTAAACGACGGAAGAATTGAAGCTCTTGCTGCTCGGCCCAACCTTTACTTAAAACGTGCCCGGAAATCAGTTGGGGTATAACCTAAGCGACTGCGGAACGCACTGGTGAGGTGGCTGTGACTGGCAAAACCAGTATCCATCGCAATTCTCGTTACATCGTAACTGGTGTGAAGAAGGAGCCACTGAGCTCGACGAATTCGTTGAGCGATAACATACTGTGCGGGTGTCGTTCCAAAGGAATGCCGGAACGCAATCAATAAATGGTGAGGTGTCATGCTGGAAAGTTTGGCAAGCGCATCTACTGTGATTTGTTCTGCAAGATTCTCAAAGACATAATCGCGAAGATAGCGAGCCTGGGACTGATCCAGCAGCGGACTGCAATCCCTCGTAGTGCAGTCAGTCCCATGTAGATATCTCTCTCCGAGATGAGAATGAATCGACGCGGAGAGTTCGCGTATATGCATTTGCGATACGTCATCGGTTTTTGCAGCAATCATCGCAAGGTTTGCAACGGCCGAGTGCAAACCATAATCTCGCCAACCAGCGAGAATGTCACATTCCGTAGTCGAAGAATCAACGCGTTTGCACATGGAGATGACCGCATAGTGAATATGACCGCCTGTGGCCCGACTGCGGTATGTTCTCTCTGCGGGAACCGTCCAGATTTCACCCGAGACTGCAGGACCAACGCAGCCCGCGTGACCGTCAATTTCGGTCTCTAGGGAATCCATATATCCTCCCAGGTGAACAATGAAATGGTGCTTGTCGTCACCCACTTGCCATTCCTTGGCGTTACGAATGTCCTCGGTGGCTACCAACAATTGAAATTCAGGTAAGTGAAAATCTGAAAACATAGGGACTCCAAACAGGCGACGACAGGGTTTCACCAAATTATCGCATTGCAATTGGTGCTGCAAGGCACGGAAACTGGGTTGCCACAACAGCCTAATAGCTTTGCTCGGAGAATTTGAAAGCGGCCTAGGAGCTGTTTTGCTAACGTACACCGATTCGCAGATTTGCGACCAAACGGTACGAAGCAGTCAGACAACATTTAATGAGGAGTCCCTAAAATATGAGCAATCCTAATTTGATCAAAGGCAAAGTGGTCATCGTGGCAGGTGGCGCAAAGAATCTTGGTGGACTGATTTCCCGTGATATGGCAGCTCAGGGAGCTGAAGCCGTCACCGTTCATTACAACAGCACTGGAACGAAAAAGGATGCGGATGAGACAGTGGCAGCTATCGAAAAAGCGGGGGCCAAGGCCATCGCAATCCAAGGTGACTTAACCAGAGTTGTGGAATGTACCCGGCTGTTTGACGAAACGATCAAGGCTTTTGGTCGGGTTGACATCGCCATCAACACGTCTGGCATGGTCATCAAAAAGCCGATCATTGAAGCCACAGAAGAAGACTACGACAAGATTTTTGCAATCAACTCAAAAGCCGCCTTCTTCTTCATTCAAGAAGCTGGCAAGAAGCTCGCTGACCGGGGCAAGATTTGCACCATTGTTAGTTCGCTCCTGGCCGCCTACACCGACTCTTATGCGATCTATCCGGGCAGCAAGGCTCCGATCGAGCATTTCACGCGAGCCGCGTCAAAAGAATTTGGAGCGAGAGGAATCAGCGTGACTGCTGTGGGGCCTGGACCAATGGAAACGCCTTTCTTCTATGGGCAAGAGACTAAAGAAGCGGCCCAGTACAATCAAACCGCTGCTGCCCTAAGCAGATTTACGGCGACGGGCCTTACAGCTCCCGAAGACATCGTTCCCATCGTAAGGTTACTGGTCAGCGAAGGGTGGTGGATCACAGGGCAAACCATTTTCGCCAACGGTGGCTACACGACTCGATGATCGATCGATGAGCGGTTTTATTTTTAAGCATGTATCGCAAATCAGTTGAGGCCCACAGAATGAACACCCAACCGTATTGGATCACGACACAGCACTCTCCACGGGAGTATCCTTTCTCATGAGCTCAACAAATTCTACTCGTTCGGCGATTGTTACTGGCTCGTCACGCGGAATCGGGGCATGCATTGCAAACCGGCTCGCCCGAGACGGCATCGGTGTCGTCGTCAACTTTTCCGGGGCGGAGGCGGAAGCTCAGTCCGTGGTGCGGGAGATCGTCGTTAGTGGCGGGCATGCAATCGCCGTCCAGGCGGACATACGCGATCCGGCCGCGTTCGCCCGTTTGTTCGACGCTGCCGACCGCGAATTCGGCGGGACTGACATCCTGGTGAATAACGCTGGTGTCATTCAACCGGGCATGGTTCCGATTGCCGACACTGACGATGATCTGTTCGCAAGGCTCATTGACATCAACCTGAAGGGAACATTCCATGGATTGCGTCTTGCAGCGAAACGTCTGCGGATGGGCGGTCGGATCGTGAATTTCTCGACGAGCCTAGTCGAACTTGCAATACCGGGTACCGCAGTTTACGCGGCAGCAAAAGTGGGTGTAGAGCAATTGACGAACGTTTTTGCAAAGGAACTCCGCGGTCGCGACATTACTGTGAATGCGGTCGCGCCTGGCCCCACCGCGACGAGTTTATTCCTCGACGGCAAGTCGGAGGAACTCATCGCGCAATCATCTAAGGCGGCTCCACTCGAACGACTGGGCTCCCCAGACGACATTGCTGGAATTGTATCCTTCCTTGTCGGACCTGACGGAGGATGGGTCAATGGCCAGACGATACGAGCAAATGGAGGGCTTATTTGATTGCGACATAAGAGACAAAAAAGCTAGCGATGATAATCGCAATCGTACTATTCTGTTTTGCAATTTCGTCGTTTCGGCAACCCTCGCGACGGAAATGTCAGTTGAACAATTTCAAAAGGACCAAGATATGCTTAGATCCTTATCTCAACCGCAAGTAAAATCGGCTCTCGATGCCTGGCAACGGAACGATCTTCCTGCTTGGCTGGAGCACTTCTCTGTCGACGCTAAGCTTTTCGATGACGGCAGCCCCCGCGACTTTAAGAAGTTCTCAAGCGAAATTGGTAAGGAGCGATTCACCAGTATCGAGATGGAAGAAGATGGTGGCATGTCAATCTTTGGACATTTCCACAGCGATCAATGGGGGGACTTCAAAACCTACTTCAAGCTTCACCTCGCGTCTGACGGAAAATTCGACAGGCTCGACATTGGACAGGCAAACTATTAACTGCTGACAGACCTTATGTGAGCGCATTTTAGGAAAACTCCCCGAATGCATACCGGCAAACACTATACACTGGCGGAAATCGTCAAGTGGACACGACGAGAAACGGCAGTGTTCTTCGTGTTGGCTGCTGTCCCGACTTCTGCCTACGCATGGTTGAATTGGACTTGGTTGGCGATTCCCTGGGTGCCGATTGCATTGATCGGCACGGCAGTCGCCTTTGTAACTGGCTTTAAGAACAACGCATCCTATTCTCGGCTGTGGGAAGCGCGACAAATATGGGGCTCGCTTATCAACAATAGTCGCTACTGGGGTACACAGTGTTGTGACTTTCTAAGCAAGCCAGCCGCCGCTGAGACTATGGGTTGCGATGACAATCAAACGCAACGGCTCATCTACCGTCATATCGCATTTGTAACGGCTCTTCGGTACCAACTTCGCAAGCCGAGATCATGGGAAACCATGTCCAAATCGCACAACATCGAATACCAAAGTCAATACGTTGTTGCGGAATGGACTGGTGATCTCAAAAACGAGCTAATATCGTTGCTTGATGAGACCGAACTAGAACAAGTACTTGGATTCGCCAACATCGCAACTCAAGTTCTGGCACTACAGTCACGTCAACTTGGAGAGCTAGTGCGAAATGAAAGGCTGTCAGAGTTTCAACGTGTCTTCATGTCGCAAACTATTGCCAAGTTTTTTGACGACCAGGGAAAAAGCGAGCGCATCAAGAACTTTCCCTATCCTCGTCAGTTCGCAACGTTGAATGTCTATTTCATTTGGCTGTTTATCTTTCTTGTGCCCTTCGGATTGCTGCGCGAATTCGACAGGCTAGGCGAACATAGTGTGTGGCTGACGATTCCGGCAAGTATGATTGTTGCTTGGGTATTCCACACGATCGATAAGATCGGAGAGAGTTCGGAGAATCCATTTGAGGGTGGCCCCAACGATGTTCCAATCACTGCTTTAGCGCGCACACTCGAAATCGATCTTCGAGAAATGCTCGGCGAGACAGAACTTCCACTAATCGTTCAACCTGTGAACAACATTTTGACTTGAGGACCTTTATGACAACTACCCTTGAAAACCTGCCCCTAATTCGAGATTGGTACCCGAACGCGACAACAACGAATGATGCAGTTGATGCACTTCTAAATCTGATCGAACAAAAACTAGGGCTACAGCCAAACCAGATCATGTCGGCTGATAGCGTCTGCTGTGACGACATCAATACCATTGAGTATCCGCCAAGAGCATATGAAATGCTTGGACCGTTCAAGATGGGTGGGCTCAACGGATTTCCTTTTGCGGGACTTACAGGCATGGGGGCATTTGCTCACCATGTGCCCGAGAATGGTGCTTTATTTGTTTTCTATGGTCCTCATATTGGTCTGACCAAGACAGGGGATATTGGCGCAATCTATCGAGTAGGTCAGTCCAAGGTATCCACCTGTTGCGGAGCAGCAACTGCGGCGATGAACAAGCTTCTGAACGATCAAGTTAATGATGGCGAGCTTTCGGAACTCGATTATCAACAAAATATCCTCGAACAGATCCTGTTTCGTGAAAAAGATCGCGTATTGCGTTCGGCTGAGCCTATTGTTGACGTTACCGAGATCATTTATGAAGCGATTCACGAAAGAATGACGACTCTGTTTGAGAAAACAAAATTCTCGTGTCAGTACATCATCCGAATGGGAGCCGTACTGATTAACGGCGATCACGATATCGGTTCATTTTCGAGTTGTCGACTTTTGTCTTGTACAGATCTCAAATCAGGCAAGTCCTACGATTGGAAACCAGAATTTGAAGCCTCATTTGGAGCGGCTGAATGAGTAAATCACGTTTAGAAGCATTCAGCGACGGAGTTATCGCGATTCTGATCACGATCATGGTATTTGACTTGAAAGCTCCCGAAGGGGCAGACCTTGCTGCGTTGATGACGGTAATCCCTTCATTCCTCACATTCTTATTGAGCTTCCTTTATCTTGGCATTTACTGGAACAATCATCATCACATGCTGCAACTTACGCACCGTATCAATGGCGCAGTTCTTTGGGCGAATTTGCATCTGCTGTTTTGGCTGTCGTTGTTCCCATTTGTTACCACGTGGCTGAATCGAAGCGAGTTGAGCCGATTACCCGTGGCACTCTATGGAGCAGTACTCCTCTTTGCCGCAATTGCCTACACAATACTCCAGTCGACTATCATTAAAGCAGAGGGGCAAGACTCAAGCTTAAAGCAGGCCGTTGGAACTGATTTTAAAGGCAAGATATCGCTGACGGCTTATACAATCGGAATCTTGCTCGCTTGGCAACTTCCGATCGCATCAGTTGTGATCTATATCGCCGTCGCCGTAATGTGGTTCATCCCAGACAGACGAATCGAACTTATTTCTGAATAGTAGGAATGGCTCTCTGCACGGGATCGCTTGATTGCTATCCCCGGGTAAATGACGCCAAGAGCCTAAGATCTGTCTCGATTTTACTTCCAGCACAACCAATCAGTCATTCTGGTCCTTCGCGACAGTCATGTCGCATTCTTCTGGCTGGCTCGCTCCCCAACAAACCTCCTGATCTGTGGGCACTTCTGCGAGGCATCTACATCACCTAATCTTGCCAACCATTGGCTCAAACGCTCAAGCGTTTGACGACCAACGAGATATTCTGCCCGCCGAAGCCAAAACTATTACTTAGAGCCACATCACATTTGGCGGGTCGGGCGACGTTCGGAATGTAGTCCAAATCACAGAGCGGGTCAGGATTTTCGTAGTTGATGGTCGGCGGCAGAATTTGGTCACGAATTGCCATCAAACATACGATGGTCTCGGTAACGCCAGCGGCTGCAATCAAGTGCCCCATCATGCTCTTGGTGCTACTTACCGGAGCAGGCGACGGGCAACCACTAAAGACTTCACGACAGGCCTTGGATTCCACCTTGTCGTTGACCGTCGTCGATGTCCCGTGAGCGTTAACGTAGTCGATATCACTGGGCTGGAGACCAGCGTCGGAAATCGCCATGTTCATGCAGGCAATCGCTCCGCGGCCCTCCGGATGAATATCCGTGATTCGATAGGCGTCGGCGGTCGAACCATACCCCGCGATTTCACCATAGATCTTTGCTCCGCGCGCCAACGCATGTTCCAACTCTTCCAAAACGACCATACCAGCGCCTTCGCCGATCACAAATCCATCGCGCAGGCGATCAAATGGACGACTGGCCTTCGTAGGATCCACGTTGTTGGTCGACAGCGCGGTCAACAAATTAAACCCGGTCACGCCGAAGGGGTGAATCATGCTGTGCGTACCACCCGCCAACATTACATCCGCCTGATCCCGACGAATAATCTCGGTGGCTTCGCCGATCGCCTGACTGCTGGCCGCACAGGCCGTCAAACAATTCACGTTTGGTCCCTGGGCGTTGAACATCGCGGCCAAATGCCCAACCGGCATGTTGGGTTCCTGCTCAAGTTCTTGAATGGGATTGACGACGCGAACACCAGTCTCGACATACCGCGAGAGATCCAAGGTCCCCTCGGGCGTGATACTGGCGGCGATCATCGTCGCGAAGGTTTGGAAATCTTGATTGCCTTCCCCGCTCCCCAAATACACGCCGAACCGCATGGGATCGCTGATCGCGGCCAACACCCCGGAATCATTTATTGCTTGGTGGGCAGCACCCGCAGCAAACTTGGTATGCCGACCACGAAACTTCCAAACCTCGGGGTCCACGCCGATACTGGAGACATCCCAGTTGCGAATTTCGGCCGCGATTTTCGTGGGAAAACGAGTTGCATCGAACAGCGAAATTTCGCCGACGCCGCTCGCCCCCTGCTTGAGCTTGCTCCACATCGTTTCAACATCGTGCCCCAGCGGATTGATCACGCCCATGCCGGTCACCACAACGCGACGTTTGGTTCGAATTATCATAAGATCCTTCAGGCAATGAAACGAAATGCTAGGGACAGTTGACACTCAGGAAGGCATGCTCGGCCGCCAACAGATGCTCCGGAATCACCACGGGGGTGCCATCCGGATTCTTCGCCACATCGAACAAACGCATGCTGCGGAGCATCCGCAAGAATTCATGCGGTTGGAACAACTCGACCTTTTCGAATTCCGGACCACTTAAAGTTGCGAAGACCAATTCGGCCGTACCCAAGGGTTCATCGTTAAGCAAAATCGTGCCTTCGGCGATGGCTCCGTCGGCCTGCTGGCTCAAAAACCGAACTTGATAAGTCAATCGATCACCGGGCCGAGCCAGTCTTTCGAACGAAGCTCGCCCGACTTTCGCCAACACCACGCGAGCCTTGAAATCACTCATTTGCCCGAGCAACAGACCGCCGGTCTGCGCCAATCCCTCGATCATCAACGGTGGCGGCATGTAAGGCCACGTCTGGTTGTAATCGTCCAGATGCTCTTCGGCCAAGCTCACATTCTTGACCGTTCGCGCGGATTGACCACTGACGAACTCTTCAAAACGGTCTATCCAAAACCAACGCATCGCTGTCGCGACTCCTCACCACAGACTCGTGGATCTCCAAACCGACTTTCAAACACTATGCCAATTTGGTTTTGACATAGTTGCACAAGTCATTCACAGTCAAAAGATTACCAAAATCTTGGACCAGAGGATTCTGTTCGAATTTGCTCAGATCAGCAAAGGGCATTCTTGCCTTCAACTGGGCCAATCCGGAAGCGGTAACCTTGCCATCGCTCACATATTCAGCATTGGTCAAAATATCGTCTGGAAAAAGTTCCCCTCGAGAAATCGAGATACCAAACGCCTTTTCCAAGCGATAAACGATATCCAAAAAGTCGATACTCTCAGCGCCCAAATCGCCAACCATCGTGGCGGCTGGGGTCACGTCCGAATCATCTACCGCCAAGGCATCCACCAGGGCTTCGCGGACTTTTTCAAATACTTCATCATTGCTTGCCATGCGTTCTTCTCTCCGAAGGAAAACTGGGAACAATCTAATTCCAGGCCGATCCAGGCATTAAATCGGGTTCGGCCTCTGATTGTACTCGATTGGGGAAATTATGGGAACGTGTTCACGACGCCAAGGGCAGACCTTGCATCAGTCGCCGAAACGTATGTCGGTGGCCGAAACTAATATTCCGATCAAGCACCGCATCTTCTCCGTTACGGTCAGCTAAGGTGAATTTCTCCATGACCAAACGACCGTTTACGGCGGTCTGCTCACCGATCATGCCTACGGCTTTCAGATGCACCAAGGCTCCATCAACTTTGACGATTTCCACCGAAACTTCCAGGCGATCCCCGGGAGCCACAAAGTCTTGAAACTTGATGTTCCTGGCTTCGCGAAGCACAACCATCGAACATTGAAATTCATCGGTCGCCCGAATCAACCAACTGGATGCCTGGGACAACGCCTCCAACATCAACACGCCCGGCATTACCGGGAACAAGGGAAAATGGTCCTGCAGATGCTGCTCGGCTAGGGTAACGCACTTGATGGCACGCAGACGCTGGCCAAGCACCAGTTCTACAATTCGATCAAGCTGATTGAATCGCATGAAATCGCCAATTCGTTGGAGTAACTTGTCCGAGAGCGATGGCCGCCTCTGGAATCCCGACCGATACCGGGAGCGATAAGATTATCGAATGTTGGCGGTTCAACCAAGGTGGCCATCGAACTCGAATCCGTAGGCCCGTCGAACCTGACGAAACCCAACAGGCCCCCATCATACGGGGTTCTTTTCAATCAAGGCCAAGAACATCGCATCGTGTACGGCGTTGGGCAGGACCCGGCGACAACGCCCGACGGATTCAGGAAACGACTCGTTTTCCCAATTCGTCCGCCCGGCCTGCCAATTTTCCAGCGGCAGTTCGAGGTCCAAGAGCCGGCATGACGGCTGTTCTCGAACCAAGCTAGCAACGACGGCCTCGTTCTCTTCGGGAGCAAAGCTGCAAGTCCCATACAGCATTCGCCCGCCAGGTTTCAGGGATGCGAAACCCGCCTGAATCAGTCCGAGCTGTTTTCCGCGACATTCGCGCACTTTGCGCAAACTCCAAGTCCGAAACGACTCGGGGTCGGAAACGTGAAACCGCGCTTCACCACTACAGGGGGCGTCCAACAGCACTCGGTCAAAACGCGGCCCAGTCTTGGCGGGCACCTGCCGACCGTCCAATTGGTAGGTCCTGACAAACGCGGCCCCACCCCGGCGCAAGTTGTCCTTCAGTTTGTAAAAACGCGCCCGCACTGGCTCCACGGCGCTCAAGAACCCGGTCCCGCCCATCAACGCCGCCAAATGCAAAGTCTTGCCGCCAGGCGCGGCCGCCAAGTCCATCACGGTTTCGCCCGGCTGCGGTGCCAAAAGGTAAGCGGCCAACATACTACTAGGATTGTGAACGTAAATTTGGCCCGTCTCCACCAAGCGATGACGAGTCAAGTCGGACCTTTGCTCCGCCGGAACAAGGAACCCCTCTGGTAGCCAGGATAGTGGAGTCAAAGAGAACCCGGCCGCGACCAACTCCCGACACACGTCTTCCGGGACTGCCAATAACCGATTCACCCGAAACGCGGCCAACTTGTGCTGGAAGAAACTCTGTTCAATGGTCTCCGACCAAGCATCGCCGAGAATGTTCACCAAGCGGTCCAGAAAGGCGCCGGGCAACGACGTTTCGGGCACTTTAGTTTCCACGATCACTTATGCCCATGTCCACCGCCGCCTTTAGTTCGGCCAGATTGGGCCGCCAATTTTTTCTTTTCCGCGTCGGTCAACAAATCAATGCGGCGAAAACGGGGAATAGCGACGGCAAACACCCCCAATAGTACCAAGAGAAACACTAACCCCCACATCTGTCCGTATTCGGATTGTTCGGTAGCTTGAGCCAACAATAAGACAAGCATTTCCATTCGACTCCTGGTTATTGGCCCTAAACGTTTGTCAGATTTGGGGAGACTGTCCCGGCAAAAAACGCACTCCGAAAGTACTCACACAATTCCGTGCCGTCGGGCGAGAGCGGAACCGTCGTTTGCACTTCGCGATCAAGCCACTTGACCGCTGCCTGCTTCTGCTCCCACTCCTGGCTGCCGATCAGGACCACGGCCGGGATCTTTCGTTGATCCGCATATTTGAGCTGTTTCTTGAGCTTCGCCGGTTCTGGATAAAACTCGACATTGAGTCCCATCGCCCGCAACTGCGAAGCCAAACGCAGGTATTCCAATTGTAGTTGCGGCTCAAAAAATGCCAACAAGATTTGGGTTGGCGAGGACTTGTCGGCCACCATCCCCAAGTCTTCCATCGCCGCCAACAACCGATCGAGGCCAAGCGATGCACCAACCCCAGGCAAATCTTGTTTCGTATACAGACCGGCAAGATTGTCGTATCGACCACCCGAACAAACACTGCCAATCGCTGGCAAGTCCAGCAACTGAGTTTCGACAATGGTTCCCGTGTAGTAGTCGAGACCTCGCGCAATGGAGATATCGAGTACCAAGCGATCCGTCGGGACACCGGCCGCCACGGCCGACCGAAGCAACTCTCGAAGCTCGGCCACACCTTCCCGGCCCAGCGGATGTTCGCCCACCGCGCGTTCGGCTAGTTCGAGCACGCCCTCCGCATCACCCCGATAAAGCCCCAACTGCAAGATTTCCTGAGCCACGACTTCCGGTAAGCCCACTTGGACTAGTTCCGCCAGTACCACTTCTGCACCTGACTTGCCCAGTTTGTCGATCGCGCGAAGCACACCTACTGAATGTTGCTCGAGACCCTTGTGGGCCAGCATGCCGTTGAGCAGCTTTCGGTGGTTGATGCGAATTTGAAATCGCTCGAACCCCAGGGCCATCATCAACTGATTGATCACTAGGATCATTTCCAGATCAGCCAACCACGAGCGAGTCCCAATCGTGTCAAAATCACACTGCACGAACTCGCGATACCTGCCCCGCTGTTGGCGCTCCCCTCGCCACACCGGTGCAATGTGATAACGCTTGAATGGGGTTCCTAACTCGTTGATGTGTTGAGCCACGTACCGAGCCAAAGGCACGGTTAGATCGAATCGCATTCCAACCGGCCGTCCACCGTTATCCACAAAGTGGTACATCTGTCGATCGGTTTCCGCACTACCCTTGCCCGAAAGAATCTCGAGATACTCCAACGTCGGCGTGTCGATCGGGGCAAATCCAAACGATTGATAAACACGTCGAGCAGTGTCCATCAACGCCTGCCGTTGCATCATTTCGCGCGGCAAGAAATCGCGGAAGCCACTAAGAATTCGAGGTTCAATCATATTGGATCTTCAGACGTCTAACCGATAACGGACAATGCTTGTGGTTTGGCTTTACGCACCGGCGTGGCCGCTTTGAATCCCGCCAACGCTTCGCGATATTCCATTAATTGATCGGCTACTTCGAAGTAACGTTCGTAAGTCCAACTCTCGTCGTACTCGCATTCGTCGGTGTGGTAGTCGCGACAGATTTGCGGACGCGTCTCGTAAATCCCACAACGATTGTCGGCTCCCAGATGCCGACACTTGGTGTGCACCAACAAATACCACGTCTCCCCTTCGGTAAACAGGGAGGCCGATTCATGCACCAAATACCAGCGCACAAAATCGAAATCGCGGTCCGTCGTTGGCGTGTCGATCGGCAACGCGAAGTAGCGACAACACTTGGCCGTGCAATAATCGCATAAACATTCGCCTGCCGGCAACTGCGAACGGTGAAGCTTCTGCAGCATGATTCACTACTATTTCAAAGAGAGGAACTCGCCTCAGCCGATTGCCGAAAACCGACAAAATCTTGATCAGCAGGGCGGGGTTCGGGCCGAGCGGAATGCCCGACCGGAGTCGAGCTTGGAGCTTCGAAACCAGGGACCGCAGCGACCTGAGAGGCCTTCGGTGGCGGACCGCCAACGATCTTCGGACCGGCATTTTCTAGCAGATTCATCAATTTAGGCAAGCAGCGATAGGCTTCCGCAGCTCGAGTCAACGAAAACACTTCCACCCGACCAAATACTCGCTCGTGAATGATCAATGGAAATTGAGCCCCCCATTCGTCCTGAGACTCCACCAACTTGGCCGAGCGGGACTTCCATACAGCATGGTAACTTTCGTGCAGCCAAGGTGCATTGATGTCAATCCTCACCTTATCGAGGCCGTGGGCTTCCGCAAAATCCTGGGCGACCTGAAACAATTGCCCCCAATCCCGAGTCCCCTGCAGCTGGTACTCATCTTTTGTACCTTGAGTCCGATTACCACGGCCCCCGACGACACCAAACGTCATTTGCCGCACGCGCCGACCAGCCATCGAGAACTCGGCAAACCCAAACACTTTGCCCGCAATCAAAAAAACCATAACCAACACGACCGCCACCACCGCATATTCACTCTCACGCGTCGCAAAGCTAAGCACACCGCCCAATGCCGTAGTTCCACACAGTACAAACATCCACAACACCGCCATTTGGGGACTGAGCCCCTGCCCCAAAAGTCGATGATGCAAATGGCCTCGGTCCACAGCATAAATTCCACGCCCCGTCATCTGCCTCCGCATAACCGCGACGCCCGAATCCAGAATTGGGATCGCCAACATCGCGATCGGAGCAATAAAGGCGTAGAGAGTCTCTTCCTTCAATGCAGTCGAGATTGCCAAGGCTCCCAACACCAAACCGATCAACATGCTTCCCCCGTCGCCCAAGTAAATCTTCGCGGGTGGCAAGTTGAACCAGAGAAATCCACCGATCGATCCGGCCAACGCCGCCGCAATCACTGCTTCAACCGCCGTTTCCTTACCCAGAAACGCCATCGCGGCCATCGAGAGGCTCACGACAAATCCCAAGGTCCCCGCAAACCCATCCGCGCCATCAAGAAGATTTACCGAATTGATTGTGCCTAAAATCCAAAAATAGACAATCAACACCGCAAAGACGCCAAATTGAATCGTCTGTGCGCCCACATGAACTTGCTCAAAAAAATAACCCGTCGCGATCAAAATCGTGGCGACCCCAATTTGACCAATCAATTTGATGCGACCACGAATCTTGAACCGATCGTCCAAAACACCCAGAATCAAAATGGACGCCCCAGCTGCCAACAATCCGTAATGTTTCAACGTGAAGGTCAAGCCTTCCGACGCGTCCGGAGCCAGCAATTGCCCGAACTGGCCAACACCCAGCGTCACGATCGTAACGGTCGCAACGAAAATCGCGATCCCTCCCACCAATGGAATCGTACGCTCGTGCAACTTGCGTTTTGCGTCCGGCTTGTCTACTAAACCCACGACAATCGCCAAACGAACCAACAGCGGAACCAATACGGCAACACCTAGCCCCGAAACGGCTATCACGGCAAGCAAACTAATCAGTTTCCACTGGAAAAGGTCTAACATAGTGCTCTGCGTCAACGAGGGATGGGGCCCGTCAGTCCTATTGTACCTGCCAACACGAAAGTTCAATCCACGTTTGGGAAAATCAACAAACCCATCCCGCAACGGCAAGGATGACTTTTTCAAACTCGATGATGATTGTAATTAAACTCAAACCTTAGGCTGCTTGCTCGCTGGTCGCAAACGCTCCTGACGGAAGGTCAGGAGCCGGCCAAATAACGAACCAAAAGCAACTTAGGGCTCTTGCAGACGGGCCGCTTGGACCCGTTTTAAGGTCTGTTGATACGTCGAGTTATCCGGGTTCGTTTCCACAAGGCTGCGAATTTCTTCCTCCGCCTTGTCCAATTCTCCCAACTCGATTCGAGCCAAAACCCGCTGGTAGCGGCCGGCCGTGTGACTGTAGCTTAGGTGCAAAAGCATGTCGAACTGCTCGCGGGCCGCCTGCCAATTTCCCAACTCCATTTCGATTCTGCCCATCGCCCACGTTTCTGGGACATTGTAATTGAACTCCAACCTGCGGGCATCCAACTGCGCTTTGGTTGTCAACAAAAGCTGCCGACGAATCTCCGGTTGATTCCGAATTTCCTGATTGCGGTTGACGAAATCCAACAACAGGTCCGGGTACCCCACCAACAACCGCTCGGCGTACGTCGCCGCCGACATTCCATCAGTCGAAACACCAAGGACCAATTTCCTCAAAACCAAAGGCTCCATCGTCCGCGTGCGCCCGGGTTCCAACTCGATAGCAGTACGCAGATGCTGCAAACCAAGTTCAAAATTTTCGGCATCTTCCTGGAACTGGCACGACTCCAACGTCTGAAGTCCCGCGATCCACCGGTACTGCGGATTGCGGGGAGCAATCGACACGGCTCTTTCCAAATGAGGAACCGCTGTCGCTGAAACCAAGAATCGCCCCAAATCCGCCAAACGTAAATGCAATTCCGGTCGGAATGGATTGGACTTTCGAGACAAAAGGTATTCGTTGTACGCGGCCAACAAAGCCGCCCGCTGACTTGTGCCCCCATAGAATTCCGCCTGAAGCACCGGCACGGCCGACGGATTGACGGCCCGCATCTGACGAACCAGTGCCGCGCGCCATGCCGGACTGGTCGATGACCATAACTCTTGAATTTGCTTTTCACTTGGCTCGCTAGGGACGGTCGTCAGCAAACGATCCAGTTCGCTGCGGCGGTATTTTTGTTGCCACATCTGCCCGAGCGCATCGTGCAAATTGGCTTCTAAACCCAATCTCGCCAAAACCGTTAGTTTCTGGAGCGATTGGTCGACCTCGTCCATGGTCGCCGCGTGTTCTTTCTCGCGGACGGTTTTGGCCAATAACAAGGCGTCTTCCGTTTGACCCAATCGATAGTATTGCAACGCGCCGACAATACCGGCCCCCAGCAAGACGAGGACCAGGAGCGGAGCCACGCGTCCCCACCCCCAAGCCGTAATCACGGTCGCCTCGGTTTCCCGACGCGCGTAATGCTGTGCTTGACCAGCAACCGCCCCCATCAGCACCGCAAACGTCAACGTGTTCGCTGGCAAATACAACCCAAAATCAAAAAATGCCGCCACGGCTTGCGAACCCAAAGCCACGCTACCCAACACCCCAACAATCAACATGGCCGGATGCCGAGCCCGCCGGACCAAAAACATAACCTGGCAAACCGTCCAACCCAACATCAACAACAACAACAGACCCCCGATCAAACCGGCGTCAATCAAGGTTTGAAAATACTGATTCTCCGCAAAGACATAGATCTTCTGCTCCATCGTTGTTCGCAACGGGCGATGCACGTGTTGATACGTGTTCAAACCACTGCCAACCAACCATTGCTGCGAAAACAGCGGCCAAGTATCCGTCCAATTTTGCACGCGAGCATCGTCCAAAACGTTCGCCTTGTCCGCTTGCTCGAATCGATCCATCAACTTTTGCCCAAACCCCAGCCAACCCACCAACAACAAGCCCAACACAATGGCCACGGCCAAGTATTGAATTCCCTGCCGACCGCGATTCGAACTGCTAACGCCAATGACCAAGAATCCGATCACCGAACCCAAGATCATGCTCAAGGTGCCGCCTCGTGATAAGGTCGTCATCACTCCGCCGACAATAAATACCAAGGCGAAAACGGCGGCCAATTTGCGCGCGTTTAGCTCATGAACCAGTTGCAACAAGCTGTACCACCAATCGGATTGACGCCGCTGGTCATGGATCATCCAATCTTCACTGTCCTCGGCCGACTCGCTGTTCCCAAGAAAGGCCGTCATGACCAACATGACCGCCGCTGCCATGGCCATGACCAACCACCCCGCGGCGTTGTTGCGGTTAACGTACGGACCAAAAACAGTGCCATCGACTTGCATGGCTCCCATGAATAACGAGTTGTCGGCACCGGTTAACTTTTGAACAATTCCAAAACCCGCCAAAACCACACCGTTAATCGTCAGCACCAAACAAAGCCAGAACAGACTCCGCGACTGATGAAAATAATACGCTCCCAATACATACGCGATTGCGGCGAACAACAACTGGGTCGTCATCAGCCGGGTCGCGTGTGGATCGACCGAAATTGGTAATTGCATAGGCAACTGATTCGGAACCGTCGCTGGTCCCAAGTGCAGTTCCACTTGACTCATCACTTCTTGATCCATGTCGCTGGGGGTCGCCAATTGCTCCCACTGTTGCTGCGAATGCGTCGCCGCCAATCGACCCTTCATCTCGCTAGACAGAGGCCAAATCTGCAACATTCCAAGGCCGATCGCCAATAGAATGGGCAACACAGACAATGGCAGAATGAGCGCCTTGGGTCGGTTAATCGCCAGTTCGAGAAACCAAAGACCTAAGGCAACAACGGATGCGATCGCCAGACCAAACTGAGCCCAGCCTGCCAGCGAACCAAGCAACCACGGTGCAACCACCAACATCGCAAGAACCACGACCCGCCCCGGATAACTCGTCAAAGGCACGGCGTGCGCCGACTTGGAGCTTTTGGTCCCGTATCTTTTTCGTTCGGACATATCGCATCTACCAAGGGAATATCGTTTCGACCCAGCGTCATTCGCGAAAACGGCGACCGACAGAGCAATAGGCTTTGCCCAAAAAGGGGCTGACCCTCTCCGTTCATGTCTTTTTGGCCAGGATCTTGCCCTCCAAAAAGGTCAGACCACTTTTCGGACAAACCCTAGTCTAACTATGAACCGAGGGCATCTGTTGTAACGATGCCGGAACACAACACGGTTTACACCGATTCCATGAGCCTCAAATTCGGCGCAATCGTTTCCAATAGATCCGTCAACAGTTGCCGAACTTGATTCGTTGTCTTCTGCTCCAAAGCTTCGGCCAAAACTTGTTTGGCCTGGACAACACTAACCTGCGCCGCCAATTGTTTGATCGACGGCACAAATGCCGGCGACATGCTAAAACGAGTCAGCCCCATTCCGAGCAGCAAAATAAACGCCCGATGCTGGCCAGCCATTTCCCCACACAGCGTCACCGGCTTGCCAACGCGATTACAAGAATGGATTACCGATTTGAGAACTCGAAGAACAGCCGGAGCCAACGGCTGACACAAATGGCTGACTTTCGGATTGTCTCGATCGGCCGCCATCAAGTACTGCACCAAATCGTTCGAGCCAATCGAAACAAAGTCGACCGCCTCCAACAACATGTCGATGCAAATCGCTGCGGCCGGTACTTCGATCATCATCCCGACCGGAACACGTTTCGTGGCCACCCCAGCCTGTTGCAGTTGCTTGGACGCCAACCCCACCATTTTCCGCAACCTCCGCATCTCTTCCAATGTAGTGACCATCGGAAACAGCATGCGAACTTGACCGTCCGGAAATTCCGCGGCCGCCCGCAATATGGCCCGGATCTGGGTCATGAAAAAGTCGCGATGCTCGAAACTGAGTCGAATACTCCGCCAACCCATGAACGGATTGGCCTCTTGATGATTATGCCCCAAATACGCGACCGTCTTGTCACCCCCAATATCCAGCGTCCGAATCGTCACATTGTGTGCCGGAGTCGCCGCAATGATTTGACGATAGTTCTCAAACTGTTCTTGCTCGTCCGGCACGTCCGGATGAGTTAGATACAAGTATTCGGTCCGGTAGAGCCCAACACCTGTCGCCCCCATCGCTTCGGCTGCTCGCACGTCCGCCACGTTGTTGACGTTGCCCTGCAAGTGCAACATCACGCCATCCAACGTTTTGGCCGGTAAGTCGCGGTTTTCTGCTAATTGATCCTTGAGATCAACAAATTCTCGTTCGACTTTGCGAAACGCTCGCAGCGTCTCTTCATTTGGATTGATGATCACACTGCCGTCACGGCCATCCACGACGACTTCATCGCCTGTCTTCACTTGGCGCAAAATTCCACTGATACCGCTCACGGCGGGAATACCGCGGCTGCGGGCAATGATGGCCGCGTGACTCGTCTGACTCCCCTTTTGCGTGACAATCCCCGCGACATCGATATCGCCCAAAGCCACAACCTGCGACGGCAACAACTCATCCGCAAAAACGATCAATTTTCCGTTGCGGAGATCTTTCTTGATTTCTTGCGAGGCATTCGACAAATACGCACTCAGCCGAACCGCGATGTCGCGTATATCGTTGACCCGCTCTTGCAGATACTCGTCGCGAGATTTGGCAAATAATGTCTCGTAAAAGGAGACGGTGTCCCGCAAGGCCGCCTGAGCAGAAATTTGTTCGTCCGAAATCAACTTACAAATATGATTGCTGAAGCCCGGATCGCGAAGAATCGAACGATGGACAGCAAAAATCGCGGCCTCTTCTGGACCAACTTGGGCGGCAACCTTTCGTTCAAGATGTTGCAAGTCCATCGCAGTTCGATGTCGAGCTGCTTCAAAGCGATCCAGTTCTGTTTTCACCTCGTCACTGGTAATCTTAGCCGACTTCCCGCCCACGTAGATTTCCGTGATGACGTAAGCCGTTCCAACCGCAATTCCAGGCGAGACCGCAATGCCTCTTCGCATAGCCCGCAAGTCTACCAGAATTACCTGGCAGTGCCAATCCGCTTGAAGCTCAAGTGTCGTCGGGTCGCGGTAAGGCCACCGCCGGTGGTTGCTCTACCCGCCGAATCGAACCACCGTCACTCGCACGTAGATCCAATTGATAAGTCGCCCCGGCTTCCACTTGGATGTAGTTGACCTGTCCATGAACCGCGCGCAGCCCCAGTTCTTGCTGCAGCTTGCTGTCGTTGGCCACTCGCCAAAAATCCGACCAGATTTTCTCCTCCAAATCGGAGATTTGCCCCATCGTCTGGTACGCAGGAGGTCGAGGGTCTCCCTCCCCAGGCGCCGCGTCCGAATATGCCGCGCCGGCGTCAATCGATTGCAGTTCCGTATCTTCGTCACCACGAATGCCGCGAATGATGCATAACGATGTCCCACGAACCAAATCGGCTTGCTCGATGTACTTGTCTTCGAATTTGGCCAACCAACAATCCACGTTTAAAAGGGACCCACGCAACGTGAAAACTCGTCGAGTCCCAACTTGGCGACCATCCAGATCCACTTCGGTGAACAACACTTTCATCAAGTCCACGCCCGTCTCGGGATCCGGCCCCATATCGGTCACCGTCAGGTACGCCAAACGCCGATCAACCTTGATCAATCGCAGAGAAGTGGTCAGCCGATCATTCTCCTGCGACAGCTTCTTGATCTCCTGCGACTGTTGCTCAATTTGCTTAAGCGACTCGGCCAATTCGCTCTGAACCCGAGTGAAGTCCGCCCGCACCGACTCCAATTCCCGGGCCGGTACCACGTAGCGATGATAGCCGTAATAACCGCCATACCCGAGCAGTCCCGTCACCGTCAACAACATCAGCGTCCGCACTGCCTGATTGAGTACGGACAGTCGCTGTATAAAATCCAAAGGACCATCCGCCACCATGCGTTTATTCCTTCAATGACCTATTTGCCATCGGTTCATCCAATCCCAACAGACTGCGGACCGCCTCGGTCAAATCTGCTTGCCGCATCAACGTTTCTCCGACCAACATCGCGTCCACGCCCGCAGCCTGCCACTCCAAAACCAACGCACGATTCTTTACCCCACTTTCGCCAACGAGGAGGCGATCTTGGGGAACTTGCGCTCGGATTCGGATCGTTTGTTGGGTATCCACTCGGAAAGTCCGTAAATCACGGTTGTTCACGCCCACGATTTCTGTACCACTGTCCAGGACCGCGTCCAAATTCGCCGCATCATGCAGTTCGCTCAAGACCGCCAGTCCCAAACTCCGCGCCAATTGATAAAAGTCTCGCAATTGGGTAGCGCTCAAACACTCGGCAATCAGGAGGATCGCGTCGGCACCGGCAACTCGGGCTTCATAGATCTGATACGGATCGATGATAAAATCTTTCCGCAACAACGGCAATGAAACCTGATCTTTGATCCTTTGCAAATACGCCAAGTCTCCTTGAAAATACGGGCGATCGGTAAGCACGCTCAAACATGAAGCTCCACCGGCTTCGTAAGCTTGAGCAATCTCCACCGGATCAAAGTCCGGACGTATCAGCCCCGCCGAGGGGCTGGCCTTTTTCACTTCCGCAATCAACCGCAACGGTGGAGCCCCCCGCAAAGCGCCGAGAAAATCACGGGTCTTGGGCAGGTCTGGTATCGTCGCGTGCAGCTCCGCCATAGGGATTTGCTGGCGCCGCTCCGCCACTTCACCCCGCTTGGTCGCTACGATATCCGCCAGAACATCCACCAAGGCCTAGCTCCAACGCTTCGCGTATTCTCGCCGCATGAACTGCAAGCCTTGGGTCGCTAGATACTCTTCGTTGGGATACATCCGCCGCCAAATTTTGGTCGCCGCCGAAATTTCCGGCAACGCCAAACCAAAGGCTTCAATCATCAACCAACCGTCATAACCAATTTGACGAAGCGTATCAAACGTCATGTCCCATCGAACATCCCCTTCGCCCGGAGTACTGCGATCGTTCTCCGAGATATGCACATGACACAACACGTCCGCACAATCTCGCAATGCCTGAGCCGGCGACTTCTCTTCAATATTCGAATGAAACGTATCGTACATCAACCGGCAATTGGAATGATTCACTTCCCGAACAAACTTCGCTCCGTCCGCATGACAGTTCAAAAAGTAACACTCGAAGCGATTCAACGGCTCCACACCCAACATCACTCCGCAGTCTCGAGCATGGTCGGCAACATGGCGCATCGATTCGATTCCCCAGCCCCACTCACTATCGGTTGGACCGCTCCCACTGAAGTGGCCAATCGCCGAATGGAATGGTCCAATCAAGTGGGTTGCTCCCAACGCCGCGCAACAGTCCACCGCTCGCTTGTTGCCTGCAACACCAGCCGCTCGAATTGCGCTATCGGGACTGATCGGGTTGTCGGCCACGTCGCGAATCGTCACCGCCGTCCGCGCCAGGCCTAAATTATCTAACCTTTTCCCCCAACTCTCGTAATCCAAGTCGTAGTTGAATAGTGGAACCTCAACGCCATCATAGCCCAACTTTTTGAGCATCTCCAAAGTCGGCAGCAAGCCGTCGTTCAGCTCCCCCGTCCACAACAACAGATTCATCCCAAACTTCATGAAACTCTCCAACTAGAAATGGCTTTCCGCCGCCACCATTTAGTCTAGGCGGCCAGCCGCCGTCCCCCAAGGTGCCATGGGAGTGCCCAGCCCCAAAACGAACGACCTTGGGTAACCAAAAGACTATCGTTTTTTTGTGTCGATGTCTTCAAACAAGGCCCTTGGCCGCCAAATTTGTCGCAATTGGCAATGCCCAAAGAAGCGGACCGAATCAGTTAACGCTGCCGACCAGGGCCGCTCAGGAATTTCAATGTCGGCGATCGCGGCGGTCGGAAAATGCTCGGCTTTGCCACCAATCATGTCCACGACAATCTCCATGGTCGGATTGTGGGCCACCAACAAAAGGGTCTCCGTTGCCGCCGATACCGACCCCAACGCCTGCAACACCGCCGCCGGAGTCCCCGGATAAAGCCCCTCAACGGTCCGCACTTGTGGAGCTGGAGTGCCCAAACCGGTCAACAACCGTACGACCGTTTCCTGAGCCCGGCAAGCCGGAGAAACCAAGATCAATTGCGGCAAGACTTTTTCCGATCGCAACCAACCACCCATTTCGGCCGCAATTCGATGGCCGCGTTGGTTCAAAGGACGATCCACATCGGCCAAATTGGGATGATCCCAATCGGACTTGGCATGCCGCATCAACAATAATCGTGCCACGAATCTACTGCCCTCCGTTTTCCGTCGCTTGTCGTTGTCGCAATGGCTCTATGAATGGCCGCGCCCATTCCTTGTCACCGAACAGGTCAATCAATGATTGTCGAATCTCTGCGGCCTGAGCGGGATCGGTTGCTTCTAAACGCTCCGCAGCCTCGATTCGCAAATTGATTTCGTTGGCTTTCGCGTCAACTTCCGGAATGGCTTGCTTCAAATACATGCGCCGATACACATCGGCCGCCGCCAAGCAACTCTCCACTCGCTCCGGCAAAGGTTCGCCACCCGCACGGTGAAACGTGATGAGCGTTTGCAATTCGGCCTGTTTGTCCCACTTCGACTCGTGATCGTCATCCGTCCACTTCAAGAATTGCTTTTCCAGTTCCGACAGATCTCGCTTGTTGATCGTCGACTTCAACGCCAAAGCATTGCGGAACTGAAACGCCTCCGCCTTCGCCTTGAGATCCTGGACTTCGGCGACGCGTTCATCGTCTGGATACTGCTCGAGAAAGGTATTGATCTGCCGAAGAACACCCATTGGCCGTTCTTGCGCGGGCTCGATCATCACCCACAGTTCGTCCGCGGTTCGCGGCCGCAACACTCGATCGTAGATCAAGTAGCTACTGACCGATAACAAGACCAACACTCCAACGGCCAAAGCCGCTGTGCCCCAAAACGACGGTTGCTCCGTCGCTTCCTGCTCGGTTACACGCACTGCCCGCTCGAAATAGTCTTGCTCACGAATTACGCGATTGGCAGCCACTAACGACGGCAGCGACCCTTCTTCGCGCATCGTCTCGCCAACGCCTGAGTTCGGCCGCTGACCCGGTCCGGACTGTCGCCCAGTTTGAGGCCGAGTCGCCGTTCCACGGCCGGACGACTCCGCCGCTCGGCCACTACCGGTTGAACGCGCATCCACCATGGTCGGGTTCGAACCATCAATTGGTGCCACCACGACATCCACCTCATCGGCCAAGACCAGATTGGTCTCCATTTCCGCCCGCTCACGCAGGATCTCTAAGATCTCCGCCAACCGGGTGGCCACACTGCGGGCCGACTTCAAGCGATTCTCCGGTTGCTTTTTCAATAGCTTCTGAATCAGCAACCCCAGTTCTTCGGGTGCGTCTTTCGCGACACTGGTCAAAAACGGCGCCTTGGTCGTCACGACTTTTTCTAAAGTCTTTTGTGGCGAAGTACCAACAATCGGTGGCTTCCCTGTCGCCAACGCAAACAACACACCACCCAAACTGTATAAATCACTTTGAATGGTCGCTGGCTTGCCAACCGCTTGTTCAGGCGACATGAACTCGGCCGTCCCCAAGACGCCGGACATGGTCATTTGTTGGGCTCCAAATCGCTTGGCAATCCCGTAGTCCGCCAACTTGATCTGGCCATCATTGGAACGAATGATATTGCCCGGCTTCAGGTCCCGATGAATTACTCCAATACTATGAGAGTAATGCAACGCTTCACAGACTTTGAGCCCAATCTCCACCGTCTCAATGTAGGTAAAGTGATAGCCCGCCTTTTGCATCGCATATAGACTTTTGCCTTCGACCAATTCCATCGCGAAGTAAAAGACATCATCCTGCTTGCCAAAACTCAAAAGCTGGACAATGTTGGGATGCTTCAATTCAATCAGTGTCTGGACTTCTTCTTGAAATCGCTCCAGAAACTGCAAATCACTCGCCAAGTCCGGCGCTAAGATTTTGACGGCGACTCGCTCACCCGTCTCCGGGTCAACGCCACGATAGACCGTCCCCATTCCACCACGGCCGAGTACCTCTTCCAATAAGTAAGGGCCCAGCTTCGACGGTATCATGCTCATCCCGTTAGTGACGGACAAAACACCGATCGCTCGCCAAGCAAACGATCGGTGTCGTAAAAAACATGGTCCGGCCGCTTTCGACGTGTTAGCCGCCGGCTTTGGACGAAAGTTCCGTAATCATTTGAATCAAGGGCATGAACAGTGCTAACACAATAAAAAGCACAACCAAACCCAAGAACACAATCAACATCGGCTCGATCAACTTCATCAACCCGTCGGTCAACGTCGTTACTTCTTCGTCGTAGTAGTCGGCAACTTTGTACATCATCCGATCTAATTCACCGGTCTCTTCACCCACGTCAACCATGTTGACGACCAAATCTTCAATCACCGGCTTTTTGTGGAACATGTAATAAATGGCCGCACCCAAAACCGCCAAACCACCAGCCGCCATCAACAACTCGTTCTGAAATTGTTGATTGAAAAATAGAACACAGAGCGGTGGAACGGAACACATGGCCATCCAAAAGAAGCAAGCAACCGGGTGAAATCCTGGCACCGAGTTTCGCTTCAATGGTCGAGCAATACTCTCACCTTCGCGAATCGCATCACTGACCCGATGAAAAACCTTTTCAAACATGGCATTGCCCGACGTCTCCCGAGTAATCGTCAGGCTCTCCAAGATAGGAACTCCGGAAGCAACCAAGGTTCCCAACGTCCGTGTCGTCCGCGCCAAGTTCGCCTTTTCTGCCAACTTGCCGAACAAAGGCAATTTTAAAATGTACAAATGCCAACCCATGCGTCCCGCCTTGAACCGACAGACCAAGGCGATAAACATGATCACGGTAAATGGAATTAACGGGAACATGAACCATAGTCGCGTACACGTGTTGGTCACGTCCACCAACAGCGTGGTCACAAACGGCAAGTCCTTCATGCCGAACTCGTCAAACATCTTCAAGAACTGTGGCACGATGTACAAAATAATCGCGGCCAAAATACCGAAGGTCACCAAAATCACCATTGCCGGATA
Source organism: Pirellulaceae bacterium (assembly GCA_041741535.1). Lineage (GTDB taxonomy): Bacteria > Planctomycetota > Planctomycetia > Pirellulales > Pirellulaceae > M30B19. The sequence goes on from JBGSJV010000125.1 coordinate 55,292, forward strand.
AATCATCGCGCCAATGACTTTGTTTTTGAGCCGTTGCGACCGTTCTTTGAACTCGGCCAACCGCTGGAGAATGGCTTCTAAAGCACCACCCGCCTCGCCGGCTTTGATCATGTTGACGTAGAGTCGATCAAATACCTTTGGCGACTTACCCATCGCTTCCGAAAGTGTGGAACCACCCTCAATCTCTTCACAAACATCAATAAGCGCATTCTTCAAACCGCCCGGCTTCGCTTGAGCCTCTAAAATCTTGAGACTCCGCAAAATAGGCAAGCCAGCGTCCTGCAAAATCGACAATTGCCGAGTGAACGTCACGATCTTCTTACCGCCCGCCCCACCCAGAGCAAATGTCTTTCGACCACGTCCGCGTTTGGCCGCCGCCTTGGCCTTCTGAACACTGATTTTGGTGACGTAGTATCCCATCGACCGAATGGTCGCCTGGGCCTCGTCCTGATTAGTCGCGTCAATCACGTCCCGAATCGGTTGACCAAGCGCATCGTAAGCTTCAAACTGAAAAGTAGGCATTGCACCGTTCCATTGGAAATAGACAGTCCACCGTCGTCGCCCTAAATTCTAACGCCCTCACCCGTTTTTTGCACGGCTAATTTTCATTTTTTTCTAGGCATCCAAGATCGTCTCCCGGATAACCTCGTCCGCAGTCGTCAAACCTTGCGTCAAGAAATCCATCCCGATGTCCCGCAGCGGCCGCATTCCGTGCTTTTTGGCAATCTTACGCAACTTATCAGCCGACGCTCCTTCCATGATCAGTTCACGCAACTCGTCGTTCATGATCATCAGTTCGAAAAGCCCAATCCGACCCTTGAAACCCGTCCCATTGCAGGCATTGCAACCAGCCCCTCGGTAGGTCTTTTGCCCCTTCAAATCTTCCTTCTTGAGCTCCAATTCCCACAACTGGAGTTCGGTGAAGTCCGTCTGCTCGCGACATTCCGTGCAAATCCGCCGGACCAATCGCTGCGCCAAAATCGCCTCAACCGTGGCCGTGATCATGAACGGCGGCACCCCCATATCCTTCAATCGGGTGATGGTCGACGGCGCGTCGTTGGTGTGCAACGTGCTAAACACCGTGTGTCCGGTCAGAGACGCTTGAATGGCAATCTCGGCCGTTTCCAAGTCCCGAATCTCACCGACCAAAATCTTGTCGGGATCCTGACGCAAGATCGCGCGTAAACACGAAGCAAACGTCACGCCGATGTCGTGGTCGATCGGAATCTGGATAATTCCCTCAATGTCGTATTCGACCGGATCTTCGGTCGTGATCAACTTGTCTTCGATCGTATTGAGTTCGCTAAGCGCCGAGTACAACGTGGTTGTCTTGCCCGAACCCGTCGGGCCGGTCACCAAGATGATTCCATTCGGTTTTCCCATCACCGTCCGGAACTCGCTCAAGGTTTGCTCATTCATCCCCACCTTGGTGAGGTCCAACGAAACCACGGAACGATCCAGCACCCGCATGACGACGCTTTCGCCAAACAACGTCGGCAACACGCTCACCCGCAAGTCCACGGGGTGACCACCGACCGTCAATTCAATCCGACCGTCTTGCGGCATACGCCGCTCCGCAATGTCCAAGTTGGCCATCACTTTGACGCGCGTCGTAATCGCAAACGCCAAGTGTCTCGGCGGTGGCACCATTTCATACAACACACCGTCCGCTTTGATGCGAATGCGGAACTCGTCCTCAAACGGCTCCAAGTGAATGTCGCTCGCGTGATCCTTGATCGCCAACAACAACACCATGTTCAAAAGCTTACGAACCGGCGCACTTTCCACCAACTCATTGACGTCGGTCAAGTTGATGGGGCCACCTGACGACAACTCCTCAACCGCCTTTTTCAAATCATTGTCCGAATTCAATTCGGCAACAATCTTGTCCATGCTTTCGATTTCGTCGTTGAAAAACTTATCAAGCGTCTTCTTGATCTGCGCTTCCGAACTGACAACCAACCGAATCTCGTAACCCAAGAATCGCCGCAATTCGTCGCGAATGCTCAAGTTTTGCGGATCACACGTCGACAGCACCAACGTGCCACTGTCCAACTGCAAAGGAATCACTCGGTACATCTGCGCCATCGCGTCGGTCACCAAGTTCTTGACTTCCGGCTTCAGCACCAAACCTTCCAAGTCAAAAGTCTTTAACCGAAACTGTTCGGCCAAGGCACTGACCAAATGCTCCTCTTCGATCAAGCCCATGTCCTGGGCGATCTTGCCCAGCAATTGGCCTGGGTGTTGTGCCTGCTCTTCCAGCAACATTTCCAACTGCTCGTCAGAAATGTAACCCATGTCGACAAAAATTTGCCCGATACGCCGAATTGCCATCTGGTTTTAACCTCTATGACTTGGTGCCGACCGAAAAAGGGACGTCCTTTTCCATAGCGGCCAAAATTGCAGCCGCAGCGACGCGAACACGAACCGCCTATTGGGGAACCTGACCTTCGTCCATCATCCGCCGCGCATTTGCGATCCGCCGAGCCAGTGAATCAGGATCCTGAGCCTTGCCCAAACAATCTTCCATCGTGACATTTCGCTCGATCCAATGATTGAACAACGAATCGTCCATCAATTGCATTCCAAACTTCGATCCCGTTTGAATTGCCGAATTGATTCGGAACGTCTTATTTTCCCGAATCAGGTTGGCCACAGCCGGCGTAACGATCAACGTCTCGTAGGCAGCCACCCGACCCCCGCCAATCTTGGGCAACAAGGTCTGAGCCAAAACCCCGAGCAAAGCGGTCGACAACTGAGTCCGAATCTGATCCTGCAAGTTCCCAGGAAACGCGTCGATGATGCGGTTGACCGTGCCCTGCGCACTGTTCGTGTGCAACGTCCCAAACACCACGTGACCGGTTTCGGCCGCCGTAATCGCAGCTTCGATCGTCTCCAAGTCACGCATTTCGCCCACCAGAATCACGTCCGGATCCTGACGCAACGCGCGACGAATGGCTTCCGAAAAACTGGGCACGTCCACACCCACTTCGCGTTGATTGACCGTCGACTTCTTGTGGTAATGAAAGAACTCGATCGGGTCTTCAATCGTGATGATGTGATGGTCCACGGTTTCATTCAGAAAGTTGACCAAACTGGCCAACGTCGTACTTTTCCCCGAGCCCGTCGGACCAGTCACCAAGAACAACCCGCGGGGACGCATGACCAATTTTTTCAAAGTATCCGGCAAACCCAACTGCTCGGGAGTGAGCATGTTGGTCGGAATCTGCCGCAATACCATCGAGATATTGCCGCGTTGTTTGAAAATAGAAACGCGAAACCGAGCCTTGTCGCCAAACGCAAACCCAAAGTCCGAACCGCCCGCCTCTTGTAGTTCCCTTTGACAACGATCCGGGGAAATACTCTTCATTAGAGCAACCGTGTCCTCAGGCTCCAGGACCTTGGTCTCCAATTTCCGCAATCGTCCATGCAAACGAAACACCGGCGGTTGCCCGACCGTGATGTGAATATCGCTCGCACCTTGCTTGACGCACGCTTCCAATAACTTATCAATTAAAACTGCCATGTGCCTCGGTTTCCGTTCTTCGGTTTACTTCCCAATTGCCAAAACTGCCAATGACGACCACGCTGAACATTTAGGTTCGGAACGTATCTTGCTCGGTGCGTTTGGCCACTCGGTAGACTTCTTCAATCGTCGTGATTCCCCGCATCACTTTCTTGATCCCATCAATGTACAACGTGTCCATTCCCGCCGTGATCGCATGGCGGCGAATTTCCGTCGTCGACGCATTCGCAAAAATCAATTCGCGGATCTTCGAGTCGATCATCAGAATCTCATGAATTCCAATCCGACCCTTGTAGCCCGTCTTCTGGCAAGTGTTGCAGCCTTTGCCTTTCATGAAGGTGGCCGTTTCTTTCATCGCCGGCGTAATACCCGCCTCCTGCAATTGATAGTCTTGCGGCATGTACCGAACCTTGCACTTCGGACAAACCGTGCGAATCAACCGCTGTGCCAAAATCGCCACCACGGAACTGGCCACCAAATAACCAGGCACGCCCATATCCACCATGCGAGAAATCGCACTAGGAGCGTCGTTCGTATGCAACGTACTGAACACCAAGTGACCCGTCAACGAAGCCTGAATCCCCATCGAAGCCGTTTCCGCGTCTCGCATCTCACCCACCAAAATCACGTTGGGCGCTTGTCGCAACATCGAGCGAATGATGCGCGCAAAGTCCAAACCAATCGAGTGCTTGACTTCCACTTGATTGATGCCGGGCAGGTAATACTCCACCGGATCTTCGGCGGTAATGATCTTCTTGTCAGGACGATTGATCGAGTTCAATGCCGAATACAATGTGGTCGTCTTGCCCGAACCCGTCGGACCCGTGACCAAAACAATGCCATTCGGTCGCTTGAGCAACTGCTGGAACTTGACAAACACATCGTCCATCAGACCCAACTGACGAATACCAATCTTGATATTGTCCTTATCCAACAAGCGCATCACGGCCGATTGCCCGTGATTGGTCGGAATAATACTGACCCGCAAGTCAAGCTCTTTTTCGCCCACGGTGACCTTGATTCGACCGTCCTGCGGACGCCGTCGCTCCGCAATATCGATTGAAGCCAACACCTTCACGCGAGAAACTATCGCGCCCAATTGACGGCGTGGCAGCGAATCTCGCTCATGCAACATACCGTCGATACGATAACGGATCCGCACGCGATGTTCGAACGGCTCGATGTGAATATCCGAAGCCCGCAATTGAACGGCTTCCGTGATCATCATTTGCACCAACCGCACAATCGGAGCGGTGTTCTCGTCGGTACCGTCCTCGCGAGTTGTCGTCTTGGAGTCATCCACCGTTTCGGTGAAGTCAATCGCCGTGTCGGTGAATTCTTGCAGAATCGAGTCCGCCGACTGACCGTCGATCTGCCCGTACACTCGATTGATCGTCGCAAAGATTGACGAACGACTCGCCAATGAGATCACAACGTCACGGTTCAAAATAAATCGTAACTTCTCCAGCGTATCCATGTCGTTTGGATTGCTAATCGCAATCCGCAGCCGGCCGTCAACTTCCGCGATCGGCACCACGGCATTTTCGCGGGCGACCGTTTCCGGCATTAGCTCGATAACGCTTTCCGGAATGTCCACCTCATCCAAATCAACCGATTCAACGCGATGAGCCGCCGCCAAACACTTGATCAGTTCATCTTCGGAAGCATAGCCTAATTTGATGACGGCTTCCGTCAAAGCCAACTTGGATTCGCGCGACAATTGTTCGGCCTCGGCCAACTGGTCTTTGGTCAAGGTTTTTGTCTTCACCAAAGCCGCGCGAAAGTTATTGTCAGAACCGTACGCCATTGTTGCTTCTTACTCCAAGTCCTCGACGGACCAATCGACCTTAGGCAAAACTGCTGTTTGACAAGTTTGCGTCCGCAACCTTTATCATGGACAACCGCCCCGTTTTGTCAATGAATTTCAGACGCTGCAGCCCCAAACGCCCCAACTTCGAATTTTCGACCCCACGTGCCCGACATTCTACTCGATCTTCACGCGCGATTGTACCGATTACGCAGGAATAATCGTCCAACGCTGGGCACCCGATACCAAACCGACGGTCGCCGCACGCCGACGCAACTCGTTCAACGCAGCCAATCCGTCGTCGCCCAAGTCTTCCGTCCAGCGATTCACATAGAGATCCACATGGGACCACAAGACGGCTTCGTCGTATTCTTGTGCATGTCGTTGCATCATCGGCAACGCCAGCTCTCGATGGGCCAAAGCGTCCCGTACCGACGCTTGAATCAAGCGACTGATCCGCCCCAACACGTCCGTCCCCAAATCCAACCGACCTAAAATCCCACCCAACGGTAACGGAGCCCGCGTCTCCCGCTCCCAACGCTCGCCCAAGTCTTCAACCAACCCGAGCCCCTGCTGCTGGTAGGTAAAGCGCCCCTCATGAATACACACCCCATAGTCGGCATCCCCAGCCAGCAAAGCCGGAGCAATCTCTGAAAACACCACCTGCTGGACTCGGCCCACATCGCCGTGGAACAGGCGATACAACAAGTAGGCCGTTGTGTCTCGACCCGGACACAAGACGCGAGATTCCTCCGAAGGCGGAGGTACACTGCTCCCCTCCCAATTTTTGCTCCCCCCGTCCTGAATCCGTACAAGTTCACGGAGTCCCGGTCGAGCCAAAAGTAGTGGCCCATTACCAAACCCCAAAGCCGCCCCGGCGGCAAACACACCATACCGATCCGACAATTTCAACGCCGCGTGAAAACTCGCTTTGCCAACATCCAATTCGTCCGCATGCAAACGTTCGTTCAATTCCTGCACGTCCAGCAAACAGAATTCGAAATCGATGCCGTTCGTTTCCAGTCGTCGCGTTAACAAGGGGAAGAACGAAAAGGTATCGTTCGGACAGGTCGATATTCCAATCCGAATCTTCATACGCTCTTCCTAACCACAAGCTGCGCTAAACTGTCCATGGCTCGGTCGATCTGCCAGTTCGCAAATTCTCGATCGCCCACCTCGTTCGTCAGCCCACGCCAGATCGAACAACGAACACCCACCAATTTACAGGCCAAGGCCACGGAAAATCCTTCCATATCCTCGACCGCGACGCCCGGGAACTGCCGTTGTCTGTTCAAGGCCGTTTCTCGCGATCCACTCGCAACACCAACGGTCAACAAGCGAGCTCCCGCAGCAAACTCCAACTCCAACTCTTGGGACACCGCAAATTGCAACTCTCCCCGAGGCACCATCAACCCGTGCGGCACTTGGGGAAACCCCAATTCGCTCGGCAGCTGCCACTTGCCAACCGCCAAGGTGGCCTCGCCCCGACGCTGGGCTCCTACCGTATCGGTTACAACGTGCCCAATCTCCACCGCCGTTCCAACGGGTGCCACGACCGGATCAAAGGAACCGCCAATCCCCAGTAATATGACCTCGTTGGGCTGCTCGTGCTCCAACAACTGAGCGGTGACGATGCCGGCCGCGATGGGTCCAAACCCGCATAAGCGGATCTCAGGCGCCACACGTTCCGGGATGTTCATTCGCCACCGTGATAAAAACCGCTGCCGCTCCAATTCCGTCGGCATCAGCCATAGTATCGGCGATCGAAAATCAGACATAGAGAAGTCTCCGGCACTCTGGTGTTGGGACACGCCACGAATTGACGCTTGACCTCGTAGCGACGCTCGCCAGAGCGTGTTTGCTTTCCGCCCCGCACCAAGCTCTTCTACCCCAAATACCACTCGGTCACGACGTTATTTCCTGACAAGTTTCCGAGATCCCCAACGCCACTTGGTCGATTCGGAAGCGGTCGCTCTCGCCGAGACAAAAGACAAGGCCCACAGAATTATAGGTTTTTAGTGCAGCAACGGAAAGCGAAAAGCAGTTCGATGCCGGTTCGGCAAAATTCAACACCGCCTCCGGCAAAGCCTGCTCGTTCAACCACGCTGAAACCACCCGCTGACTGGACCAACAGCCCAACAACATTACTTGCTTGAGGTCCAAGCCCATAGGACGGTTGAAGTGACGCACCAAGACGACGCGAGTGGTTGATGGACGAATTGCCCCGTGATTTTCGGCTCTCCAAGATTCGCCCAAAGAAACTTCGCCCGGCAATCGTAGCGTTACCGGCGCTCCGTTCAAAGACGCCCCATTTGCGTTATGTGAGGACCGGCTCGACGACGATCCCGACTCACCAACAAACCAGTTCATTTGCCAGGGGCCGTGCAATCGAATTCGATGAAATTCCACTCGTTGGACTCGGTTCGATTCTACTGATTGACGGTTGACACAACCACTTCGGCCTGCATGACTTGGTCCGAACCGCGAACCTGCTGACGATCTGCGTCGAAACTAGCCGAACGCAACGTCACTTGCACCGAAGTCAACGGATGTCCGTACGGGGGAGCCGCGTCGCGATCATTACGAACGCCAGGGACCGCATTGCCTTGTGGCACACCATCGGCTTCTTCGTCCAAGAACCCATCACCGTCGTTGTCCAAGCCGTCGCGTTCAAAATCCTGAGTCCAAGTGGTGTAAGTCGGACCACCCGCAAAATTTTCATAAATGGTCATGCTGTTCGTCCAAAAATTCGCAGCCGGCTCTTCGGCTACAAAGTTGACATACGGAGCGTCGACCAGCCGTCGGCGCCAATGGCCAAATTGATAAGGCTGTCCGGGGAACGCGGCGCCCAGATCATTGCCAATCCCCGGAACCGTATTCGACGCCGGCTCGACAGCCGGAGTCAATCGATACTCAAACGCTCCCAAATCAACATAAGCGCCAAATCCTTGGCGAGGAAAATTAACGGTGTCGGCGTAAGCTGCGGCGTACCCGGGATCATGTGGCAACAACGGCGCTCCACTGTACTGCAGGACCGGAATCGTCGGATCAAAAACCTTGACATCAAAACCCACGACATTTTCCACAACCACGTCACTGCCCGTCATCGTGCCAAACAGAATCAAATCCTCCAGCACCACATTCACAGTACGCTGGGCCGCTGTAAATCCGCGAACCAAAATCGGGTGAGGAAAACCGGCGGTCGCCAACTGGCCATTGCCCAAGATCGTACCATCGGTCCCCAAATGGGCGGTACGATGCATCGGATGATTCAACGTGCCTAACGAATTACAGCCATATCTCGGCATCGAAGCAACCGGGCCCGAACTAAACACGATCGTCGGGTTGTCAAAATTTCGTCGCAACGAAACATCGTTGAATTGCAAGAACTTCGCATACGGCGAACGACTTATCAGAGCAGGATCCAAACCGTTGGCCGTGACGAATTGATCAAACGCAGCCACACTACGCAACATCAGATTTGTGACCGGATCGTCGGTCGCAATGATTCCCGTCAAATCCGGACGAACCAACAACACCCGACGATACAACCGAATCTGATCGCCGTAGTCCATCACGCCATTGCCATTGCTGTCCTGGTGACGAGTGAAATAAATGATCTCCGCTTCATTGGATTCGATCAGTCGCCCGTCAAAACGACCTTTAAATGGCCGCCCAGGACTGATTGCCGTAAATGAAAGAATATCGTCGATGTCGCCCATCAAGTTGCTGGCCGTGTTCAGAAACGTCATGTCGCGATAGCCGCCATCGACGATCTCCAAGTAGCCAACACCCTCGGTACTGGACATTTGCGGACGAACCCGCAATGACAACCGCTCCAAGTCGTCACGCACCATGTCGGCAGCGTCGCGAATTCGCTCGGACACCAACAACCGGTTACGACCAATGCCAATTTCCCGACTGGCGGATGTAAACGCCTGCGTCATGCTAAGCAATATCACCAGCGTGATCGCCAACGCAATCAACACCTCGACCAAGGTCATGCCGAAACGATTCTTCATAGCGAAGCTCACTAAATCTCGCTTACGTAATCACTGCGTCTACAATCCCGCTTCCCTATCTTCACTGACCCGAGCGAAATGTAAACCCCCTAAATTAGGGGTGCGCGGTCTCAAAATGATACGGGCAAGGACCAACGGACGACATCATCTATGATATCCTCCAGATCAAACTTCGGCGTATAGCGAATCACAGATTTCAAACGAGACAGGTCGGGCACACGCCGCCGAATGTCCTCAAAATCGTCATCATACGCGGCTTGATACGTTTGAAATTGAATCGCCGACTTGTTCCCCGTTCGACTTACGACCATTTGCGCCAATTCGAGAATTGACACCGGGCGATCCGCGCCCACATTAAAAACGCGGCCAGCAGCCGACTCGGTCAACATCAACTGACAGATTGCATCAATCACGTCGGCGACATGAGAAAAGCAGCGAATCTGTTGCCCATCATCGTGAACCAACAACGGCTCCCCGCGTACCGCCGCCTGCACAAACCGCGGCAAAACCATGCCGTAAGCACCGGTTTGCCTTGGTCCGACCACGTTAAAAAAACGCCCAACCACGGCGGGTAAACGCGACGCCCGGAAATGCCCCAAAGCCAAGAACTCATCAATGGCCTTGGAAACCCCGTACGACCAACGTGCCTTGCTGGTACTGCCGTAGACGAGATCGTCTTCTTCGCACCAAAAGGGTTTGGGATTTTTGCCGTACACTTCACTCGTACTGGCGATAAACACCGGGATCGTCCGACCCAACTGATGGTGTCGCGCCAATTCGGCGAGCAAAAACTGAGTCGGTTCAACATTCCGCTCAATCGTTTGGATGGGCTGTTTGGCGATCAACGCGACGCCCACCGCCGCGGCCAAATGAAATACCAAGTCCGTTTGCGAAACAAGTTCTGCGACGAGGCGACGATCCGAGACACTTCCCGGAACCCAGCGAACTCCCTGGCGCGACAACAGGTGCGTAATGTTGTCCATGGACCCGGTGGACAAATCGTCGACCAAAGTGACCTGGGCACCCCGCTCCAGCAAGTACTCCGCCAGGTGGGAGCCGATAAAACCGGCTCCCCCCGTAATCAAAACACGTTTTCCCTGGAAAGAAGTGAGCATTTATTCGAAGGCCTGTTCGAGTCGTCGCAACGCCCCTCGTTCTTTGGACGACACGCGACCAAGCCCTAAGATTCCCCCCGCGGCGTCGGCCACTTCATAGGCCCGTTGCAAGACACTTTGCTTGACTCGTTGGAACGTGGCCTCACCCGCGGCCGCTTTTAACGCCCCAATATAATCGACCCACGCTTGAACCACTTCCTCAGCCGGCGCCCGTCGAATCCACTCGTTCAACAAGAGAGCCGCGACCGAATCGGAGTCGATTCCGGTGTCGGAAGCCGCTTTCAAAATCGCGGCCTTTTCCGCCGGTTCCACACTACCGTCCGCCCACGCCACCCACACCAGAGGAAACAGGGACAGGGCCGAAACCGATTCGTCGTTGATTCCCAACGCCAATAATTCGTCAATGACGGCGTCATCCGCCAATCCGGTTGTGGATTTCAAACGGTCGCGGGCGGATTTATGGGCGATGTCCGCGCGAAGCTTCTCGATCAACTTCCGATCGACTTCGCTGAAAAACTGCGCTTCCAACGCATTGCCACGCTTTTGTAAAGAATCGTCTTCCATCGCCGCTTCACCGCTCCGAATTTCAGGAACCCTTTGGCCATTCCGGCGTCGCTCGCCGGCGCAAAAACACCCGCTCAGGGTAAAGAAAATCCGCCTAGCTCACTAGTAGGGACAAGCCGGAGCCTGGCGAATTCACCCGCAAATTTGTCCTCAAGTGGAGGGCTTGCCTTTCCCGAAATGCACTCTATACTATCCGACCGCTTTCGCAGCATTTCATTGCGGGTGTAGCTCAGTGGCTAGAGCGTCACGTTGCCAACGTGAATGTCGTGGGTTCGAATCCCATCACCCGCTTTCTTTGACCATTTCTTCTGGCTGTGGCATAACTTCTTGCGTCCCGCTCGATCCGGGGTTTTCCGTAGTTGCCGTAGCTTGACTTGCGGCAGTTGGGCCTTCAGCCTTAGAGAACTCGGCAGCCTTAGAGATTTCGGCAGCCGCCCGCGATTCGCCTCGGGACTCCGTGGTCCAAGTGTTCGTCACAAGCTCTGGAGTCACTGGGACGTTTACGGAACTCGAGCCTGGCACGGCCAATTGACTTGAGACTTCCGTAAAACGAGGAGGCTCGACCAACTGAGGCGTGGCCCCTTCGATTGTCGATTTTACCACTTGGACCGAGTCCGTCGCAAATGCGACCGATGTCCCGTTCGTTAGGTTTACGACCGACGTCCCATTCGCCGAACTGGACAATGCTGGCGTATCAGAAACAGTCGATGACGACGGTTCAAGCGACAAGTGTGGCGCGGCAACTTTGGCTCGTGTCACTCGCGGAGCCAACTCCACCAACGAGATAAACAGTCCGCTCTGGACTTCTTCACCCTGAGTGTTGAACAGCGACTTCTTCCAGGTCACCTTACCGGCCGAGCGCCCACCGCTGGCCAATTCGATCACCTCGGTCACGGCATAAACGGTGTCGCCGATATGAACGGGCCGCAAGAACTTCCATTGGTCCACCGAAACCAAAGCCATGGTCCGCACGGCTGGCGCGGTGGTAGAAAGCCCCGCCGCCCACGCCAATCCCATCAAGCCGTGCATCAGTGGTTGTTTGAACCGACTTTTCGAAGCGTAATCGTGGTCCACATGAGCTCGGTCGAAATCCCCCGTCATCCCGGCAAAGATGATGACATCCGACTCAGTGACCGTTCGGCGCGATGAGGTCCATTTCTGACCAACACTCAAATCGTCGAAATAGACTACGGAACTCATTTCCCGAAATACCTAGCGTCTAAAAATGATGGAAATGGGCGACCCAAGGCGAAAAGAATAACCTCAGCGATAAAATCGTCCAATGGCAGAATAGGCAAAATAGGCGACGATTTCCACAAATATTGGGTCCAAACCCATGGAATCCTGTCGCAGGCACGGTCCGTTGGCTTCAAATTCGGGTTTGAATAGATCAAACTATCGGAGGCTCGGCAACGCAGCCTAGCAGTCCGAAAGTCACGATTTTCCTGCGGAACGGGGCCGAGCCTCCAAACCATTCCCAATCCAAGGCACCCCACCTCACGCCAACCCGCCTTCCTTCCCGAAAGCCATTGTCTATGACCAATCACCGTGACCTCTGGATGGTCGGCTCACTTGCCGCAGGTTTCCAGCGTCCGTTCTGGGGCTTGATTTTCCTTCTGTTTTGCCAGCTCAACGGCCCAGCATCATTCGGCTGGGCGACTCCGACTGGTCCGGTGGACGAGCCAACGATCGATTTCGTCAAAGACGTGGTCCCCATCTTGGCCGAAAAATGTCTCCGTTGTCACCAAGCCGACCGCGCCGAAGGCGAGTTTCAAATCGACGACCCCGCCGCATTGGCAGGATACGTGGTCGCCGGGAAACTTGACGAAAGCCCGCTTTGGACAGAACACTTGGCTGAAGACGCATTGAACCCGATGCCGCCCGAAGATGAAAACACCCCTTTGAGTGAATCAGAACTCGCCACGGTAAAAGCCTGGATCGAGGCGGATGCCGCCATCGCCGACGACGTCGATTGGCGAAAATCCAAAGCCAGTGAAAGCAAACTTCAACAAGTCAACGATGTTGGCAGTGTCCTGTGGATCATCCTGGGTCGAATGCATCCGGCCGTATTGCACTTTCCAGTCGCTCTGTTGAGCGTGGCGGCACTGTTTGCCGTGTTCGCATTCGGCAACGCCAACATGGATAAAGCCGCGATCTATTGCCTGTTCTTGGGTTCGCTCGGTGCTTGTGTGGCGGCCGTTTCAGGCTGGGGCTTCGCCGAACATGAAGGTTGGGCGGCCTGGACGGAAGAGAAGTTCGGAGAACCCAAATACATGCATCGCTGGGGTGGCATTTCCGTCGCCGCCTTGAGCCTGTTCGTGTTCTGCTTGGCGTTTTTCACCCGCATGAACCCAGACCGAAGCCAACTATGGTGGAAGCTCGGCGTGGTGCTAGTCGCCGCCTTGGTGGGTTTCGTCGGCCACTTGGGTGGAAAATTGACCCACGACGACCTGTACACGGAACCTCTAACCCGTTTGCGAGAACTGTTGTCGAAACCCGCCGACCGGTCTGATCCGTCAGATAAGTCAGATCAGACCGATCCGTCAGATCCGTCAGATCAGACCGATCCGTCAAAGCAGACCGATCCGTCAGATCAGACCGATCCGTCGAAACAGACCGATCAGACCGATCAGACCAATCAGACCGATCAGACGGTCCCGTGATCGCCAACCGAAGGTTCGGCGGTTGGCGTTTCACCGGTCGCCAATTCCTCGCGAATCACGGCGAATTCACGTGGGGCTTCAATTCCCAACCGCACAGTGCCGCCTTGAAATCGCACGACGGTGACAACGATGTCGTTGCCGATCAAGATCCGTTCCCCAGGTTTTCGACTAAGCACCAACATCGCACGCTCCCGACCGCCAAAAATTTCGCTACAATCACGCATTCAAACTCATAAATCGACAGAGATTTACGGCGGTTTCTGTCGATGGGGACGTCCATGTCCTCAATAGCGTACGGTGGTTAGGGCTCAATTTCAACAAGCATGATGGAAAATTCTCAATGCCCGACAGCGATGGTCCCGAGATTTCGGAAACGGCCTGGCGGATTTTAACCGAGTGCAAAATCCAAGCGGCGGAAGAGGAGGGGCAATTCTTGGACCTCCCAGGTTTCGGCAAGCCATTGGCCTCGATTGACGAACAAGTGGAAGCCGAATTGCAAGAACTTCGTGCCAAACGCGCCGCCCCAGGATCTCCGCATGTCTAAGCCCATGACAAACGCTGCATCAAACGCCACTGAAAACTCCTCCCCAATGCTCACCGTCTGCGGCGTGCAAATGGATGTCGCCATTCGCCAACCGGAGGTCAATTTACGTCGCATTCGTGAATATGCTGAAACGGCAGTTCGGCAGGGTGCCCGCTTGGTGGTTTATCCCGAATGCGCGCTCACCGGCTACTGCTTCGATACGTTGTCTGAAGCACGGGCGGGTTCGCTAACAGCCGAGTCTCCGGAAATCAACTCGCTGATCCAAATCAGTCGCGACCTGGGGATCGCATTGATGGTCGGAACTGCCTGGTCCGAATCAGACGGCACGCTCCGCAACGCGGTACTGACATTTGATCGCGGCCAATGGATCGATACCTACTTCAAAATCCACCTGCCCTTCCTTGGTTTGGACCGGTATGTACTTCCCGGCGACGGCGTTCATCAACCAATAGAAATCGATGGCGTTCGCGTTGGCATTCACATCTGTTACGAAGGTGGCTTTCCCGAAGTCGCGCGTTGCTTGACGTTGGCGGGAGCCGACTTGATTGTCCTACCCACCAATTGGCCGCCCGGTTCTGGAGTTTCCTGCCAAGTGATCCCGTCCTGCCGCGCCTTGGAAAATCGGGTTTACTTCATGGCTGTGAACCGCGTGGGAACCGAGGGCAAATTCACATTCATCGGCAATAGTTCCTGGGCCCAGCCCAGCGGCGTCGAAATGGAACGGCTGTCCCCAACGGACGAAGGCCTGCTGGTGGCTCGTATTGAATCGGCACTCGCTCGGCAAAAACACTTGGTCATCGAACCCGGCGTCTACGAAGTCAATCGCATTGCCGACCGGCATCCGGAACTTTATCGAGCTTTGGTGCAATTCCATGAATAAGCCCGGACTTGACGGACGTTTGCTTTCAGGTTGTTTTGGAATGGATGGCTGTTCACGAAGACATTTCCTGGCTCGGTCAATTTCCTTGTTCGTCGGATTGTCTCTAGGGTGTCGCGACGCGACACCGCTGCCGCCTGGTCCTCTGCCGGCCCCCATCTCGCAAACTTTCTCTGGTCGCTCTCCGATTCAAGTAGTCGCCACGGTTGGCATGGTCGGCGACATGGTTCAAGCAATTGGCGGTGCACACACGGAAGTGACGGTCTTGTGCGGTCCGGGCGTGGACCCGCACTTGTTCAAACCAACTCGCGATCATGTGGCCAAGTTGCTGGCCAGTGATTTGATTATCTACGCGGGCCTGCATCTCGAAGGCAAACTCAACGATTTGTTGTTGCGTCTATCGCACCAACATCCCATCTACGCCGTCGCACAAGGCATTCCCGCGTCGCGGCTATTGTCGGCCGAAGACGCCGAGGAACACTCGGCGATCCCCAGCGCCGACACCACGTTGGCAATCTACGCGACCGCCGATCCACATGCCTGGATGGATGTCGCGTTGTGGGCTGACGCGGCTCAGGGAGTCGCCGATTGTTTGAGCGAATTTGATCCAACGCATGCCGCGGATTATCAAGCCAATTTCCGTCGGTACCAAGTTCGGTTGCAAGAACTGCACGAATACGGCAAGCAACGATTGTCGGAGATACCGGCAGCCCAGCGAACCCTCGTGACTTCGCATGATGCCTTTCGCTATTTTGGCCGGGCGTACAACCTACGCGTGGAAGGAGTTCAAGGTCTCTCGACCGAATCCGAAGCAGGTTTGCAGCGACTCAATGGACTGGTGCAACAATTGGTCACGCAACGTGTGCCGGCGGTCTTTGTCGAGTCCAGCGTGTCGGCAAAAAACATGCGCGCGTTGATGGAAGGCGTTCGCTCGCGCGGGCACGAGATTTCGTTAGGCGGCGAACTCCACGCCGATTCATTGGGCCCCGCCGATTCGCCCGCCAGTACCTACGAAGGCATGATGCGTCACAACTTCGACACCATCGCCGAAGCGCTCGGGAAGTGAACACGTGTTGAACTGAGGCTTTTCTTAATTGTGGCAATTCGCTGACATCTCCCAGATATCTTAACGCAATGATCGTGGAGGATGCCGAGAATGACAACGTGAACTATTCTCAGCCGACTCGGTGAAATAGTCGGCGGGCATTGGCGGTTGTCTCCGCCGCAAAGATTCGTTCACTGACTTGGCGGACCGCCGCCAGACAACGGCCTGTGTGTACCACCAGGGCCGGATGGTTGGGACGCTGGCCGCGATGGGGATGCGGCGTCAGAAACGGACAATCTGTCTCGACCAAAATTCGATCGGCCGGCACTTGGACCGCGACTGCCCGAATGGCTTCAGCGTTCTTGTAGGTGGACATCCCCGCAAAGCTAATGTACAGCCCCAACTCCAAACAAGCAGCGGCCGTTTCCCAAGCTCCGGTAAATGAGTGCATCACTCCCGCCAACGGGGCGTGCGACGCGAACTCTCGCAACGCCGACACGATCTCGGCATCACAGTCCCGACTGTGAATGATCACTGGCAAACCAGTCGTCAAAGAGTGCTCCAGATGCCGACGAAAGTTATCCTGCTGAATCGCCAAAGGAGCATCGTCCCAATACAAGTCCAACCCGGTCTCGCCCAACGCCACCACTCGGGGATGGGCCGCTAACTCGCAAATTTTTTCCCAGTCACCCGGCCCCGCTTTAGCCGATTCGTTCGGGTGGATCCCCACCGAAGCCCAGACATTGGGATAACTCTCGGCCAACTCCAGACAAGCCCGCGAGGAATTCAAGTCCGTCCCGACCGCGATCATCCGTGTGACGCCGGCCTGCGACGCCAGTTCCAGATACTTGGGCAAATCCGGACACAGGTCCGCGTACGCGAGATGAGCGTGTGTGTCGAACCACTCCATCAGATCGATTCGTCAAATCGTGATTCGATCCGATTCACACCCGTTACTTCGTTGGTTTCACGACTCCGGCTTTCAATCAACCGCCGCTGAGTCGGGTCTTGCTCGACATCGTAATAATAAGCAATTTGCGGCTCGTCATATTTCCAAGACAACAAGATCGGGCGACCGTTGTGCATTGATTGAAAACTCACGATCCCTTCTTCTGGGTTGACAAACCGAGCCCCCAGTTGCCCAAGTTCCGTCACAAACCCGCGAAGCCGTTCGGCCTCCTGCTCCAGATCCTGTTCGATCGCCGCCCACTCTTCGGAATAAACATCTTGGCGAGTCTTCCCACCCCGCCGTTGACGCATGTCGTCCAGTCGCTCGCGGGTCTCAGCAACCTGATGTTGCAGATTGATGGCGTCCCGCACGATCCGGCGAATCAAAGGCAACCGAGCCTCGGCATCGGCCAATGTCAGGGTGCGTTCTGTCGTTTGAGTTGCCGTCGTTGGAGTAGCCATTGTCTATCACCTCTTCAGCGGCCCGACTAAACTGCCCTGCTCTCTTATCGGCATTTGTCAGTTCCGCTTCTTCTAATCTTTTACTTCGAACCAGCAATCCGACAAGCCCCGCAACCGTCAATTCCCCGTAACTTCCGGAAACAAAGTGTCGAATGCAACGACCCTAGACAACCCCGGTCGCCCCCCGGTTCGCAGCAAACAACGACCTAACAAGGCGCTAATCGGGCCCAATGATCCGATCCAATCAGGCTCGTGCTTTGTCAACATCCAATTTTAGGGTCGGGTCTGGTAAAGGTGTCAGGAGTGAATGGCACTGCCGAGCCCCTGGGGGACTTGTGCGCGCAGTTTGTCTATTGACACGAGCCGAAAATTTTGAAAATCTTCTCGAGCCAGGCGAAGAAGTTAAGTTTTTCGCCCTCGAT
>JBGSJV010000126.1:0-54512 GCA_041741535.1 Pirellulaceae bacterium
AACTCCTGAACGTGAGGAAAAAACACAAGCGACGACCAAAGCCGCCGCAACCGCACTCAGGAGAAGAGAAAAAGTTTGACCAGGCAACCAACCCCGGGTAGAATGCCGCCCAACCCGCCGCGATAGCGGCTTACTTGAACAGTGCTTTATCACCCAACGGCGTTGCCACAACCGCAAAAGAGCGGTTGCAACCGGGCGGAATGCCTTGGGCCCACATGGTCGCTTCGATCAAGATGGTGCCGGAGCCACAACATGGGTCCAGCAACGTTGACCGACCGTCCCATCCTGAAGCGACAATCAGCGCCCTGGCCAAGTCTTCGCGCAGCGGCGACCGATACGGATTCTTACGATAACCTCGTCGATGCATGGGAGTACCCGAGACGTCCAACGAGATCGTACAAACATCATGCTCCAGTCGTATGACCAAACTTGGCGTTTCTTCTTCGGTCCTTGTGAATGGGACTTCAGAACGACCGTCTGCAGCGATGCTTTCCAACGACTTGCGCACAACTCGCAACACTCGTTCTTCAATGGCTCCCGAGTGATAGAGCTTCGACTTCTTCGACGTCGCGCGGACGACCAACGGTTCACCGGGACAAAGCCATGAATTCCATTCCACGCGTGCGAGCATTTTTTCGAGCTCGTTGAAGTGACGAACCGGGAACTCCGCGATTCGCACCAACAAACGAGACGCCAAGCCCAAGCCAATCAAAGCATGCGCAAGTGTTTCTCGATCGCCCGAGAACGAGACGCCACCCGGAACCGTCTCCATGTTCGTGGGCGCCGTGGCCCCGAATTTTTCAGGGACTAAGCTACAAATTTCGTTGGCTAACCATGGCTCGACCCCTGGAGCGCACGAAGCGAACAAACGTAAGGTCATGCCCCGCACGCAGCTTGCAAACCCGCTGATCCTAAGCGATTGCAAAAGTCTCCAAAATGCTCGCCTTGAATTCGTTGCTGTTGATAGATTCGCAACACCAATGTCAGTTCCGGCACAATCTGGTCGGCAGGGACCATGTCTTTGTAGAGAAACGCGAGTCGAGTGCCTAAATGCGAGCCACCTAGATAAACGGTGTATTTCTCTTTGGCTTTGCCGACCAAGCCGATCTCTGCGTTGTAAGGCCGCGCACAACCATTCGGACAACCAGTCATCCGCACGTGAATGGGTTGGTCCGCCAAGCCCAAATCTTGTAGTTGAACCTCAAATTGATCCATGATTCCCGGCAAAGCGCGCTCGCTTTCTGTAATCGATAAACCGCACGTTGGCCAAGCAACACAGGCCATCGACCAACGCCGCGTCGGCAGATAATCTTCGCTGCGTTTGATACCGTACCTAACGAGAATTTCCTCGACGACCGGTTTTTGCTCGGGAGTCAAATCGCAAAACATCACGCTCTGCTGAGCCGTCAGACGAATGGATGGCTTCAATCGAGTTACCAACTCGCGAAGGGCGGACTTCAATTGCAGTCCAGGTCGATCCACGATCCGCCCGTTTTCTACGTTCAGACCATAACACCAACGGCCATCTTCTTGGTCAATCCAACCCAAGGCATCGTGGGCGTCACTGATCGGGACGTCGCGGGTTGGAGCGAGTGGCCGCCCCCAGTATTGGGCCACGTGGTCGCGAAACTTCTCGATCCCCCAATCGCGAATCAAGTACTTCAATCGAGCGTGTTTGCGGTCTTCACGATTTCCGAAGTCGCGTTGCACTTCAATCACCGCTCGACTGATCCCGATCACTTCGTCCGGAGTCGCATAACAAAGTGGTAGTGCTATCGCTGCGAAGGTGGTTTTCTTGGCCGGAGTCATCCCCATCCCACCGCCAACCATTACGTTGTAACCAACGACCGAATCGTTTTCGACGATCGCCACCAATGCCAAATCATTCGTTAAAACGTCAACTCCATTTTCGAAGGAAAACGCAATGGCTGTCTTGAACTTTCTTGGCAAATACACGGCGCCATAAATGGGTTCGTGTTCGGGTTCCATCGTGAGGGTGCATTCTTGTTCACCCGACTGCATGTCCTTTAGCCAAATCTCGAAATAGGCATTCGATTGCGGCAGGAAATAGTCCGACAATTGGTCCGCCAACGCTTGAACCTGATGGTAACATGGGCGATTGATTGGCAGCGGACTGCACATGACGTTGCGATTCACGTCCCCACACGCTCCCAACGTGGACAAACGCAGTGCGTGGATGCGTTGCATCACCGTTTTGAGGTTCTCTTTCAGAATGCCATGATGTTGGACGGCTTGGCGGCTGGTCAAACGCATGGTGCCATTTCCGAGCGAATCTCCTAACTCCATTTCCCCCAAGAACTGCTCGGGCGTCATCTTGCCGCCGGGCACACGAGTCCGCAGCATCATCATGTAGGCCTTGCTTTTGTCGCCTTGGCCCCGCAACTCAGCACGCGCGTCCCGATCGTCCTGTTGGTACATCCCGTGATGTTTCAACAACTGCATCGAGTCTTCCGAAAAGTGATCCGTCGGTTCCAATAGCTCATTGGCGATATTGCCCCGGAGAAACCGACTTTCCCACTTGATTTGTTCGACTTTGCTGTGCTCGGGAACCGGCGGACGGCTAAGATTCTCCGCATTTTGGGCGGTACCGACCGGGCTTTGATTCGATCCTTGGCTTGCCACGCCATCGTGCTCCATCGCCATCGTTGCTCTTTTCTATTCAATTCCGTGACTTGCCCTCTCCGAATCATCACCATTTTCACCGGTTCAGTCAAGATTGCCGATCCAAGTACGGATTCCGTCCAGATCCGGAACGGCCACACGTGCCAAAATGTGGACGGAACGTACGGGGGCTGGAAGTTTCACCAGAAATGGCCAAAATCCGGGTCGTCAGCTGCTGGACGACCCGGCCAGGAGTATTTCTATCGACGTAGTTTTGGAGTCGGTCCGATGAGTCGTACAGTTGATCTTGGTCAGCAAGTCGCAATAGTTACCGGTGGAGGCCAGGGAATCGGTCGACAAACTGCGTTGACATTAGCCGCAGCGGGGGCTCGCGTCGCGATCAACTTTTTCCCAGATCGCGCGGGCCAGAATCAGGCCTTGGCAGCCAACGTTGCTCAAGAAATCGCCGAGCTCTACGGTGCGGAATCTTCGGCGGTGTTCGCGGCAGATGTGCGGGACGCTCAACAAGTCGAAGGAATGTATACGGCGGTCCTGGACAAGTTTTCCCGCCTCGATATCGTCGTCAACAACGCCGGAATCCTGCGCGATCGATCGATCAAGAAAATGTCCTTGGAGGAATGGTCGTCGGTTATCGACACCAATCTCTCTGGCGTCTTTTACAGTTGCCAGCAAGCCGCGTTGAAGTTGAGCCCGGGCGGGCGCATTATCAACGTTGCGTCCCTGTCCGCGGTAATGGGTTTTTTTGGACAAGCCAACTACGCTGCCGCCAAGTCGGGTGTTCTAGGCCTGACCAAAGTCTTGGCTCGCGAATTGGCCAAATCGAACATCCGAGTCAACGCGGTTGCTCCAGGCGTTGTCGATACGGAAATGGGCCAATCGATTCCAGAAGAGAATCGCAAAGTCATGCAGCAACAGATCCCGTTAGGACGATTTGCCGAACCTCGCGAGATTTCGGATGTGATTTTGTTTCTGGCGTCGGACCTTTCCAGTTACATGACTGGCCAAACATTACACGTCAATGGCGGCTGGTGGTTCTAAGGACCGTTGCATGTTCCCCGAAGGTTCGAATTTTGTTTACTTCGATAATGCGGCGACGTCTTGGCCCAAGCCTCCGGCAGTCGCTGCCGCCATGCACGAGTACATGACGCATTGCGGAATTGGATTTGGTCGTTCGAGTGGTCGTCAAGCAGAATTCGTCCGCGGCAAAATCGAGAGCCTTCGTCGCAACCTGGCGGTAATGATGAACGCCAGTGCCGATGAGATCATCCTCACCCATAGCGCGACGGATGGATTGAATCTAGTAATTCAAGGTCTGTTGTTGAACCAATTTGGCGCAATAACTTGTCAGGCAAGAAACCCGTCACCACCCGCATTAGTCGTAACGACCCAAATCGAACATAATTCGGTGCTCCGCCCCCTGCACGCTTGGGAACAACTAGGTTGGATCCGAGTCGCAACGCTGCCATGCGATACCCTGGGCCACGTGATTTGGGACGACCTGGAACCACTACTTCGACAACAGCCAATTCTGCTTTGTGTGAGTCACGCCAGTAACGTGACCGGGGCAATCCAAAGCTTGGATTTGTTAGGTGAACGCTGTCGAACCGCTGGGACAATGTTGCTGATTGATGCGGCCCAGACGCTGGGTTGCTTGGATATCGATGTGCAAAAATTTGGCTGTGACTTTTTGATCGCCTCGGGACATAAAGGATTGTTGGGCCCACTCGGAACCGGTGTTGCGTTTCTCCGCCAAGAAGCGCAAGTTCGAATCGACTCACTGCGATTGGGCGGCACCGGCTCACTGACAGCGAAATCAACGGCAGAATTGGTGGGCCCCATCAAATGGGAAGCGGGAAACGCCAATGTGCCGGGCTTGGTTGGCTTAGCGGCGGCTTTGGACGAGCAAACTAGTCAAATCGGAATAGGCCGTCGTCATTCCGTGGCCAAACTCGCGTCGAAATTATGGCTTGGCTTGGAGAATATTACCGGAGTCACTCGTATCGCCGATCCAGGAATAAATCCATTTGTTCAAGCCAACTCGCGTTTGCCGATCGTCAATTTCTCGATTGAAGGGTGGGATCCAGCGAGTTTGGCCATCGCCTTGGAGTCGGCGGCTGGTCTTGTCACACGAGCGGGATATCATTGTGCGCCGTTGATCCATTCGGCTTTAGGGACCAACGAATCGGGCACCTTGCGTTGTAGCTTGGGACCCTATAACACGGCACGAGATGTCGAACTCTTGCTTGAAACATTGGAGAAAGTGTGTCGGTTCTAAAACCTATTGCCGTCGCTGGTCGCTCGCTTCGAGCCGTGGTGTTCGATATGGATGGCCTGATGTTCAACACAGAAGACCTCTACGATCTTGTCGGCCAAGCGATGCTGGAACGGCGCGGGCATCAATTTGACCTGGACCTCAAACTGCGAATGATGGGTCGCACCGCGAATGCGGCATTCGAAATCATGCGTCAGGCCTGCAACTTGTCCGAATCGATCGCTGAATTGAAGTGTGAAAACGACGAATTGTTCATGCGGCTCTTGGAAACGCAACTGGAAAAGTTACCGGGCCTCGATGAACTGATGCAATGGATCGCTTGCCGTTTTCTACCACTGGGGCTGGCGACAAGTTCACGACGATTCTTGGCCGAATACAAATTGGAACGATATCAATTGACCTCGAACTTTCGCGCGATTGTTACGGGCGATGAGGTCCGCCACGGCAAGCCTGATCCAGAAATTTATTTCCTGGTGGCGAAGCGACTGGGTGTCGAGCCAACGGAAATGATGGTTTTCGAAGACAGCGTCGTCGGTTCAACCGCAGCCGCGGCTGCTGGGGCCTTCACGGTGGCCGTACCTGGCAAACACGGCGCTAGCCTGGACTATTCACACGTCAACTTGGTGGTGGACCGTTTGGACGCACCGACAATTCGCGACATGTTCAAGTAACGAATCAACGTCAAGTCGGAAGATTACCATCGGTCGAGCGCTGGATTCACGTCCGGCGAAGTCTATAACGCAACAAGTGCTTGGATCAAGTCAACTCACCCTGCACTTGGTACCGCTGCCTAACTAAGCTGCGTTGGAGGAATCTGCTGCCCGAAGCATTGCTTTGGTTTGTGTCACCTGTCGTTGATGAGCCAGTTTTTCTGCTGGCGTCGCGGGCGTCTCGCGGTCCAAGTTTTTCAAACGAGCCTGAAGGTCGGCAACCTTGAGTTGCTCCACGGGAATCGCAATGTTTGTCAGCACGCTAAGAATATTGCGGTCCATTTGCACAAAGCCACCTTCGAGAAAATATCGTTTGGTCGTGCCGCCTTGCTGCACTTTCATTACACCGGGTCCCAAACGTCCAATCATCGGAGCATGACCGGGCAAGAATCCCATCAACCCATCCATCAATGGAACGACTACGGAATCCGACTGGCAATCCAGCAACGTTTGCTCGGGCGTTACGACCATCAGTTTCAACTCAGCCATAAACTAATCTCCCTTGGCCATTCGCTTTGCTTGCTCTTCAGCTTGCTCAACACTGCCGACGTACATGAATGCACTTTCCGGCAAGTGATCCCATTTGCCATCACAGATTTCGTCAAAGCTGCGAATTGTATCGGCCAACTTCGTGAATTCACCCTTTTTGCCCGTGAACACTTCTGCGACAAAGAATGGTTGGGACAAGAAGCGTTCGATACGGCGAGCGCGATGCACGATCAGCTTGTCGTCTTCGCTTAATTCATCAACACCCAAAATCGCGATAATGTCTTGCAGTTCACGGTAACGTTGCAAAGTACGTTGAACCCGTCTCGCGACGCGATAGTGATTTTCGCCCACATACTGGGGATCCAAAATCCGGCTAGACGAAGCCAATGGATCGACCGCAGGATAAATGCCCTTCTCCGAAATCGAACGTTCCAAGTAAATGAACGCGTCCAGCTGGCCGAACGCCGTTGCTGGAGCCGGATCGGTCGGATCATCTGCCGGAACGTAAACCGCTTGTACCGATGTGATCGCACCGCTCTTGGTCGAGGTAATGCGCTCTTGCAATTGCCCCATTTCCGTGGCCAAAGTTGGCTGATATCCCACGGCCGACGGCATACGACCCAACAGCGCCGACACTTCGGAACCTGCCTGACTGAATCGGAAGATATTGTCCACAAACAACAGCGTGTCTGCACCGGTTTGGTCTCGGAAATATTCGGCCATGGTCAGACCCGTCAAAGCGACGCGCAAACGAGCGCCCGGTGGTTCGTTCATCTGGCCAAACACCATACACGTTTGCTCAATAACACTGCGGCCCGTATCACCGATCTTGGTTTCCTGCATTTCCAACCACAGGTCGGTACCTTCGCGAGTCCGTTCGCCGACGCCCGCAAACACCGAATAACCACCGTGCTCTTTGGCAATACGAGCAATCAACTCGGTCAAAATAACGGTTTTGCCCAAGCCAGCACCACCGAACAACCCGGCTTTACCACCACGAACAAACGGCGTCAGCAAGTCGACGACTTTGATGCCCGTTTCGAAAATTTCGGTGCTCGTCGACAAGTCTTCCAACTTGGGAGCTGGGCGGTGAATCGGTCGGTAATCTTTCGCTTCGACCGGACCTCGTTTGTCGATCGGTTCGCCCAAAACGTTGAACACTCGACCCAAGGTCACTTCGCCAACCGGAACCGTGACGGGACCGCCCGTATCAACGCATTCCTGCCCGCGAATCATACCGTCTGTGCTACCCAAAGCCACACAGCGAACTCGACCACCACCCAAATGCTTGGACACTTCACCCACCAACCGAGTCTTTGTCCCCGTGGCACTGGTCAAGGTCAATTCGACGGCGTTGTAGATCGCCGGCATCGAGTCATCCGAAAATTCGGCGTCGAACGTCGAACCAATCACTTGGGTAACGCGACCCACTTGTTTTGCACTTGCCGTCGTCATGCGAATTCTGTCTCTCTGCTAACTGCGAAAACTCTAGTTATCAATTAGAAGTAACCCGCCATCGAGTTCCTTCGTCAATAATCAATGATCTTGCCCAACAAACACCGGGCAACGCCCGTTCTGCCCCTATGAACTCAACGCTTCGACACCGCCGATCACTTCCATGATCTCACCCGTAATCTGAGATTGTCGGGCGCGATTGTAAGTGCGGCTTAGCATCTTGATCATGTCGGACGCATTTTCGGTCGCGCCCTTCATGGCCACCATTCGAGCGATCTGCTCGCTAACGGCTGCGTCCAAAAAACACTTGAACAACTTGATCTTGAAGCTGGTTGGAACTACCTCTTCTAGGATCGATTCAGCCGATGGCACAAATTCGTAAATCGACTGAGTCCCATCTTTCGAACTTGCCTCATCCGTTGCCGGCTTTGGTTCAGCCACTGCCAGATTTCCCAAAGGCAACAACGTTTCGACCACCGCGACTTGCCGAGAAATCGAAACGAACCGGGTATAAACCACGTCCAAACGATCGATCTCGCCAGTCAAAAACTGATCCAGAAACTGCTGGGCAATCGGATCAACCTCCATGAATTTCGGTTGATCGTCGAAGTTCAGATACCCATTGTTTACAGGGATATCTCGAAACTTGAACCCCGAAATCGCACGTTTCCCCGCGGCATCAACCGTCACCGGACACGTCTGGGACAGTTCGCGATAACGTTGCGTCGCCAATCGCAATACGTTGCCGTTGTAGCCACCGCAAAGTCCGCGATTGCTGGACAACACCAACATCACCGACTTGGACGTTGTCTCGCGAGGCTCAAGCAACGGGTGACTTACATCCAAGCCAGCCTTCGACAAGTCGGAGACGACTTTCGCCATACGCTGGGTGTAGTCCGTTGCCGCCATTGCTCGTTCCATGGCTTTCTTGAAACGAGCCGTCGCGATCAACTCCATCGTGCGAGTGATCTTCTTGATGTTCTTGATCGATTTACGACGCTTGTCCAGCGCTCGAGCATTTGCCATTTTGTCGTCTCGATCCTGAAATTAAGTGGCACTCTTTTGGAACCGGCGGGCAAACTCTTCGATGGCGCCACGCACCGCCTTGGTGACTTCGTTTGCCTCGTCTTTCATGGCCGCGCCGTTGTTCAAATTCGCTTCGAGTAACTGGTACACGTCCGCTTTACTGTTGTGGACGAATGCCAAAAACTCACTTTCCCAACGACGAACGTCGGTAGTCGGAATCTTGTCCAAGAACCCTTTGGTACCGGCATAGATCACCATGATCTGGTCGGCAACTTCCAGGGGCACATATTGGTTCTGCTTCAACAACTCGACCATGCGGTAACCGCGATCCAATCGTTGTTGGGTCGCCGGATCAAGGTCCGTACCCAATTGTGCGAAGGCCTCTAATTCACGGAACGAAGCCAAGTCCAATCGCAACGAGCCCGAGACGTTTTTCATCGCCTTCACTTGGGCCGCACCACCCACACGCGAAACCGAGATACCGGCATTCATTGCAGGTCGTACGCCGGCAAAGAACAAGTCTGGCTGAAGGTAGATCTGTCCGTCCGTAATCGAAATCACGTTGGTCGGAATGTAAGCAGAAACCTCACCTTCCAAGGTCTCGATGATCGGGAGCGAAGTGATCGAACCACTACCCAGTTCTTTACTCAACTTCACACTGCGTTCCAACAATCGGCTATGGCAATAAAACACGTCGCCGGGGAACGCTTCGCGACCCGGAGGGCGACGCATCAGCAACGACAATTCCCGGTAAGCGGCAGCTTGCTTCGATAAATCGTCATAAACGACCAAACAGTGACCACCCTTGAACGCGAAGTACTCGGCCATGGCCGTTCCAGCGTAGGGGGCAACGTACTGCAGCGGAGCCGGGGAACTGGCACCGGACACGATCACCGTCGTGTACTCCATCGCGCCCATTTCTTGCAGCTTGGAGACCACGCCTGCGACCGAACTATCCTTTTGACCAACGGCAACATAGAAGCATTTGACGTTCTTGCCGCGTTGGTTGATGATCGCATCAATGGCGACCGCCGTCTTCCCGGTTTTGCGGTCACCAATGATCAATTCTCGCTGGCCACGACCAATTGGTGTCATCGCGTCGACGGCCTTCAACCCCGTCTGCATCGGTTCGTGAACCGGATGACGTTCCGCCACACCAGCCGCAATTCGTTCGACCGGAAATCGCTCGGAAGAACTTACGGGTCCCTTCCCATCCAAAGGATTGCCCAACGGATCGATGACGCGACCAACGACTGCTTCGCCCACAGGCACACTCAACAGTTGGCCCATGGCCTTCACTTGATCGCCTTCCTGAATCTTCAGGTAGTCGCCCAAGATAATCACACCAACGCTGTTCTCTTCCAAGTTGAAGGCCAGCCCCTGGACTCCACCGGGAAACTCGACCATTTCACCCGCTGCGACGCCACGCAAACCGTGAACTCGGGCGATACCGTCACCGACTTCCAACACCGTTCCGACTTCACGCACATCGATCTTGTCGTCAAACTGCTGAATTTCTTGCTGAATGACGGAGGCAATCTCGTCCGCGTTGAACTTCACAGCCATGAAAAAATACTCCCAGCAATCCTGCAAACTTTAATGTTTTATTGGCTCGAACCTATTGGACCGAAACAAATCGATCAAACTCAGCCCGAATTCTTTCCGCTGCTCGTTCGAAGGCCGTCCGCCGAACTCGCTCCAATCGCCCCTGCACACTGCCATCAAATACCGTGTCACCAACACGGACCTGCAGCCCACCCAACAAATCTGGCTGGACCGACTTCGTCAACTCAATCTTGGTACCCAATGCCCGAACCAAGTTTTCCGTTACCCGCAACTCGACATCTGGCGGCAATTCGACAGCCGAAATAATCGTCACCGGAACAACACCCGAACTTTGATTGAATAGCACCCGGGTTCGTTCCGCGATCGACTCGATCAACGAAAAGCGACCGTGTTGGCACAATACTCCCAGGAAACGTAAAACTACGCCGGACACCCGCCCACCGAGCACCCTTTGCAACAGTCCTACTTTTTCCACCAGCGAAATCCGAGTACCACCGAGCCGTCCGACCAACTGGGGCTGGTTAGCAAAAACCGTCTCCGCCAGGGCCTCTAGTTCTTCGACGGCAGCTTCGATCGCTACGGGATCCGGCAACTCCTTAGCCACGGCTTGCAAAAAACCTCGCGCGTAGACGGTTGCGATCTGCTGGACCTGCGGATCAAACGAAGCTGCAGACATGAGCCAAACCTTACTAGGAACGAGCCCTTACTAGGAACGAGCTTGAGTAAACGTGTTCACTGATTCGGAAATCAAATCCGCGTGAGCACTCTTGTCCAGCGTGCGGTGAATCAGCTTCCCCGCTAACCCGACCGCTTGATCGACACTCGCTTGGGCCAAATCATTTACAACCGCGCGACGAGCAGCTTCCACATCAGCAAGCCCTCTTTGACGAACGCTATCCGCATCTTGATGCGCACCAGCCAAAATCTTCGCCTTGGTGTTTTCAGCTTCTTCGCGTGCAGCCGCAACAATCTGATTGGCCTCTTGAGCCGCCATCGCTAACTTGGCTTCATAAGCAGCTTGTGTTTCTTTCGCCTTCTCGGCACTCAGCTTCGCTTGTTCCAGATCACTCTTGATGGTCGCTTCACGCTTATCCAACGCCTCACATATTGGGCCCCAAGCGAACCTGCGCAGGAGTGCCAACAGCAAAACAAAGATGAACAAACTCCACAACACCAGATCGGGATCTGCAAAACCTTGATCCGACTCGGCAGCGGC
Source organism: Pirellulaceae bacterium (assembly GCA_041741535.1). Lineage (GTDB taxonomy): Bacteria > Planctomycetota > Planctomycetia > Pirellulales > Pirellulaceae > M30B19. Next base: position 11,378 of record JBGSJV010000126.1, read on the forward strand.
CAATAGCCCACTCGAGATCGGAAGCGAAACCGAATCCAACAAACTGTTCAGTTGACCAAACATTCGCGCTCACGCCACTTCTACGGGTAACAACTGCACGCCACGCCAACACAACCCAGACGAGTCCAACTCCGCAAAGAGCAAAAACTCCTGAACGACCGCTCCAGGCCAATGGCAGATCCGCTCCCAAAAACGAAACCACCAAAAACCTTCCCCAGCGCCATCTAACCTAATATCCTTGGAATCCAACCCAGGGAATTAGAAGAACAGCACTAGCAAACAAACGATCAGTCCAAAGAAGCCGGCACCTTCAATCAGAGCTGCTGCAATGATCATGGCCGTCTGAATCTGGCTGGCAACTTCCGGTTGACGAGCCATGCCTTCAACGGCACTACCACCGATTCGGCCAATTCCCATCCCAACACCAATCACTGCCAAGCCAGCACCAATCGCTGCAATGCTGACCAAGGACACAACGTCCTCTTGAGCCAACAATGCACCACTGCCAACCGTCGCCGCCAGGGCTGGAACGGCAGACAACAACAGACCCGACAACACCAAAAATGCACCAGCAAACCGAAACATCAACCTACTCCTGGAAAGTAAACTCTCGACAACCCACCTCAACGACAACACCACCGACCAGACCACACAAAGGAACTTCTAGATCCCCAAATGATCAATGATGATGAGTCGCCGAACTGATAAACAAGGCCGCCAAAAACGTAAAAATGTACGCCTGCAAAAACGCTACGAACAGCTCCAACACACTAATCGACGTCGCCCCCAACACACTAGCAGGAACAACCAAATAGTGAGCCCAAGATCCGTAGGTCGCCCCAATAAAGGCGACAATTACTGCCAACACCAAGTGCCCAGCCATCATATTGGCAAACAAACGAACCGCCAACACAAAATGCTTGATCAAGAAACCAACCACCTCGATCACAAAAATCAAAGGCAGCAAAGCAACTTTCATCAGTGGGGGCAAGTCCATCGACGGGACCAAATTCAGCATAAACCCGCCTGCACCAAACTTCTCAACGCCAGCCTTCACGACGACAAAGAACACAATCCCAGCCAACGTCGCTGTGACCGCAAAGTCGCCGGTCGGGGTCCCCATCACAGGAATCATCCCCAACAAATTGCAAGTCAACACAAAGAAGAAAATCGTCAACAAAAATGGAGCAAACTTCGCCCCATCCTTCTTCCCAATCACCGATTTTGCAATATCAACACGAATAAACTGGATCATCGCTTCCAGCATATTCAACAACCGCCCCCGCGGAGCCGAACTGGACTTCAAACCCCGCGCGACAGCAGTAAACACAACAAAAATCAAACAAGCCGCCAACAACTCGACGACCATAAATCGAGTCAACTTGAAATCCAACGGCTTCAGATACTTTTCCGTTCCAGGAATCTGATAACCGACAATCCCCGTCTCGGGCAATTGGATATGACCATTATGCTTTACATCACCAGTCAACCAACGTGCCACCGTCGGCGAAAAGTGAAAATCGTACGAATCCCGCACATGCGAAAACAAATGCCCAGGACTTAGCGGGCTATGGGACTCATGCTCCTCAGCCTGCCCATCGGCAGCATGCCCATCGGCAGCATGCCCATCGGCAACGTGCCCATCGGCAACGTGCCCATCACTCTTGGATTGAGCCGCACCTTGCGCCCCTACAGCCGTAGCCTTTCCGTCAGTCTCCCCACCGACAGGCACTTCATCGTGAGCTTCTGCATCCAATAGCAAATTCACACCCATCGAGTTCCCATGCCTGTGATAAGTCATAAGTTAATTCTTAGCCAACCACCATGTAAACGCCAAGCACCAAAAACGCCAAGCACCAAACAGTTGGTGCACCAACTCGACAAACAAAACTCAACCATCTTGCCGAATCGCTACACCTACACGGCCCGTCACTGCCCCGGATACCCAGCGGACTTGAAACTACCGGGCATCGCCTGCAAGTGCCAGACCGCTACCGACGTTTCGGCCGCCAAACCAGCCAGATAGAAGGCCGAAATGTAGGCAAACCAAGTGTTCGGAGCCAGGGGAGCGGCGATTTGTCGCACAGCCAAAACGATTGCGAGTGTCCCAAACATCCGAACCATGATCGCCAAATACATGGGAACAATCACCGAATCCGAAGTCGACCAACGCAACAGCGGCAAATAACTCACAACCACCAATGGCCAAATCACTCCCGCTGCCAAACCTGCTTGCTGGAGATGTGTTCCACCCAAAAAGTAGGCCACCGCAAAAACCGGGACAGCCACTGCAAATTGGATCAACATGACAATCAGCAATCCGTGCCAGCTGCCGATTGTCTTGCAAATTCCCGGATCAGACATACTGCTTTTGATCCGATCCGATTCGCTCTGATGCACTGCGACCAGACCAGAATCCGAATCATTACCAGAATCAATTCCAATCATGCCACTCATTCATCTTCCCGAACCTCGTGGGATACGGATATGCACCTCGAGTTCAACGAGTTCGGCCCTTTGCCTTGGCGTCACGCTGCGCCGAATTTCTCGCAGATAACCACTCGGTCAATCGCCACAGTTGCCATCCAGCCGCCAGCATACCAAAAAAGAAACCTGCCAACATGCCAACTGGGAAATTCCCCACAATCCGCCAGCCAAAGTCGAACCAAGCCCCAATCAAGACCGGCAAGCCCAAGGACATCGCAACAACCATGATTCTCTGCGAAATCGCCAATCCGTCACTCAACCATGTCATTGGCCGCCGAACGTCCTCATTTTCGTCGATTTCGGGCTCATGGAGAGGATTCTCAGAGGGTTCTTGAGGCACAAACAACCTGTCTGTAGACGACTAGTGATTCAGCAAAGCCATTAATGGGTAATCACCTCAATACCCTCCGGCCGAAGTACCTCGACCTGCTTTCGACCATTGTACAAGGTTACTTTCCCGGTCGCTCGAATTGTTTTGTGCAAAAACGTCTGCAAATTCGCCTCGTTTCGTTCACCAGAAAATGCGGATTCTTGCAGGACCACGGTCAAGTTTCGCTGGCTCTCGATACTGCGGTCCGAATTCAAAAGAACCCGCTTTGGCCGCGTCAAATCACGCCCACCACGAACGTAAAACTGAACCGAAACCTCGTCGCCCACATTCCTATCCAAGACCTCCTTGCTGCCCAAAACTCCAACGGGTACCGGCAGGGGAGCAGGTTCTGCCACCAGCCCATTCAAGGAAACTTGCGCTTCAACGCTAACCCGCCCATCTTCCTTGCGGAGTTGCAGCGAGACCAGCGGACTGGGCGCTTGCCAATCGATCTCGATCGTACCGAAATGATTGCCAAACGGCATCGCAGCGTACCGCTTTGAGTTGGGCTCGGGCGGCCGCCAGCCTTGGTGTCCTTGATTCAAGCCACTAGCCGTGACATCAAACAGAGGATATCCAACGGCCTCCATGTCGTAGGAAATCTCCCCCAAATGTCGATCACCGCTCAAAATAACGACTCCGCTGGCCTCGCACTTTCGAATGAGATCAAACAATCGCTGCCGCTCGTCAGGGAAGTTGCCCCACATTTCAAACGGATGCTCGTCGCTCAGAACCTGAATACTGCTGCCCAAGATTCGAAGCTCAGCCGGTTCACGCAATTGCTCCTCCAACCATCCCCATTGTTCGGCACCCAACATTTCGGCGTCTGAGCCAGTTTGTTTGACATAAGGTCGAGACCGCCAGCCCGGCAAAGGTTCGGCTGCCTGTGGCAGCGAACTACGAAAATACCGTGTATCGAGCACAATCACTTGAACGCGACGGCCGGGTGGACCAAATACGTGAGCGTGATAAACGCCTTTTTGCAGTCGCCGATGAGAATCAGCCGGTGTACCGAGAAAATCGTGCAGCCGCTGGGCCGAGGCGTCTTTATGAATCCACTCGCGACCAACATCGTTGTTGCCGTAGTCGTGGTCATCCCAAGTGGCCATCAATTGGGTCGATTCTTTCAATCTCGCAAACCCTGGCACCGACAACAACGCCCGATACGCTTCCGCAATTCGCTCCGGTGTCGCTGGTTCGGAGCGACCACCGACACTGTCGGCGTAGACATTGTCACCCAAGAGGACTGTGACTTGAGGTTGGTAGTCTGCGATCACTTCCCAGATTGGGCACGGTCTGTTTTGATTGGCGCAAGATCCAAACGCAATCTTCGTGACCGCAACGTCATCTTGCGCCCAACCGCAAACCGGTCCGGCAAGGCAAATGAACAACCCAACCAGCATGATCCATCGCCACATCCGCAACTCCCTAGCTTTTGCACCTAACCCCCATCGATTCGACAACCCAGTCTAACAAAAAAGCGAGCCGCCCGAATCGCCGAGCCGCTCGCTTCATCAACTATTCATTTACTGCCGAAATTAGCCGTTGCTTAAACGATTGGGGCCACCAAACGTCCCAACACACTTGATTGATCCGTCAAACTCAGTGCCGTTCGTTGCGTTGGCAGCTCGGCCATGAAGGTGGTGATATCCACAGTCAAGTCACCGCCGATCAAACCTTGCAACACCAACGATTCGACGCGCGACAAACCTTGTTGGGTTTGGATCGTCACGGAACCAATCGGATCGCCACCCCCAGGCATGAATTCGATTCGTAGGTCCATCGCGCCAATTCGTGTAAATCGCAAATCTTCGGTAAAATCAGCGATTCCAGTGTGCCGCGTCTCAATGACCAAGCGATCCCGACCGCCACCAGCCAGTTCTTCTATGCGATCATGACCATCCGCCAGCGCCCACATGTAATTGTCGTCACCAGCCCCCGCTCGCAGAATATCGTTGCCACCCATGCCGCGAAGTGTGTCATTGCCGCCATTGGCAGTTACGGTGTTCGCCAATTCATTACCCATAATCGTGTCGTTTCCGTTTCCGGTCATGACATGGTGCATCTGGGTTCCGTAAGAAATCGTGTACGTGTCCGAACCTGACGCAACGCCCGCAAGCGCGTCCGGAGGGCTACCCGGCTGGACGACATGCGAGTGTCCGCCTTGTCGCAAATCAACAATTTGGCGATTGTTACTTGCCGTAAAGTCCAGTGTATTGATTCCACCGGTATCCCAAATCGTGTCCATGTAAGGAGCAAGGCCTAGACTGCCAGTGAAGCGATAGACCGTGTCACCTGCGTTAAACGGCCGATTCTGGCCGTACAATGTTTGGAGTGCAAACACGTCCAAGAAGCCGTAATCCCGAGTGTAAGTTCGACCATCACCAAACGGGACCCCAGCCATCGAACTGTACCAAGGATTGGCAATATTGCCCGGCGTTAGCGCCGGCCCTTGGCCTCGATATTTGATGCCCATGGCTTGACCAATATGGCTAATCAAGGTCGCATAACCCGAACTGCCTTGGTTCCAGTTGTTGCCATGGTACGCGAGATTGAGCCAAACATCGCCACCTAACGGTTCTGCCGCAGGATCTGCCGGGAGATTGGTTACATACACCACGTCGGTATCGGGATTGAACCAATTCCCAAACCGTAACTCGCCGCCAAAGTTACCGTACGGGGAGGTGCTGCTGGCGGCAACTTCGATAAACTCGACATCAATGTATGTGCTCAATTCCGCCAAGATCGAACGAACCGCTTGACGCTGAGACGTGTTAAACGCGACAAAGTTATCGACCGAGACTTCTGGCCCTTCGTATCCGGCTTCGTACAGGTTGAAGAAACTAAAGGTCAACTGCAACGGTTCACCGGCAATGAATTGTTTCCAACTCAAAGCGTTCGGGGTTCCACCATTAAAGGTCAGCCCGCCAATGTGCTCGGGCATCGTCCTTAAATCCACCCGTTTCCATTCACTTGCGAACGTACCGTTGTCGGCTTGGATCAAAACATAATCTTGGGACGGTCGGTCCCATACTCCACCACGATACCGCAACGAAGTCAACTGCGTCGGCGTGATCGTGTATTCCACGTTGGACTGGAGCAACTGATTTCCCAAACGAACCTCGGCGGTCGAACCCGACGCTGGTTGGTGAATAATCCGATAGCTTGTAATCGGCAAACCGTTGTCAATTCGCGTAACCAATGGTGAAATTGAGATGTTTCGCAGTTCCTCAACGACGGCAAATCCCGTGTTCAGAACCGGAGGCACAATGGTTCGAATATTGATCGTCGCAAGGTTACTATTCCACTTACCGTCATTCACCTGAACAAACAAGTTTTCCGACCAAGCGGTGCTCGCACCAACAAAGTACAGTTGATCAAGCTGAGCCTCGGTCACGGTCAACCATGTCTTCGCCGCGACGACTTGTCCTTGAAACAGCAGATGCCCGCCCTGATCGTGGGTGTCGCGGAATGAATACGTCTTGAGGGTGTTTCCATCTTCATCGCCGGCAACAAACAGATCCCGAATCGGCGTCATATCACTGGCTCGGACAATCTTATCCGCCAATGCGACAAATGGTCGATTGGCATTCCGCCGTGTAAAAATGGAACTATTCACGGGATCGGTCCAATGCACACCGTCATAAGCGCGGACTCGGAAACCCTCCTCATACTGACCAGGAGCTCCAACGTACTGAATCAAGTCCCGCGAAGTAAACTCGAACCATTGATTTTGTGTCTGAGCGACTCCGTTTAAGGTAAAGAAGCCGCCGCCGGTCGTGCCGGTTCGATTATCAATAATCCGATATCGGGCCACCGGGTCATTGTCAGCGTCAAAGTAAGTCAACAAATTGAACACGTTCAAGCGTTCATTCTCGACGACAATTCCCTTTTGGGCGGTCAATGTAGGTGCAGTGTTGTTCGCCGTACCAGAATAAACACCGATGTTGGCAACATTGCTCCAATTCAAACCGGTTTGAATTTGTACTTGAATGGTTTCCGTGAACCGACCCAACGCCGCGCGAAAAAAGACCTGATTGATTTCAGCCGCGGTCACCTCGAACCAATCGCCATTCAGCACTTGATTACCATTGACCACAAACGCTCCACCCAACACGCCACTTAAATCTCGGAATCGATAGCGAGTGATCGGTAACCCGCCATCATCAAAAGAGAACAAACTTGTGGCCAAAACTTCCGACCCAATCAATAACTTGGCATCACCTGGGCGAACAAACGGAGTACTCATGATCTACAATTCCTTTAGAAACTCAGCCTTAGCCACCAGCTTGGCCAACCAGCAAAACGACTAGATTCCACACCAATACCCCGACAAAATCAGCTCGTGCCAAGCTCGACTTCACGGTCGATTGTAATTCGAACACCAGTTTTCTCCAAGCTTTCTAACGTTTTTTTTTGTAACGGTCGTTTTGCCCGAGCCCGTCAGCGATAAGTCAGCCCAGCTGGATCTGACGCTATGTTGCAGACTTTGGCCCAATTCCTTCAAGTTAACCCGGCTTTGCGAACGCCGTTGTCCCGGCTTCCGCTCAATCCACCAACCTCCGATCCCCGCCCGCCATCCCCAACGCTGTGAAGCATTTTGATCGGCGTAGCTTGTTTCGTTGTGTCGGCCTTTCAGGCCTTTTCTGAATGAGAGCCCCTTCGAACCGGTGGCTCGCGCACACCGGCTAGGGTTGTTTCGGCCCATTCGGGCCTGTTGTCGCCTGTCAAAATGCTTCACAGCGTTGCCCCATCCCCTCGGGCAGGTCGTTGCGTGGATGGTTACAATAAATCGCGCGAGCCAGCGGCTCGTAGCGCGACTCTAGGTTCGAAATCCATCCGAAAAACGGCCCAAATCCGGGAGTTCTAGATTGGCTGAAATCCGTTTGCCATTCGTTGTGCTTAGTCAAAAATGGGGCCAGAATCGTGAACTGTTGGCCGTCTTGGGGCTACCGGAGGTACTTCGGATTGGCAATAGGATGGCCGATCGTCAGCAAATTCGCGATTATTGGGAGTCGCAGCTTCAAAAAATCGAACCGCAATCGATATTGCTTCGCGCCTTTCCGACCGACCTACAAGTCCGCGAAACCCACGTTTCCATACCCGCGCCCGCCACAATCTATACAGAGTGGACGTCGGAATTCCGTATGCCGATCGCCAGCTTAACCTGGCCAATTTCGTCGATTCCAGCGAATCGCCGAGTTGAACAACGCGATTCGGAGCAACCGAAAAAAGAACGCTGGGTAGCTTATGCACCTACATTCCACGTTTTGGCAATCGCCGACAAAGAAAGCGATTTGCCAGAGGCCATTCAACGTGAAGTCCAGGCGGTCTTGGCCAGAAGTCAGGCCACCAAACGATTGGCACAACTCTTCCAGTTCTCTCACACCTCGGGACTCGAGTTTTTCTCGGAGCCGCTAACCCTCAAAATCCCGACGCCACGGCAAAGACACGAGCAGAAGGCAACCGTCAACGCCGACGACGCGACACTTGCCAAGGTCGCCAAACGAGTCAAGGTCAACAAAAATTCCGCTGCCTACTTACTCGACGACAAGGTCCAACAACTGGCAGAATTGCTGGGAAATCGACAACCGGCCAGCGTACTGCTGATTGGCCCCTCCGGCGTCGGTAAAACAGCGGCTTTTGAAGAACTTGTTCGCACGGCCGGCACTCGACAAATGGAGGGTTTTGAATTTTGGCGAACAGACGGCTCGAATTTGATCGCTGGAATGTCTGGATTTGGTCAATGGCAGGAACGCTGCCAAGCACTGGTGGACGAATTGGCCAAGAAAAAATCCGTCCTGCACGTCGGCAATTTGATCGAGTTGATCGAAGTCGGTCGAGGCGGCAGTTCGACCACGGGCATCGCCGATTTCCTTTTGCCACTCATTGGCCAGGGCAAGCTATTGGCCGTCGCCGAATGCACGCCAGACCAAGTCGCGATCGCCGAAAAACAAATCCCCCGCGCCTTGGACGTCTTTACGCGAATTGAAGTAACCTCACCCGAATCTGACGCCTGTGTATCCGTCCTCGCCCAGGTCGCAGCAAACTACCGTCCAACGACGCGCGTCTCCAAGGACGCGGTGGCGATGACCGAGCAGCTACATCGCCGCTTCGCCAAATACTCACCAGCGCCCGGCAAATCAATTACGTTTCTCAAGAACCTCATCGACAATCCCTCCGTGGCAACGGATTTGATCGATTCCGAATCCGTGATCCGTTCGTTCTCGCGCCAATCCGGTCTGCCCGAGTTTCTGTTAAGTACACGACTGCCTTTGGACATTGCTGCGACCCAGTCGTGGTTTTCCGCACGGTTGATTGGCCAACCCGAACCAATCGAGTTAATGGTCGATGCAGTTGCCGCCATTAAAACCAATCTCAATCGGCCCGGACGTCCCATCGGCTCCTTCTTGTTCATCGGTCCGACCGGAGTCGGCAAGACCGAGATGGCCAAAGCGATGGCGGAGTTCATCTTCGGCGATCCCAAACGACTGGTCCGTATCGACATGAGCGAATATCAACAGCCGCTTGCGGTCGCTCGCTTGATCGGCGCAACGGGGTCCGGTAATGGCGTCTTAACAAACAAGGTCCGTGAGAATCCCTTTTCGGTGTTGCTCTTGGACGAAATTGAAAAAGCCGACCCTGGAGTTTTTGATCTCTTGTTACAAGTCTTAGGGGAAGGGCGACTTACGGACGGACGTGGGCAGACGGCTGACTTTACGAATACGATTGTCATTCTCACGTCCAATCTTGGTGTCGAAAGTTACCGAGCGTCAAGCCTCGGTTTTCAATCAACTCACGGTAACGTTTCTTGGCGCGAACATTTTCTGCAAAAGATCCAACAATTCTTCCGCCCAGAATTTGTCAATCGCTTGGATCGCATCGTACCATTTGCACCTTTGGAGTTGTCTTCGATCAAACAGATAGCCGCCAAAGAATTGGAACTGGTCCGCCGACGACCCGGCTTGGTCGACCGACCCGTGTCATGGAGCATCAAGCCAGGTGTCCTTGAATTCTTGGCCCACGCGGGCCATGACCCGCGCTACGGAGCCCGCCCTCTCAAGCGTGTGATTCTCAAGCAGCTGATTCGCCCGCTGTCCAAGAGGCTAAACGAATTCCCGTTTTCCGTTCCCGTGCAAGTTCAGATCGATGGCCATCATTCCGGTCTCCACATTCAAGTAGCGAAACAGGGCAAACATCTCTCCTCGATTGGTTTGGAAGTGGTCGCCCAAGATCTGCGACTCCAACTTTTGGCCGCCCAACGACGCCGCAGCCAATCGTTGGCGATCGCTCCGATAGTCGTACGACTCCGCAATGAGAACTTCCGCGTGAAAGAACAACTCGCGGAACTGGACAAAATTCGAAAAAAAGAACAGAAGTTGCCACGTGACTCCATGGTTGGTCAGGAGTCAGCTTCGGTTCGTCGCCGCCAAGTTGCGGATGCCCGACGATTCGAATTCGAACGACGAGCCCAGGAATTGGATCACGTTCTAAGTCAAATCGACAAATTGATGCATGAAGTCTGCCAATACGAGCAAACCGTTCTGCTGCAGTATTACGATCGAATCACGCTCGATCAGGAAATGCTTGAGGAGCAAACCCAAAACTTCGCCGAAGCGATTAACCAACAAGTTTTTCAATTGTTCCTGACCGAACACAAAGCCGTCGATAAAGTTCACCTCCTCTTGTTTAGTCGCAGTCGGGCAGCGATGCGAACGCTGGCGACGGCTTACGCTCGATTGGCCCAACATCTCGGACTGGACGCAATTTGGTATTCCCTCCACAAGATTTCGAACGATCCGCGAGATGCTGTGATGCGATTAGCGCCTGGTCGAACCGACGATAACGAAATGAGCGGTCCCAATGTAGATGTATTCCGTCGTCACGACCTAAACGACGTCTTCGAAAACTTGGCGACCACCGGCTTGGGCTGCGCCGTCTCGTTGCGTGGGGCCAAAGCTTGGTATTACTTCGGACCCGAACGCGGGGTCCATCGGTTTCGGTCCAAGAAGCACGAAAACGTCTTGGTAGAAACTTCCGCGGCACGGTTGATTGAACACCAAGTTCCTCGTGGAATCGAAACGCTGCCCGAGTTTGATACGTATCCAATCCGACGTCGGTACCATTTTGATGACGGCACGTTAGTCGACGAAGTCTACGCGTTCAAACAATCACAAATCACTGATTGGGCAACATCCATTTCGACAGCCGTGGAAACCAGTTTTCTCAGTCACCTCAATCAGACGGTGGAATTGTGGACCTAACTATTCCGATCTTGAATGAAGTGCTCAAACGACCTGGCGAGAAGCGCCTTATCCATCGACTTTCTCCGGTCTTTATGCCAGACCTTGTCGCGGAAGACGAGTACTTATCCCGCGCGAAAACAAGGTTGTTGACGCGGGTCCGCGCTCGATTGGATTCGGCGGGCCGGTCTTGGTCACACCATGCACTGACGTTGTTAGCCGCTAACCCAGAACTTCGCTGCGTGAAGCTGAAGGTCGAGATCGAGTTGCGGCGGCGAATTGCCCGAGTTCCCGTTCTGGTCATCGTACTCCAGTTATTCGAACGCGAAGTTGCTTGGTTTCCGAAGTTACGCGAACTTTGGTTCGACTTGACTCCAACGCAAACACTCGAAAAACGGACGACCGAGGTCCTACAAGCGTGGTTTCGGGAACAGGAAAAAGAGAGCCCGGACGACCCCAGTAGTCACCCGGAGTCGATCGCTGCCGCACAAGAGAGCTGGGTTTCGCCGGTCTCCGTTTCGGTTCGCAATGACCCGGTTTCAGAACAGGAACTTGAGAAAACTCTCATGGCTTTGTTTTCGAACGAAACCATGGATGGGGCCACGGAACTGTCTCGCGTCGGTCGGTGTTTGGATCATCAGTATCCTGACGATTTGAATCGGGCTGTGTTTCGGGAAACCGAGGTCGAGGAGCTGGAAAACTTGCTGCAGCGGCCCACACGTCAAGGCATCGTGTTGCTTGGACCCACCGGAGTCGGCAAAACAACTTTGATTCATGAATTGGTGTACCGCCATGTCGCTCGACAAACCATGCAGCAAAAACGAAAACGAAACTTTTGGTCGCTATCCCCACAGCGGTTGATCAGCGGCATGATGTATGTAGGGCAGTGGGAGAATCGCTTGTTGGCAATTCTTAAAGAAGCCAAAAAACGCGGGCATTGGTTATGCTTCGAGGACCTGCTCAGCATGTTCCGCGCAGGCCAATCACGCGATTCGAAGTTGTGCGTGGCGGACTTGATTCGCAACACCTTGGTCGCCGGTGACGTGCGGATAATCGCGGAGATGACGCTCGAAGCATGGCACGTACTTAATACCAAGCACCAAGGCTTCGCGGACCTGTTGCATCCGGTCCGAATATGGCCAACGTCGCAAGATCTTTCCCGGAAAATTGCGGTTCAAACGCTCCAACAACTGGAGATTCGCCACCGTTGTTCGTTCTTGCCGAATGTCGTACCGCAAATCATGCAGTTGGAGCAGTCGCACGGACCAGCGGCGGCATTGCCCGGACGGATTATCGCCCCGCTTAAGTCACTCGCGATTCGGCATCAACATTCCTCGATCCATGCGGCGGTTGTCTTGGACTACTATCAAACAGCTACCGGCTTGCAGCGGTCCCTGTTGACACAAGAACGAACGTTTTCCGAAACCGAGTTTTTCGAGTCTCTACGACAACGCGTGGTCGGCCAACAGGAAGCGCTGCAAGTATTGAGTCAAGTCGTCAGCTCCGCACGTGCTCGCATGCAGGAAGGGGGACGCCCCTTGGGAACACTTTTGTTTCTCGGGCCGACCGGAGTCGGTAAAACGGAATGCGCCAAAGCGGTTTGCGATGCGCTTTTTCAGAGCCGCGACTATTTGGTTCGCTTCGATCTCAACCAGTTCAAGTCGGCTTACGCGGCGGCTACGTTGGTCGGTACCCCCGATCATCCAACCGGTCTGTTGACAGCTGCGGTTCGTCAACGTCCGTTTTGTGTCTTGTTGCTGGACGAGATTGAAAAGGCACACCGCGCCGTCCATGACTTGTTGTTACAAGTTTTGGGCGAAGGAAGATTAACAGATGCCGAAGGACAAACCACGGATTTTTCGAAGTGCTTGATCATCATGACCTCCAACCTCGGGACGCAAGGGCATCGCCGTGGAATTGGATTTAATTCCGCAGATCACGCCAGTCACTACTTGAAAGCCGCGCAATCGTTCTTTCGCCCCGAGTTCTTTAATCGAATCGATGATGTTGTGCCGTTCGCCGAATTGACTCACGATGAAGTGCAACGAATCGCCGGGCAAATGGTCGCTGCGATGATCGGACGCGAAGGGCTCTCGCGACGGCAGTGCGTGTTGCATGTCGAACCCGCCGCTATGGACGCGATTGTACAATGGGGTTACCATCCGGAACTGGGCGCTCGTGCCATGAAAAGAGCCCTGGAGGACCATCTCGCTCGCCCCGTCGCGATGCAATTGGCTGCACTGCCGATCGATGAACCAACGCTGGTTCGAGTATATCCTCAGGGACGCCTTGAACACGAAGAATTGCCGTCGCTGCCGAACCCAGCGTTTTCCGCACCCGTCTCTCTCCACGTGGAAGCACGAGGCTTCGAGCAAGTGGCTCGTGTGCGTGCGGCACAGGAAAATTGGGCACCAGCAGCCGTTGCAAACGCCGTGGAAGACTTCTTGCTCCGCTTCGCGACCTCGCACGTTTCACCCATGACGGCCGGCCCTTGGAGCGTCTCGAATATGAACCCCGAAATGATTCGCTATTTTGCGATCAACGAACAATTGCATCGGGTCCAAGAAGAATTGCAAGAATTGCGAAACACGCTGGCCCAGAAGCCGCAGCCAGAGATCTCGTTCTCGGGCGGTATCCCCGTGCGGCGCAAAGTCGGTGCGGAATATTCCAGTTTTAATCCCCAGCGATTTGGCCCCAACGAACGACGTTTCTTTCATGAGATCTTGGCCGCGGATGACTTGAACGATTATTTGACGGAGTCATCCGCCCCCGTGGCTCAAGGGCAATTGGGAACCATGTCACAAGAACTCGTCGATGAATGTGTCCTGCTAGAATCCCTGCGAAACTCAAATCTGCAACCGCACATCATCTTATTCGCTCGCTATTTTAATGACGGTAGTTACAAAGAAGACACCACCACCGACCTTTCCCATTTGGGAGAGCGTCTGACCGAGTTAGTCAAGTCATTCGGCATCGACTATGTCGCACTGTTCCAAAGAGCAACGGAAATTGAACCGCCGCGTTTTGCGATCTTGCTTCGCGGCGTATGCATCCAAACCTTAGCCGATTGGATGACCGGCAGCTACCTGAACATCGAACCGACCGGGGGAATCGGGTTGATCCAGGTCATCCAATTACCGCACGACTGTTTACCGACGACCGAAGTACTCGATCAAATCTCCGAACACGATCTAATGGCCTGGTGTCGAAAGTTCGAACGGGAATGTCGTACGACGGCCAATTCAACTTCCGACCCTTGCTCGATTCGGCCAGTGGTCCAAATCGCTCATCGACGGAAAACTCGGTTGGATCTCCGCTCACAATGGTCGTTTCCGGACACTCGCAATGGGGCAGAATGGCGAGAGATTTTTCTACGCGGTCTCCCACTACCCACCGAACTTCAAACAATCGCCGAAAATGCTTCACTGAAAAATCAGAACACGAACGTCGAATTTGAGTAAGCGACAATTCTGAAGTTTGACGCCTGACGCCTGAAGTCTGAAGTCTGAAGTTTCGTATCTCACTTCCCGCTTCGTTCGCCCAACCACCACTTCGGTTTTGCGGCAGGGCCTTTCCGGAGCCCAAAGCGCTGCATGGCTAGCTCCCGCACGCGGGAGGCAATTTCGACCGGTGAATCTGACAAAATGAATCGATCGATGTCGGCGGCGTCGATCGTCTTTTCTTTGAGCATGCTGGTCGACAAAAACTCGAGCATGGGCTGCCAGAACTCCACGCCCGAGAGCACGATGGGAAACTTGTCCATTTTTCGTGTCTGGACCAACGTGGCTATTTCGAATAACTCGTCCATCGTTCCAAAGCCACCCGGCAAGGCAACAAACGCATAGGAGTACTTGGCCAACATCAACTTGCGGACAAAGAAATACCGGAAATCAACGAACGTATCGAGATAGGGGTTCGGGGCTTGTTCATGCGGCAAGACAATATTGCAGCCGACACTGCGGCCGCCCACTTCCCTCGCGCCACGATTGGCGGCCTCCATGATTCCCGGCCCACCGCCCGTCATGACGGTAAAACCCGCCTTGGCCAATTCCGCACCCACCCTACGTCCCAGTTCGTAGTAAGGATGGTCTTCGCCAAACCTAGCGGAACCAAATACCGTGACACATGGCCCAACGAAATGCAACTTTCGAAACCCATGGATCACTTCGCCAAAAATTCTCAAGGCCCGCTTAAACTCGGCAAAACGGGACTGAGGACCGTCCAGCGACAGGCGTTCTTCCTCCAACGCCCGACCCAATCGTCCGCTTTCAGTTATTTGGGCAATCGTGTCCGTCGTCAGGGGAGTATTCATATATCAACTTTGGTCACAGTTTATCCGGCCCGCAATTATCACGCTTCGCATTTGGAAGTCAAATCTTGCCCAGCGAATTGTTATCCCGAGAGAATGTTCGGAATAAAACGACGTGGTTCATCAACGCGAGGTCCCAAATTTAACGACAACGCCGGTTGTAAGGCAAGTGTTGTCCACGCTCGGGTAAACTTAACTACTGTCGCCTAACGATGAATGCAACCGTGCCCAGCCACGTACTGGCGAACGTGACTACTTACGCAATAAAAGCCGCGGTGTAAAAAATGATCCCAGTAATCGCGGTCCCAAACATCAGTCCAATTCCGAGCCAACCCAACATTCGATGCCGTTCACGATATTTCGGTGCCTGGAAGTTTTGATCAAAATTCCGCAACGCTCCAATAATAATCAGCGTCCAAAGAATTGGTGTGGGAATGGCAAACAACAAGTGCAAATACAGGAGCGGATAACAGGAGGAATAATACGCGGACTCTTTCGCCAAGGCCTGCCAATCGGTTACGAACCGCATATCGACTTCAAAGGCGATTACCGCCAATAACAGAACGAGGGCCGTTGCCAGCTGCAAATTGCGATGCCATGAGAACTTTCGTTGCTTAGCCAACACGACACTGAGAATCAAAACCGGAATGATCGCGAACATGGCAATGAAAACGACGTCCAACATGATCGAACCGCGAAACGGCAAAAAGCCGGCGCCGATTAGTCCCAGAAAATCCATTCCATCTTCCTTAACACGCGTTGGGTTCCGTCGTCATCAGATTGGCACTAAGCGCCGCGATTTCGCGCAAGTTGAATTCCCGATCATTCGCCCGAAAACAGGCTTGAATCACCGCCCGATGCAGTTTCATCTTGGCGGCACCAACCGCCAACGCTCCGTACAACAACCGTTCCCCGAACGATTTCGCGTGATCCATCGCTGCGACCCCAGCCACACCCGCGGGAGGGACTGCATTTAAGTCGACAACCACGCCACGGCTGGCAGTCAACTCGGACATTGCTTTTTCGTCCAAGGTTTGTACGCCCGCTGCGCCCGCGTTGAATACCAAATCGAATCGTGGCAACTCACCGTTCATTTCCATACCGGTTGCCGTCGACACCTCCACTTCGCCGCTTGTGGAACCTTGGCGCAATCGCTCGACGACCGCCGAAGCTTTATCGACGGACCTTGAATGCACCACGACATGGCAACCTCGGTCCAACAGGAGAGTGGCGATTCGCTGTCCAACCGGCCCAGTCCCACCCATGACCAACGCCCGAACGGGCTTGGTCTCATCTTTGACGATATCCCCCAACGTCCACAGTCCCGAGAACCCGCTCTCGACCGCCGCAACACTGGTCGTATTGCAGCCGTTCGCATCCATGACCACCGAGACGCGAACCGGGCCAAAGAAAGTCGCAATCACTTGTCGATAAATCCGTTCGGCCGCTTCGACGTCGCTCCCACCAATAAAGATCGCTGTGTGTTTCAACTTCGACGGACTGCGAGTAAACATGGCCCCGTGAACCAGGCCAGTCACGTTTTCCGACCGGATATTGGCATACTGCAACAGCGTGTTCACCCCGGAATCCACGGCAACCACCGCATCAAAGCTACTGGCCACCGCATCGGTATCGAGCTGCAAAAGAATGTTGTTAATCGTGTTCATTTAACGCGACCTTAACCTAACCCACCGTTTTTCAAACTAATCCGTAAAACAAAAGCCCGTCGCATCGACCCCAAATCGGTGGCAACGCTACGGGCCTCTCATTTCAACTTCGACAACCTAACCGAGTCAATTCATGGACTAGAAACCACGGAAAGGATGGCTGTTTGCGTCCTTGCCAGCAATCATCTCATCAGCCGATGGCTTGCCGTGCATGGCGTTGGAAATCGCCAGTTTGGTTGCTTCATAGTTGTAGTCGTAAATCTTCTTGTTGTCAGTCGCTTGAGGGTGAATAAACACACCGCAAACAATGACCAAATCTTCCGCTTGATCTTTCGGAATCACGCCGCTGGCCACGCTGTCGGCCACGGCCTTGGCAACGGCTTCTTGAGCTGGACCAAACATTTGAGCAGCCTGGTTCATGCCTTTGATCGTAACCTTCGTAATCATGACGGTTGCCGGTTTCACAGCCAAGTTTGGCGCCAACACGGCCAAGAGGTTGGTGTGACCAGCAGATTGAGTTGACAGGGCGTTGGCAAACGCACTACCAACCGGGCCACTCTTGCTACCAATCAACAGATCGATATGAGCGATTTCGTTTCCGTCACCAACCAGCGCTTCGCCAATGAACATGGACATACGAACAATCTCCAAAAAACTTCTTCAAATACTGGGGGGCCGCCGACTACAATGTCAGGGCCAATCGAGCGACTTGCCTCGGCCTGGCGAGGATCACCAGAAGGCTCAAGGCCCAGCTCCAGACCCGGCAGCGATGCTACCAAAACCGCTCACCGCCAACAACCACCCCCGAGCCTCCCACCCCCAACCATGAACGATCGCGTCGGATTGATTGGCGTTTCCGTTCGGTCCGCCGCAGAAGCGTTGGGACCGAAACTTATCGACCGTGTTTTCGACTTCTACTGCGATTGGGATACCGAACAAGCGGCCCCCAATCGATGCGCCAATTTAGTCCTGGGCGGTTTCGCTGAATTGCTCCAAACCTCCGACCAAGGGCCAAATGCGTGGCTGACAACCGGTGGGCTCGATTTAGAACCCATCGTGCTCGCTGCGCTACATACGCCCCCCCATCACTTGCTGGGTTTCTCACTCGACTCGGTGCGATTTTGCAAAGACCCATCGCAATGGAGCAACAAGTTAAGACAAGCCGGCCGAGCGACACTGCCAATCGAGTTCGGTACACGCTGCCCGCCAGGACGCTGGCACTTGAAACGAAACTGGCCGGAATCGTCCGCGCCTTGGTTTTGGCAACTTCATGCCGACGGTGTCCTCGGAAGCGCGGTATTCCTGGCCCAGAATTCCACTGTCGAACTGATTGGTTGCTCACGACTGTTCGTGCATTCGGACTGGCGGTATCAAGGCAACGTCACCAGCGAGGCCTGGCCAGGCGCAGCCGCAAAAGCGACACTAGTACGAATCGTCGAAGATTTGCTTGACGAACTGCGGCCGTGCGGACTGTTCGGCATCGATTTTATTTTGGGACAGCAGCTTTGGCCGTTGGAAATCAACCCACGTCCAACCGCCAGCGTTGAGGTGCTGGCCGCCCTGTATGGTCGCAACCTGTTCCTCGAACACGTTCGAGCTTGTTGGCCAACCGCACACGAGTCCTCGTTCGACGACCTGACTACCCATCCACATTCACCGTTAAATTCTCATTCGCAGGAATTCGCGGGACTGGCGTTCGCCGCTAAACGCGTTGTTTACAATTCGAATCAAGAGTTGGAAATCACGAGCAACGTGTTCCGACAGCTGCAACAATTCCCTACGTTCCAGCCGACAAATACTTTAACCAACGCTGCAACCAACGGTCACTTTCGTCTTGCCGATCTGCCGCAACCGAATACACGGATTCCGCCGCATGAGCCCATTTGCTCGATCCTCTACCAATTGCCCAATCGAGAAATGGAACGGACATTCGCCGCCGACGAGATCTGGACAGAACTCGCTGCTTTGGAAGGTATTCTCGTTCGAAGTAACCGTACTTCGATGTGAGTTGCGTGCAACAAGTCATCCGGCAAATCCAGCGGAACGACAGAGGACCAGCTTTACTAACAGGCTAGAGAGCCATACCCCAGCGCATTGCCGAAAGCAAAGATTTAACAAGCCGAAAGCAAAGATTCAACAAGTTGAACACAACAATTCAAGAAGCCGAACCCACTAATTCAACAAACGGACCGCACGAAACCTATCGTTCATGAATAGTCGCTTTTGGCATCGGTCATCCGTCGATTGACGCTACTTCGCAATAAATTGCCGTAGGTAGTTATAACTCTGTTGCAGTGCGCGAATGCGATTTTCGACGGTACCTTCGAAGATTCGGTCTTCGACCTCGACGCAGACGGGTCCGCGATAACCCGCATCTCCGAGCACTGAAAAGAACTTTCCCCAATCCACATCGCCGGTGCCCGGCAACTTCGGCGTGTGATAAAGTTTGGGATAGGCCAAGATCCCCCACTCGTTGAGCAAGTGCCGATCAACCCGCACATCTTTTGCATGCACATGCGAGATTCGTGAGGCGAATTCTCGCAGAGGTGCGAGATAGTCCATCTGCAACCAAACCAAATGGGAGGGATCAAAATTCAAGCCAAAACGTGGCGATGGAAGGTCATGGAACATCCGCCGCCAGATGCCGGGACTGTGGGCCAAGTTCTTACCACCAGGCCATTCGTCCGTGCCAAACAACATCGGACAGTTTTCGATGCCGATGTTGATCTTTAGTTTCTCAGCCAACTCCACCAATGGGCCCCAGGTCTCCAAGAACCGCGGCCAATTGTCGTCCACCGATCGAGTCCAATCGCGGCCGACAAAGGTGTTGAAGCGAGTAAGCCCCAGCATCGCGGTGGCCTCCATGACTCGCCGGATTTGTGACACCGCCATCGTGGCTTCTTCCACGTTCGGCGACAAGGCATTGGGATAATATCCCAGGCCGCTGATTTGCACCCCGCGACCATCGGACTCACGGCGGATCTCGGCTGCCCGGGCTTCCGTAAAATTGGCCACGTCCACGTGCGTCACTCCCGCGTAGCGTCGCTCCGCTTTGCCCACTGGCCAACACATGATTTCGACACAGTCATAACCAATACGTTGAGCAATCTCCATCACCTCCGAAAATGTTTGCTCTGGAAATATCGCGCTCACAAAACCCAAGGAAAACATGCAGCCTCCGGCAACTTCAAAGTGACCTTTGTTGAATTCATAACAAACACAACCATCCACGTTGGGGCAAACGTAGCTACCATCACCAGACGATGGATGCCGTAGCAACGGCCCATGTAGCTATCGACGCCGGTCGGTGGATGCAGTTCGGAACAACGACGTTTTGGCGAACGAAGCTACCTCACAAACGTCCACGTTTTGGCCAATGTCGCCACTCGATGTCGCCACTCGATGTCGCCACCCAATGTCGCCACCCAAGGGCGTCACTCACGTATTGACGAATGACGAATATGACACCACTTGCGACGCGTGGAAAGGTTGGCTGACCGCTACCAACCCATGGCCATGTTGGACTCAATCGCCTTACGAGCTTGTTCCAAATCCGTTCCCGTTTTTTGCATGTACAGGCGTACGGCATGAACTTTGTCGCCGGAGGCTTGAGACAGGCAATCCCGAGCCATCGCACATGGATCGGACTTGCTCTGCGTAATTCCCAACGTGGCCTTGGAAATCACCCAACTGTCGCGCGGTCGTTTGGTGATTCGCCGAACCGCCTCTTCCGGGTAACATTGGGTGGCAATCCCAACCGCCCCTTTGTCGTCTGCAGACCAAGTGATAATGATGTGTGCATCCGTTTCAATTTCGAACAGTGGCATCGAAGCGCCCTTTCTATTGGCAAGTCGGTAACAAGGCGTTGCTGTTATTGCCCGTCCTTTATTGTTACACTTTTTCCGCGCACAATCCACCTACCCAGACCAACTGCCACTCCCAGGAGAACGACATGCCAATTTCAAACGTTGCGAAAAACGACGCTACCTACCATGCGACGCTCTTGGAGCGTTTTCTCCAGTATGTCCGGGTAGAAACCACGGCAAATGCCGACCATTCGACAATTCCCAGTACTCCAGGGCAATTGGAATTGGGCCGGATACTCGTCAGCCAACTTTATTCGCTCGGGATCGAAAACGCGAATCAAGATCCCGCCGGAGTGGTCCGAGCCTATTTGCCCAGCAACCAAATTCCTGAATCCGAAGCTGCCACATTGGTCTTTAACGCCCACATCGACACCGCCCCCGACGCCTCGGGCCGCGATGTTCAACCTCAAGTATTGGTGTACCAGGGCGGCGATATCGAATTGCCAAACGGGCTGTGGATTACCGACCAGCAAACACCGGAACTGAGAAAGTTGATCGGCAAGACATTGATCACGACCAATGGCGAGACGCTATTGGGGGGCGATGATAAGGCGGGCATCGCAATCATTATGGAGATCGCTCGGCATTTGGCGGCGAACCCGGATTTCCCTCGACCCAATGTCTTGTTTTTATTTACATGCGACGAAGAAATCGGGCGGGGTGTTGCCTCCATCGACGTTGCTAAGCTCAGGGGTACCGTGGCTTATACCTTTGACGGGGGCGGTCGCGGGGTGGTCAACCACGCGACTTTTTCAGCCAACGCGGCTGTCGTCGACTTCCAAGGTGTCAATATTCATCCGGCCATTGCCAAGGACCGAATGATCAACGCGATCCGCGGTGCCGCACATTTCTTGGCACAACTACCTTCGGAGTGGTCGCCAGAAAGGACCGACGGTGACGACGGTTTCCTCCACCCGTACGAGATTTCCGGTGGCGTGGCTTCCGTTCGTTTGCGTTTGATCCTGCGAGATTTTGCCACGGACAAGTTATTAGCTCAAGAAACTTGTTTGAGGAACGCCGCCACCCGAACGGAAGAGGCGATTGCTGGTCTAAAGATTCGCGTGGACGTTCAACCTCAGTACCGAAACATGGAAGATGGACTGCACCGCGAGCCTCGTGCGATGCAGTTGGCGATTCGCGCCCACGAACTACTCAATATCACTCCGAAGTTGGAAAAGATTCGTGGTGGCACCGACGGATCACAGTTGACTGCGCAGGGACTGCCGACGCCCAACCTTTCCTCTGGCCAACACAACATTCACAGTCCCTTGGAATTCGCTTGTTTGGAAGAAATGGCCGACGCTTACGAAATTGGTCTCCAATTAGTGCGTCTATGGAGCCAGGAGACCAGTGAAGGTCGTCATTGACAGTCCAACCACATTGGCGTTAGCATTGTGGCCGTCCCAGGGCGATTAGCTCAGTTGGTTAGAGCGTCTCGTTCACATCGAGAAGGTCGGGGGTTCGAGTCCCTCATCGCCCATTTTTTTGACCATTTCAAGTTCAACAATCCGCGGCCGTGGCCATGGTCCGCTTTAATTGGAACGACCCGCATCAATCGCTCTTGGCGGCATCCGCGCCGGAATCGCTGCAATCGAAACATCTCATAACTTTGGCTTTTATAGTTGGGCGTTCTCGCGAGCCTACGTCAACTGTACCAATTGACTAATCTTTCCCGGTCGCGCGGCCTGAAATAGGAACTACTGGGGAAACCTGCGCTACGACAGCGTTTCTGAGTTTCCTCGTGTTCAGCTGGCGAGCCGCTCCTGGCGTTCCTGAACCCCGGCAACGGGGTGGCGGACGGATCGGACTGGCGTGCAAAAAGCAGCAGTGGAAAGGTCAACATGAGCTGGCGTATGTGGTGGAGTTCCCTGATCGGGAAACTCTGGGAATGGACAAAATCGAACTCAGCGATCACGCCGCCTTCGTACCTGCACGTCGAAGAATTGGAGCGACGCGTCTTCATGAGCGCCTCGCCACTGGGTGTGTTTGTCCCGGACGCCGATCTTGCCAACAATCTTGGCACTCAGGATTACGATCTCGCTGATCCGATCTGGGCCTGGACACCTGAAGGTCCGGACAGCTCGGACGAGTGGAACACGATCGATTCCGTTGGTTCCACCCAATTGGACATCTCGGACCAATCAAACGAATGGGCGCGGCGCGTTGTCTTTGTCGATGCGAGAGTCGAAGATCAAAGTCGCTTATTGTCCGGTCTCGGGCTAAACGGAGCAGATGTTTATTCCATTGGCGTGGGTAGTAACGGCCTCGACTTCATGTCGAAAGTCTTTGAATCGTACGCTGCAAATTCGATCACATCCGTAGCCATTGTTTCACATTCGGGAACGGGCTCTCTGCTGGTCGGCAACGTAGAACTGACGCACGACAATTTTGTCCAGTACGCAGGAAAATTCGAAACTTGGCGCGACGCGTTGACGGAGAAAGCCGACGTCTTGCTACTTGGCTGTGAGTTGGCAAAGTATGACAGTGGACAGCGCCTTGTCGAGGAAATTGCCAAAGCCACCGGCGCGGATGTCGCCGCGTCGATTGACGTAACCGCCAATTCTTATCTGGGAGGTGACTGGGATCTCGAGTATCAAACAGGCGCGATTGAGACATCGTTCGATATGGATCAACTTCAATTGAGCGAGTACGCCCATCGACTGATTACCGGAACGTCAGGCGCGGATTTCATCGTGGGTACTGCAGCCTCCGAAAGCCACAGCGGATTGGCAGGCGATGATGTTCTCATCAGTGGAGTAAACCTGGCAACCGATGGGCAGTTCTTGAATGGGACTGCGTCAGGAAGCTATACGACGTATACCGATGGGCAATCGTTTGGTGGTTGGACAGTAACCGAGGGTGATGTCGATCTATTGAATACTTTTGGCTTCGCATCGCCTACAGGCGGTCGCGGAGTTGATCTGGATGGCACGGCCCCAGGCGCCATTTCGCAAGACATCACAACCGTTGTCGGCAATCGCTATGAAGTTCGTTTCTTGATGTCCGCCAACGCGAGCGGTGTCGCGACAAAAGGGCTTGAATTGACGGTCGCGGGAATAACCTCGGGATATTCGGCGACAACCACCGCCAGCAACAGTAGCTCGACCCCGGATTGGTTCGAGATGACGCACTGCTTTGTTGCGACGTCGACATCGACCACCATCCAGTTTCGAAGTATGTCCTCGGCTGGATCGAATGGTCCAGTACTGGCCGACGTTGCTGTCGTGGACCTCTCGGCCGCCAACGGAATCGACTCCATCACGGGAGGAATCGGAAATGACTCTTTGTTTGGCAGTGGCAGTTCTGACCACTTGGAAGGCGATGACCCAAACCTCGTTACCAACGGATCGTTTGAGATCGGCCCCTACGGGTCGGGCGTCGTCCCGACGGGATGGGCACAGACCGGAAACGCAGGTGATGGCGTTCACTTGGATGCGAACCGTGCTACCGAAGGAAGTTACTCCTATGCATTTGGAGGGTGGACCAACAACCAGGGTGGCGAGATCTCTCAATCGGTCACGACCGTTGTAGGGATCAGCTACACCCTGAGTTTTGACCTGGGTCGAATCTCTGGCGGAGGCTTTGACGGAATGCTTCGAGCCGAGGTTCTAGATGGTTCAACTGCGATTGTCGATCAAACCGTAACCATTGGCTCGGCCACGAAACAATCGTACACCTTCACGTTTACCGCGACCGGAACCTCGACGACACTTCGCTTCACAGATACCACAGTTAACTACGCTGGAGGCGACCTCGACTTTGACAACGTGCGAGTTTACGCGTCGAACGGCGGCAACGATGTTCTCACGGGTGGAGCTGGAGAGGATTCGCTCTACGGTGCTGGGGGAGACGACCGAATCGACGCTGGTGCGGGTTCGGATTACATCGACGGCGGGGCTGGAACGGACACGGTCATCTTTAGTGGTGATCGCAAAGACTATTCGGTCGTGAAGTGGGGAGAATCGATTCGACTCACGGACCTGCGATCCAGTAGCCCCGATGGTACCGACACGGTTACGAACTCAGAAACGTTTCGATTTTCGGACGGAGATTACACGGTAGATACCGTTGTATTAACTCCTCCAATTGTCGAGACGTTTTCTAGCGGTGATCTAACCGGCTGGACCGGCGGAACCATTGTCAATAGCAATTCGGACTTTGGGGCATTCTTGACATCGGCGGCTGCGTACAACAGCCCTTCCACGTCTCCTTCGACGTTGGGAATCTATAACGTTCAGGATGTTTACAAGACGTTTTCACTCTCAGGCAATCAATCTTCGGTTGCTGTGTCACTAACGTTTAATCGTCTCGACAGTTGGGACAATCATCCGTTTGAGATCTGGGTCAACGACGTACTCGTATCAAACTCAAACTACACCGGAAGCGTCGACCATGCTGACTCCACTCCTGATCTGCCTGCCGGCACCGTCTTGGGATTCTCGGGGTGGGATGCGGTCACACATACGTTTGTCCTGAACGTAACCACATCGGCGAACACATTAAAACTTGGCTTTGGATCAGGACTTGACCAATCGTGGAACGACGAAGCGTGGGGCGTGGACAACATTGTCCTGCGCGAGCAGATCGCGGGGACTGTCGGAAGTTACACGGAGGGAACAACGGGCGCGGACAGTTATAGTGGCACGGCGCAAAGCGACTCGTACGCCGGCAACATTGGCAATGATACAATGAGCGGCGGGAGTGGAAACGATTTGCTTAGCGCCGGCGATGGAGCCGACTCGGTTAGTGGCCAATCTGGCAATGACATTCTTCTCGGCGGGTGGGGCAACGATTCACTATCCGGCGGTTCCGGTGCGGACACCATTAGTGGCGGTGTGGGCGACGACGTGATCTATGGTTCGGAAAGCAACTTGATCGCCAACGGAAGCTTTGAATCGGGATTCACCGGATGGACAAGTTCCGGAAGCGTGTCGACTTACAACTCCTATGGCAGCGTCCTGGGAACCTATACGGCAGGCTATGGTGGCGGCGGTGGTTCAGGCGGTGAATTGAGTCAAACGGTGACGACAGTAACCGGTTCAACGTATTCGCTTGGTTTCAACTACGGGGCGTATGGTGTCGCCATCGGCCAGTCGTTACGTATCCAAGTTGTTTCGGGCGGGTTTACGGTCCTGGATCAAACCGTTTCGGATACCGGCAGCAATCCAACGAGCTTTGAGGATTTCGAATTCCAGTTTGTGGCGTTTGGCACCTCGACCACCGTTACGTTTTCGGATGTCTCCGCGTCCGGTCCCTCGACAGATGCTCATCTCGATAATGTTCGCCTGATGGAAGACAGCCACGGTGGCGACACGCTGTATGGCGATTCCGGCAGTGACACAATCTACGGTACTAGCGGCGATGATGTCGTCATTGGCGGAGTCGGCGCGGACAATCTGTTTGGTGGTCTCGGGAATGACACACTCTCGTATATCGGATCGACAACCGGCGTTACCGTTGATCTCGGAGCTAGAACCGCTTCAGGAGGAGACGCCGCGGGAGACAAGTTTTGGAACTTTGAAAATTTGCAAGGCTCGTCCCAAGTCGATACTCTTACAGGCGATGCCGCAAACAACGTTGTTTCGGGTGGTGCCGGCAACGACCAACTATACGGCGGTGCCGGCAACGATCGAATCCTCGGCGAAGCCGGCGACGATTACCTTTACGGAGGTTCGGGTGACGACACGCTTGACGGCGGAACCGGGCATGATCTGGCTTCTTATGCGAACTTGAATCAAGCTGTAACGATCAACTTAGCCACTGGGATTGCAACTGGTGATGGAACCGACACCCTCACCAATTTCGAAGCCGCCGCGGGATCCACTGTCGACGATGTGCTGATTGGATCGACAAGCGGTGATTATCTTTACGGTTATCTCGGTGCCGACACCCTCTATGGTGGTGGCGGCAACGATTTTCTCTACGGCTGGGTGTCCTCGGGAGCTGGGGAAACAACCGATGGCGGCGATTTGTTAATCGGAGCGGCGGGTGACGACACCGTTTATGGCGGCTATGGGAACGATTTGGTTTTTGGCGGTGCCGGCAACGATTATCTTGATGGCCAAACCGACGTTGATATTGCCCTCTTCAGTGGCAATGTTGCAGCGTACTCGATTACTTGGGATGGGGCCAATTCACGCTACAACGTTGTTGGCACAGACGGTTCGGATATTCTGAAGAATATAGAATTCATTGTCTTCGCAGATACGGTATTGACACTCGACAATGTGGGCTCGTATTCGACCACGGTTGCTGGAAGTTACGCAAGCGGTCGCTTGGTTGTTGGTACATCGGGCGTCGAGACGTTGACACTTGGTACGGCAATCACGGTTTATGCGGCTCTCGCCGGCAACGACTCGATCACCGGCTCAACGGGCATTGATTTTGTCTTTACAGGAACAGGCGATGATTACTTGTATGGCTCGATCGGTGACGATTGGTTGTACGCCGGTGATGGAACGGATCATTTGTTCGGCGGGACCGGAGATGATTACCTTGATGGCGGCGACGGAAATGATTGGGTTCGCTATGATGACGCGACCGGCCCCGTGCAAGTCAATCTAGCTACTGGCATCGCGACGGGTGCGGGCACCGATACACTTGTCAATATTGAAAGTGCGAATGGCTCTGCGTTTGCCGATACGATCACCGGCTCCAACACGTTTGGGGGCTATTTGAATGGTCTTGAAGGCGACGACTTCATCTACGGCGGGACAGCAGGCGAATCGTTGTACGGGGGTGCCGGAGCCGATACGATCAGCAGTGGCGGCGGGCAAGATTATCTCCGTTATGGCGACTCGACGGCAGCCGTCGAGGCGAATCTGGCAACAAATACTGTCACGGGTGGATACGCGACGGGCGATGTTCTCATCGGGACCTTTTATGGTCTGGAAGGTTCGAACTACAACGACACGCTCTATGGTGACGGCAACGCGAACGTGATCCTTGGAGTGGCCGGCGCCGATGTCATTCATGCCGGCGATGGCGATGATTCAATCTACGGCTGGGGATGGTGGGAAGGTGAAGGAGGCGGAAGTGAAGGAGGCGACACACTATTCGGGGAAGGAGGAAACGACACGATCTATGGACAAGACGGCAACGACCTCATTGACGGCGGCACTGGGAATGACGTTTTGTACGGAGAGAGCGCTTCCTACACGTTTAATGCCGCGGCTGCAATAACGGCAGACCCGACTCTCCAATTCAACCCGACCACCGGCAAACTCTACAAGTTATCTTCCAGCCCTGAAACGTATCTAGCTGCCGAGGCCGCTGCGGCAGCTACCAGTGTCCAGGGAGTCTCCGGGCGTCTGGTGCGAATTGAAACGTTCCAAGAAAACCAATTTGTCAACAATCTGGTCGGTACCAACACTGCCTGGATCGGCGGTACCGATACGGCGACCAATAACGTGTGGGTGTATAGCGATGGCTCACCCGTCCAGTATCAACATTGGAACTCCGGGGAGCCAAATGGTGGCGGGGGCGAATACAACGCCAGCATCTATGGACACACATCTGGGGGTATTTGGAACGATGCGTCCTCCCAGTCGTACTATTACGTCATCGAGTACGATCCGAGAACCGTTACTTCCGGTAACGACACGATCACCGGCGGAACGGGGAACGACACAATCGATGGCGGATACGGTTCGGATACGGTAATCGTCAGTGGGAATCGAGCAGATTATTCACTCACTTTTAGCCTATCAGACAATGTTGCGACATTGACTGACAGTGTCGGTGGCCGCGATGGGACCGACACCCTCCGCAACATCGAACAGATTCAGTTCGCCGACGGCACTCTGACGATCAGAGCAACCTCGACGATCGAGAACTTTTCGAACAGCCAAGCCACCACTCTCAACAGTTGGGTAACCTTCGGATCAACAGCCTCCGACGGAAACAACTTTGGCTATCAAACGGGCACGGTTACCAACGGGCTTGATACGGGCGAAGCGGGCGGCACCTTGGCCCGGGACGATGCGTGGAGTTACTACGCCGATACCGACCTGGGGGGCAGTTTCACGCTCGACACTTCGTTGGAAAGCCATGGGCACTATACTTTTCAAAGCCGCAACAACTGGACATCTTCGATCCAGCTAGGTCACTTCGGTAGCGCGGCGGCGCAAGCCAATTCGACCCCACCGTTTGTCGGTGTGACCATGATGGAGCCTACGGATGGGACCAACTATCGTGCCATGGCCCGAGTTACATTGGCCGACGGCAGTTCCGTTGACGGAAACATCTTATTGATCGGCGGAAATTCCGATTATTCATTTTCCAGTGTTTGGAACCCATCTGGCGACGGAACGTTGACGGTCTCCGTTTATAACAATAGTGGCAGTTTGGTTGGAACATCGACGGTGGCACTCAATTCCGCGCAACGGACCGTCGGTGCGAGCCTTGATGCCTTCGGTTTGCTAAATCCAAATGTGACCGCCCCCAACAGTTCTGATTCCGTCAATTTCTTCTTAGACGATATCAGCTACACGACACATGGCGAGATGAACGTTCACTCAACGGACATCACACTGACTGGGAATACAGTCGCGGAAGGTTCGGCGAATGGTACCGTGGTCGGAACCGCATCGGGAGTTGATTTGGATCCGGGAACCGTCTTTACTTACTCCATCGTAGATTCAGATGGAACTCCACGCTTTTCCATTGACTCATCAACCGGGGTGATCACGGTCAGTAACTCGACACTGATCGATTACGAGTCCAGTGCGACTCAGAGTGTCGTCGTTCGCGCGACCGATCAGTTTGGTTTCTCGGTCGACAAGACACTGACGATCAACATCGCGAACGTCAATGAAACTCCGGTGATCGTACCTGAGACGGTCGGAAATTTGGCGCTATCGTTTGTTAACAACGGAACCATGTTGCAAAGCGATTTGGGGACGTCCGTTGCGTCGACATCTGGCACCGTAACCGCATACACGGATGGAACCCGAGGTGGAGCCATTCAGCTCGCGACAGATGGTCAGCTTAACTTCGACTCGGAAGACCGCCCAGTACTCGCTGGTGAGTGGACACTCTCCTCACGGTTCAAGGACTTGCGTTACGAGACGGGAACTTGGAATACTCTATTCCGGGGTGTCACGGATCATCAATTGTTGATCGCGCCCGGATCCCATCTACTGGGATATTTCGACAACGACACGGCAACAGGATTCAAAAGCACCGGCTACGACGCAACCGCGCTTGATGATGGTGCTTGGCACACCGCGACGCTGGTTCGCACAACGGATGGAACCATCACTTATTATATCGACGGCCTTGCAGTTGGATCGGTTACCGACACAACAAATGGTACTTACCTGAATTGGTATGGCTCTGTCGGTCAGTCACAGTCTTTCGCACAGTACCTAGATGACTTCCGCTATTTCGACAAAGCGTTGAATGCCACGCAAGTCGCTGCGATCCACAGCGACAGCGAAGCAATCATTACACTTACAGAAACGGCCACTTCCGGGACGGTTGTCGAGACCATTTCGAGCCGAAACGATACTGGTGACACGATCACCTACTCCCTGGATGACACGTCTTCGAATCGCTTTGCCATTCACGCCTCCACCGGTGTCATCACGGTGGCGAATTCAGCGCTCCTTGACTGGGACACGACTCAATCGCACACGATCACTGTCCGAGCCACGGATCAATTGTCCAACTTTTTAACAAAGTCACTGACGATCAACCTAACGGCCGTTAATGAAGCGCCAATAGCACTCGACACGACCGAACTGCTCCGCTTTTCCGACGACTTCAGCGACGGAAATCTCGATGGCTGGACACCAATCAGTTTAGGCAACGCAACTTACAATTGGTCCGCCAGTGGCGGGGGCGCCCATGAATTGAGTGATAGTGGACACGGATTTCTTAGTACATCGGTCGTTGGCCAGACGACGGCCACGGTCTATCGGTTGCAAGCCGACGTGCATGCCCCGTCGGACTATGCCTATAACAATGGCGTCGGCTTTGTTTTTGGCTATCAGGATTCCAGTAACTATTGGATGGCACGTTGGACGGAGTTGGCCTGGAGCTCCAGCGGAGGTGCTACGTACAAAGACCTGCAAATTGTTCAAGTTTCCGGCGGTGTCTCGAACATTTTGGGTACGGCTGATGCCGTGAGCTTGCCTGAATCGTTTACTATGGAGGTGCAGTCTCTTGGTACACAACTGATACTCCGAATCAACGGACAAGCCTATGTTACCGTAACCGCAACGGCTCCAGCGTTGAACACGTTTGGTATATATACAAATGACAACGATAGCGGTGTCCGCTACGACAATGTTCGACTAGAAACCGGCTTCCTCACGATTGCCGAAAACTCGTCCAATGGAACCACCGTCGGCACCGTCCAAACCCGTGACCCCGACGCTGGCAATACGCACACTTACTCGTTAACGAATAATAGTTACGGTCGATACACCATTCACAACTCTACCGGAGTCATCACAGTCGCCGATGGCACTCAGTTGAATTTCGAAGCAGGGGCAACGCATGAAATCGTCGTGCGAACCACCGATCAAGGTGGCTTGACTCACGATCGTACCGTGACCATTAGTCTCACCGACATCAACGAGTCGCCATCGTCGATGGTCGCCGGTGCGGGCTCGAATTTGGTGACAAATGGAAGTTTCGAAAGTGGCACGACTGGTTGGTCAGCCAGCGATGGACTGGAGCTGCAAACCGTGGGAGTGGGCGGCCATACCGCACGCGTTGCTTCCGATGGCGCTGTTTACGCTGAGCTGGACTATTTTTCCGGACCAGTTGATGCTATTTGGCAAGACGTCACCACGGTTGTAGGACAGCAATACGCACTTCAGTTTGATCATACCGCTCGTTATGACGCGTCCACTTTCGCGACCAATCAGATCGAGGTGTATTGGGGTGGTGTCCTGATTGATACGATTGGCAGCAGTGATCCCAATGCCTGGACCGGTCGTACGTATCTTGTCACTGCGACTGCCACGACTACCAGATTAGAATTTCGCGAGCCGACGAGCGACGGTGCTGGTTCATTTATCGATAACGTCTCTGTTCGCCAGTCGTTGGCAGTACTCGAGAATGCGACCAATGGCACCGTCGTCGGGCACGCCATTGCCAGCGATCCTGATTCGACCTCAACCGTTTCTTATTCACTGTTTGACTCCGCAGGTGGACGCTTTGCCATCGGGAGCGCTACTGGCGAAATTACTGTCGCGGACGGCAATCTGCTTAACTACGAAACAAACACGTCACACACGGTTGTCGTCCGAGCAACGGATCAAAGCGGCTTGACATTTGATCGGACGTTCACAGTCTCGATCTCCGATGACAACGATGCCCCAACGATCGTAGCGTTCGATGATCATCCGCTTGGATTTGATGATCGCTCCGTATTGTTCCAGCAGAACGGCAGAACGATCGATCTCTCGGGATTGTCCGTCAACACCGGAGCGGGCCTCCAAAATACCGTCGAGTTTTGGATGTACTGGGATGGAACCAACAGCGTGATGCCGTTTGGCTTCCAGAACTACGACTTGTATCTCTGGGGTGGATACTTCGGCTTCAATACGGCCAATTCCGATGTGTATGGAATCTCTAGCACCTCGCTGGCAAATGGCTGGCACCATGTCGCTGCCGTCTTCACGAACGGCGACGTCACGCAGAATCATTTGATCATCGACGGCAATGAACAGACGTTATCGCAACTAGCATCCACTCCCTTGTCACGCTCCGCAACGACGGCCGCACGAATCTCCGGTTGGACCGCGGACACCGGCTACAAGTTTTCGGGCAAGATCGACGAATTGCGAATTTGGACCGGCGCCCGCACAGTTGATCAGGTCAACGACCTGATGTACGACCGACTCACTGGGCCGCAGACGAACCTAATTGCCGCGTATTCGTTTGAGGATATGGCGACTGGAGCAAATGGGGTCGTTGATCGCTCCGACAATGGATTCCATGGCACGCTCTCCGGAGCCACGCTGCCAACCACCAGCACCGCGGCACCAATTCGAACCAACAAGCTGTTAGAAACCGATCGGATTACGGTCGACGTCGACGGTACTGACGAAGATGACTCCAACTTGACGTATACATGGACCCAAACCACTGGCCCAACGGTGGCCTTTTTGCCGACCAATGACGTCATCGAGACCATAGTCTCTTTTGACTTCGAACATGACTTGACTGGCGTCAATTCGTACGGTGCGACGCGAGTAATCACCGATGCTCACGGGTCACCATCGGGTAAAAACGCGATGGAAGTCACGACGGATGCGGTCCCAGGAGGTGGAGGTACTTATGGTGGATTTGCCATCAACACGCCAGGTTACGAAGTCGGCGGTACTTATCGCCTCAGTTACTGGGCGCGAGTCGTTGACACGCCGATGTCGATCACGTTCAGCAACCAGAACGGCGGCGGCGATCAGAACAACCTTTCGCACAGCCAGGCGTTGACGACAACATGGCAACATTTTGAACAGACGGTCACCCTGGA
This sequence comes from Pirellulaceae bacterium, assembly GCA_041741535.1. Classification (GTDB taxonomy): domain Bacteria; phylum Planctomycetota; class Planctomycetia; order Pirellulales; family Pirellulaceae; genus M30B19. The sequence continues at coordinate 44,810 of JBGSJV010000126.1, forward strand.
TCTCTCGAAAACCACGCTTTATGTCTGGGGAAGTTTACCTTCGGAGCAATTTGTCATTGACGACCTCCGCATCGAGCGACTCGACCAAAGCTCCATCACATTTACCGCTCCAAACGTCATTACAAACACAGACGTCACCTTCAATGTTCAGGTCTCGGACGGTGTGAATATGACGGCGCAGAGCGTCACGTACACAATCCTCGCCAACAACGACGCGCCGACGGATCTGATCGATGAACGAACTCACGATCAAGGAGTTGAGATCAACTCTGGCTCATCGAACAATCAGTACTTCCAGGTCGCCAATGGCAATACACTTCTCGGCGGTTTGAGTGATTTTACTATTCAAGGAACGATCAGCAGCACACAGGCCAGTGAAACATGGTGGTTGAGCTATGCGACGGCAACACATGATAACTCGCTGTTGATTGGAAGCAACGGAGCCACGATTCACGTCTATGTCCAAGGATCGATTTGGAATACCGGAATTGCGTCGACAATACTGCTGGACGGTAATCCGCACGAATGGGTTGTTAGCCGCACCGCTGCAACGGGAGCCATGACGTTCTATATCGATGGTGTCGTCCGTGCCTATACAACCAACTTTCAATCGGGCGTAAGTCTAGCCACGGGCGGCGTTCTCGTTCTGGCGCAAGAACAAGACAGCATGGGTGGTGGCTTTGACGCCGGCCAACGGTTCAGCGGCACCTATCATGACTTGGCCGTCTACAACACGGCATTCGATTTGGATGCAGTGGCCGACATCTCCGGCCGAGTCCCGGCGGCCCATGCCAATCTGCTGGCGCACTGGGATTTCGATTCGCTGGTCTCCGATCAAGTTAACGACACCGTCGGCACCCGGCATTTGACCTTGCAGACGATCGCCCCGGGCGGCAGCTGGGTGTCCGGCAACGCGGCAGTGGTCGGTACCGCGTTCACTTTGTCGGTGGCCGAGAACTCGAGCAACGGAACGGTCGTTGGGAAGATCACCGGCATCGATCTGGAACCAACCGGTACCGTGTCCTATTCCCTTACCGACAATGCCAGCGGGCGATTTGCTATCAACAACTCCACCGGCGTTGTCACGGTTTCTGACGCCTCCCAACTAAACTACGAGTCCAATACTAGTCATTCCATTACGGTTCGAGTCACGGATCAGGGCGGTTTGACTTACGATGAAGTGTTTGCAATCAACGTGACCAATCTGAACGAGGCACCGACGGTTTCACATGTCACGGGCGCGGTGGCGGCGTATGACTTTGAGAACGGCAGCGGCAACGCGCCGTCGACCGTTACTGGCGGGCCGACGATGACGATTGGGAGCGGCGTGACTTATGAAACTTCAGCCGGTCGGTTCACTGGTTCGAAGGGTTTGCTCTTCAGTAACGTCGCCAATAGCACAACGCCACCGGTTTCTCTGGCATCCATTCCCGGAGTGACTTTATCCAATGAGTTTAGCTTTGGCGCGTGGGTGCGTTTTGATGAGACGGACACCTGGGCTCGCATTTTTGATTTTGGTGCCGGTGCCAACAACAGCAATCTCATGTTGACTCGACACGTATCTTCCAACAACCTATTCGTGGAAAGTCGCGGAAACGGTTCGACGGTCACCGGTTCGTTGACGGTAAATAACGCCATTTCCAATGGCAGTTGGATGCACGTCGCGTTGACCGTTGATTCGGCGAATATCGTCACTCTTTATATCAATGGCTTTTCGGCGGGCAGTTACACCGCAACCGCAGCATTGAACTACGCTGCTTGGACGAACAACTACATCGGTGCCTCCAACTGGGCCAGCGATATGCAGTTCCGGGGAGCCATGGACGATATCTCGATCTACGATCGAGTACTCTCCGCCGGAGAGGTCGCGACCTTGGCTTCGACCGTCACCGCTCCTTCCGTCATCCACAAAAACATCGCCGAGAACTCGGCTAACGGAACGGCTGTCTTCAAGGCACGTTCAAGCGACGTCGACGTCCCGGATACTGCAACTTATGCCATTTTCTCCGGAAATACCAACAGCACGTTTGCGATTGACTCAGTGACTGGACAAGTCACCGTTGCCAATTCGACAGAGTTGAATTTCGAAGTCGCGCCGAGTTATTCACTGGTCATCCGCACCACCGACACCGCGGGAGCCACTACCGACCAGACCGTGACCATCACCGTCACAAACATTAACGAAACACCAGTCGCTGTCTCGGACACGGAAACTGCCGTCGAAGCCGGAGGCATCGCCAATGGAACGGCCGGTACGAACCCGACCGGCAACGTGCTGTCGAATGACACGGACGTTGATGCTGGAGATTCAAAATCGGTCACCGGTGTTGTTGCGGGAATCGCCTCGAGCGCGGTCGGCTCCGTTGCGGCACCGGTTACGGGAGCTTATGGCTCGCTCACGATTGCGGCCAACGGGTCGTACACGTATACCGTCGACAACAATAACGAAACAGTCCAGTCACTACGCACTGCTGCCGACACAATCGACGATGTCTTCACCTATACGATGCAAGACGCCGGTGGGATGACCAGTACGACGCAGATCACGGTAACGATCCAAGGTGCCAACGATGCACCAACGGCGATCGCAGATACGGTCAGCGCGACGGAGGCAGGTGGAACCGGTAACGGGACGGCCGGCGTTAACCCCATCGGAAGTGTCCTCACCAATGACATGGATCCCGATCGTGGCAACTTGCTTGTCTGGACTAGCGAGTTTCAAAACTGGGGACTCAGCGCCGGACACGGCAGTTCCGTCGGAGTGACGCAGAACGCAGCGGTCGCGCCCGATGGTTCCATGACGGCGGACTTATTGGACTACGCTGCCGCCACGAACTCCACAGATCAAGATGTATTCAAGGTAGTTTCAGGCAACCCAGCCGGACGAATCGTCACGTTCTCTGTTTGGCTAAAAGGAAATGTCGGTGAGACCATTGCCATGCGACTCGATCAAGCTGGCGTTAGCGGAACCTACGAGTTACATACGCTGAACGGAAATTGGCAACGACTATCGATCACTCGCACGTATCCCGTTGATGGTGCGACTTCGGAGATTTATGCTCGCTTTGGTACACGTCCGATGGGCACAGCCCAGGGTACCGCGATGCAAGTTTACGCCTGGGGTGCTCAACTGGAATACGGCTCCAATGCCACGGACTATCGCGCCGTTGCCGCAGCGCCTGTTTCTCCCAGCGAGTCCAATACGGTCGTCGGCGTCAGCGCTGGTGTTCAGCCATCTGCCTCTGGGTCGGTAGGAACAAGCGTTTCAGGGTCCTACGGAAGCATCACCATCGCTGCCAATGGGACTTACGCGTACATTGTCAACAACAACAACGCCATGGTTCAGGCACTCCGAACTAGCACAAACACTCTGACTGACGTTTTTACTTATACACTCACCGATTTGGCCGGCACAACATCGACTAGCCAAGTCAATGTAACGATCCAAGGAGCAAACGACGCACCCTCGGATGTCGTCCCCGTGAAGTATCTCTCGACATTGACTCCAACGGCAACTTCGAACATTCTGAACGGGCTGCAAAACGACCAAAACTACTGGACACCGACGATCAACATTGGCGGAGTAACCTTCGCACGTGGATTGGGAATGCATGCACCATCAGGAGTGGGCACGGCGGACTACCTGATCGATGGCGCTACCGCATTCAAGAGCACGATCGGCTTGAACTCGGACGCGGGCGCTAATGGAAGTGTCGTCTTCCGAGTGTATATCGATAACGTTCTCCGATACACAAGCCCGACGATGTCGGGTGTCACGCCAGCGATCGACGTCAATATCGACACTTCAGGTGGAACCTCGTTACGATTGGAAGTTGATGGTTTGGGTGATGCCGGAAGCGACCACTCCGTCTGGGGCAACGCTCGTTTTGAGGGTGGGTCCATTGGACTTCAAGTCTCGGAAAATTCCGCCAATGGAACCGTCGTCGGCTCGATCAATCGCACCGACGCCGACTGGGGCGATAACGTCACGTACACACTCACGGACAACGCAGGAGGACGATTTGCGATTGATAGTTCCACGGGACAGATCACTGTCGCCAACGGAGCGATACTTGATACCGAAGTCAATACGAGCCACGACGTCGTTGTGCAGGTGAGCGATCATGGCAGCCTGTCGTACAGCAAGACTTTGACAATCACCATTTCGAATGTCAACGAAGCACCGGTCGACGTCCGTACAGGAACACAGTCAATCACCATATCGAATTCAAGCTTCGAGGCAGACGCCCTAGCCGATAACGGAACGACGTCCACGCCAGCGGATTGGGTAGTTGTCGGGGCCGCTGGTGCTTTTAATCCAACGACCAATGATTTCGCCTCGGGCAATGGCACAATCGGAAGCAATATCGGCTGGGCAAACGCGAACGCCTCTCTTTCCCAAACGCTCGCCACAAATTTTGATGCAAGCTTGAATTATCAATTGACGGTGGATGTCGGCCGACGCCTAAATCTCGCCTCGGCAACCTATACCGTCCAGTTGTTAGCGGGCGCAACGGTACTTGGATCGTATACCAACTCTGGTGCCAATCCGGGAAATTGGAGTACGGTTAACGTCGATGTAATCGGCGCCAACTTCGCGGCGGCCAACGGAGAAACGTTGAAGATTGTATTGAGTAGCGGGGGTGTACAAACGAACTTCGATGACGTTCGCTTAAATAGCACCGTGGCAACTGCGACAATCGTTGAAAACTCCGCTAATGGCTCTGTGGTCACATCCGTTACAGGACTTGATCGCGACGCGGCAAACACGTTGACCTACAGCCTAACCGACGACGCAGGCGGCCGATTTACTATCCACGCCGCAACCGGACAAATCACGGTTGCCAATGGAGGTTTACTCGACTTTGACGCAAACGCATCCCATACGATCATGGTTCGGGTAAGCGACCAAAATGGCTTGACGTACGATCGCCCTCTCGTCATCACGCTGACCAACGTTAACGAAGCGCCTATTGCAGTCGCTGACATGGCAACGGCGGTTGAAGCAGGCGGTATTGCAAACGGAACCGCTGGTACCAATCCCACCGGTAACGTTCTCAACAACGACACCGACGTCGACGCACCGGAAACAAAGACCGTTATTGGAGTGAGCGCAGGCACCCACGGATCGGCGAGTGGTTCCGTCAACACAGTCGTTTCCGGAACATACGGTTCGATCGTCATCGCTGCGGACGGCTCATTCACCTACACCGTCGACAACAACAATGCAGCGGTTCAAGCGCTGGCAACCAGTTCCAATACACTACAAGACGTATTTACCTATACGATGGAGGATTCGAATGGATTGCCGAGCACCACTCAAGTCACCATCACGATTGAGGGGCAAAACGACAACCCGATTGTCTCGACCGAATCCGGTGATTCGGCTGCCAAATCAAACAACGAAACTGACGGAACGTTGGCGAATAGCGGAACATTAACCGTTACGGATGTCGACATTTCCAATCTCGTCACGTCAGCGGTCACGAGTGTCGTGGCTTCTGGAACCACGACGGGTCTGCAATCCAACAACGCAGCATTATTGGCGATGTTGACTTCCACGCCGAACGTCTTGGACAACACCGAATTGACCGACCAACTGACTTGGGCGTTTAACTCAGGCTCCGAGCATTTCAATTATCTGGCAGTTGGTCAGTCGCTCGTGCTGACCTACACGATCACGGCCACCGATACCCACTCGGCCACAGATACGCAAACGGTCGTCATTACGATTAACGGTACCAATGATGTCCCGGTGATTACGGTGGAGGTAGGTGACAGCGCCGCGGAGACTCTAGCAGAGACCAATGCCACCCTTTCGACTAGCGGCACACTGACGGTGACGGACTTGGACCTGTCTGATACGGTAACTTCGGCCGTGACCAGTGTCGTTGCGTCGGGAACCACCACGGGCCTGCAGTCCAATAACGCGGCGTTATTGGCGATGTTGACGTCGACGCCGAATGTCTTGGACAACACCGAACTGACAGATCAGCTAACTTGGGCGTTTAATTCTGGTTCCGAACACTTCAATTATCTGGCTGTCGGCCAGTCGCTCGTACTGACCTACACCATCACGGCCACCGATATTCAATCCGCCACGGATATGCATACGGTCGTCCTTACGATCAACGGCACAAATGATGCCCCGGTGATTACAGTCGAACTGAGTGACAGCGCCACGGAGACATTGGTGGAAACCAACGCCACGCTCTCGACTAGCGGCACACTGACGGTGACGGACTTGGACCTGTCTGATACGGTAACTTCGGCCGTGACCAGTGTCGTGGCGTCGGGAACAACTACGGGTCTGCAATCCAACAATGCGGCACTTCTGGCGATGTTGTCTTCCACTCCGAATGTCTTGGACAACACCGAATTAACTGATCAATTAACTTGGGCGTTTAATTCCGGCGCAGAGCATTTTGATTACTTGGCTGTGGGCGAATCATTGGTGCTGACCTACACCATCACCGCCATCGATGGCCAATCCGCCACCGATACGCAAACTGTGGTCATTACGATCAACGGCACAAATGATGCCCCAGTGATTACGGTTGAAGTGAGCGACAGTGCCGCGGAGACTTTGTTGGAGACCAACGCCACGCTTTCGACGAGTGGCACGTTGACCGTTACGGACTTGGATTTGTCGGATACGGGGACTTCAGCGGAAACAGGCGTTGTGACTTCTGGCACAACCACGGGTCTGCAATCCAACAACGCCGCACTATTGGCGATGTTGACGTCGACGCCGAATGTGTTGGACAACACCGAATTGACCGACCAACTGACTTGGGCATTTAACTCTGGTTCCGAACACTTCAATTATCTGGCTGTCGGCGAGTCATTGGTCTTGACCTACACCATTACGGCCACCGATAGCCAATCGGCCACCGATACACAAACCGTGGTCATCACGATCAACGGCACCAACGACGCCCCGGTAATAACGGTCGAAGTCGGCGACAGTGCGGCGGAAGCCCTGACAGAAACAAACGCCACGCTGTCCACCAGCGGTACGCTAACCGTCACGGACTTGGACCTGACCAATACGGTTACTTCCGCCGTGACGAGTGTTGTGGCTTCCGGTACCACCACAGGTCTGCAATCCAACAACGCGGCACTTCTGGCGATGTTGACTTCGACGTCCAATGTCTTGGACAACACAGAACTGACAGATCAGCTAACTTGGGCGTTTAACTCCGGAGCCGAGAGTTTTGATTACCTGGCCGTTGGCGAATCGTTGGTTCTGACCTACACCATCACCGCCACCGATATCCAATCCGCTACTGACACCCAGACCGTGGTCATCACGATCAATGGCACCAACGACGCCCCAGCAATCTCGGTTGAAGTTGGCGACAGCGCCGCCGAGTCGTTGGTGGAAACCGACGCCACGCTGTCCACTAGCGGCACGTTGACGGTGACAGACTTGGACCTGAACGATACCGTGACTTCGGCCGTGACCAGTGTTGTGGCCTCGGGTACTACCAACGGGCTGCAATCCAACAGCGCGGTCTTGTTGGCAATGTTAACTTCCACGCCCAATGTCTTGGACAACACTGAACTGACAGACCAATTAACTTGGGCATTTAACTCTGGAGTCGAGCACTTCAATTACCTGGCCGTCGGCGAATCATTGGTGCTGACCTACACCATCACGGCTACCGACAGCCAATCGGCTACCGACACACAGACGGTCGTTATTACGATCAACGGCACCAACGATGCGCCGGTAATCACAGTCGAAGTCGGTGACAGTGCGGCCGAGACTTTGGTGGAGATATATGCCACTCTGTCCGCCAGCGGCACGTTGACGGTTACAGACTTGGACCTGACCGATACCGTGACTTCGGTTGTAACCAGTGTCGTAGCTTCGGGCACAACCACGGGTCTGCAATCCAACAACGCAGCTTTGTTGGCAATGTTAAGTTCCACGCCCAATGTCTTGGACAACACTGAACTGACAGACCAATTAACTTGGGCATTTAACTCTGGAGTCGAGCACTTCAATTACCTGGCAGTGGGTGAATCGTTGGTGCTGACCTACACCGTTACCGCGACCGACAGCCAATCGGCCACCGATACCCAGACCGTGGTCATCACGATCAATGGTACCAACGATACCCCGGTAATCTCCGTCGAAGTCGGTGATAGCGCGGCTGAAACGCTAACAGAAACCACTGCCACGCTATCCACCAGCGGCACGTTGACCGTGACCGATTTGGATCTGACGGACACGGTGAATTCCGCGGTGACCAGTGTCGTAGCTTCCGGCACAACCACGGGCTTGCAATCCAACAACACGGCCTTGTTGGCGATGTTGACTTCCACGCCGAATGTCTTGGACAACACCGAACTGACCGATCAATTGACGTGGGCATTTAATTCCGGCGCTGAAAACTTTGATTTCCTAGCCGTGGGCGAATCATTGGTCCTGACCTACACCATCGCCGCTACCGATAGCCAATCCGCTACCGACACGCAGACAGTAGTGATTACAATCAACGGCACGAACGACGCCCCGGTGATCACGGTCGAAGTGAGCGACAGTGCCGCGGAGACGTTAGGCGAGACTAACGCAACGCTTTTGACCAGCGGCACACTGACCGTTACGGACTTGGATTTAACGGATACAGTGACTTCCGCCGTGACCAGTGTTGTGGCGTCTGGCACAACCACGGGCTTGCAATCCAACAACGCGGCTTTGTTGGCGATGTTGACTTCGACGCCGAATGTCTTGGACAACACAGAACTGACCGATCAATTAACTTGGGCATTTAATTCCGGCGCTGAACACTTTGATTATCTGGCTGTCGGCGAATCGTTGGTTCTGACCTACACCATCACCGCTACCGATAGCCAGTCGGCTACCGATACGCAAACGGTGGTCATCACGATCAACGGGACGAACGATGCCCCTGTGATCTCTGTCGAAGTGAGCGACAGTGCCGCGGAGACTTTGGTAGAAACCAACGCCACGTTATCGACTAGCGGCACGTTGACGGTGACGGACTTGGATCTGACCGATACGGTGACTTCCGCCGTGACCAGTGTTGTGGAGTCTGGCACAACGACTGGTCTCCAATCCAACAACGCGGCTCTACTAGCGATGTTGACTTCCACGCCCAATGTCTTGGACAATACCGAACTGACGGATCAATTAACTTGGGCGTTTAATTCCGCATCGGAACACTTTGATTATCTGGCTGTCGGCGAGTCATTGGTCTTGACCTACACCATTACGGCCACCGATAGCCAATCGGCCACCGATACACAAACCGTGGTCATCACGATTAACGGCACGAACGACGCCCCGGTGATTACGGTCGAAGTGAGCGACAGTGCCGCCGAGACTTTGGTGGAAACCAATACCACGCTGTCCACCAGCGGCACATTGACGGTGACCGATCTGGATTTGACGGATACGGTAACATCGGCCGTGACCAGTGTTGTGGCGTCGGGCACAACCACTGGCTTGCAATCCAATAACGCGGCTTTGTTGGCGATGTTGACTTCCACGCCGAACGTGTTGGATAACACCGAACTGACAGATCAGCTAACTTGGGCGTTTAACTCCGGTGCTGAACACTTTGATTATCTGGCCATCGGCGAATCATTGGTGCTGACCTACACCATCACCGCCACCGACAGCCAATCCGCTACCGATACCCAAACAGTCGTCATTACGATCAATGGCACC
>JBGSJV010000127.1:0-4116 GCA_041741535.1 Pirellulaceae bacterium
CTCGCCCCATGGTCTCCATTCTCGGGGCATAGCAAGCCCTCGCCTCCTGGTCTCCCTTCTCCCCTTTGTGGGGGAGAAGGGCCGGGGATGAGGGGGTCGCAGTGGAGAGTGTGTGTCAACCCCGCAACGCTTCGCGCCAAGCAATATGGCCAAGCAAGTTCTTCGCGGCGCACCATTGTCCTTGGAATCAAGAAGATCAGCGAGTCCATCGTCGCCTCGTCCGAGCGGCCTTGATCTACGCATCAGCGAGTCTGTTTCAGGCGGCGACCGAGTTGCTTGATTGCTCGCCGTTTGACATGTTTCCGGCCAGGGTCTCCAGCTCGTGTTTGATTGGGCCCACCAAGGTACTGTACAACTTGCTGATAATATCAATCACCGGTTTTCCATCTAAAACGCGATGGTCAAACGTCAACAACACGCGCGCGATGCCGTTTTTCGGCGTCGGATCAACTCCTAAGCTCGTCGTATTGGGACTCAACAACGACGCCGCAAAGGTCTGGTTAAAACCCGACAGGGTCATCCCAAACGTGCCCATGTAGGTCGGGCGTTGCGTCGGCCAGACTTCCATCAACATCCACAACAAGAAACGACGCAACGGTCCGGGCAGCGCCGCAAATCGATCTTGGTGCCGAAACTGTTTGATTTCGCTCGTCGGTGCCGTCTGGAAATAATCGATCTTGTCCTGGATTTGGGGGATACTCCATTGATCGGGATTGCGAAACCGTGCGAAATACAGGCGAGTTTCGTTGCCCTCCTGACGAGCCAACGTCAACTGAGCGACCGAGTCGTCAACTTCATAAAGATGGGGCCAAGGAAACTTGCGATAGTACTGCCGCAGCTCCGGCACGTCGCGCGAAACAAGTGCATAGGCTTTCATCATGATCGCGTTCCAAGACAGACGCGGTTTGATTCGCTTCCGCAAGGCATCCAAACTAGAAAGATCGACGTCTCGATAAAATGACGCAATCGGCTGGGACCGAGCAATGCGAATCACATCGTCCACCAATCGTCGCCCGTTAGATAATGGGATCTTTTTTCCCTTGCTCATCGCAGGCCTCTCGATCTTTGACAGGAATCCATCGTCTAAGGCTTGATTCTGTCAGGATTCTCGTGCCCAAGCAACAGCGATTTTCGGGTGGTACGGTGCAGCGTCCCAATTTTCACCAAAAAAGGTGGAAGCAATAATCCCGAATCTCCTGCCCCCTTTACCAGACCCCAAGTTTTGGTGGAGACAAAGCACTACGGCTTGCGGTCCAATTGTCGCTGCGCCGCTTGAAAAAAGCTCAACGAGGTCTGCACGGATCGATACGCCTCTTCCATATAACCATCCGCAGCCGCCGACCAGACTCGGTTCAAAAACCGTTCGCCACTAGCAAACTCACTCATGACCTCACCAAACCCGATCAACCCAAACGCGGACTTCAAGTGCTCGCGTTGGTCCGCAAAACTATTGCAATGCTCCACGCAACGTTCATCGATATACGCCACGACCGATTCGGGAGTCATCCCGGGCATTTGGCCCTCAAGCTGTTGCACTTCCGCGATAAGCTGCGTCAGAGACTGCCGCAACGGATCCAGTCCCGTGGTTCGCGCGAACTCGACATCAACCGACTTCTGAGCTGTCTTGCGCAGCAACACAACCCCCACGATCCCAACCACAAGAGCCGGCCCATACACGAACCAGTTCACCGTCGGCCACAAACTGGCAACCCGTTTCGTTCGTTGCTGGATCAAGCTGGTTTTGTTCAGCTTTGGAGCGGCCGCTGGTTCCGTTGCTGGCTCCACAGAATCTGTCGTAGGATTCGGCTGGGGCGCTTCTTGAACGTTGGCTGCTGCTTCGTCAGCGGGAGCCGGCGTCGTCGGGGCAAGACTTTGCTGGAGGACCGCCAGAAATTGTTCCGAGTCCAACTCGATCCACGGCTTCCCGGTAACTTGCGTGGCCAGATCCGCCGAGACCGCGAAATCGGCGGGCAACTCCAGCAAAGCGGTTCGCTCTTCCACAGGTAGCAAGTCCAACTCTCGTTGCATGACCATGCCGACAGACGCCGACAAGAAACCAATCCACAACAGCGAATGACCGATCACTCGAAGTCCGAACATTAGGCACCTCCCGCAAAAAGTTGACTACCAATTCGGAACAAGGCGTTGCCAACGTCCACCAAGGCTTCGCCAATCATCAAACCAGCCGCGACCGGGATGCCCACTCGGTGGGCAAAGCTATTTCCAAAAACGGCATCGGAACCCATGCGAATCAAGTTGCCGATCGTGTAGGTCAACACAATATGAAACGGCATATAAAAGCCCAACGCCACGAGAACCCCAATGCCACCCAAGCCACTAATCGCGAGCAAAAACCCCAACCCAGAACCCGCCGCATAACGATAGACCGGCACATTGTCGTTCAAGATCCCGTCCATAACCGTCGCCAAAGCCGTCGCTTGTGGAGCCGGCAACGTCTTGCTACCAATCTCGTACTGATTGTTCAGCGCAATCATCAACATAATGACCAGCAGGGGACCAAGCCAACAACCCAGATACTGAGCGTATTGCTGACGGCGTGGGATGGCACCTGTGAGATATCCGGATTTCAGATCCAGCATCATGTCGCTGGCCTGCGAGATTGCCAAACAAATCGCGGCCCCCACCGTAATCGAACTGACAATCGCTGCCGGAGCCGACATGCCTGCCTTCGCAATCAGAATCAGAATCGTCACTGCAATAAGCGTCATTCCGGAAAGTGGCGACCAATTCGTGCGTCCCACACACTCGGAGACAATCACGCCCGCCACCCAGATCCATAACGTCCCCAGGAGCGCCATCCCAGCGGCTCTGGGCAAGGTCATCTCGTCGACCGAAAGATACGCCAACACGATCAACGCGATGGAGCCTAACCCGACCGCCGCGTAGAGCATCCACAGCGGCATCTCGTCGTTGGTCTGCGTCCCTGCAAATCGTTGGTTCGAGTTTCGCAGCGACTTGAAGGCACTGCGGATCAGTGGAAAGGCCATGATGATCCCGCCCAACGCCGCGCCAATCAACATGCCAATTCCGGACGGCAGGAACAAATTCTTGCGCATCTCGCCCGGGGTCGGCAAGATCTCCTGAACACCCGGCGAACCCACATACTGCAGAATCGGGGCGATCAAGAAGTAACAGAGGAACCCGCCCGCTCCGAACCACAGTCCCCCACGCCCCGACAAGTAGCCAACACCCACCGTCATCAGCGAAAGATAAAACACCAAGTTCCACATCGAAGGAATCCCAGCCGCGCTGCCCAGATCAAATTCCTCCAGATGACTTCGCAGCAGAAAGAACTTGACCGCCCCGGAAATCAAAATCCCAGCGAACAGCAACTGCGCTTTCTGAATTCCCGCTCCGGGTGACTTCAAAATCGTCGCGACCGCCATGCCACCCGGATAGGCCAAACGATCAAAGTCAATCATCTGCTTCCGCAGCGGAATGACAAACGCAAGTCCCAGGAAGCATCCCGTGATCGAAGCCAAGGTCAACAAAGCGACATACGCTGGCGTAAAGTCCGCGACACTTTCCATCCCCACGTTACGAGAAAGAATGAACAACGCCGGAACCGTAAACATGATCCCCGCCGAAGCACCGTTCACCGCTGAAGCCGCCGTCTGATTGATGTTGTTCTCGACGATGCTGGTGCGACCCATGAGGCCACGCAGCACTCCCCAACCCAAAATCGCCGCCAACTCGGAGCCCTCGATCGAAAAACCGAGAATCAACGCGGCATAGGCGACCGATATCGTGAGGAGCGTTCCGATCGCCCAACCCACAAAGATGGCGGTCCAAGTCAATTCAGGGTACTCTCCCGTTTTGATTCGGATACCACCCGGCTGTTCGCGTCCAATGGGCTTGGGTGCTGACATGCGAAAATCCTATTCGAGGCTCTGGGCTATCTTCAACTTCCGATTCTACCCAAAGTCGGCGCGATTCGAGAAGCGGGCGAGCAAGACCCGGACAAGTGCCTCGATCGAATAGTAGAGCGAGCGCCCAATCGCTCCAAAATCACCCTCGCAATCGGGTGCCATTCGGTGGAGCTTATCCGCCTTCATGTATGAAAGCCTACTCAACTGCAGACCCCCTCATCCCTAC
>JBGSJV010000128.1:0-4578 GCA_041741535.1 Pirellulaceae bacterium
TTGGGCCGGCGAAACGCGAAAAGCGTTGGAAACCCGCGAAAAACTGGGTAGAAACGAAAAACGCCCGGCTATCGATCTCTCGACGCCGGGCGTTAAGCCTTTTGGTCGCCAAAGTTCGGACTTTGACGAAAGGCTCCCCCGCCTGGGCTCGAACCAGGGACACGCGGATTAACAGTCCGCTGCTCTACCAACTGAGCTACAGGGGATCGTAGTAATAATGACGCCCAAGAATAGCATCCATTAGCAGACAGTCAAGAGCAGCTCAAGGTTCACTCAGTCAGATACCTCGGCCTAAACTCGTTCCGGGCATTTCTCCCGCAAAAACGGACAAAATTCGCCTAAGCAGAAACGCTCCCAGTACACACACTTGCTCCATTTTTCTTCATTTCCACCTACTTCGGGCTTTGCCAAACGTTGGAGCTCCTTCGCGACCTCCGTTGTGAATATTCATAACAAACGCGAATAAAACAATTGACGTTGGGTCGCGGGAATAGTCAGTTGCCCCGAAAAATCTCGAGTTTTACTGCAACTTCGGCCTCCAATCGGTACGATGCACTTTGGGATAGCCGGGAACAGAAACGAGGTACCTGATGCACACAACATTGCTGGTTTATGGCGTGGTACTCGGTCTTCTTGGTCTCTTCGTCGCGACCTCTCCGGTCATGAAAACGGTCGGGCAGCGGATTTTGGGATGGGCCAATCTGCCCGATGGTGACGCGGTCGCGCCCTGGCGAGTTCGCTTGGTGATCCTGGTGCTGCTGTATCCTGCAATCGCCACCATCGTCACGATGATCTATCTCGACATCGATGCACTGGGTTTGAATCCTAATGGAGCATCAACCGACCTTGAACGAGGAGTTTTGATATGTCTGGAAACGGCCGGTGCGTCACTTCAGACTTCAGCATGGTTGGGGCTGATGGCTTACGGTGTCCTGCGCCGAACGAGCCCCGGAAAACGACGGTTGATCGGTTGGGTGATTGGATATTGGACCCTAGCGTACGTCGTCCTGAATGGGATGTTGGCAATTCGTTTTCCTGAAATGTTCACCAATTTGTTGAATTTTTCAGTGGTGTATTTTGCGCTGTTTGCCGTGGTCTTGTTGCTAATCGCCGTTTGGTTTTGGATAGCCGCGAAATCGACGCGTGGCATGTTGATTGCAGAGGAAGAAGAAAATGATTCAACTGGGTTGAGCATAAAAACCATTTTATGGAGCATTACCGGGCTCGGACTCGTGATGTTGGGATTTCGTTTGCTTTCTGTCTTTTCCGCGTCACCGCAGTTCTACTTTGACTTGAATCCAACAACAATCTTGCTGGGACCGTTGTTCTCCTGTTTCTTGGTGACTTGGCTGATGGCGACTGTTTTTCTTACCCGCAATAGATTCCAACTACTGATCGGTTTGGCGACTTTAATGTTGCTCGATACGCTTCATTGGATCGCTCGCGATATGTTGGAGCGTGCCAATGCCAACGCGGATATTCGCGACGCGTTGTTGCGTGATTCGCTGCTATCCGACTTGCTACTAAATCTCGTTGCAGCTGCTGCGCAATTCGGCGCGTTGCTTTGCTTGAAATGGCTGTGGCACAAGATTGGCTTGACGATTTCCTTTGGAGTACAGCCCACGACGAGCACGACGAGAACTTGGGACGACGCAGACGAGGGTTCGCACAGAACAGAGAATTGTTCTCTCAACCGTACCCCCGAGTCTTGACATCCGCAGTCCGGCTTTGCTATCCGTAGGCATTACCGACCCATCTGATACCTTGTTCTTTGTTCTCGCCTTTTGACGCGGCAGCAGGGTAAACGAGAATAACTTCAAAAAACGTCTGACCGAGATTACACCGCAAGAGAATGGGATGACGCAGAGGAGGATTTGCACAGAACAGAGAATTGTTCTCTCAACCGTACTCCTGAGTCTTGAAATCCGCAGACCGGCTTTGCTATCCGTAGGCATTACCGACCCATCTGATACCTTGTTCTTTGTTCTGGCCTTTCGTCGCGGCAGCAGGGTACATGAGAATAACTTCAAAAAGCGTCTGACCGAGATTACACCGAAAGAGATTGGGATGACGCAGAGGAGGGTTTGCGCAGAACAGAGCATGCACTGCCAAAGATTGCTTAGCAATAGATAGGGATGATGCAGAGAACTGACATTCGTTCAAAGCGTTAAACGTCACGGGTATTGCCTACGGATGGCAATGCCGATCTGCGGATGAAGACGGACACGGTACATGGTTGGACTTGAAAATTCGGTACTGCGATACCGCCAGAGATCGGAATGAATCCGAGATCCCACCGTTGGTTCGCGGAGCGAGCGGCCACTATCTGGCTGGTACTTTTTGTTCCTGGTCAGCGGTCAGGATCACGGCCGCGGCCAGCTTCGCCCATTTCCCGTACATCTCTGCCGAGGGATGCAGTTGATCCGCCACGAGAAATTTCTCGGGCTCGTTGGCTGCTTCGCGGGTGAGTTGGGTGACGTCGATGAAATGCACGTGCCGCTGTTCGGTTTCTTCACGAGCGATTTGATTGAATCGATCGATCTGTTGAGCGATTGTCGCGGGATCACGACCGCGCTTCGTCGCAAATGGCGTGACGCCCCAATCGGGAATGCTCAAGACAATTACTCGCTCTGGTTTTTGATCCGCCTTTTCGATCGCCAGTTTCAAAAGTTCGCGAAATTGCTGCCGGTATTCTTCAACGTCGCGCTGGCGGTATTGGTTGTTAACGCCAATCAACAGCGTTACCCAATCGTAGCGGTCGGCGAGTTCCTGTTGTTTGATCCCCGCCTGAAGTTCATCCGTGGTCCATCCCGTTTTGGCAATGATCTGCGGAGCGGCGAAGGGCTTGCCGTGTTCTCCGAGTTCTTTGACCATTTGGACGGGCCAACGTTGTTCTGCCTCCACTCCTTCGCCAATCGTGTACGAATCCCCCAGCGAGAGGACCGTTTCGTCTGCTGGGAGGAAAGACACGAAAATCAGATTCAGGACAAATAGATTCACAAACATGCTTTATCCTTTTTCCATTGACTTCAATAGTTTTTCCACAAATCCGCGACATCCATTTTTTTCGCCCAAGCCTGAATGTATTGAATCTCAAGTGACGAACGACGTAATTTGACCAAACGTGTTAGATCGTCCCATTGTCGTTCGGAAACTTCCCCCAACGTCGTAACGAATCCCCAGCGATTCAAACAAACGACAGACCGGATCGAGGGCTGCGGCCAAATCGTCAGCGGGGTTCATTCGAGCGCTCCGACAAGCTTGCCTTGACGGCCAAGTACAACTCTTCGCCATAGTTCTGGCGAATAAAGGCCAACCCGCCTTCTTGTTCGTTCCATTCAGGGTGTTCGCGACGAATGGCGTTTTTGCACTCGCGAATGAGTCGATTGGTCATGCAGATCGACATGTCGAGGCACTGTTGGGGCGTCATTTGTCGGATCAATTCCAGTTGAACCGCCTCTGCTTCAGGAGTCGTGTCGGTAGTGTAGGGATTCAAACAGCGTGCTCCTTGCGAGTCGGCAATACTTCGCGAATGGCATTGTACATGAACTCCAGAAGATTGGAGCCTATCCGTAGCTTTCTCCGAAAATGGTTGGACTCGGGTCAGCCTCTTTTTACCCACGGACGGCCATGCCGATCGGCGGATAATGACAGATGACAAATGAATCGCCGATTTTCTTGGCGTTGGTTTCTGGTACACTTCCGGGTATCGCGTCCCGCAACGGGCTGGGACGTTTGTCCAAGTGGACCACGTGACTAGTTTTTGGCAAGTTGGAAAAAACATGAGTGCGATTGGATTGAATTGTTTGGCCTCGTTGGGTTACGCGCAACAAGTTTTGGGGGATATCGAATGTGGGCAAATGGCCGACCGGCCGGTGGGTTTGAATCCACCTGGTTGGCTATTGATGCATTTGGCGACTGCGGCCGATTACACGAGCAAGATGTTGGGCGGCAAGGGCGTTTGCCCAGCCGATTGGAACGAACGCGCCGATACGAAAAAGCCCGTGTCGGACAACCGCGCCGACTATCCGAGCAAGGACGAGTTGGTTAGTAACTTTTTGAATTCGTATCGTCATGCCGTCGAATTGTTTGACCAAGCGACGCCCGAGCAATTGGCGGCTCCGCAAAAGCTTGGGTTCTTTGAGAAAGAGCTGCCCACGGTTGCCGATATGGCTGGGTTCCTGTTGGTCGCCCACCTCAATATTCATCTCGGTCAATTGTCGGCCTGGCGACGAGCGACCGGTAAAGGTCCGTTGTTCTAAGCTTTGTACCAAACGGGGCCGGCCCTTTGGAGCGCCTGCAAAATCTGGAACAAAGAGACCTAACTGCAATACCGTTCAACGAAGGACCATTTCAGCGTCCTGAAAATTGAACGCTAAGGAATTGTCTGGGAATAACTTCCCGATTTGGGAGAGTCCGACCTTGGTTAATCCGAGAACTCCTATCGTCGAATCTGCCGAGACTCCAAATGTGCTGAGCCGCCGAATGGCCCGAGCCGCAAAGCGGCAAAATGCGAGCGTTTGGTAATTCCCACGGATGGCAATGCCGAACTGCGGATGAACAGTCCGCGGACATTTC
>JBGSJV010000129.1:0-24904 GCA_041741535.1 Pirellulaceae bacterium
ACGCCGGCGGGCCGCTACAACGGCCGCGGCTTCCGCGTAGCCCTGAGTTCCCCCGGAATCCCCCAGTCGGCGGAGCCGGAAGCCGACGAGTGAGTGGAGCCAGCTGGCGGAGGCATGGAGGTAGCGTCTCCGGAGCAGCGACCGGAGATGCCGCAGCCTGCTGGTGTAGCGGCGGTGTGGACAGCGCCACACTAGCGGGCGTCCAGGGTCGAAGCTTCCGCTCGCGTTACTTTTTGGTCAACTGTTTTCTTGGCAATGCCCGATGTCTTTACGCACCTTTCTGATTCCGGAAACCGACGCCGGTGAGGCCTGCCAATGTTTGAACCAATTCCTGCGTCAACAAGATCAAAAAGGTCTCTATATTTCCCGCTCATATCGCCCTAGTTCCTTTGCAGTCGGGGTATGCGGAGCACCCCCAGAAATCGCCTTTGGCCGACTTGCGCCGCCGCATGGGTTTGCTGCATTGCGGGCATTCGGGTGCGTCGGCAGATCTTTGCTGCTCACGTGCCTCGAGGCGTCGCGCCATGAGCCGCTCGCCGAAGCCGCCGGTTTCCTCAAAGGCCTTGCCTTGCGCCGCGATCTGGCTCTTTAGCATGTTCAGCGCGCGGCCGATGATGATCAGCATGGCGTTGGCCACCACCACCGCATCGTCGGCGTCCAGCCAGTTGGCGTATTTTTTGCGCTGTTCCAGGGCGTGCTTGGCCGACTCGTGGACCATATCGTCGGAAAATGGCGCCACGTCGAGCAAGATGGCATTGATGGCTCTGGCTTCGGGGGAATGCACCGACCACGGAAGCTGACCGCGGTCGAGGATGAACATCTCGTAGTCGCCGCGCAGTTCGCTGAGGCTCGCCCGCGCGACGTCAGTGAGCTTCATCTCGGTGTCCTTCGAGGTTGAGGAA
The DNA here is from genome assembly GCA_041741535.1 of Pirellulaceae bacterium. Taxonomy (GTDB): domain Bacteria; phylum Planctomycetota; class Planctomycetia; order Pirellulales; family Pirellulaceae; genus M30B19. The sequence goes on from JBGSJV010000129.1 coordinate 903, forward strand.
CGCTCCGAGCCTTCAATGATATTCTGCCGACCACTGCGCGCCGCCTGCGTCATCTGGTCGTATTGGCGGCCTTTGGGGTCATAAAGTTTGGTGGCTGTATCGCGGTGGTCGAAGGTCAGGAAACGGCGACAGAAACGCAGCGTGTCGAGCTGCACGATGGTGGCCAGCGTGAAGGAATGCAGTCGGCGAAACCCGCCGTGTTTGTCGAAGAGCTCAGGCATCGCGGCCGCCCGGGGTTTTGGGTGACGGAATGGACCGCATTGACGATGTTGTCCGCAATATCAATTGCGGTCATCCCGTTGCTTTGTCCGTGATTGGCTTCTGTCACTATTGTCAATAATGTCCTCTCAAATTCCAGGACGCTCGCACGACGGATACCGTGAAAGCCTCTCCCCCCGAAGAAATACCCCGAGCAGGATTCGAACCTGCGACCTACTGATTAGAAGTCAGTTGCTCTATCCAGCTGAGCTACCGGGGCGGGTGGGAATTGAGAAAAAGTGTACGACGTGGCGCGGTGAATGACCAGGGGAGGCGGGTGTCGGGGGACGCCAATCGTCGGCTTCTGAACCTAGACAGACCACAAGGCTTCGAAGTTCGGCCTCCGGCACGTTACCAAAGAATCGTGAAGGCGGTTTTCCGATTCGTATGCAAGGAACGGCTTGGTTCCGCCATTATCCAAAGCAGGACAAATCAAAACATGGACGAGATCATTTGACTCACGAGATCGCTCAACAACCGGTCAAGGCCGCCACCAACGACATCGATCAATTGCTGATCGTTCAAAAAAAATGCCGCCAGGATCCCGGCTGACGAACCAGAGAGCACACCAAAACCAACCCAAGATGGAATATCGAATTCCAGCGGAAAAACACACAACGTCCCACTCGCAGCCAACACGCCTCCAGATAACGCCAACAAACCGACCCGGAAAAATAACGCGGTCAATTCGCACGTCGCCTGACGACGCTCTGTCAACGGATCACGAACTTCGGACTTTTTTGGCATCGTATCCGTTCGTGAACTTGGAAAGAATATTGGAAGGTTTTCACTAATCTTGATCGGATCGGATAACGGAATGTCGGCAAGGGAATGTGGGCAGGGGAATGAGTAGCAGGGAAACAATGGCAAGGAATGGATGGCACGAGAATGTGGGGAGAGGAATGTTCAGGGGAATGAGCATTTACTTTGGTCGTCGATTTTGGTAGCGATTCCAGAGATGACTTGCGAGTGGCGGGTGCGCGAAATAAGCTGGGGTAAGGCATTGTTCATGGGATTTGGATAATCGTTGTTTTCTAGGCGGTTACTTTTTGAGTCGATTGGGAGTCTTTAAAGTGGACGATCATGGCGATAATCGGGCGACAGCTTCGAACTTGGTCCCTGGTTCGGCACCGATCGCAGGTGTCTTGACTCCGGCGGATAGCGATTGGTTTCGCGTTGCACTTAGTCGATTTCATCGTTACCGGTTTCGATTTCAAACGCCCAACGCGGCGGACTACGATCGGACCGTCGTTTCGCTCTATTTCAACGAAGGCAACTTTCTGTATTCGGCGATTGGTTCATACTTTGAGTCCGGCTACAACTACAAGCCGGCCACGGACGGTACGTACTTCATGGTACTGAACGCCAATTTGCCGCTGCTGAATTATTCAGTCGAAGTAGATATCGTTGACGAAGCGATTTTTGGAGTTCTTGACTACGCTCCCGATCTGGTGTCGTGGGACGGCGATTGGTTTAGCCGCATTTATGGGACGATCAACACCGTGGGCGACCAGGACGTGGCGCGGATTCGGTTGTTCGCGGGCGTGACTTACAGGTTTGATCTGTTGGGCGCCGATAGTCTGGGTGGCAACACGTTGGTCGATCCGTTCTTGGAACTGTTCAAGTTCGATGTTGGCGGAAATACGTTCTTGGCTTCGGACGATAACACTGGGATCGGGAACAACGCTCGGCTCGTGTTTACTCCAACCGAAGATGGTCTGTACGACTTGGTGATTTCCGGCCACAACGACGCGATTGGGCGCTGGACATTGAATCCTCTGAGCAACGACGATGCGCCCGCGACACCGGGTGCGGCGCAGGAGGTGATTCGATTGAAATCGGATTCTCTGACAGTCACGGGAATCGCTGACGTCTGGGGCAATCGCGACAACTACGGCGGTGATTTGGACTATCGGAAGATTCAAGTCGAAGCGGGAAACTCGTACCACTACCGTCTGCCCGACGATGCCCGAGGCGAAATGGCGTTGACACGCGCGACGGGGCCGTGGCTCGACTATGCATACGTTTCCGTCTATTCTCATGTGCGTTCGGAAACACGATTCTTTAGTTTTCACGCGACACAAAACGAAACGTTGTACCTCGTTCATCGAGCGGGGTATGAATCGAAAGGCCCTGGTGACGCTCCGCCCCGCGATTATTCGATGCAGATTGGGCGACTGGCGACACGGCCGTTAACTGCGACCGGTGGAACGTTTGTCCCGTTCCGATCCTCGGAATTGCTGGCGAATTGGGTCGATCTGCACTTTTTGGATTATCATCGCGTGGAGTTGTATTCAACGATGCCGCTGATGTTTGGCAATGTCACGTTAGCAGCCGGACAAGTGCATGCGAGGAATCTCGGAGTTCAGGAGCTACGTTTGCTGCCGTTCAGTGGTGCGGGGGAAATTTTTATTCGGGCCCAAGGCGAGTACGGCCTGTTGGAAAACAACGACCGGGTCTTCACTCAAGATGTGTGGTCCAATTGGGTGAGTGTGCCGATCTTTGGGCAGCGGTTCCCGATTGAACACGCGGTACAGAATGCCCAACATGTGTCCCAAAGCGGTGTTGTGACCTTTGCGTTTGTCGATCAAATGCCTGGGTATTATGCCGCAAATCCCAATATCAGTGGGTTTCAAACTTTTTCCACGGTGGAACGTGCGGCCATGCGGATGGCGATTGCGGCCTGGGATGATGCCATCGAATACGACTTCGTTGAAATGAGTGGCGACATCGATCCGAGCACTGTGGACATGGTCATGTTCAAAGCCGACATTGGCTCGAATCGACTCGCGTTTTTCCCAGGTCAGCAGCTCGGTGGCGACATCCTACTCAACCGAACCGCCAGCCTGTTTTCGGACTTGACACCCGGTGGTCGCGGTTACTTTGAGTTGTTGCGCGCGGTCGGTACCTCGCTGGGCCTGGACGCAGTCAGTTACCTCAATCGCGAGCAGACCGTCATGGGACAGGTCTTTTCGGCGGGGCATTCGTCGAGTCTATTTCCAACGACTCCGACGTCTTATGACTTGCACCGTTTGCGTGATGTCTATGGGGTCGAATCCAGTGTCGCGGTGGGCAATACGAATTGGGTCTTGGGTGGTTCTGCGTTTGTTTCCACCATTTTTGACTCGTCGGGCGAGGATGCGATCGATGCCACGAGTCAATCCGTTGACGTCACGATTGATTTAAGACCAGGAATGGTCAGTTATACGGGTCGTCATTTTTCTCAACCGCGCCAACACACCTTTCATCTGTCGTTGTCTTCTCGGATCGAACAAGCGCGGGGCGGCTCTGGAAACGACTGGCTGTCGGGCGATGAACTCGCCAATCGACTGGACGGTGGAGCCGGGAACGATGTGTTGACGGGACGGCAAGGAGACGATGAATTGGTGGGCGGTGTTGGGAACGACATCTACGTCTATCGTTTTGGCGATGGGCATGATTCGATCCAAGACCAAGGTTTGGCGAGTGACCGCGACGTCTTGCGGATCGAGGGGTTCGGTGATTTTCTTAGCCTCGACAGTCACTTGGCATTTTCACGCAGCGGCAATGAATTGTTGGTTGCGGTCCAGCCCGGGACGGTTCACGGCGGCTATCCGGGTTCGATTCGTTTGAACATGGCAACTCAAGCCGCCGGGGTTGAAGTGTTAACGTTGGTCAATCAAGGCATCGTCTTTCAATCCGTAAACTTGCGTTCCATTTTTAATCAAGCGACTACCGAGCTGCAACGCTTTCGGACGATCAACCAAGGCAGCGATTTTGGATACTTGGTCGCGCCGGTGTTTGTTTGAATGGAGTGTGTGCTCACTACGATCTCTTGAGGAAGAGAATCTATCGTTAGGGATGTTGATCGTTGGGGATCGCTGATAGGAGCTGGTCGATTTCTGCCAAGTCGCTGCGCATTTGTTCCGCACGCATGTCTTCGTCGATCATCGTTTGAGCGACTCTTCGTGCTTCCTCCAGCGATACTCGGGCCAGTTGAGATTGACCATCAAGCGATCGCGCGCGTCCCAGCAGCGTGTTGGCGTTCACCCATTCCCGACGCGAGCGCGCGTCTTGCCGAGCGGACTCGGGGATGGTCTCCACAAGTGCCAATGCGGCCATCAGCTCGACGATCGCAGCAGGGGCGTCATTCAGCCTGAGATACACTTCGCCTTTCCTCAGCAACACAGCAACATAGTCACCTATCGCCTGTCGTGATTCTGGTTGTTGTTCGTGACGTGAGTAGGCAATCGGCAAAGCCAATTCGAGGCACGCGAGGCAGGCAGCATCGTCCTCTTTTCGCAGGTGCACTTTGGCAACTTTCAGATGGCCGATCAAGACATCCCGTTCGGCCTGGCCATCGGCAGGATCCTGTTCGGCAAGGACTACACTGAGCTCCAGCGATTTCTGGGCGAATCGCAAAGCGTCCTCCCATTGCTCTAGCTCGAGCAAGACATCGGCCAAGACTTCTGCGGATAACGACTGGAAACGGATAGCGATGGTGTTGTTCTGATGATCGAGAGCCATTTGATCGGCCAAAGCCGACGCTTGCTCGTAGTCTGGTAAGGCGGCCGCGACATTCTGCTGCAACATGCGGGTATCGCCGCACTTCATGCAGGACACAAACAGCTGTTGACTGGCTTTTAGGCTTGCTGGTTCAGCCGCGTGCAACTCTTGGCGGATCCGGCGTGACTCCAGAAAACGCGACATCGCCTGCTCGAGCTGCCCGCGTTGGAGCGACAGATTGCCCACTCGATCAAGCGATGTGCACAGATCGCGGCGCGTGGTCAAATCGTTCGGTCGGTTTTGGAACAGTTTGGTTGCGATGACAAGATCCTCTTGATAGAGTTCCGTCGCTCGTTCCAATTGGCCCTGGCCTAACGCCAGGTCGGCCAAGCGCGAGCAAGCGATGCCCGTCAAGCGCAGAACTTCCGTGTTCTCCGGGGCTTGCGTCGCCAACTCCTTCAAAATCGAGCGCATCTCATCCAGTACGGATTGAGCGGCGGGAAGATCATTGTTTTGCAAATGGATTTGGCCCAAGACGTCGATGGCGGTAACCACGTCCAGTTTGGCGGTTACCGAACCGGATTCCTCGGCCAACAACGACCGCCGTGTCGCCAACGACTTGCCCAGCAAATCAACGGCGTCGGCGGTGCGGCCGGACTGCCGTAGAAGCTCGGCTTGCTTTAGTTGAATGACCGCCATCATGCGTCGTGCCTCGCGTTCCTGTTGGTCCATCGAACGAGTCGCGATCGCCATGGCTTCGGCATAGACGGCGTTGGCGGCATCGAGCGGAGAAACGGCCTTTTGATCCAAGTGCGGTAAGTCGAGTCGAATATCGCCGGTGCCAACGCGAGCGAACAGATCACCCAGATCGACCAGCGCCATCGCATTGTCGAGATCGAGCCGTTTGTCGTCGGTGAACTCGCCGGAAACGTCGCTCAGTTGTTGGAGCACCGTGGTCAAGACGTTTTTTTGAATGGCAGCGCTGCCGGGGACGTCGGCTAGCCCGCGTTCGACATCGACGAGAAACGTTTTCAGGATCTCCAACACACGTTGCCGTTGGCGGACCGCCTCGGCACCGTTGAGTTGTGCCGCTTCCGCGTTCTGAGCCGACTGCAACGCGGACGCTTGTTCCCGGCGGTTGGCTTTCTCTAGAGACTCGTTCTTGGCTGCCAACAGAGAAAGTGAAACGCCCATGGCCAGCAACGCCACGCACAGACTCGCCAATCCGCTGGCGACTAACGTTTGATGTGATCTCGCCCAGCGACGAAGCTTTTGCCAACGACTCTCCGGCGCGACCGAGACCGGTTCATCGGCGAGGAAGTTCTCCAGATCTTTGACAAAATGGGCGGCCGAAGGATAGCGGTTTCCGGCTTCCGGCGCGAGTGCCGTGAGACAGATGGCGGCGAGCGCCGGCGGGATCGTTGGTTGACGCAGCAAGTCGTCGTTGAACGCTCCGCGACAGGCCAAGTCGAGCAATGCTTGATCGGTGGCGGCGTCCCGCAGCGGAGCTCCCGTCAGGACATAAAACAACATGGCGCCCAAGCCATAGATATCTGTCCGGTTGCTAATGACTCGGTCCCCGCGCGCTTGTTCGGGGCTCATGTAGGCCAGGGTCCCTAAGGTAGTTCCCTCTCGGGTCAGCTCGAAGTCAGTTGAACCCGCGTTTGCAGTTGGGCCACCGTCGCTCTGTACTTCGCCTTGGTCGGTCCGGCGTGCCAGCCCCCAATCGATCAGCATGATCTCGCCGTGATCGCCGACGATCACGTTGGACGGCTTCAGGTCGCGGTGAATCACATGTTGGTCATGGGCATAACCGATGGCCTGACCTACGGGGACCAGGTACCCGACCAATCGTCGGAACTCCATCCGGTTCTGAAGGGAACGGCCAGCGCGGTACTGGTCAACCGCTTGCCGTAGGGTCTTGCCTTGGATCAGCCGCATGGCAAAAAACGGCGTGCCATCGGAGCGGACGCCCCGGCCATGGACGGGAACAATTGACGGGTGTTCCAAAGTTCCAGCGATAGCGGACTCTTGCAAGAACCTGGCATGGGCGCGGGGGTCATGAACCAATCGGGGGTCCAAAACTTTGATTGCAACGGTCCGATCCAATTCTCGATCGTAGCCTTCAAAGATCAGGCCCAATCCACCTTTCGCGTGTTGGCGCACGACCTCGAAGCGAGAGTCCGCATCGATCGTTTCTGTCCCGGCCGCAGGCGAACCGGCGAGCCCCAACCAACTGCGTTGGGTCTCATCGGTTCTTGCCTTCGCGGTCGAGCCCGCGCGACGGCTTTGCTCCAGGAGGGCGCGGGCGAGTTCCAGGTCATCCGCCTCGACGGAAAATCGCTGTGCCAGAACCTCCGGCAGCGAGTAAACATCCTGCTGCAGCCAAACGCCGATCGATGCCGCAAAGTCTTCGCTGCTCAGCAGGCCCAACTCACAAGCCAGGGCACTGAGACGAACTTCCTCCACGATGTTTCGATCGTTGTTCAACTGGTCTTACTCCCGTGACATCCGTTCCGAATAGCGTTGGAAATCCGCTCTCACCACGCCGTAGCCAAAGTATGACGGCAGCGAAGCGAGAGGGAAACCAGTCCCATGCGGCATGATTCTGGCGTTCGTCACGCGGTTCGCAAGGATTGCCAGATCCGCCGACTAGTCAATTACCGAGGTAGGACTCGCTCATTCGATAACCCAACCAAAGGGAGGTTTTGCAAGTCCGCCCAAGATATTGTCGTACTCCACCTTTACCGTTCCCTTGGCATTGTGGTTCGGGTAGTCGCCAGGTCCCTGAAACAGGATCGTCTTGGTGCTCCCGTCTTGGCCTTTTGCAACTCCGGTGATTTCGTAGGTGGCGATCGGTAAGTCATTCAGGTCGTCATTGCGAGTGCCGCCATTCAATCGCCATTCGCGTTCGATCGTGAGTGGTTGCAGGTCCTTGCCGTCAATACTCTGGCTAGTCGGCGTCAGCGTAAACACCAGCGTTGTGCCCTCGGCGGGAACAATCGAAGGTTGCTTGAGATCCTCGCGATAGATACTAAACTTCATACCAATATTCAAACCATACCAGTGAGTGTGATTGTTTGGATCGGGCTTGGCCCCGTAGGTTTCTGCTTGACCTGTCGGCTTCCAGACAAAATCTTGTTCGATTCCGTCCGCTGCATCCTGGTCTTTGTTCCAATTCGAACCGACCGGCACCAGTGGGAAGGTGAACTTTGTACCCTGGAATCCCACGGTAATCCTACAGTTCTCGAAACGAAACTGCCCAGGCACGAGCTTCTGGTTGTATTTGCCGTCTTTCACGGCGGGTGAGTACGAGACTTTTTCGCCCGCATCGCTGACGCCGTAAATGGTGATCGAAACGTCGCGGATGTCGCCCGTCAACGGACTGCCGTCGGGCATGGTGATTTTGCCGGTCGCCCGACCTGGTGCGGTATGGGTTTCATTGACTTGGGTGACGGACTGGCCGGAAGTGGTAACTTGACGGCTCTCTGCAGAATTGCAGCCCAACAAGTTCAGCGTGACCAAGAGCAAGATGGACGTTTTACCAAATTTCATCGAACGGACTCTCCTTGATTTTTGAGTCATGATTTTCTTTTCCGGGATTCGACCGCTAACATCGGTTGTAAATCGCTTTACAATCCTCGATGTGGCCTTGGGGTAGTCGACCGAAGAATTGACCCGGCCCGGTCTTTCCGAAGGGGCGACCATTGGCTGGGCTAAGAAACGGAGACGGATTGGCAACGCAGGCGTGAGGAGTTTTTTTTGCAAATCGTTAAAAACCTGGTCCGAGGGGGGAAAAGTTCGATAGAACCGCAAGCCAAACCGGACTATATTTTGAGCGGGAGCAAGATGCGGATGCCCGTGCCGTTACGCGGTTTCAAATTGAATGGTTGGTGGTATGGATGAACACCTGAACGCCGTCCAGGACGCCCTCGAGCGATCACTGGACGACCCCGAACGATCGTTGGACGACAGCCATCGCTCCTTAATACAGCTTCGCGGCGGGGACACCATGGCACTGGACCGATTGATTGGTACCGTGCGTCCGTTCCTCAAGCACCAGGTGCTGGAGTTGGTCGGGCGAAACCGTGGCGCGCAGGATGATGCTTCGGATGTGGTCCAACGCGCATTGATGCAAGCCGTTGAGCAACTCGATTCGTTTCAGGGAAAAACGACGGCGGAGTGGCGGTCGTGGTTGTCCGCGATCGCGAAGAACAAAGCGCTCGATTCGCATCGGTATTGGAGTTCAACCAAACGGCAAGTTCAGCGAGTCGTCGGCGTTAACGACGGCATCCAGGCCCTCGCTTCGAACGAAAAATCTCCCTCAGCGGTTGCGATCGGCGCCGAAAATTCGAGTCGACTCGAATTGGCGCTTCGCCGACTGGAACCGAACGACCGACAGATCATCGAATACAGCCAATTCGAAGGACTGGATCATGCGTCGATCGGCCAGCGATTGGGAATCTCTGATGCGGCATCTCGGCAGCGGTTAAAGACGGCCTTGGAGCGGTTGCGGAAAGCTTGGAAGTCAGTATCTGCCACCGATCAAAACGCACCATCGGCGGATGCGGAGCCATAGCCTGGGGCACATGAATCGATGAAGAAGATTTTTGCCGGTTGATTGTTTCATCGCCAGCGTGGGACTCTGGTAGTCGCGGGCGTTGACCAAGTTTTTGCCGCTCCCTGTGAAGCGCTGGTGCGATTCCGTTCTTCGCGAGTATCCAGCTTCGAGTGATCGGAACAGGCAATTCAAGTCGCTGGTTGAATTCAAATCACGAACCATCACAGCGATTTCGAAGGCTTACTCGGAGCGGTTTTTGCGATTCTTATGTGAAGAATTCGGATTAGTTACGCTATTGTCATTGACTTTCACTCTTGTTAGAGTTCGGAGCAGGATTTGAAGGCGAGTGGCCGACCATTCGTTCTGGAGCGCTGGCCCCACAAAGCGCTGCAACACCGAAACAAGGCTGAAGGATCGATGATTTGACAACGCACATTGTCCTGATCGCAGTGGTTGTGGTTTCCGGTATGGTTAATGGGTGGGTTATCTGGCGGTGGCTCCGCCGAAAACGCAAGAAGAGAAAGCTGCAGCGGCTCCGGCAGCAAGAAGCCGAGGCGGTCGCGGCTCGAGGAATTGCCTCCGCAGCGAACGGCGTCGCCGCGACGGGCAATCTGTCGGTAATCGATACGGTTGCTCCGCCGGTCAAGGTTTCGCGTCGTCCCGAAGCGTGGGAGGACGATATTTCCGAGAACACCCTGGATTCCGCTCCGTTTGAAAATGCGGAACCGATTTGTACGTATCCAATCGCTGAGATTAGCAAACGCAATGGTGCGAAGAAGTTAGCCGCGGTCCTCAGCAGTGAGGCTTTGGCGAGCATGATTGCCAAGGATCGTTTGCCAATTCCTTCAGCAGCGGATCGAGAAGGCTGCAATTCTGGGTCCGATTTTGACTATTGGTTGGGTGGTTTGGATGACTACTTGAAAGTCATGAACGTCGCCCGTCAGTATGCGGTCGAGCCACGCTCGGTCTTGGACTTTGGTTGTTCTACCGGTCGACTCGTTCGTCATTATGTCGCACAAACGGAAGTTCCCGAGATTTGGGGTTCCGACATCAATGCGCGGCATATTCGGTGGCTGTCGGAATATTTGCCGGAACGTGTCAAGCCGATTGCGAATCACTGTTTGCCGACGTTGCCCATTCGGGACAACTCCGTGGATATTGTGACGGCGTTTTCGGTGTTCACGCATATCGATACATTTGAAACGTGTTGGTTGGCGGAGTTAGCGCGCATTTTGCGGGACGATGGCCTTGCTTACATCACCGTGCACAATGAAGACACATGGAATTTGCTTGGCCACCAAATCGACAATCCCGAAAATCGACTTGTCCAATCGCTTCTAAAAATCGATCCCGAGATTTTGGCAAAGCTTCAGCAACCGATGGCGGACACGCGTTTAAGTTATCGATTTACGCAGGTGGGGCCCTACCGCGCCCAAGTTTTCCATTCCAACAATTATTTGAGAAACGTTTGGGGACGCTTTTTTAAGATCGAGGCGATTTTGCCCGAACATCATGTTCGCCAAACCGTTGTTGTGCTCCGAAAACGTTAAGCCTTCCGCTGCGGGAAAGTCACCCATTGAATTTCGTCGGGAACCTTGCACGAATTTGAACATGCGGTCCGTGGCGCCCGTGATCCGATGCGAGAACGAAGTCCCAAGGAAAGCGTTGAGGTCAAGTACAAAGTCGGCGATCAACCGGCCGAAACAGCCCCATCCATGCGCGCTGGACGAAGGACGCAGAATATTCTTGAACAGAAGTGAACGAAGGTAACGAAGCGGACACGGGACGACCGACGATTTCTTCAGCGCGGGTTCGATTTTAATTCGCTTAGCTTCCAGAACTCGACGCGTGAGTCTCGCAAGCCGATGGCGATTTCTTCCCCAGTACTGGACATGGCCATCCCGTAGGCCGGAGCATGGGCCGTGGAATGACGCCACATTTCTTGCCATGTGTGGCAGTCGAAAAACCGCAGTTGGTTCTCGTCGCCACTGGTCAAGATGTACAAACGATCGGTTCCCGGTTGAAAGCCGAAGCCAATAATACCTGAAGCTTTTTCGGATAGGACTTCTGCGCCGTCTGACACTCGGTAGACGACAACCTGTTTAGTCGTTGCCAACGTTGTAAGCTTGCCTAAAGCCGCAGCCACGTACTCGCCGCGATTATCCAGCTGCATATACTGTACGGCCATCGGTAATTTCCAATCACGAGTCACTACACCGGTCTTCGTATCCATTACTTCCAACCGAGTGCCGTCCGCAAATGCGACTCGGCGACCGTCACGCGAGACCATGGCACGACTTTGGATTGTGGATTGAACGGTTGTTTGCAATGTTGTTTCCGAAATCTGTTTGCCCGTCTCCGAACTGCTTTGCCTAAATCGCACGTAGTTCTCGTTTTCGACATAGACGTCTCGGATAATTTCTCCGCTTGGATCAAACCCTAGATGAACAGATTGAATCTGAGGGCGTTTTCGGTCTTTTACGCCCAACAACCGCTTGACGGTTTTCAATGCTTGGCTTGGTGCGATGCTGTATAACGTTTCTTCCCCTTCGCCATTCAATTTACACTTGACAATTTCATGTACGGAATTGTCAAACGATTTTCTGAGCAGGAATGAACTGGTCGGAGAAACAACCGCCAAAGAAGTCAGGCATGAACTGATTGCCGCTTCGTTTTCGGTCTCGATCCAACACCCACCTTCTGAGAAGACCACCCCACGGTCACGATCAAAGTACGACATCGCTCCAAGGCTTGGTAATTGAATCGTGGCTTGTTTTGCGTTGGCGATGAGATCTTGATCGATTTCGATTTCTGCGATACTCGGACTGTTGGCTCCTCGAATGAGAAGCGAGTGGTGCGCTGGCCGGAATGTTGCTCGGAACGCAATGTCACTACTTTTCGCTTGCAGTTGAAACTCCTCGTTAACGGTATCGTAAACGTGAAACATCATGTGCTTCCATACGTTATTGTCAGAGAAATGCTGAGCGAAGATGTACAACTTTCCATCCGAAGAGAATTGCCCTGCTTGCATTCGACCTGCCATTAGAACTAGCCGATGCCCCGACCGTCGGTTCCACAACACGGTTTCCTGTGTTGCTTGATCGTAATAAACCAGGCGCTCGAAACTTGAATCAACTGCCTGAAAGATTGCTTGTTGCGGTATCCCAAGACTCTCGGCTGACCGCATCTCGTTTTCCCGAACATCCCAAACTCGTGTTGAATCCCAGAACACAAACTCTCGTTCGCCAATCAACATCCCGTCGGAAACTCCGGATCTTTCGGCAACGATTTTCCCGGAGACGATGTCGATGACCTTGGCGGTTGAACGCCCAATGGCCAACAGAGTCTTTCCATCTGGCAATAGGGCGAAATTCCTAAACGATTCGTTTCGAACCAGGCCATGATCCCCCGCCTTCGCTCCCAATTCCAAATCATGTTTCAGTTTGAGATTTTGGTCAAAAACAAACAGCCGCGTACCACCGTACTTGAGCGGCGAGTATTCTGCAAAGTATTGAAGGTGGTCTTCATCGTCGGGGTCCGTTCCGTCTTCGGCTTCGTAGGGACGACCAGACCATTCGACGATGGCGAGAACATGTTGTCCGTCGGGAGTCCAAATCAGTTTTGTCACGCCGCTGTTTCCCGCACGCGTTGGTAGTTCGATTTTCCGAACAAGCTGCTGCGAATCCCAATCCAAGAGCACCAGACGGCGACCACTGGACCCGACCAAATACTTGCCGTCCGGCGACATGGCGAAGACATTCTGATCCAAGTGAATCGCGGCGGTATTCGCGCGACCAACTAGTCGAACTCCAGGGGCAACATATTTGACCCAGTCGTCGGGTTCGCTCGCTGCTTGTTGGGCCAGCGACCGCGGAGTGCCGAATAATTGGCTTGCGAGCAAGAACAGGAACGAAAATAGACAAAGTAGATTTTCTCGAGTTGAAAAATCGCGAGATTGAAAGACGTAGTCGCATTTCATGATAAACTCCCAATTCTAGAACAGATAACGTCGTCATGTTACCGCTAGTTCGATGCACACGCAACGATTTGCGTCGGTGAAAATCATGAAGGCGGTGTGTTAGGTAGTTCCCGCGAGTTAACAGAGCTGGAATTCGACCATCCACACGCCGCTAGGCGTTTCTGGTTCACGAGCAAGCCCAGCTACCAACCCCCTCATCCCCGGCCCTTCTCCCCCAAAAAGGGGAGAAGGGAGACCATGACTCGAGGGCGCTTCACGGTTTGAGAATCTGCTTTGCAACAAAAGGGGAAAAGGGAGACCATGACGCGAGGGAGCTTCACGCTTTGAGAATCTGCTTCGACCAAAAAAGGCAACAATAAGACCATGAGGCACGGGATCATCACGTTCCGAAAACCTGCTTCAACGCAAAACGCGAGGAGGGAGGCCATGACTCGAAAAAACAAAACTCGAGTCTAGAAAACTTTCTCACTACGTCCAAAGTCGACGCAGGATGGGTAGAGTATTAGGAGCGCCGCTTTGCTGATGCACTTTATATACAGCCCAAAGAACACGTGTCTCGAGGCAAATCGTGGTGGCTTGTGCTTATAGGTCGAAATTGGAGTTGGCTATGAAACGAATCGCTCGGTTGTTGGGAGTGTGGTGGGTGGGAGTCTGTTGCTGGCTCAGTTCTTTCTCGTTTGCGACCGCCCAGGGCGAGGAGCCGCTGTGCTTGGCGAATCTGTTTGGTGATTCGATGGTGCTGCCCGGCGAAAGAGAGCTGCCGATTTGGGGCTGGAGCCAAGCTCATGCGGCGATCCGCGTATCGCTGGGTGAACAAACGGCGACAACCACGAGCGATGAAGCGGGATTTTGGATTGTGCGATTTCCGCCACTGAAGGCTTCGTTTGAGCCGATATCCTTAGGGGTACAAAGTGGCGAAGAACGAATTGAAGTTGGCGATCTGCTGGTGGGACGCGTTTGGCTGGCTGCCGGGCAATCGAACATGCAATGGACCTTGGGCCAATCACTTGCGGAACGCCCTGAACTCGCCGAAAGAATCTCGCTCAACGACTCGACAAACATTCGGTTCACTCGGGTTGATCTGGGACCCGCACCAACGGCTCCGCGCGATCTTCCGAATCGTGTGACGTGGACAAGAGTGGACCGCGAGACGGCTGCTAACATGTCGGGAGTCGCGTTTTTCTTTGCTCAACGAATGTCTCAAGAGCTGCAAGTCCCGATTGGGATCATTGATGTCTCGCGGGGAGGCACACCGATTGAGCCGTTCATTCCGCGTGAGGCGTTTGTTGGTCACCCGACATTGGAGGCCGAGTTGAAATTGGGCGACGCGGAAGATCTGGCGGGACTCAAGGCGCTGCCAGGTGGCGTTTTCGCGCGAGATGCGGCCTGGTTGCCGGGGCGGTTGTTTCATTCGCGAATCGCTCCGTTGGTGAGGCTGCCGATTCACGGAGCCATTTGGTATCAAGGTGAATCCAATAGTGGGTTCGAAGAGGACCCTCGTGATTATCGCGTCAAAATGCAGGCGCTCCGCGAAGGTTGGCGGACCGCCTTTGGGCAAGCGGATCTGCCAATTCACTACGTTCAACTACCTGGAAGTGGTGCCGGAGAGAACTGGCCGGCGCTGCGCGAGGAGCAACGGGTTTCGGAGCGGCTGCCCACAAGCGGAATGGTGGTGACGATCGATCTAGAAGGTGCGGGAATCCATCCTTGGAACAAGTTCGATGTCGGTGAACGCTTGGCTGGTCTGGCTCTATATGATGAGCCAACCGACCAAGCTCGTATGCCGCGAAGCGGTCCGACCTACGCGAGCATGGTGCGTGGCGCGGACTCCGTTGTGGTGCAGTTCCATTGTTGCAGCGATCTCTGGCTTGGGAGCAAACAAGGAACGGACGCCCCGATGCCTTTGGGTACGCGCCAAGTGCCAGGGTTTGAAGTCAGGCTCGCGAGCGGCAACTGGCAAGCGGTGGACGCCACGATCGATGGGAGAAACGTGCGATTGACTGGCGCTGGAATCGTCGAGGCTCGCGCGGTTCGTTTTGCTTGGTCGCCGACTCCGGCCCTTGAATCTTTGTACGACGATTCGATGCTACCGGTGTCTCCCATGGAAGTGAATCTCAACGCGAAGAAAATACCTCGGTAAGTGAAGGTTTAAGGAAGAGTTCCTTGCGTCCGTTTTTAGAACAGCACCGCTGCGGCTTCGGTCGTTGGACTGGTAGGGGTCTGCCGTTTTTTTATCCGCGGTTCGGCATTGACATCCACAGGCAGCGATTTCGACCGAGCGAGAGTCAAACCACAATCGCTAGCAATTGTCCGAGATTTTTGGTTGGAAATTCGGGATTGAACTAGTTCGAACTCAAGAAATCCAATAACTTGTTCGACTTGCGGAACCCGATTGTCGAATTCCTCGCTGGGATGTGGGGCTTCGACGCATGAGCGGTGGTTTCCGCAGAGATTGGTTTTTGCAGTCACGGAGGACTCTGGCATGGAAGCCTTGAAGAACACATCCATGATGGTAATCTTGGCAGGCATCTTTTACGGTGCTTACCAAATGATTGTGTCTGAGCCGCCGAATTGGCAGAAGAAAAACGATTCGACAGAGATGATCTCGGCGAGTGATCCGTCCCTGCCTCAACAAAATTCACCGGCGCAAAACCAATTGCCGCCGAATCTCGGACCACAAAATCCGGCGCAACACAATCTAAGTCCGCAAAATCTGTCTGCCAATGCAAATCCTGGCGCTCCGAATTTTTCGGGGAACCCCTCGTTCGGAATTTCGGGTTCAACACCGAACCCGTCACCTCGGAATTCCAATCCGGAGCTGCCCAACCAACCTGCGTTTGGAAATCCACCGGTCGGGAATTTGGCATCGACCGAGTCTCATTCGATGTCGAATTCGATGTCGCCAGGGCTGCCATCGCCGGGACTGCCCACACAACCGACAAACAACATGATGGATTCTCGCGGGCCGGGATTCCCACCGACTGCGGAAACGGGTGCGTTGTCCCAAGTTGGTTTTTCTGATGCTTCGTCGCTGCCGCCATCGCCCGGTTCGTCACTGCCACCGACAGGTTCGCCAACAGGTTTGGCTCAAGCGGGATTGCCACAAACGGGAATGAGTAACAACGGCTTGCCGGTCCAACCGGCGGGTCATCATCAGCCGATCGATCGGACCGCGGCGATGCAGCCTTCGGGTTTACCTGGGGTTGGCTTGCCAAACCTCGGACCGTCCAATGCACCGGAGTTGTTGCCGATTCGTTCGCAACCGGGCCTGCCGGCCGCTGATCCATTGAACTCCGCAGGACTCACAACCACGCAGCGATTGAAAGCCGCGATGGAGATGGCGGGCGCGGATATTCAAAACAACAATTGGGCGAAAGCATTGCGCGATCTGTCGGCCTGGTACCAACAGCCGATCAGTGTAGAAGATCGCGATCATTTGGTCGGATGGTTGGATCGGTTGGCAGGCGACGTGATCTATTCGAACAAACACACTCTGGCCGCCGGGCACCAAGTGCAAGCGGGCGAGACTTTGGCAACGATTGCAACTCGCTATCAAATGCCAGCCCGATTGTTGGCGCGAATCAACCAGTACCCTGATTCGATTGCCGATGAGACGCCCCTACAAGCGGGTGTCGAATTGAAAGTTATCCCGGGTCCGTTTGTTGCCGATGCCGACATGCAATTGGGGCAACTTACTCTTTACGCGGGTGGCTTGTACGCCGGTCGATTCAAGTTTCGAACGGGAGAATCGGCACCGGTGGATTCGTTCAATGAACCGGTCGCCTTTGTTTCGGTGCAAGGTATCCCGGCGCAAGAAGATCAACGTCGCCACGAGCCTCTGGCACCGACCAATCCGTTTGGTCGGTACTGTTTGGTGGTTGGCCAAACGGCTGTGCTGCATTCACCGGGCGGCAATCCCCAAGGCAGCTGCCTCGAGTTCTCCGAGCAAGACATGTTGGATCTGATGGTGCTTTTGCCACGCGGAACCATGGTGCGGGTTGTGAAGTAAAAGCTCTCGTCTAGAGATTGGTGCGTTCCGCAAGTCGTTAAGGGCTAGTAGAATTGGTGCACGAAGTTAACCGGTTAGCAAAGCCTGATGGAGCGGGAATCCGACCGATCGGTCGCCGCTAAGGAATTGTCTGGAAATAACTTCCCGATTGGGGAGGGTCCGACCTTGGTTAATCCGAGAACCCCTGTCTTCGAATCTGCCGAGACACCAGGCCTGAGCCGCCGAATGGCTGAGCCGCAATGCGGCAAAATACGAGCGTTTGGTAATTCCCACGGATGGCAATGCCGAACTGCGGATGAACAGTCCGCGGACACGTCCTTGACCGACAGCAATTTGTCCGACTGCCATGGTCTAACTTCTGTGCTGATACTTTGGCGGTCTCCAATTCGATACCGCAGGCCGCGAATGTACTCATCCGCAGATCGGCATTGCCATCCGTGGGAAGTCCGCCAGCCAGGCAAATGATCGTCTTTGGTTCATACGTGGCTAAGAAATGTGTAATGAAAAATGGAAATTGAAAAATGCAAATTGCTGACAGCCATCGTTTGCTCGCGGAATGCCTGAAACCAGACGTTTGGTACCTTTTGAGTTTTTCATTCTTCAATGATCATTAATCATTCCACCGCCAGAGCCAGCGAGAGTCATTCCGGAGCTTTCGACGTTCGAAATCCGGAACTTATTTCACGACAAATCCTAAGCGTTTTCAACCGCAAGCAAATCACACCGAGTTCTGAAGCAAGGCCGAGATTGGTGTACGAAGTTAACCGGTTAGCAAAGCCAGATGGGGCGGGAATCCGACCCATCGGGCGCCGCTAAGCGTTTTCAACCGCAAGCAAATCACACCG
This sequence comes from Pirellulaceae bacterium, assembly GCA_041741535.1. Taxonomy (GTDB): domain Bacteria; phylum Planctomycetota; class Planctomycetia; order Pirellulales; family Pirellulaceae; genus M30B19. The sequence goes on from JBGSJV010000129.1 coordinate 19,040, forward strand.
CCGCGATCCGTCAACTCGCATCCATTTCTAGTCGCTCCACCCTCGAGGCCCTTTACGAAGATTCTTGCGCGTCCGACGATTCTTGTTCGTGTTTCAGTTTCTTCAGCGAAACCGGTTCGCATAGTCGTTTCTTATCGACGGAAAATCGCAGGCAATCGCGACATAAGTACCCCGTCGCCGCATCTTCCGCTTCACGCAAGGCAGCCACGGCAGCTTCGAAATGTCGCGCAATCTCTTTTCGCTTGAGTTCGCACAGGGTCTTCATCGAAGTTCGACATCCTGGAACGGAAACGTTTCGTCGATGTCGGCTTGGCACAACTGGACGATGAACGGGACCAAGCGAGTTTTCAAAGCTTCCATCAGCTGTTCGCCTTTTTCCGGCGAGGCATCGTGGGGATTCCCCGAACCGCTGTTCTGGGTGAGCAGGTGCCAAGGCCGCGTGATCGAGACCCAACTTTTTTGCAAGGCTTCGAACCGGAACGGTCGCGTCGCACCACTATCGGCGGCTAAACTCCCGTCGGAGTTTTTGGCAACCAAATGCGGATAATACCGCAACATAAAACTGGTCTCTAGCTCGCCGGCATGATCTTCTTTGTTCGTAAAGATTTCAAAGTAGATGTCGCTCAAGCAGGTGTACCACGAGCAGAGAAACAGGTGAACTTTGGTCCGGGTAGCCAACTCGCGGAGCACCGGCTTGAAGTCGTTGCCGCCATGACTGTTCAAGATGATCATTTTGCGAATCCCACTGCGTTCGACGCTTTCGACCAAGTCGGCCAATACCAACTGCAAGGTCGACGGGTTGAGATTCATGGCCAGCGGAAAGCGGCTCAAGTTGGTTTCCGTGCCATAGGGCATGGTCGGCAGAAGTACCGGCCGAGCGCCCTGAGTCCAAGCGTGTTCGCACAAAGTCTCGCCAATCAGGGTCCCTTCGTACCAATCGGTGCCGTAAGGCAAGTGCAAGTTGTGGGGCTCGGTGGCGCCCATCGGCAGCACCGCCAATTGGTAGGCGTTGTCTTTCAAGTACTGGTATGGGGTCTCGGCCAAGACCCAAGGTCGAGCGGATGGGGAGTTCATGGGCTGTCTCGCTAGGAAGATCAAGTTTGAAAATGGTTTTGGTGAAGGCAGTTTGCCACGCCACCGACTGACGGTGGAAACGACCCGCCCAAGTATTGCCGTGCGATGTTGTAGCGGTTTTGGCCCTGCAGGTTGTTCGATCCAGTCGGCCAATTTATGCCGCTGGGAAATTTGCGCCGCGTGTCCATAACCGAGTGTCAGTCTAACGACCAATGAGTCGCTTGTCGAAGGCGGCAATGGGCTCGACTTCCCCGGTCAGACACGCGAGCGGGCTTGTTGGATGGTTCGTGCGCAGATTACAATCGTGTGGGCCAAGAGGCTCTCCAGCGACGAGTCATCGAACAACGGGACGTTCACATTCGACTAGGCCAGGGAATCGGTGCAAACACGCAATTTATTCGAATACGTCACGAGGCCTGAGGGCTCGTATGACGAGATGTTTGATGCCGAGGGTCATGTCCGCGAGAACTGGCGACCGCTCCAGTCGGAACTGAACCGGCTCGGGCCGCTCGAACTGCAACGCCGGATGCAACAAGCGGACGAACAGATTGCCAACCATGGCGTGACCTTCAACCCGTACGATCTTTCCGAGGGAGCCTCACGCCCGTGGAGTTTTGATGCGGTCCCGGTACTTTATTCCGCCGAGCAATGGCGTGACATCGGAGCGGGGCTAGAGCAACGAGCTCGTCTGATGGAGCTGATCTTGCAGGACTTGTTTGGACCACAAGACCTGCTCAAATCGGGCATTGTTCCGCCTTACTTCTTGTATGCTCATCCCGGATACCAACCGGCTTATCACGGGCTGGCGCGGCCCGGACAACCTTATCTGACTCTCTACGCTGCGGACTTGGCTCGCGATTCATCCGGTAAATTATGGGTCACCGGTGATCGCACGCGCGCGCCGTTTGGCTTGGGTTATGTTTTGGAGAACCGACTGATCGCGGCCAACTTGTTTCTGGATGCATTTCAAGCGTGTCGCGTCCAGCGTCTGGCCAGTTTCTTCCAAGCGCTACATCGCACGTTGGTCGCGGCGGCTCCCCAGGGCAACGCCAATCCGCACATTGTGGTTTGGACCAAAGGGCCAGGTAGTCGTTCCTTTTTCGAAGACGCGTATTTGGCGCGGTACTTGGGCTACACGTTGGTGCAGACCGACGACTTGGCCGTTCGCAACAATCAACTGATGCTGAAGACGTTGGGTGGATTGTTGCCTGTGGACGTGTTGTGGCGACGGGTCAACGACGAAAACTGCGATCCGGTGGAATTGCATTCCAGAACCGGGGGTGTGGCCGGTCTGCTCGAGGTCCTGCGGAGCGGCAACGTGGCAATTGTCAACGGCTTGGGTAGCCGCTTGGTCGAGTCGCCGCTGTTGGCCGTGTGGTTGCCGAGGATCGCCGAGTACTTTTCGCTGGGGCCGCTCCGGCTGCCGACCAAGCCAACGTGGTGGTGCGCCGACGAGAACTCGTTCCATTGGGTCATGGCCCACTTGAACGAGGTCGTGATTCTGCCCGCCTTTCGGATGGGCAATGTTGCGCCGTTATACCCCGCTGACATGAGTCAAGCGGAGAAGCAAGCGTTGGTCCATCGGATTCGTTCGCAACCCGCAGCCTTCGTGGCTCAGCAAAAGATCGAACGCTCGACGACTCCCGTTTGGAATGGGGATCACGTGAAGCATTGGCCGCTGGCCTTGCGTGGTTTTGTGTTGGGTTCGGAAGGTGGTCACCGCACGCTGCAAGGTGGTTTGGCTCGGGTCGCTTGGAAGCCGCAGAACTTGGATCAATCTCCGACTAGCGGTGAGAAGTGCCAAGACGTTTGGATCCAAGGACATCGCTCGGCACCGCCCACGGATGCCGCGTCCTCGACGGCCGGACCGATCACGCTCAAACGGAGCGGCACGGAACTACCCAGTCGCGTCGCCGACTCGTTCTTTTGGTTGGGTCGAAACATCGAACGAGCGGAGTTTGGGGCGCGGCTGATGCGGATCGCGCTGCAATTGTTGCTCAATGAACGTGAGGGCATTCTCGAAGGTTCGCGAGTCCTACGCGCGTTGGCGGAAAGCGGCCAAATCGAGCCCGACTTGATTGTGCCCGGTATGAAAGAAACATTGCCGGTCCTGACGAGCAGCCTGCCTAGAAGTTTGTTCAGCGACGATCTACCGATGGGGTTCCGCAGTTCGTTGGACCATGTGATTCGTCTCAGTGCGGGGCTGCGCGATCGATTGTCGACCGATTCATGGCGGATCATCAACCGCATGGATGCCTTGTGTGCGCGGCGACCGGCCAGTGACTTGCCCGATGTGGCGGATGCCACCGAATTGTTGGATATGTTGATCAGCATCATGTCGGCGTTCTCGGGCTTTGTCGCCGAGAACACGACCAGAACCCTAGGGTGGCGGTTCTTGGACTTGGGACGCCGCATCGAACGAGCCCAACAAACGGTTTCGTTCTTAGAAGTCATGTTCGGTCAAACGAACCAGTTCGGCGGGCTAGTCATCGAATCGGCTTTGCAGGTTCTGGACTCGCTGATGACGTATCGCTTGCGATATTTGACAACCTTGCATCCCGTCGCGGCGTGTGATTTGTTGCTGCACGATCAATCGAACCCACGTTCGGTCGCTTATCAATTGGACATGATCGAACTGCATGTGAGTCACTTACCGAGCGACCCTCAACAGGCGGAAATCCGCGTGGATCAACGACTGGCGGTCGCCATGAAACATTCCGTGCGCATGACCTCGCCGGAGAAGTTGATGGTGACCGACGACGACCAGCGACCAGAACTTCAACAACTGTTGCAGCGTTTGAACGACCAGTTGTCGGAGCTGTCGCAAACGGTCTCGAGTCGCTATCTGGTCCATGCTCCGCTGCAGCGTCACTTTGCCAGCCTCCTGGCTCAACACGATTCTCCAAGAAGTGACAAGTCCGAGTAACCTAGCGAGCCCCACCAACCAAGCGAGGAATAGAAGTGGAATGAAGTATCGGATAGTGCACACCACTAACTACGAATACGAATCGACGATCAGCGTCAGTCACAACCGCGTGATTTTGACGCCGCGCGATGGAGCGTGGGTTCGTAGTTTGTGGCATCGCTTGACGGTGCATCCGGCTCCCCAATGGTCGGTCAAACGGAACGATGTGTTTGGCAATTTGGTGCATGTGTTTGGAATTGAAGAAGGACATTCGCAGTTGACGGTGACAGCTGCCAGTCAAGTAGAAGTGCGTGGCCAAGTCTTGCTCGCGCAGGTGGACTCGCCAGCGTGGGAATCTTTGGTTGCAGACCCAACGGTGCGGTTGAATGGCGACCACTCGGATTTGGAGGTGGTGCCGTTTCGCTTTCGCTCGCCCCGGATCGAGCCTGGCGAGAAGTTTGCGGAATACGGTCGCGCCAGTTTTGCAGTAGGGCGACCGATCTTGCAAGCGGCCGCTGCGCTAAACGCGCAGATATACCATGACTTCAAGTACGATAAAGACTCCACCGATGCGCAGACTCCGATTGAAAAAGCGTTTGAGTTGAAACGGGGAGTTTGCCAAGATTTCGCGCAGATCCAAGTGGCGGTGTTGCGTTCGTTGGGATTGGCCGCGCGGTACGTAAGTGGTTATCTGAGGACATTGCCACCGCCGGGCAAGGAGCGGTTGGTGGGCGCCGATCAATCACACGCGTGGGTCTCGCTGTATTGCGGTCGCGAACTTGGCTGGGTCGATTTGGACGCGACGAACAACACATTCTGCGGACTTGATCATATTCCGATCGCTTGGGGCCGCGATTATTCGGACGTCATTCCCTTCCGCGGCGTCTTCTTGGGCGACGGCCGCCACAAGTTGGAAGTCTCGGTCGATGTTTGCCCGATGGAATGAGGTCGAAGTATCTGTCCCATCCGACAGATCCGTCCGATCCGAGCGACGTTTCTTAGCGGCCGAGGATCGATGCCAGACCCTGTTTAACCCGCGATGGTGCGGCCAAGATCTCGGACTTGAGCCAATCGCGCAGGTTATCCGCGCGGGGGCTGACGTTTTGCGGCTGGATTCCGGTTTTCCGCAACAAGCGATTGAACCGATAGACGCGGTCGCGGCGGATGGAACTTGGGGTCCGGAAGTTGATGCTGATCGAGACGGACATTTCGTCCAAGGTACGCACCCAGTGTGGTGCTGTTGTTGGAACATACACGCCTTGCCCGGGTGACAGTTCGAACAAACGGTAGCGGTTAAAAAACTCAGGGGCACACGGGGTGCGTTTGTTCTGGGCCAAGAAATTCTCGAGGGCCACTTCCGGCACGACATCTCGATCGGCCACATCATAGACAGCAAAGTCTTTTCTGCCGCGAACCTGCAGGAAGAAGTTCTGTTCGGGATCATAATGGAACGGGGTGTAGGCCCTGGGTGGACTGATAAAGATAAAGCTCTCGCGACCGGAAATCGGTCCGGTCACGGCTTCGATTTGTTCTTGCAGTTGATCCAAGATATCGTGCACCAACGTTCCGTACGTCGCATCGGTCTCGACGTTGCGCAAAACGATCACACGATTTTGGGCTTCGATATTCAGAATCATCTCTTCGGTGGACATTTCGTCCATCGAGGTCGCGTGTTGGTAATGATCGCCCGTTTCGTGGGTACCGAATTCTTGCTTGGCAAAAACGTATTCGCGCTGCAAGGGTGGCAAACGTTTGGCTAACGCGACGAGATTTTGCAGTTCCAACAACGGATGGCTCTGCAGGGAGTGCGTCAATTCGTAAGGCCGTAAATCCACGTTCTGCCGAAACAAATCGGATTGAATTTCGATGGGGGACGACTTGAACGG
>JBGSJV010000130.1:0-3203 GCA_041741535.1 Pirellulaceae bacterium
GGGAAAGTAGCTGGGAGGTTTATCTCGAAGGCAATGTGGTCTTCAATAAAGGCACACGGGTTATATTTTCCGATCGCATGTACTATCACGCCGACCAACAGCGGGGAACCATTCTCAACGCCGACATGTTGACTTCGGTCGCACAGTATCCAGGATTGGTTCGGTTAAAAGCCGATGTCGTTCAGCAGTCCGACGAGAATTCAATGACGGCGTTGGGCGCAGCATTTACGACGAGTCGTCTGGGCGTCCCGCGTTATTGGCTCCAGTCGAATACATTGCAGCTGACTCGCGAGTCGTCGATGGATGTTGACCCCAATACGGGAGCGCCGCTGATCGATTTAGATACGGGTGCTCCTCAGGTCAATGAAGACTATTTTGCCGAGTCGCGCAGCAACTATATTTACGTCGCGGATCGACCGGTATTCTTCTGGCCCCGTTTTCGCACGAATCTCAGCGACCCTACGTTGTATTTGAGCCGCGTGCGATTAGGGAACGACCGCATATTTGGGTTTCAAGCGATGACGGGTTGGAACATGTTCCAAGTATTGGGTATTCGTAACAAACCGGAAGATACCACTTGGATTGGCATCGTCGACTATTTGAGCGAACGTGGATTGGCGCTGGGCAGCGAAGTGGAATACAAACGCGACCGATTCTTGGGATTACCAGGCCAAGTCGACGGTTTTTATCAAAGTTGGGGTTTGCGCGATTCCGGCCTAGACACTTTGGGCCGTGGCCGAATTAACATGACGCCTGAGGAAGAATACCGCGGTAATTTTCGGGCGCGGCATCGTCACCGGTTCTATCCCGGTTTTCAACTTAAAGCCGAATTGGGTTACCTCAGCGACCGCAATTTTTTAGAACAGTTTTACGAGCGGCGTTGGGATACCGATAAAGACATGACCACAGGCTTGTGGCTGGAACGTAATATTGGAACGCAATCGTTCAATGCCATTATTGATTGGCAGATCAATGACTTTTTTACGCAGACGTCTTGGTTGCCGCGATTTGATCACATGGTGCTGGGGCAGCCGTTATTCGGTGGACGTGCCGTATGGCATGGCCACTCGCATGCTGGCTACGGTCGATTTCGAATTGTCGACGCGCCTTTGGCGGCGGAAGATTTGGCTTCGTTTGATCGCCTAGCGTGGGAGTCCTCCAATGCAACCGGAGTTCGGGCCGGAACGCGGCAAGAAATCGATGTGCCGCTCCAACTTGGACCCGGAAAAGTAGTGCCGTATGGGTTGGGTGACGTGACTTATTGGCAAGAAGATCTTTCGCAAAACGACTTAGTTCGCGGTTATGGCCAAATCGGAATTAAAACAAGTTTGCCAATTTGGAAAGTTGATCCTACGATCCAAAGCACACTGTGGAATGTCAATGGTTTAGCACACAAAGTAACCTTTGAGTCGGAGCTGTTATACGCTGACAGTTCGCAAAACATGGATCTGTTGCCGCTTTATGATCCATTGGATGACGATGCGCAGGAGCATTTCCGCCATCGATTTGCTGTCGATACGTTTGGATTGATTCCTGGACAAGACGTCGATTTAAAATACGACGAACGCTATTTTGCTATGCGGCGCGGGATGCAGGGCTGGGTGGTGCCGGGCTCCGTGGAAGTGGCCGAGGATTTGGCGGCAATTAAATTTGGAGTCAGACAGCGGTGGCAAACAAAACGCGGACTACCCGGCGAAGAACGAGTTGTTGATTGGATTACGTTTGATGTTGAAGCGGCCGCTTTTCCAAAATCGGATCGCGATAATTTCGGCGCCGACTATGGACTTCTCGATTACGAATTCGAATGGCACATGGGTGACCGGGTTAGTTTAGTCTCCGATGGTTTTTTTGATTTCTTTTCACAAGGTTTGCGAACAGCCAGCATTGGCATGCACTTTAGTCGACCGGAAGTCGGAAATCTTTATCTCGGTTACCGCATGATCGAAGGTCCGATTAGCAGTAACATTATTACCGCTTCGACCGTATATCGCATGAGCGACAAGTGGGGAATACGCGGCACCACGGCAGTGGACTTTGGTGAAACCGGAACGATCGGGAATTCATTGAATCTGATTTATGTTGGCGAGTCGTTTATGTTTCGTTTCGGTGTGTTTGGCGATCCGACTCGCGACAATTATGGTTTTCAATTCGGTCTCGAACCGCGATTCATTGGCAAACCGAGAATCTTCCGACCTGGTAATGTGGCCGTTGCCCCGGCCAGTAGTCGCTGGTTGGAATAGGTCGGCTACGGTAGGTCGGCTATAGTAGGTCGGCCTGTCCTCAGGCCGACACCCATCCACCCATAAAACTCCACACCCCGCTTCTCCCCAGATAGTTTGGGTTTTTCGCGACACGAGTTTCCGATTTTCGCAATTTGTGCTGGAAACAAATCAGTTGCCACCCACCGCTGGTTCAGCCGGCTTGTCCGATTTCCGATACTTTTCGAACCAAGCTCGCAGGTACAATTGCTGGGCCAATCTTCGCGAAGGTCGCCGCCAGCCGTGATATTCTTCCGGCATTCGTACGAGCAAAGTATCTTTCTTCAGCATCTTCAATGCGCGGTAATACTCTTCACTTTGTGTCATCGGCGTTCGCAAGTCGGCTTCGCCCGTCATGACCATTGTCGGTGTCGTCACGCGATCGACAAAATTCAAAGGCGAGCGTTGAGCGTATTCCAAGGGATCTTCCCAAGGGTAACGGCGGAATTGATCGTACCAACTGACACCGTCCGTATTGCCGACAAACGAGTGCCAGTTGATTACTGGTCGCATGGAAACGGCAGCGCGAAATCGTTCGGTGTGCCCGACAATCCAAGCTGTGAGCACACCGCCCCCGCTGCCACCACAGACAAATAAATTCTCGGAATCAACCCAACCAGTCGCCAGGGCTTTGTCGACTCCTGCCATCAAGTCGTCATAGTCCCGCCCCGGATAGCTATACTGGATGCCGTTGACAAAGTCCTGTCCGTAGCCGGTACTGCCTCGCGGGTTAGTGTAAAGAACCGCGTAACCATTTGCTGCAAAGTTTTGAAAGCCCCAGTCAAACCCGACCGAGTACATCGACCACGGCCCACCGTGAATCCATAACACCATTGGATATTTCTTGGCTGGATCAAATCCGGCCGGTTTTACTAACCAGCCTTGAACATCCAAACCGTCGCTCGATTTGTACCAAAGCTCTTCAACTTGGCCCAACTCTAAACC
>JBGSJV010000131.1:0-41860 GCA_041741535.1 Pirellulaceae bacterium
CCTCATCCCCGGCCCTTCTCCCCCAAAAAAGGGGAGAAGGGAGACCATGAGGCGCAGGCTTATGACACCGCAAGGATATGTTTCACCGCAAGGATATGTTTCACCGCAATGATATGAGCCGCAATGCCATGAGCCGCGGGATTATGACGCCCCGATTATTTTTTTTTTGGTCTCGGGCGAACCCAATTTTTCGGCGGAAAAGGATCGGCTAGACGGATTGTGCGGGCAAGTTCGGTCAATCGGCCGCCAGCAGATAGGTAATTTGCATTGTTTTAGGTAAAATCGGCGGGCAAAACTTGCAGTTCTAAATCGGGCTCTTAGAATAGACTAACGCGAAAACCCCGCACGCATCTCCGTCGCGGCGTCATTGGACGTCATTCGGATGGTTATTTGAACTCCCTTGGAGCCTGTCCCCCATGTCATCGGAACTGATCCCACTCGCTGAAGCCGCCAAGATCTTAGGTGTTTCGCCGGAAAAATTGCTGGAAATGCGTTCCAACAAACAGATCTTTGGAATTCGCGACGGCTCCACCTGGAAGTTCAAAAAGAGTGAACTGGACCGCGTCTCGGAGGATCTCGGGTTAGGGTCAGGCCAGATTTCGGATTTGGACACACCCATTGAAAACGTGTCGGATTCGGCAAACCTCTTGGATGGCAGCGACGAACTAATGCTGTCGGATAGCGGTTCGGGTTCGATGTCGAGCCGTTTGCTCCAGGACTCCGACGAACTCTCTTTGGAAGATTCTCCCAAAGCCTCAAAAGGCAAAGCCAAGCCTGACGATACTGACAAGGCAGGCAACAAAGACAATAGCGACAACTTGGATCTGTTGGACGACGATTTGTTCCAATCGGATGAACTGAGCCTTCAAGACAGTGCCGGGTTGGATAGCGGTGAAATGAGCAGCGATTTTGTCGATAGTAGCGACGTGGTCGTTGACGACAGCGACTCGGATGGCTCGGATAGCGATAGTCTGCTCTTGGATGACGAGGACTTGGTTGTTAGCAATCAAGGCGTGGAAGAAGACGACTTCGAATTGTCGGACAGTAGCATCTTGAATTTGGATGCCGGTGGAGCGGACGATTTTGACCTCGAACCGATTAGCGAATCCTTGGACGATCAATCCAGCAGTTCCCAAGTGATCGCGTTGGAAGACTCTGATCTGATGGATGACTCGCACCCGACCATGATGGGCGGTCCAAGTGGAGACCTGCTCTCGGCAGACGAGTTTGGTGATTCGGGAGCGGTTCCACTTGAGTCGTTTAGCGAATCCGTATTTCCTGTAGGTCAAGGCGCCGGCCCAAGTGGTGGCGTGATGGTCCAACCCGAAGCCCCCTACAGTGTGCTGCAAATCTTATCACTAGGCTCAACACTATTGGTCACCGGCATCCTGGCGGTTTTAAGCTTGGATTTGGCCCAAAACATGTGGCAACCCAATGATTCGGGCTTCAACAATACGATCGCCAACATGTTGGTCGATGCCATGCAGTTCGACAAATAATGGCATGGAACTACTCGAGTATTCCTAAAATACTCGACACCAAAAACAAAAAACTCGACTTGAGGGCCACAATTCCCAAGTCGAGTTTTTGTTTTTCGAACTACAAATTTGCGTCCGTGCATTTGTATTCACGAATGGCCTGTGCTTCCATGCACCAACCAATTCGCTGTTCGAATAGAGATTAATTAATCAAGCCAGCAACGACTTGTCAATCCCAAGTTAGATTCTATCGCCGCGCGACGGCATGCTTCAGTGGCAACCATTGACCGTTTGCTTTGCTACTCGCGACACATTGTTGAATGAAGTACATGCCTTCAACACCATCGTAAACATTTGGATAAATGGTATCGCGCAACGAGATTGTTTGACCACTCGCACGCGCGGCCATCGCATCAAATGCGGAACGATACACGTTGGCAAACGCTTCGAAGAACGCTTCCGGATGGCCAGATGGCAAGCGACAAGAGGCCGCGGCGATCGGCGTCATGAATGGCGAGTTAGGATCACGAGTATAAATCTTGTGAGGTTGCCCGTTTTGACGCACGATCAGTTGGTTCGGTTCTTCTTGTCGCCATTTCAATGAGCCTAGAGTGCCATCGATTTCAATTTCGAGATCATTCTCGCGGCCGTGGCTGATTTGACTCGCGGTCACCGTTCCCATACCACCGTTTTCGTACGTGATGAGGGCTGTGCCGTAGTCATCCAACTGTCGACCAGGAACGAAACTACGCAACTGGCAACTAACTTTGTCCGGCAACAACCCGGTCATGTAGCGGCCGAGATTGTACGCATGGGTGGCGATGTCGCCGAATGCACCTGCAGCCCCACTCTTGGTAGGGTCCGTTCGCCAAGCAGCCTGTTTTTGGGCCTGATCTTCCAGTTTCGTGCGCAGCCACCCTTGAATGTATTGAGCTCGAATGGCTTGGATTTCACCTAAGTCGCCAGCCAAAATCATTTCTCGAGCTTGGCGAACCAAAGGATAGCCGGTGTAGTTGTGCGAGACCGCAAACACCACTCCCGATTTCTCGACAGCGGCCATCAACTGTTCGGCTTGAGCCAAATCAAATGTCATCGGCTTGTCGCAAATGACGTTAAATCCTGCTTCGACTCCCGCTTTGGCAATTTCAAAATGGGTGTGATTGGGAGTTGCGACGGATAGAAAATCGATCCGCTGTCCTTCAGGAAGTGCCGCTTCCTTCGCCAACATTTCCTCGTAGCTAGAGTAGGCTCGATCCGGGCTGATATCGTAGTCCGCCGCACTGGCCTTGGCTCGGTCGGGATTGCTACTGAGCGCCCCCGCCACCAAACGCGCGCGGTTGTCCAGTACACCGGCCGTTGCATGAACACGACCAATGAAAGAGCCTTGACCGCCGCCGACCAATGCCATATTCAGTTTACGATTGAGGGGTTGGTTGACTCCCATGACAAATTCGACTCCGTAGATTGTTGCAGAAGGCTGGAGTTCCGGCCCGAAACGCCGGAACACAGAATCACACCAGAATAATTCTGGACGGTTTGTAGAATAACATACAACCCAACCATTGCCGACCACCAGACCGACGACCACCAGACCGACGAACGGCAACCGTTCTCCTATTCCGTTTCGTCGGCGGAACCCAAATCGGATTGGCTCTCGACCAAATAGCGTAGGCCGTCCAGTACGCTCAAGACTTGAACCTTCGAGACCTCTTTCCAACCTTCAGTTTTGAAGCGGATGATGGAAAGTTTGAAATCTTCGACCAGGTCACTAAAACCTTCGGGCAAAGCACCGGCCGATTCAAACGGTCGAAAATTCGCCACCGCGTTTTCATTGGTCATCGTTACGCGATCGGGATCGCCAATCGACGCCAGATCATCCGATTGCGCGGCCGCTCCAGACCGGCCCTCGGATTCTTCACCAAAGTCAGGTCCCTCTTTTCGTGGACTCGATTGGAAATCCGACCCGTCGCCCTTGCGATCACGTGGTTCCAAGTCCTCGTCCAACTCTCCTTGAACGACGTCACGCGGGTCCGGTTTTTGATCGGCCAACTGCCCCATGGTTTCCCAACGTTGATGCCGCATTTGGGACACACTCCAGTCTCGCTCCACGGCACCTTGCAGCCACAATTCGGCGTCGTCCCATTCAAGGGCGGCATGGAAGTGGCTCCAAAACAATCCGCCGAACGTCGCCTGGTTCTTGCCAAATCGCAAATAAACACGGCGCAAGCGACCAACATGCTGGCCAGTCACGCCACCCACCAATCGACTCCAAGCCTCGTCCGAATACTCAATCGACGGGACTCCTTCTTGCTCCAACGCCGACCGCCATTCCATGATCAGCCGACCTTTTTCCCAATTCGTTTGGCTTACCAAACGATTCCATTGCCCGACAAACTCGCGGCTGGAGCGTTCATGCAATTGCCGATCGGGCATCCACTGATCCGAAGCAATTGGAGACGTTAAATCGCCTTCGGCCAAACCAACGGCATAGTCCATGCCCAAACGTTCGTTGTCGATACGATCTTTTGCTGGTCCGCTTTGCCAAGCGATTGCGTTTTCTTGCTTGGCTTGCCCGCGTGAGTCGTCTCCGGTTGGCAAATGAAATTCTTGTCGAGTCCCTGAGGGTTGAACACTTCGACGATAATTCGACTTTGCCACGATTGAATCCTTATCAATTGACCGTTCTTGCCGTGCTCGCAGGAGGTGTTTTCCTAGCGTTCAACGGACATGTCCATTTGGCCAAATTGGCCACAAGAAGGTCGTAAGGTTAACATCCGGAACCCAGCCGAATAGTCCTGTTTTGGATTTTGGCAAATCTCATCGATTGTATGGATCGCGCCCCACAATTTGCCGACAATACCGGGCGATCTTGCCATAAAAACGAGCTCCATCGACACTCGCGGTATTCGCACGTAACGGTGGAGAAAATGTCAATAGTTGCGAATCAAACCTGACGGCGGCGATAGTCTTCGAAAGCCAAATCGAATTCGTTGCGTTCGTCTGTCGGATAAACCTGACGTTCGACGCACTCCCATTGTTGCCAATCAACCGTTGGCATCCAAACGTCGCCTTCGACCTGGGCCATGACTCGCGTCAAGTACAACATCTCCGCCAATGGCAGGGCGGAAGCAAATACCGAATGGCCGCCGATCGCAAACACGAACCGATGCTCCGTTTGCCGACCGTAATCCCACGCTTCGTCAAAACTTCGGAACACCAACCCCTGCTCGGGAGAAACATCCGTGGGCCACCAGCCACGAACATCTGGTTGTCGGCTGATCACCAAATGTTGCCGACCCGGCAAAAAACGCCCCAAAGATTGAAACGTCAGTCGGCCCATCAGCAGCGGTGCACCCATCGTCAACCGCTTGAATCTCTGCAAATCACGACTTAGATGCCATGGCAGTTTCTGCTCGCGACCGATCACGCCGTTCTCAGATGCGGCCAAGATGACGGCCAATTTTGTTTCGGTGCTCAAGCCAACTTTCCTCCAAAGATCGACGATCCTCAAACCGCAATCGGCGCCTTGATCAACGGATGCGATTGATAGTTCAAGAACTCGATGTCCTCATAGCGAAATTGGTCGATCTCATTGCGTTCCGGGTTCAATTTTAGCTGCGGCAGTGGATAAGGCGTACGACTAAGTTGCAGTTCGGCTTGCTCCAAGTGATTGTCGTACAAATGACAATCGCCGCCCGTCCAAATGAATTCGCCCAGTTGGAGTCCGACAACCTGCGCCACCAAGTGCGTCAACAAAGCGTACGAGGCGATGTTGAAGGGCACGCCGAGGAAAATGTCGGCGCTTCGTTGGTACAATTGGCAACTAAGTTTGCCCTCCGCCACGTAAAACTGAAACAACGCATGACACGGCGGCAGCGCCATGTCTTCCAATTGTCCCACGTTCCATGCCGAAACGATCAAGCGCCGACTATCGGGCGAAGTGCGCAGTTGGCGAATGACAGAATCGATCTGATCGATGTGCCGTCCATCCGGAGTTGGCCACGACCGCCACTGGTAACCGTAGATCGGCCCCAAGTTGCCGTCTTCATCCGCCCATTCGTTCCAAATACTGACCTTGTTCTCCTTCAGATAGGCAACGTTCGTCGCACCTTGCAGAAACCACAAGAGTTCATGCACGATGGAAGGCAAATGCAAGCGTTTGGTGGTGACCAATGGAAAACCGGCTGCCAAATCAAATCGCATTTGATAGCCGAACACGCTCCGAGTACCCGTTCCGGTGCGGTCCGATTTGCGGACCCCCGTCTTCCAGACAAACCTCATCAAATCCAAATATTGTTGCATCGTTCTCAGAAACTCCAAACCAAAGCGACGCATTGGGCGGCAATGGCCTCTTGGCGTCCAATATGACCAACTCCCTCGCCGGTCTTCGCTTTCACCCCAATTTGTTCGGGGCGAACTTCGGCCAAGGAATGTGAAAGCGTGGCCGCAATTTCTTGCCGAATTTCCGGCCAATGCGACAAGAGCTTTGGCCGTTGGGCAAAGACAATACAATCCATTTGCTGCAATCGCCAACCTTGTTCAACCAACGGGTGCCAAGCCAATCGCAGCATTTCCCGTGAATCTCTACCGCGATTCGCGGGATCGTTATCGGGGAACTTTTGGCCGATATCGCCCGCTCCTGCCGCGCCCAGCAACGCGTCGGTAATCGCATGCAACAAGACGTCGGCGTCGCTGTGACCGATCGCGTGATGATCATGCGGAATCGCAATCCCACCCAAACGCAGCGGACCATTGGGCCCCAACCGGTGTGTGTCGTGTCCTAGCCCAATTCGCAATTTTTCCCACATCACCCACTCGTGCGATTTCGATGGAAAGGTTCTACTGGCTACGCGTTTGATATCGTAACGCCGATCGCCCGACCCGAAAAGCCTTGGAGGCTCGCCTCCCCCAAATGCCATGCCGCTGATTGAAATCGACCAACTTAGTAAGCATTACCAGGTCTACCAAAAGCAAGAAGGCCTGTGGGCCTCGGTGCGGGGCCTGTTCCATCGCCAATATCGCCAGATCACGGCGCTGGATGCGATTAGTTTGCGGGTCGAAAAAGGTGAATTCGTTGCGTTCTTGGGCCCAAATGGAGCCGGGAAAACAACAACGCTGAAAATTCTCTCCGGAGTGATCCATCCGACGTCGGGAACGTGCCGCGTGATGGGACACATTCCATGGCAACGAGCCAATGCTTACCGACGCCGATTTGCGTTGGTCATGGGCCAAAAGAACCAACTATGGTGGGATTTGCCGGCCCAGGAATCGTTTCGTTTGCACCAACACATCTATCAGATTCCCGCCGAACAGTTCCAAGCCACGCGCGATGAACTGGTCGATCTTCTGGGTCTGACAAAGTTACTCCGGCAACCCGTGCGAGAATTGTCACTGGGTGAACGAATGAAGATGGAGCTGACCGCGGCTCTGTTGCACCGTCCCGAGATCTTGTTTCTGGACGAACCCACCATTGGCTTGGATGTCGTCGCCCAGCACAACATCCAACAGTTTCTCAAACACTACCAACAAGTCCGCTCGATCACGATCCTCTTGACCAGCCACTACATGAAGGACATCGAAGCGCTGTGCCAGCGTGTTGTCATTATCAACGAAGGTCGCATTCAGTTTGATGGTTCGTTGGGTGAAATCGTAGGGAAGTTCCATCAAGAGCGAATTGTGTCCTTGCGACTGGCGGATACAACTGGGATCGATGACTTGCAACAATTCGGCCGGGTCACTCGGATGCAGCCGCCTCAGGTTCAACTGCGAATCCCACGTGCACAAGTAACCAGCGCGTTGGCAGCCATCTTGAATCGTTACCAAGTTGAAGACGTTTCCGTCAGCGATCCGCCCTTGGAAGAAGTGTTTGCACATTTGTTCACACAAGGACATGGGCCCACGGACCAAGCGGCAAGTTCGGAAGCCAATCAGGGCGAGCGTTCACGGCACGCGCTCGGGGAGGCACGGCGTTAAGTGATGACGGCTTGGCGATCTCGTGTGCAGTTGTGGTGGGCCATCTTCCGAGTTTCCGTGGAAGAACGTTTGGTTTACCGAGGTGACTTTGCCTTCGGAACACTCATGCGTTTCCTCCCCATGCTGACGCAAATCTTCCTCTGGTGGGCCATCTTTGATGCCATGGCGGCCCAGCCCGGCGAGACCTCTGACGTCAATGCCATCCGCATCAAAGGCTACAACCTCCACGACATGATTGCCTACATGTTGCTGGTCATGTTGACTCGGGCGTTTAGCAGCATGCCAGGATTGACCTCGGGAATTGCCGGGAGCATCCAAAAAGGTGAGGTCAAAAAATTCTTGATCCAACCGGTCGATATGCTCGGCAGTTTACTCCTGCAGCGAATCGCTCACAAATTGGTCTACTATCTGATTGCGATCGGTCCGTTTGCCCTCGTGTTCTTTCTCTGCCGGTCCTTTTTTGACGCAGGGTTCCCTCCGCCCGACCAATTGCTTGGCCTGGCTCTGGCGTTGATTGGTTCTTTCCTGCTGGGTTTTGCGATGGAAGCTTGTTTGGGCTTGGTGGCTTTCTGGCTGTTGGAAGTCACCAGCCTAGCGTTTATTTTTATGCTGCTGAGTTTCTTTTTGTCCGGACACATGTTCCCTCTGGATCTCATGCCGGCACCTTTGGATTGGATGATCGGCTTGCTCCCGTTTCAATACCTGGCGTATTTTCCTTCGGCCGTCGCGTTAGGCAAGATAAGCGGCGACGAGCTGGCCTGGGGCCTCGTGATTCAATTTGTTTGGGTCGCGGGATTCTGGATCTTATGTCGAATTCTGTGGACGCGCGGATTGGTGCGATACGGAGGTTATGGTGGCTAAGGATTCGAACAACGTAGCGACCGTGGACTCGGTATCTGAGCCCACCCACTCCGAAGGTGTGGGGGCCTCCGGGACCGGACCATTGGTCTATTGGCGAGTCTTTCGCACGTTCGTTCGCAATTCGCTGGTTCGCTCGATGGGGTTTCGGGCGAATTTTTGGTTGGAATGCGTTTCGTCCGTGTGCTGGACCATCATGAACTTGGTGTTCTTCAAGATTGTCTTTTCCTACACGGATTCGATCGGCAGAAATACCGGCTGGGGTGAAAACGAGTTCTTTGTGTTCCTGGGCACCACTTGGATCATCACCGCCTTGATCCAGACCTTTGTGATGCCCAACGCTCAAGAATTCAGCGAATTGATTCGCACCGGACACCTTGATTTTGCCTTACTTAAACCGATCGATACCCAGTTCCTGATCTCGTTCCCCCAGATGGTTTGGTCGAACTTGGCCAATTTGTTCCTTGGCATCGTTCTGGTGGGCTACGCCGTGTCGCAATTGATGAACGATCAAGCGAAACCCTTAACACTTGGTTTCACTCAAGTTGGTCTCTACCTGTTCTTTATCTTGTGCGGACTCATCATTTTGTACAGCGTCATGATCGCAATGGCCTCGACCAGTATCTGGCTCGGTCGCAATCAAACACTTTATACATTCTGGTTCTACCTGACGAACTTTTACCGACAACCAATGGAGATCTACCAACAAGGGATTTGGGGATGGTCGTTGTGGGGCTTCTTTACGTTTGTGATTCCGATTCTCTTGGTGGTGAACGTTCCGGCTCGAATCTTGGCCGAACCCCTGCGGCCCGGATTGGACGAGCGTACATGGGGCTTGGCGGGATTCACGCTTTTGATAACCCTCTTGATGCTCGGTTTATCACGCTGGGTATTTCAAGCAGCTTTGACCAGTTATCGCAGCGCGAGCAGTTGACCGGGCACGACAGATAAGAAAACGAGCGCCCCGATCGCTCGCAGCGCGAAAGAATAGTAAAGCGAGCGGCCCCGATCGCTCACAGCGCGAAAGAATAGTAAAGCGAGCGCCCCGATCGCTCACGGGACCACAAAGATGCGTGTGCTTCCTATCCACCGAGATAAAGCCACTTTAGTGTTGATTCGATACTTGGAAACAAAGCCCTTTGGACCCAAAGCAAGGAACGTCCCAGTCGGTTTATTTCTGAGAATATTGGGCCAACACGGGACGTTGCGGCCGCCGAATGAAAAAATACAACAATGATCCGATGAACGGTAACAGTATGATCAACAACAACCATACGACCTTGTCGTTGCCTTGATTCGGTTCGTTCACGACGCAATCAACCAGGATCCAAATCCATAATGCCGTGCCAACCAGACTGACCAAGCCCAGGATCGCCCAAACCGCTAATCCAATTCCAAATCCAACAGCCATTTCGTTGATCCTGGTCCCTTAAGATTGTAGTGGATCGCTCCGCGATCCATTTACGGTTCGCGGAGCGAACCACTACATTCTCACCGTGTTCGTCGCGATCAGCGGAATCTTGGATACCATTTCTGGCAAACGGTCTACAACACACCTTTGGTGCTGGGGATACCGGTTTGCCGTGGATCAAACGACACCGCTTGCCGAAAACTACGTGCGGCGGACTTGAACACGGCTTCGCTGATGTGATGCCCGTTGCTGCCATGATGCAGGACGGCGTGAAAATTGCTCTGACTTCGATTGGCCACACTGTGCCAGAAATGCTCGACCAGTTCGCTATCAAATTGACCGATCGTGGCATACGGGAATTTCACCTGAAACACAAACCCGTATCGTCCCGCCAAGTCGACGGCGGTGGTCACCAGCGATTCGTCCATTGGCAATGTGAAATGCCCATATCGGTAAATGCCCCGTTTGTCGCCAACCGCCTCCAGAATCGCTTGTCCCAAACAGATCCCAACATCTTCCACGGTGTGATGTTGATCGACGTGCAAATCCCCGTTCGCTTGCAGTTTCAAATCGAATAAGCCATGTTTTGTAAACAGCTGCAACATATGATCAAAAAAACCGATGCCCGTTTGGATCTCGGCTTGCCCAGTGCCATCGAGGTTCAACTGCAATTGAATTTGAGTTTCCGCAGTCGTGCGGTTGACGGTTGCCGTGCGAGCAGGTTGATGGGTCATGCGTAAGACTTCAAAATTTGTTCGAGTTGCCCCAACAGCACTTGGTTCTGTTGCGGAGTGCCAACGGTGATTCGCAACCCAATCCATGGAGAACCGTAGTCCATAAATCTTACCAGAATCTGGCGGTTTTTTAGCTCCTGATAGATCTCACGTTCGCGATGTTGCGGGTGCTGGCACCACACAAAGTTGGCTTGTGACGGTTGTACCGTCATTCCCATCGCCGCCAGTCGGGATTCCAGTATCTGTCGTTCCGCGATGACTCGCTGCACGTTGTCTTTCAACCAGTCCTGATCACCAACCGCTGCGGTTGCCAAGGCAATCGAAATAGCGTCGCAATTGTACGAGTCCCGTAGCGTATGCAAGTGTGCAACGATCTCTTCGCTGGCAACGACGTACCCGAAACGCAGTCCAGCCAGTGCGTAGGACTTGCTGAGCGTTCGCGAGACCAACAAATGCGGATACTCTTGCACCAGCTTGGCGGCCGATTGGCCAGCGTAGTCGGCATACGCTTCGTCGATCACGATGGGGCAAGTCGCGCGTTCGATAATCGATCGCAACTGCGGCAAATCAAAACAAGTGCCTGATGGACTGTTGGGGTTGGCGATAAAGATCAGCTTCGCACCCGAATCGAACAACTCATTGGGCAGCGTCCA
The DNA here is from genome assembly GCA_041741535.1 of Pirellulaceae bacterium. Classification (GTDB taxonomy): domain Bacteria; phylum Planctomycetota; class Planctomycetia; order Pirellulales; family Pirellulaceae; genus M30B19. The sequence continues at coordinate 11,108 of JBGSJV010000131.1, forward strand.
ATCCGATTGATACGGGAACGTTTGGAATCGAGCCCCCTGCAAACGCACCAACGTTTCGTACAAGAGATAGGTTGGTTTCGCCCAAACCGCCAAGTCGTCCGATCCGAGGAACAAACGGACGATCATCGCCAATATTTCGTCGCTGCCGTTGCCACAAACGATTTTATCGGGCGACACGTCGAGGACCTGAGCTGCCATGCGGCGAAAGGCAGTCGCCGAAGGGTCGGGGTACTTTCGCAAACGTTCGCCCAGATCCGAAGCGGCCGCCAAAACTTTGGGTGATGGCGGGTAAGGATTTTCATTGGTATTGAGCTTGATGAACTTGCCCCCTTGTGGCTGCTCGCCGGGTACGTAACCGGCAACTTCCAACAAATGGGGTCGCACAAAATTCGCGACACAAAAAGTATCTTTCATGGTCAACCTTTCTCGTTGACGCGCACGGCGACACTTTGCCAATGGCCCGTCAATCCTTCCAAAGTGGCGATTTCCTGAAGCGCCGGGGCATCCGCCGTCAAAGCCGCTTGATCGTAACGAATCACCGCATGGGAGCGAAGAAAATGATTGCACGATAGGCCCGAAGCCCAACGCGCCGTCGCGCCGGTTGGCAACACATGCGATGGCCCCGCCACATAATCACCAACAGCGACCGGAGTGAACGACCCGACAAAGATTGCTCCCGCATTGTGAATCGCGTCTGCTAACGCATCTTGGTCGCGGCATTGAATATGCAAATGCTCGGGAGCAAGTTGATTCGCCAATTGCACGGCTTGTTGTGGGCCATCCACCAGCATCAGTGCCCCGTATTCCGTTAGGCACTTCGCCGCCAAATTGCCGCGTTCTAACTTCTGACAATACTCCCGCAAATATCGCTGAACTTCACCCACCAAAGTCTCGCTCCACGACACCAAAACCGCAGCACCGGGGTAATGTTCGGCTTGGGAAATCAAATCCAGAGCGACCCATTCCGGATGACTGGTTTCATCCGCAATGACCAACACCTCGCTGGGGCCGGCAATCGAGTCGATATCGACGTGACCGAAGACATGTTTCTTGGCTAATGCCACGTACAGATTTCCGGGACCGACAATCTTGTCGACCGGGCTTAGACCTTCGACGCCAAATGCCAGGGCCGCGACCGCTTGAGCTCCGCCGACGCGATAGACTTCGCGAATCCCAATTTCATGACAAGCCGCCAACAGGTGAGGGTTGTAAGAACCAAATGGAGTCGGAGGCGCGACCACCGCGATTTCGGCGACATCCGCAACCTGAGCCGGAACGGCCGCCATCAACAGACTCGAGGGATAGGCCGCCGCCCCGCCCGGCACACAAACGCCGACGCGCCGCAACGGGGTATAGCGATGGGTCAAATGAACGCCAGGATTCGGCCGAGACTCCACGGTTTCGTGCCGAATGGCAGATTGAAAACGGACGATATGATCGCGAACGCGTCGAATCGCCGCCAAATACTCGGGCGATGCCAGCTCATGGGCCGCGGCCAACTCGGCGCTGCTTACTCGAAACGACTCTGGGCGGATCGTTACTCGGTCCAACTTCTCGGTCAATTCACAAACCGCCGCTAGTCCTTCTGTCTGGACTCGCTGACAAATCTGGTGGACGACCTCCGCCGGAGAAAGTGGCGCACCAAATACCTTGATGGTCAATTCACGTGCGTGGTCCGAAATCGTATCGCCTTTGGGAGACAATTTCTGTTGCAAAGCAACAACCGCGGTTATCGCCGACGATGCCTTGTCCCCGCGACCGTCAATGGTTGTTATCGGAAACCCACTCATGTCCATATTCTTGTCAATAAACGAGTCGAATCACTTGCACAGCAAGGATCGGTTGTCACTTTCCCCAGGAAACCGCCCATGCTAGGGCAGACCGTCGATTTTTCCAATCGGTCACGATATTTTCGCGAGGCTTGATTGCCCAAAACCGGAGGCAAGTTATGATGATGGGCCTAGCAGTGGACCAAGTTGGCCGACCACAAAACGGTGGTTTCGCGAAAGATCCTTACATTAGGTGAAAAAATGCTCACGGCGACGACAATGCCCTCGTTGCGGAAGCTATACAATGCTCCCGGTCTGGTTATGGTCGACGAATGCCCAATTCCCGAAGTACCGGAAGGGCACGTTTTAATCCACGTTCGTCGAGCCGGAATCTGCGGTACGGATCGGCATATCTACGAATGGGACAGTTGGAGTCAGAATCGCGTCAAGTTAGGCATCGCCACTGGACACGAACTCTCCGGCGTCATTGTCGAGACAGGCCCCGGCGTGCGACACGCAAAAGTGGGTCAACGGGTCAGTGCGGAAGGTCACATCGCATGCGGGGTGTGTCAAGCGTGTCGAACCGGAAATGCGCATATCTGTCCGACGGTCGAAATCATTGGCATCGATCGAGACGGCGGCTTTGCTCACTTTGTCAGTGTCCCAGAAGAAAACCTGTGGCCGATTCACCCCGAGATTTCATTCGATATCGCCGCGATTTTTGATCCACTGGGCAATGCCGTCCACACCGTCATGTCGGCCGGCGTGAGCGGGCAAACAGTACTGATCACCGGTGTCGGCACAATCGGTCTGATGGCCGTTTCCGTCGCTCTAGCCGCGGGAGCCTCGCGCGTTATCGCAGTTGACGTGGATCCAAGACGATTGGCTATCGCCAAAAAACTAGGCGCGAACCTGACCTTGGACGCACGCACGGATTGGAAACCCGTCGCTCGGGATTTCTGCGGCGGCATGGGCCCCGATGTATTGCTCGAAATGAGCGGCTACGCGAAAACCATCAATGATGGCCTGGAAGTTATTCGCAACGGCGGTCGTGCCGCATTGCTCGGCTTGCCCGGCGGCAAAGTCGAGTTGGACTTGTCCAAGAACGTGATCTTCAAAGGGATCACGATCATCGGTGTCAACGGCCGTCGCATGTTTGAAACTTGGTACCAAATGGAAAGCTTGGTCTTGTCGGGTCGGATCCAGTTCGACGACATCATCACTCATCGAATTCCATTTGAACAATGGGAAACCGGCTTCAAATTGATGCAATCCGGCGAGGCGATCAAGGTCATCCTGCAAATCTCGGAGGAGTAAACGTGCCCAACGTCGATTTCACCAATCGCTGCGAACAGTTGATCCAAGACCTGACGGCGTCCGGTCAACTCAAGCCTTTCTACGAACTGACTTCGCCCATGCGCCCGGTCGTTCAAATCAAAGGGCGCGGCGAAGTATTGGTCCTTTGTGCCAACAATTACTTGGGTTTGGCCGACCATCCGGAAGTCATCGAAGCTGGGATTCAAGGTTTGCGCGATTACGGTGGTGGCACGGCTTCCGTGCGGTTCATTTGCGGCACGTTGGACTGCCATCGACAATTGGAATCCAAGATCGCTAAGTTTGTCGGAACTCCTGCTGCATTATCGTACGTGAGCTGTTGGAATGCCAACGAAGCCTTGTTCCCGACACTGTCCAGCGAAGGCGATGTGTTGCTGTCCGACGAACTCAACCATGCCAGCATCATCGACGGCTGTCGGTTGGTTAGCAAGAAAGTCGAGAAGCAAGTTTATAAACACAACCATTTGGAAGACCTAGAAACCAAACTAAAAGCCCATGCCGACAAACGCTGCCGTTGGGTCATCACCGACGGTGTGTTCAGCATGGAAGGCGACGTGGCGAAACTGCCCGAACTGGTGGCGTTGTGCCAGAAGTACAACGCGTTGTTGGTAGTGGATGACTCACACGGCATCGGCGTGTTGGGAAAAACCGGTCGTGGAACTCCCGAACATTTTGGATGTTTGGGTCAAATCGACATCTTGACCGGAACACTCGGCAAAGCCCTGGGCGGTGCTGCAGGTGGCTACATCGCTGCCAGCCACCGCGCGATTCAAGTGTTGGAACAAAAAGCTCGCCCGAGCTTGTTTTCCAACGCTTTGCCCGCAACGGTCGCCTATAGTGCCGGAAAAGCCATCGACATCCTGGAGCGTGATCCAAGTATCGTCGCGCGTTTGCACGCAAATGTTCAGTCGATTCGGACGGGCTTGGCAAAACTAGGTTATCAATGTGCCGATAGTCCCACTGCCATCATTCCGATCATGATTGGTGACGAAGCCGAAACCATTCGAAAATCGGCTCGGTTGTTTGAACTCGGTGTGATGGCAATTGGGTTTGGTTTCCCGGTGGTGCCTCGCGGGGAGGCTCGGATTCGCGTGCAGGTTTCCGCCGCGTTGACGGACGAACATATTCGGCGCGCCTTGGATGCTTTTGCCAAACTGTAGGTTCTGATGATCGATTTGCGAAGCGACACGGTCACGGTTCCTTGCTCGGGAATGCGGCACGCGATGATGAACGCGGTAGTCGGTGACGATGTAATCGACATCGATCCGACCGTCCAACAACTTCAAGAGCGGATTGCCGAATTATTGGGCAAAGAAGCCGCGATCTTCATGCCTTCCGGTACAATGACGAACCAAGTCGCGGTGCGTTTGCATTGTCAACGCGGCGACGAATTCCTATGCGAGTACGGCTGTCATATCTTTACTTACGAGCAAGCCGCCTTTGCGTCGATGTCGGGCGTCGCCGCTCATCCGCTGGTGGGCAGTCGTGGCAACGTGACACTGGGCCAATTGGTCGCCGCGCGCCGACCCGACAACGAACATGCGGCGCGCACGACGTTGGTGTGTTTGGAACATACGCACAATCGAGCGGGTGGCAAGTTACTGGACTGGGCCGAGGTCCTCAAGATCGGGGCTTGGTGCCGGGCGAACTCCCTGCGGTTGCATCTCGATGGTGCTCGTCTGTTTAACGCAGCCGTCGCAACGCAAAAATCGCTAGCCGAATTGGCGGAACCCTTCGACACGGTAAGTGTCTGCTTTAGCAAAGGACTGGGAGCGCCTGTTGGTTCGGCCTTGGTCGGAAGTCGCGAATCCATCGCCCAAGCTCGTCGACATCGCAAGGCGTTTGGGGGCGGGATGCGTCAAAGTGGGATTTTGGCCGCCGCTGCTTTGTATGCCTTGGAGCACAACTTCGAACGATTGGCCGACGACCACGCAAATGCCACTTGGTTGGCCGAGGCCATTCAAAACATGCCTGGTCTGCAAATCGTTGATCCAGAGCCCAACCGTTTGGTCGATACCAACATCGTGTTGTTTTCTGTCGCCCCCGAACTTGGCACAGCTCCCGAATTTGCTGCCAAGTTGAATGCTGCGGGCGTCCGCTGCTTTCCGTTCAGCGCGACCTCCATTCGGTTTGTGACCCATCTGCACATCACTCGCGACGATGTCGCCTCGGTAGCGAAGACGCTCGCTTCATTAGTTCGCTAATCGTTCGATGATGATCGGTCCACTAACATTTAACCAAACCGTTCCTAAGACGAACAAGACAATCCCGAGGGAACACCAGCACACAGCGGCGAGCCACGGCAACGATTCCGGAGTCGCTGGAGTCACCTGGCTGGCCACGCTTATTTCGGAAGAAGACGATTCAGTAACAAGCGGTTTATTTGACACCGCTTCATTTGCGACGGTCGGCTCTGTGAGGTTGCTCTTGGGTGCTACCACTGGACTTGGCTCCGCATTTGCAGATTCCAGCGTTCGCATTGCTCCCTCGCGAGCCACGTGAACAATGGCAGCGGGCGGATTAACCCAAGCGACAACGGTCCCGGTCGTGCCTGTTGGCAATGCATAGATGACCGGCGTCAACAACATCCACAACGGACTGATCATTGCGATCGAACGACTGATATCTTTGTACAACAGGCCGAGCGGCGCCAACCAAAGTCCCAAGCCAATTCCTAGAATCAAGAGCAACGGTCCCCACACGATTGCCAAGAGCAGCAGGCCAACCCAATCTAGAAAGCCCGCGATCAACAAAAACAACGTGGCCACGCCAACGCGCACGAGAAAATCAAACCCGGTCTCCAACAGGCAGAGTGTTACGAAGACCTCCCGAGGAAATTGCAGCTTGGTCAACGCGGAACGATTGGCCAACAACGTATTGGTTGGCCCCATCAGTCCGTCAATAAAACCTTGCCACAACAACATGCCACAAAAGACAAACGCGGCGTACCCGACCGGCCCCAATGGACTAATCCGCACAGTTCCGCTGGCGTTCAAAAACACCCACACACTTGCGGCAGCCAGCGGCGGTAAGAAAATCCAAAACCAACCCAGAAAACTCTGGCGATAGTTGGCAATCAAATTCCGTTGGAAAAGTCGCCAGGCCAATTGCCGCGAGCCCCACAACGCCGGTAGGGTTTCCCACAATCGTTGACCCAATCCAACGTCCGAAGCCTCCGCGTCGTAGACGACATCCCAGTCTGGCAGGGTCGAATTATGGGGAGCGTTTTCAGTCATGGATTCACAATCGGTTGCAGATCGGTTTTCAGCAGTTTTTTAAGCGAATTTTTGACCGTACTACCTAATCAGTTTAGGTAAATTGCGAAGACTTTTCTAGCGGAAAACGAGGTTGGCGTTCCAACAACGGCGATTGAATCACCTCAAAAGCGATAAGCTGAACCGATTAAGTAGATTCTCCGGATGATTTCGAATCCATGGATTATTCGTATCAGAACGTACATGCCGGTTCTAATCGTTATCGTGGTTATTTTCTTTGAATGGGTTCTACCGTCTGGTCCGATAATCCGCTCTAGCGCGGCGTTCCGCCCGTGGCTTTGACTATCCGCCCATCACCCGCAGTTGGGCTTTAGGCATCCTCAATCCAAACCGGATTCAAGCTATGAAGAAGACCCAAGAAATCGCCTCGACTTCGTACTCACGCCCGCGTCGAGGCCAACTTTGCCAAGCTTTTCTTGCTTTCTTGGCGGCGATGAGTCCCTGTGGTGTTTGGGCACAAGAAGGCCAGTCGACAGCAAGGTTTGCACCGTTGACTCCGTCCGTGTTTCGCACGACGGCCTCGGAAACCGTCGGCGCTAGCCAATCCGCCTTTCATCGCTTGGGCCGAGTCTCCGGCGAGCAATTGACTCAAATATTGGCTCAAGGGCTCGGCAAACACCTGCAGGGTCATCAGGACGGCTCGTTGGCCGTGATCCAGTTGCCAGTTTCGCGGGCCGGTGACGGAACTTGCCAAGCGACGATTGATCGAGCGAATCATACCGTGCAATTGCAGGGTTCGGCAAAATCAGTTAGCGCGTGGATGAAAGTCGTGCAGTCGCTGGACGTCGCCGAAACACAAGCTGGACAACGCGCGCTGGCCTTCGTTCCGGTCCAACAGCATGCCGCTGTCCTGCAGCAGTTGGCGGAAAAAGTCCGACTGCAGCCGATCCATTCGGCAAACTCGCCGTCGATCCGGATGGCTGCCCATCAAGGAACGGGCGCCGGGTTGGCTCGTCCCGCTAGCTTTCAAGATGAAACGACGCCCACAACGCCAACCACTCCTCCGGCCGAAGCCCTGCCGCAAGATGGTGATTTTCAAATCCCTGGCAGCTCACTGAAAGTTTCGGTGGACCCCATTACCGGTGCGTTGGTGGTGACCGGAACCGAAGAGGACATTCAGAACTTTCAAAACCTCTTGGCTCAACTGGGCGAACAAGCATTGCAGTCCCGTCCCAGCACGGACGTGGTCCCACTTACGAAGACCAATAGCCAAGCCTTGGGCGCGGTGATTCAACAACTCTACAACGACGTGTTTGCCACGCGATTCGGAGCGGCCACGGTCACTCCAATCTCCGAACCGAACGCCTTGGTTGTGTCCGGCCAACCACAAGCTTTGGAAGAGTTGAAGGCAATCATTGCGAAGTTGGACATCGAATCGGATGACATTCGCGGTTCCTTTGTCGTATTCCGTCTCAAGCATATCGCGGCATCGAACGCTGCCAATCGATTGGGAAGTTTCTTCGGAGTAACTCCTGCACAAGTCGGCGGACAGCTCGGTGGTGGCGGTGGTGGCCAAAACGCCAACGATGCTCAACCGGTTCTAATCATTCCCGACCCCCGCAGCAACTTGGTCATCATGAAGGGTGGCTCCACCGAACTACGACAAGCCGAAGAACTGCTCAAAGAAATCGACGTTATTGATGGCGAACACATCAAGTCGCAAGACATGAAGATCATCCAACTCCGCAACTCCGTGGCGACGGACATGGCTCAGGTTATTTTTGCGGCCATCAATGGCGGTGTCACCGGTGCAACCGGGCCCCTGGGGAGCCAAGGCCAACAGCAAGGATTTGGCCAACAGCAACAACAGCAGCAAAATCAGCCGAACCAAGATCCGTCCGTCGCCAACACGGCGTTGCGTCTCAAGTTGATGAGTATCGATCAAAACACGGGCGTGATCAGCAGTGGGATTCTGTTTGACGTGAAGATTGTTGCCGACTCGTCTTCGAACTCGTTGGTCATCTCTGGGCCACCGGAAAGCTTGCCACTGGTCGAAGCACTGATCCACGAATTGGATCGCTTGCCGGACGCCGAGACACAGCTCAAGGTCTTTACGATCGTCAACGGTGACGCTCAGCAACTGTACGACATGTTGAACCAATTGTTCAGCCAGCAGCAACAAAATGGCGGCGGCGGTTTCGGCGGATTTGGTGCCCAAAATGACGGTTTGTCGCGACTGGCATTGAGTTCTGGTTCAACGGACCAGACTTTGGTCAGCCTTCGATTTGCCTTGGAGCTACGGACCAATACGATTATCGCGGCCGGTTCTTCAGGCGACTTGCAAGTCGTGGAAGACCTGCTCACCTCCCTGGACCGTTCCAACGGAGATCGCTTCATCAAGAAAGTCTTCCGCTTGAGCAATGCTCCGGCTGAAGACACCGCCGAAACATTGAGCGCCACGTACACTGCAGAACAAGAAACTTTACAGCAAGATCCCACCACACAGGCCGCCATTGTCAATGTCCGGCGACGTGTGATCGTGCAGCCCGACCCGATCCAAAATCACTTGATCGTGATCGCGACTCCCGAGACCATGGTGGAAATCGAAGGTTTGATCACGGCTTTGGATCGCCGGCCCAACATGGTTGCGATTCAAGTCATGATCGCTGAAGTCTCGCTGAACTCGACCGAGGAATTTGGGTTGGAGTTTGGTGTCCAAGATTCGATCGTCTTTGATCGGGGCTTGGCGGGCACCAATGTGATCGGCTATCCGTTTAACCAAGCCGCGCAGGGAAATTCGCTGACCGGAGCTGGGCTGGCGTCTCGAGAAAAAGTAGCCGGGCAGGGTCTGATCAACCTGGGAATGGGACGATCCAATGCCGCACTCGGATATGGTGGCTTGGTTCTCTCTGCCGGCAATGAGTCGATCAACATCTTGTTGCGTGCTCTGAAAGATCAGGGACGATTGCAAGTCCTGAGCCGACCGCATTTGATGACGATCGACAACTTGAACGCCCGGGTGCAAGTTGGCCAGAAAGTCCCCTACTTTACCGGGTCGACGATTCTTCAGGGTGGGCAAGTGCAGAATCAAGTAACGCTCCAAGATGTCGGTATTATCTTGGAAGTGGTGCCTCGAGTGGGGCCCGATGGTTTGATCACGATGTTGGTCAACGTGACCAATAGCAACGTCGGTAGTGAAGCGGACGGAACGGTTGTCGCCACCGACCCACAGGGAAATGCGATTCGTCAAGCTCCGATCAATATTACCGAATCGATCACGACGGCTATTGCCAGATCGGAACAAACCGTCGTCCTCAGCGGTCTGCTCCGTACGTCGAAACAGTCGAACAAACGCGGCATCCCGTACTTGAGTGACCTGCCACGATTGGGACCTCTCTTCAGCTTCCAAAGCGAACGAGAATCTCGGTCGGAACTGCTGATCTTCTTGACACCCACGATCGTCGCCACCCATGAAGACATGGCCATGTACAACCAAATGGAAATGGACCGCATGAATTGGTGCTTCCAGGACGTGATGGATCTGCATGGTCCCATTGGGAATATCTACCAAGGAACCTTTGCCGACGGCAGTGGGCCAGAAGAAGTTTATCCAGAACTCCGTACGCCGGGCATTCCCCAGTACGACGTCAATGGCACACACGGACAAATGCCGTGTGAACCGACACAAGAGATGCTGCCCGATTCCGCTCCACAACCGATAGGTCAGAACTCGGCTCCGAACAACGTTCCGCCTGCGACGGAAGAAAGAACTAGCGGACTGACGCCCTTTTGGCGCAAGAACCAATAGTTCAGAATTCCCCGCATTCCTTTGTCCCTACGAGTCATCCGATGCTTCACTTCCGAACACCATTGATCGCCTTTGTGATTCTTGGCTTCGTCGTTGCTTCCAACGTCGGCTGTCAGACCATGGGGGATAAGTCTAGCTCGAACGCATGGTGGAAGAAGTCCAAGGAACCGGTGCCGCCGGACGCTCCGGAAAACTTCGGTGAAGCTGTCAAAATGGACATCGCCTGGAAGGACGATGTCTTGCCGGGGCCCGATGGCCAACTTCAACGTGGCGTAGGAGGTCGAGTTCACTTTTTGGACAAGAACGGCAAGCCCATTCGTGTCCATGGCAGCATGACCGTTTATGGATTTGACGAACACAATGGCAAGGCCACGTCCCCTCGCCCAGACAAACGCTTTCACTTCAAAGACGAAGAACTACAACTCGTTTACAGCGAATCAACCATCGGTCACTCTTACAGTATCTGGTTGCCGTGGGACGAACAGGGCTACCAACGACATGTAGCGGTACTGCCAATCTTTCGCGCTCCTGACGGTCGACTGTTGAAAGGCGAGCACACGCAAGCCGTGTTGCACGGCCCCGAAAACCCAAACCCGATCACGCACGTCGAGGAAAAGCAGCGTCGCTTCGAGGAACATCAAATGGTCGAACGCACCGTGTACCAATCGGCCAATCCGAATTCACAAGTCAGCCAAGTCAGTGGCGAAACTCCTTTGGAACCAATCGAACGGGTCCGAACCATTGGCGTTCCAAATTCCGCAAATGCCATTCGGCAATCGGTTCAGAATGGCACACCGCCCGCAGCACCGACCGGAACTTCCAACCCCGCGGCGACAGCAACAACGAGCGAATCCACCCGGGCCAATCGACAGGATGTGGGATCTCGTGCCAACTACGCAGCCCGCAATCAAGCGACATCCGATGCACCTCCTGGCCAATCGAATATGGCCCCCGGAGCAACCCCACCGTCACACTGGGACCGCGCCCTCGATCAGTTCAACAAGTTGGGGCCGCGGAAAAACTCGGGGATGCCAGGAGCACGCTGATCCTCCCAACTACAACGAGGCTGAAATCCGCTCGCGACACTTCAGCTCTCCAAAAGATTGCAACTTCGATCGCGCCTCCACCTCACGATCATTCGCGAATCATCACGTCCTGCGGTACACCCAACGCGCTCATATCCCGTGGGCCATCGGCCGGATAATCGAATCGGGTCACCACCGTCGTCCCATTGGAGTGGCGTTCTTCCCACGAGCGAATCAATTGACTTTCGACATCGACCCAGACCGTGGTTTCCCAACCCACTGCGGTGTTGGAACGCCATGCGACCTGAAATTGATATCTCAACAACCGCGCCCCATCTTCCAGGACCTCTAACTTTCGCAAATCACTGACGCGATGAAAGGGCATGGCTCCTTGTAGGTCGCCATCGTGCAAGATTGCCAAGATCAATGCTCGGCCAAAATCTTCGCTGTGTGGATTCGCCAATCCCTGTGTCAGCTGCTGGGAATTCCGATCAAACGTCACTTGCCGACCAGTACTAAAATCGGTGTGCTGGATCAATTGGGGTGAACGCATCGCCGCCAATCGTTCACTGGGCGAAAACCACGTTTCAAATTCGTGAACGTTCGCTTCGAACTCCACGCGTGTTTGACCATGGACCCACGGATGACGTCCTGTCTCAAACAACACCTGACGAAAACTCGTGATGGCTCCATTTTGATCTGGTTTCGCAACCAAAAAGGCGGTCACTGAAACGGCCACAACCGCTGCGACAGATAGCCAAAAAAAACGACCCCACGGTTTCGAACGACTCGGTTCGTCAGCTACGAACTTGGTCCGATCGGAAATTTGCACGGTCCGCAACAACAACTCGCGACGGAGTCCTTCTAGATGCGTCCGACTGGGTGACTCGGCATCAGGAACACTGTCGTAGGCATCGCGCAAGTCGGCTTCCGAGAAATCTTCGGCGGATGTCATTTCCAACCCTCCTCATCTGGCGTTGCGCGAGCCATCTCGCGCAAGCGACTCCTTGATCGCGACAATACTGATTCCACGGACTTGACCGTGCTGCCACTTGATTCCGCGATCTCTTTCACGCTCATCCCCTGTTCGTACTTTTGCCGCAAAATGAACTGCCAATTCTCCGGCAACGATTCGATGCAAGCTCGCAACAATCCTAAACGCTCGGTTCGTCGTTCCAAGTCCGGGGTCACCTCGTCAAATATTGGGAACGAAGCGCCGCTGCCAACCGTGACAACTCGATTCCGATACTTGCGTCGCAGATACGTCAATCCTTGAAAACGCGCCACTCCCAAAATCCAATCTTGCGGGGTTCCGCGAGTCCCATCCATCCGGTCGATGGTTTCGATCGCGGCCAACCAAACCGCCTGATTCAACTCTTCCAACACGTTCTGTTCGGCTTTGGTCACGTGGTACAAAACCCGATAGGTCCGCTGCGCGCACAAGTCATAGAGCTGGCCCCATGCCAACGAGTCCCTTTGTCGTAATCGATCAAGATCCAGTAATTCCATCGAGACGAGTCGCCAGTCTCCCAGACAGCACCCCAGTGTGCCAACGCAATCTTCCTGCAAAACACTCACCACGATTCGGCGGCAATGATCCGATCATAACGATTGCAGGTACGCCAACAAGTCGGCCAACTCGGTCGCTCGCAAACTTCCCAACAATTCTTCCGGCATCGCCGATACGGTCTGCCGGCTGCGTTCGTCAATCTCGTCGCGGGCAATCTTGTACGTTTTGCCTTGACTGTCTCGGACGACCAAGTGACGCCCGGTTTCGCTAATGACAAACCCGGTCACAACCTCCCCGTTGGCCAACAGAAAAAGCTGTGTCTCGTAGCCTTGAGCTATTTTTTCGCTTGGCTTCAACATCGACTCCAACAATTCGTCGGCTTGGTAGCGTTTGCCAATGTCGGCCAGATGGGGTCCAACCGGCTGCTGTCCCGCCGTTGCCGTATGGCAATTGACACAAGAACGAGCCCGAAACAATTCTTGACCACGAGCGACATCGCCGGTCAATTCTCGAGCCCGCCGCACCGACTCCGCGTATCCCAAGTTACCGATTTGTTCAGGATCATTCGGGTCCACTGGCTGAATGACGATGGGGTCGGCAACTTCGACTTCGCCCAATTCCGTTTCCACAGCCAGACCATCCCATTGGATTTGGTGTCTCTGAAGTTCGACAATCAATGCTGCCCGCATGGGAGGCGAGGCGAAGTCAATCGCGGCCCTCACGACCGTTTGAATTCGTTCGCTTTCCGACCACGTCATGGGGTCGTAATACGGCCCCGTGGTGTCCGGACGAATCCCCCACCACGAACCATCGTAGGGCTTTTCGTGTTGATACAGTCGAATCAACGTCGTTAAAATTGCAGTCTGTCGTTCGACGTCACGTTCTTGTTCCAGTCGACCAATCAATCCATTAACAGCCGTCGAATTGTGCATTTGGCGGAGCGCCCGTAAGGCGGCTCGCCAACAATCCCGATCCAACCCCGCCAAACAAGCATCCGTAGCTTGCAAGCGAACAATCGCCTGCATTGCGAGATGAGGAATCACCGACTGCGAATTGGGGGCCGCGGGGTCCGGGCGTTCCGTGGTACCCAATTCGGCCAACGGCAGCAGCCAATCCGCCGCAGCTGGGTCGCCGATCCGGCCGAGCGCGATCACCGTTTGCGCCACAACCCTGGGATTGGGATCGCGCAAATATGGCAACAACAATTCCGCCGTAACTCCCGCCATTTGCGAACGTCGGTCCGCCAAGGCGCGTATCGCAAATTCGCGAATCGAGTCGTCTTCTAACAAACGGATCAACTCAGGATGCGAGCGTTCCCCTTCTAATTGCTTGAACGCAAACAACGCAGCGACGCGGCCAGCCAATGGAAAGTTTGGATCCGCCACAACGGCGTGCAGCGCTTTCGCTGACTCAGGACTTGCTTCGCGGCGCAATAACTCTCCCTGAACATGAAAACGAATCACGGATTGAGGTTCACGCAACATCGTGATCAATTCGGCAACCGAAAGGTCACGAACTTGCGAAAACCGTTGCAACGTCGCGTCGGCATCGGACGGTTCGTTTGACGTTGGGTCGGACTTCGGGGCCGAAGCAACCGGCGAAACGCGCGCGACAAACCCGACATGGGGTCCCACATAGACCGATGCTTCGCCGCTCCACCAACTGGCAATATACAAATTACCCAACGCGTCCAAATCCATCCCCGTTGCACGCGGGATACCAACAAACGATTCCTGCGAGATTTCAAACGTCGCCGCTCGACTTTGCAACGGATGATGAAAAACAGCGCTGCGTCCCCAATCCCCTGTAAACAGCGAACGATTCAATGGTTCGGGCCAACGCGGATCCTCGACATACAATCCACCCGTGCCACCGCCGCCACCGTAAGTCCCTAACGTTGGCATGATCTCGTCGGAGAAGTTGGCAAACAACCGCGGATATCCATATTCGGCGGAGTCAAACAATTGACTGACCCGCGTGTCCCAGCCGCCACCATCGTTGGTGTTATCCCGAGTAAACATGTTCAAAAATGGATCGATCGCCATATCAAAGGGGTTTCGCAAACCCGACGAGAAGAGTTCTAATTCCGTTCCGTCAGGACGGACACGAAGTATCCCACCGCCCCGCAAAGTCACGGACGAACCATCAACACCAACCGCACCCGGAATCCCATAATCACCGTCCCCAATGTATAGCCAGCCATCAATGCCGAGCCGTACAAAATTCGTCGTGTGATCGCCACCGCGATCATTGACCATATTCGTTGTCAGGCCACGAACGAGTTGAGTCTGTTGATCCGAGACACCGTCGCCATTCGTGTCCTCAAACACCGACAGATAGGGTGGATGTGAAACCCATACTTTCCCGCCTCGATAAGCAACACCGCGAACATGGTCGACTCGGCAGAAAACGGTGAAGTCGTCCATCTTGCCATCGTGATCGCGATCCACACAGCGAACGACTCGACCACCACCGGGCGTTGTCCCAAGCGAACCCTGTTCATCGATACCAACGTAAATCGCGCCGGTCGGTTCAGCGGCAATCGCCACGGGATAATTTAGATCCGGAGATTTACCAAACAAGGTTGTTTGAAACCCCTCCGGCGCGGACACCGCTTGCTGGAATTCCTCGGTTGAAATGGCAGCCTGCGCACCACTGCGAGAACCACCGCCGCCACCACCGAAGTTTGGTGGACTTGGACTGAAACCGGTTTCGCCATCTATTTGACGCTCCATCGAAACTCGCCGTCGCTGGACAAAACTAGTCAAGTCCAGTGCCGGTGGTCCGACCGGTGGAGGCCCAAACCCACCGCCGGCCGCCATCTGTTGCCGGCGCACCTCTGCCTCGGCCGTATCCCGCTTCCGTTGGTTCTCCGTCAACTCAAGTAATTGTTGAATGGAGTCCAACATCGGTGGTTCGCCATAACCTTGCTCCAAAGCTTCGCGTAATATGGCAAGATACCGTTGTTGCAACTCTGGAACTCGCATCGTTTTTTCGAATAACGGAAATGGCCCAGCGTACGGTTTGGATAAACTCAAGTCGACCAATTGCTCCGGCGTCCCAGAAAGAGCAGCACCACCAAACGCCGTTTCGAATTCGGCTCCGATCATCACAAATCGGCCGGTTGTCGAATCCAAACACAAAAAATCGTTCGTTCCAATCGTCGAGAACCCTGTCACATTGCTGGCTAGAACCTGCAGAGCCAAATATCGCAACCAAGATTCCGGCTCGATGAAATCACCAATCCGCTGGGCAAACTCGGCATCGGAACCTTCCCCTACCAGTTTTGCAAATTCGATCACTCGCTTTTTCTCTTCGCTAGTCAATGGTCGCGTGCCGCGAAACAGCGGCTCATAGGCTGACCACTCATCGCCTAAATACTGCAAACTTCCCAACCCATTCGTCTGGAGCAGCGCCGACCCACGTGCGATCCCGTTCCGCTCCAAAAATTCATCGTCAATCACTTCCAACATCGAATAAAGGCCCACGTATCGTGGCGTCAATTGCCCAACTCGTAGCGAGACCTCCACATGAGTGATTCGCGGAGCAGGTACCTGCAGCAAACCAGCCAAATGCACCATCACTCGTTCGCGAATTAAGGTGGAATCAAACTGCAAATTATGAAAGCGAAACGCGCGACCGATCGGCTGAGCAATTCCAGGGACTTCCGCCCCTTGTCCGGTAGTTTCAATGTACAAAGGTCTCTTGGGGCCGCTGGCTGAAAACAAGTACGTAAAATCGCCATCGTAGCGAACTCGGCACGGAGCACTTTGACCACTCTGCCCATCGTTGCCGAACACAACTTCGCCCTTGACCCACGGGAACCGCACCCCTAACAAGTTCGCCACGGTTTCGCGGTCCGAAGCGGCTGCCGCACCCGGCGGGGTAAACCCTGGGTTGTTACCGGGCACCGGACCACCAAATCCCGGCGATGGGGCCGGCTCCAAAGCCGCAAATTCTTTTTCCGAAAGAACAATCTCGATCGACAAAGGTGCCTGCGAAAACTGCCCATGCAACTCGTCGTGACATTCCGTTGCTCCGACCGACCGTGGCAGATGGCAAGCCTCAGACACGGTCACTTGAAACGCACATACAGCGACGATTGCCAGCAATCGACCAAAGACGCGGAACATGGCCAACTCCTTCCGAATGTTCTTCGAAACCAACCCTTGAACAATACAAGTAATCCATTCGCTCGGACTGGCTGAATCCTGCGGAGTAGGCTTGGATTTTTTCCGCCAACCCCTGTTTTCAGGCGATTCTCCCTATCGCCAAAGCACGTTCGTTTTCTAGACTCTGTTTTCTCCGTTGCCTTCCGTTCAACTTCAACCACCTCGTACTCAGAAGTCGACCACCTTTGCTGAAAGACGCAGGTATTTTTGAACAGGAGGAAACAGAGTCAACGGAGACATCCAAGGCACACGACATATCCTGGGCATGACTAAGATTAATAAGATCGAACAACTTGCCCACGTCCGCATTTGCTTCCGACTCTTCAACTGCGTTCCCTTCCGTTCAACTTCAACCACCTCGTACTCAGAAGTCGACCACCTTTGCTTTAAGACGCAGGTCGTTTTGAACAGGCGGAAACAGAGTCAACGGAGACATCCAAGGCACACGACATATCCCGGGCATGGCTAATGATGAAACGACCGAACCATTTGCCTCGGTCCGCATTCCATTTCGACTCGTCAACTCCGTTTCCTCCGTTTCCTCCTGTTCAACTTCAAACAATGGTCGAAGACGCAGTTATTCTTGAACAGAAGCAAACAATGACAACAAAGACTTCAACTTATCCCCGGCACGGCTAACTATGAAACAACCAGACCAATTGATCAGGTCCACACTCCAATTCAACTCTTCAACTCCGTTTCCTCCGTTACCTTCTGTTCAACTTCAACCACTTCGCACCCGAAGTTTCAACAACCGTAGATGAAAGATGAAGGTATTCTTGAGCCGAAGCACACGAAGGCAACCGAAGCACACGACTTATCCCGGGCACGGCTAACGATGAAACAACCAGACCAATTGATCAGGTCCACATTCCAATTCAACTCTTCAACTCCGTTCCCTCCGTTACCTTCTGTTCAACTTCAACCACTTCGCACCCGAAGTTTCCACAACCGTAGATGAAAGATGAAGGTATTCTTGAGCCGAAGCACACGAAGGCAACCGAGGCACACGACTTATCCCGGGCATGGCTAACGATGAAACGACCAGACCATTTGCCTCGGTCCACATTCCAATTCCTCCGTTACCTCCTGTTCAACTTCAACCACCTCGCACTCGAAAGTCAACGCACCGATGCGACATGCAGGTGTTGTTGAACAGAAGGAAGCGAAGGCAACGAGGTGATCTCGAACCGAACGGACTGAGAATTTGTTTTAGCTGACGAAAGAAGAGTACGCCGCAAGAGATTGGGAGGACGCAGAGAAGGCCGGACACACCGAGGCCACGCCAATAAGGTCAACCCAGAGATGGTCAATCCAGGGACACTCCGGACACTCAACTTTTTAGTGAGCATCCGTTTAGGCGACCCAGACGAAAGTGGCGGAACATGACTTATTCTGGGAATGGCTAATGATTGAACGACCAAATAATTCGGCCGCGTTCGGATTCAAATTTAAGATCTTAAGGTCCCTGTAACCAATGACTCGGTGTCTAGATAAAGCCAGCCTAGTTTGCTGCGATTATCCTGAGATCGGCACCGCCGTTTATAGAGTTGGACTTATGGGTCACGCGCGATTGGACTTGGCACCCTTCGTTGATAGAAATGTCTGGCTCAGACTGGCAATTAATCTTCAATCGTGGCCAGCAAACTCTCGCGTAACGAGTCGCTGGACTTTTTCATGGTTCCCGGTACCGTTCCGGGTTTCTTAAGATACGGACGCAGTTGGCCATTGTCCCACAACCATACCGCGTTCCGACCGCCTTCCTTCGCGGCATACAACGCCTGATCGGCTCGCTCTACCACGTGTTCGACATGATCTTCCGCCGACACTTGAGTGACACCAAAACTTGCAGTCACCTTCAGCATTTTGCCTTCAAACGGAACTCCGCAGCGTTCAATCGCTTGGCGAAATCGGTCCGCCGCTCGGCCAGCTTCGATCAGCCCAGCGGCCGGCATCAGCACACCAAACTCTTCGCCACCCAAACGGACTGCAATATCCGAGTCCCGTACCGTCTCACGCATCGCCTTGGCAACGACTCGCAAGACCTCGTCTCCCAACAAGTGTCCGTAAGTGTCGTTGAACTTCTTGAAGAAGTCGACGTCCAAAATCGCAAAACTCAACTCGCCGCCATGTCGCCCCAATTCGCTGATGCGATGCAACATGTTCTCATTAAAGCAGCGTCGGTTCGGCAAACCAGTTAGCACATCCGTCCGTGATTCCGACACCAACGTTTGGACTTCCTGAGCCTTGCCGTCAAGCTCCGACTGCATTGCCCCCAATTTTTGCCGGAGGTCTCGATTGGCAACATTCAACTCGTCCAACATTTGCCGCAACGCGGAGGTATCCGAAG
Source organism: Pirellulaceae bacterium (assembly GCA_041741535.1). Classification (GTDB taxonomy): domain Bacteria; phylum Planctomycetota; class Planctomycetia; order Pirellulales; family Pirellulaceae; genus M30B19. The sequence continues at coordinate 30,292 of JBGSJV010000131.1, forward strand.
AATCCCCGATCCGATCGACCTCGGCCGAAACCGCCGAGACCAACCGCTGATAGTTCGAACAATCCCCGTTCAAGCCAACAGCCAATTGGGAAAGGTGCTTCATCACTTCCCGAGCGTGCCCGGAATCGTCTACGTGTGGTTGCCGCCGTAGCCACCAATTTCCAAATGCGATACCAGCACCAAAAATCAGGCACGCACTAAACAAACACAGCGCGACCCAAATCCCGGAAGTAGCCAATAGTCCAGCATTCATGTTGTGATTGCAATGGTTGAGAGGAAAATCAAAATACGCCCCAGATACTCCGGTCCAATAGACTCGTATCCAGAGAAAATTGTCCGGAAGTCTAGGTCGACATTGAAATTCTCGCACAAAAATCGAGCGTCGACCACCCCGAACAATCGCTACAAGCCGCACCGGCCACGACTCCTAACGCTCCAAGCCCCATCATATTCGGACCAAGCCGATTGGCCAGCTCAATGGGGATTTGGCAGGTCTTTTTTACCGATAATTAACGTGTTGCCCCATTTCGACCAACATACCAAACAGCTGTTTAACTCCAGTGCCAGCGAATTCCTCGAAAGCGTTGCATGAACTTGGTCGTCTTTGAAGATTCGCTAGCGGACCAACTGCACCCGGCCAATACCGGTCGTCCAACCTACGCGGTTACGATCGGCAGTTTCCGCTTGATCGACTGGCTGCGACAGCTAGAGCAACGCTTGGTTGGCTGGGTTCGACCTTATCTGTTTGAGATTCAAGCGGCCGATTACCCGGACGTCGACAACCAACTGGACGCTCGTCAAGATTGGTCGCTGTTGGTCAATGCTCGGATTGTCCCCAGTCCTTCGGCGTACCACATTCTAAAGCTCCTGGCCAAGCGACAAGCCCCTTGTGTCATGCAAAGCGAGTCGGAAACGTTGCTGGCACTTCTACCAACGTCGTACTTACGCTCGATGACGACGCATCAAAAAAACGAAACCTTGGCTGGCAGTGTGTTTTCGGAATCTACCCTCAAACGAATTCTGGCGTCGGTCGATCCACCACCCCAACCTTTGCCCGTCCAACTCGAAACCGTTCAACATCCCCACCAACTCGTACAGTATCAGTTAAAAATCATCGGTGAATGTCTGCAACATCGCTTGGAAACCGGGCGTTTCCAACAACTGCAAGAAGGCTTGTTCGTAGGGCAGGGCGTGCAATTGCCACGCGACTTTGTGGTCAATTCGAAATCGGGCCCCGTCTTGATCGACGACGGCGCCTCGTTGGGGCCCTATACCTATTTGGCCGGCCCAGTCTATATCGGCCCAAAATCGAAAGTTATCGAACACGCGTCCATCAAAGACGCCGTCTGTTTGGGACACACGACAAAAGTTGGTGGCGAAGTCGAAGCATCCATTGTCGAACCCTATACCAACAAACAACATCATGGCTTCTTAGGCCATAGCTACGTCGGCAGTTGGGTCAACTTGGGGGCTGGGACGTGCAACAGCGATCTCAAGAACACCTACGGCGAAGTAAAAATGGAATACGCCTACGGCAAAATCAACACCGGCAGTCAGTTTGTCGGCTGCTTGGTCGGCGACTATTCAAAGAGTGCGATCAACACCAGCATCTTTACGGGTAAATTAATCGGCGTGTGCAGCATGGTCTACGGTTTCGTCACGACCAATGTGCCAAGTTTCGTCAATTACGCGCGGCACTTCGGCCAAGTCACGGAAATGGGCCCCAACGTGATGGTCGCCACCCAAGCCCGCATGTTCGCGCGCCGGCAAGTCACTCAGCGCGAATGCGACATCCAACTCATTCACGACATGCACGAACGCACCCGACGCGAACGCCTGCTCTCCGAAGAACCACTCAGCCTATAACCACGCACACGCGGGAACAAAGTGGAATACACCACACCCGCCATACCAAGATTCGTAACGACACCCGCGAGCGCATGGCTTGTAACTACGTTCGCCAGAATGTGGAAGTAACGACGCGCGCCAATGCGAGGTCGGTAGCTACGCTAGCCAGAGCAGGGTCGCTTCACCCAACGAATCAGTGCATTTCGCCCGGGACAATCACGTTTTCGTCCACCAGTCGTGCCAAGCGGATTGCCTCCAGCGCCGCGCGCTTCAACGTACCTTCCGGGTCTGCTTTTGCTTCGCCCGACATGACGTAGGCCGCGTAAATATTGCTTGCGGCGATGGTCATTGCCTGTTCATCAGGTTGCAACTGAACGTATGGTCGTTCCATAAAAATCATCCTTTCAAAATATCTTTGTAAAACCTCAAATCGGGCACCCGGATTTACCAGAGACTCACCGACCATTGCTCATCCCAGAATCGAGCGTCAACGGTTCAGCGATACTTTTCTCTGTGCAAATGCCGTCACCCCTTCAATGGCTTCGAGCGTGGTTCGGGAAGCCGCCGTGTTGGCAGCCCCAACCGCTAACTGAGAAAACAACTCTTCGTCAATGGTCTCACATATCAAGCGTTTGGTCAACGCAATGGCATGCGGGGCCAAGCCGGCCAACTCCTGAGCTTTGTGCTGGGCCATTGCCCACAAGAGATCATTGGCAACGATTTCGTCGATCAACCCCAACCGGAACCCGTTGTCCGCGTTGACAGACTTGCCAAAGCACAGCAACGAAGTGGCTTGTGCCAAGTGTAGTCGACGGCGGATTAGCGGGGCACTCAAACCGGGAGCCAGCCCCCATTTTGTCTCCGGCCAACCCAACGCGGCCGCGGGCCCCGCCAGAACATAATCGCAAGCCAAAACCACTGCCGCACCAAATCCTAACGCCGGTCCATTGACGGCGGCGATGATCGGCTTCGGCAACCGCAACAACAATTCCAGCAACTGCTGCATCGCTTTCACTTCTTCGTGAAAGCCGTGCATTACCGACATTTCCAGGAATCCATGTTGGTCCCGGCGTTCCATCGCCTTGGCCATTTCCTTCATGTCCGTCCCAGCCGAAAAGAAACGGCCCGCGCCCGTGATCGTGATGGCTCGCACCCGCTTTTCTTGCTGCAAGTCGTCCAAAACGGTCTCGAGTTCCGCCACCATCCCAGGCGTCAGTGCGTTCAATCGCTCCGGACGATCCAAAATGACGGTTGCACCCGGCGCGTCGACACGAACTCGAATTCCTGCTTCACTCATGGGGACCCTAATCTTCAAAGGCCGCATCAAAGGCCCGGTCGCTCGGTGAGAAATCCAATCGCCGCGTGAACTCGCACGCTTCCTTCGCGCCGAATTCTCGCTTCATTCCGGAATCTTCCCATTCGATCGACAGTGGACCATCGTAACCGATATCATTCAGGGCTCGAATGATTTCTTCAAAGTTGACGCCACCACGACCCGGCGAACGGAAATCCCAACCTCGACGAGGATCGCCGAAATTCAAGTGACTGGACAAGATCCCCGTCCGGCCGTTCAATTTTGTGATCGCATCTTTGACATGCACGTGATAGATTCGATCGGGAAATTCGCGGATAAACTCGACCGGGTCAATCCCTTGCCAAATCAAATGGCTAGGGTCAAAGTTGAACCCAAATTCCGGGCGATGATCCAACGCTTCCAAGGCTCGATGGGCGGTGTAAATATCGAACGCGATCTCGGTCGGATGAACCTCCAAGGCAAAGCGAACGCCGCATTCAGCAAAGACATCAAGAATTGGATTCCAACGATCGGCCAACAATTGGAAGCCTGCATCGATCATTGGCGGAGTAACCGGTGGGAACGAATACAACAAGTGCCAAATGCTAGACCCCGTAAATCCATTGACGACGCCAACGCCCATTCGCTGAGCCGCCCGAGCCGTATTCTTCATTTCTTCAATCGCTCGTTGATTGACGCCGGCCGGATTGCCGTCCCCCCACACATAAGCCGGCAATATCATCTTGTGCCGCGCATCGATGTTGTCCAAAACTGCTTGCCCGACCAAGTGATTACTGATCGCATGACATTCCAGCCCATGTTTGTTCAGCACATCATGTTTGGCCTGGCAGTAACCCTCACTGGCCAACGCTTTGTCAACCTCAAAATGGTCGCCCCAACAAGCCAATTCCATTCCATCGTAGCCGAATTCCTTCGACAACCGAGCCATCTCGACAAACGGGAGGTCGGCCCATTGGCCAGTAAACAAAGTAATCGGACGAGGCATCGATTTTTCCTTCCACTACCTATTTGACGTGTATGATTTCCGCAACCAACTTGATCGTCTGGTCGAGGCTGCCTACCACCCTCGGAATTGGGCCATTGTCGCCCCCGATTCCGGTGCTGACAACTAGGCTCTGTCCCAAAACGAGCCTGCTCCTCTCCGGTCATGCCTTTTTGTCCGAAATTATTACCCTCTCTCCAAATGGCCCAGACCTCTTTTGGGACAGAGCCTAGGATAGTCCAGGTTGCCCTTTCTCATCCTACCGCGGGAAGTTATCCTGGAGTCGGCCGTCCCTCCGAAGTGGTAAACTCGTCATGCTCGATCCCGAATGCTCCGAATCTAATTCAACGCCGGATTCTCCGTCGCGACTCGGGTTACCGACGGAATCGTTCGCAGAATCAAGTGGCGACGTACCTCGGAGCCCGCAGCCGTGGGTCATGGTCCAATTCTCGCCAGACGTCGACGGCATAGCGTCACCGCCCGCCGCGACGTTCGATCGGGTGGTGGACATGGATGAAGAGGTTGAGCCCTACGATGTAGAGCCGACTCGCAATCGTTGGCGTTGGCCCGTCATTTTGTTCTTCCTAACCGTTGCCTCCACGATTTGGGTCGGCATTTGTGGTTGGTCGCCTTTGAGTGTGATCGAACTTTGCCTCGCAAATATGTCGTTCATGCCGCTTCGACAGGCGATTTTGGCGAATTGGTTTTCAGGCCTGTTGTACTCGTTTTTTCTGTTGGCAATCTTGATGGCTCACGAGTTGGGACATTACTTTGTGGCTCGCTGGTACCGAGTGCCCGCCACGCCACCGATCTTCCTCCCCTTTCCAATCAATTCCATAGGGACCATGGGCGCCGTCATCGCGATGCGCGGCCATGAAGCCAATCGGAAGCAGATCTTCGACATCGGGATCGCCGGTCCACTGGCGGGATTGGTCCTGGCATTTCCCGTCGCCGTTTTGGGCGCATGGCAGTTGGACCTCAGTCTCCCCAAAGGTGGAGGACTTGGCTTTGAAATCCCCTTGGCCATGCGGTGGATGATCACACTCATGCATCCGGATTACTCCGGGCAAGTCATTTGGCTAAGCCAATTGAACCCAGCGTTCACGGCGGCCTGGGTCGCGTTGTTGGTCACCGGATTGAACATGATGCCAGTCAGCCAATTGGATGGTGGACACGTGACCTACGGACTCTTCGTTCGGCATGCCCATTGGATCAGCTACACGCTGTTGATCTTTGCCATTGCCTATATGGTCTACCAACAAGTCCTGATCATGATATTGATGGTGGTGCTGTTGCTGTTGATGGGACCAACGCACCCTCCGACCAGCGACGACACGGTCAAACTAGGCTGGCCGCGCACCGCACTTGGTCTCGCCAGTCTCCTGATCCCCGTTCTGTGTTTCCCGCCCAACGTATTCAAGTTCAATTTTTAACGCGATTTTCCACGGCGAGAACAGGCGCGAATGGGCAGAAACAACCCTCGCCGGTGTGCGCGAGCCACCGGTTAGCGTCATCTCTCGACCGAGAAAAGGCCTGAAAGGCCGACACAATATCCGTGGACTGACATGCAAAAATCCTTCCAAGCACCGACCCCAACTTAGCTCGCGGGCTGTTGATTTAGCGGGCCGCCCCCAACGTGGCTCGTCCCGTTCGTGCGAAAGTTTGGCAGCTAGAACGACACCCTGCGGATTGGAAGCGGTCGAGTGATCAACTATCATCGACGATTAGTGGCGCTACGTTGAAGAAGACATGCCCACGAGGCGCGAATCGTTAGGAATATTGCGGTGAATTCTGATAGTTGAGCAATTCATCGATTGAACGTTGTTTCGAGGTGGCTTTTATGCAAAGCTCTGTCGTGGGTTTCTTCTTGCTTTTGCGTTCTCTAATCGAATTCAGCCTCAGATTCGGTTCTAGACCGTTTTTATCGTTCCGGCGAATCCTCAAGTCCCTGATCACGCCATTTGCACTACTAACATTGGCGATAGTAGTGTCTTGCTCGAAACCTAAAGCTCCATTGGAAACGTCCGACATAACGCCAACCTACTCTGAAATGATTGAGTCAATTCGAAACGATTTGAAAATATCGCAAAGCGATGCGATTGAGATCCTGCACTTTGAATCAATTTGGACAGACGGAGGACGGAACGCTCGCGAAAGTGCTACCATCCTATTATCAACAGACAATAACTTTCAACTTGCACTGATTTACCGCAAGCCTACAAATATCAATCAGGATTATAGGAGATGGTCAATTCTGTCCATAAACATTTCTTTGGTTGATGGGACCGGAGAAACGGTATCTTTTGAACGCAAGTTTGACAACCGTCCTACCAACGAAGACATTGAAGCATTCAAGAAGTGGATTGCGGCGTTCAAGAAAGAACCTTGAGTCAGCCTGATTCGAATAAATAGGCGTGGAGCTGCCGCTAGGCTGGCTTTGATCGGCATGAAGTTCGCGAACCGAAAGATGGGGCGATTCTTGAGCTTCGCGTCAGTGTTTGATTCGGATGTCGGTGCGATTGAGGGCCGATGTCGAGGATGAATCAGGCGATGCAGTTACCAAGCCGAAAATGCTCACCGGAGCCAGGTTGATGTTGCGGCCCACAGAGAAGCATGACATCGTCGGCCATGACCCGACAGACACGCGACCGTACATACCTGCGGATGAGTCTCTGAAACACTTCAACGGCTTCGTTACCCAAAGCTTGTCCCAATGTACCAAACAAACTAAAATCTCTCACGGTGGTCTCCCCAACGGCGTCAACCGTTGTCTAAAGAACTTGAAACTTCCGACTGTGCGATTATCGCACGGCGGGAGACCACTTTTCAAGTTTTAACAATTTTTGGGACGCTTCCGACCACTTTTCATGATTTAACACTTCGTGGGACTTTTCCGTGTAGATTATGCGACTTTTGGTGACTTTAGCTGTTTGCATTTTTCTGGTGTTGATTGGTGGCTGTACGCGCGACCAAGGTGGGCGATACGATCGATATCAGTACGGTGGTAGTTACACAGGGTGCCATCCTCGTTTAGCGGACAATTGCCGCATCTTGTTGTATTCATCACCGAATTCCGGAAGAGGTGATTTGCAGATCCTAAACCTCGAAACACAACAAATTACCAATCTTACAAATAGTGCAGAATACGAAGGTGACGCTAGTTATTCAAACTTCGGTGGCCGGATTGTGTTTGTTCGAGAACTCAATTCACGTGGCAGCATTTGGACTATGAATTCAGATGGGACAGACCAACGGCAGCATTCCTTTGATGCAGATTACAATCATAGCCCGACATTTCTATCGGCACACGAAGTCGTTTATTGCAAACAGGGCGGCAGATTCGGAGACACGCGTGATCAACTTTGGATTGTTGACATTCGATCAAATGAGAGCCGCTCACTGGCCGCCGCATATATCGAGGGCAGTTCACCCGATGCCTCCAAAGATCGGCAGATCGCATTTTCGCGATTCACTTCCGATCGATCCGAAGTTTTTATTTGGGACGTCGACAGACAATCGGAATTATCACTTGGATTCGGTTCGTCCCCGGCATTTTCTCCGGATGGCAATTCGGTGGTTTGCGTGTTGTCGAAGCATGACGACTTTGAGTATGACCTTTGCACGATTGACATAAAGTCAGGAACGCGGACATGGATCACAAACGATGGTGGTTATAAAAGTTCTCCAAGTTGGCCGGCGGATAACTGGATTGTGTACGCAGATTCGAGCGGAACTCCGGAGCCTCGCAAAATAATTCGCATAACGCTAGACACCAATTCGTCTGAAGTACTTTATGATTTCGAGAGCCATTGAAGAAAAACAAACAGAAACATTAGATGCCACCCATCTAGAAAAAAAGGTGCCACCCAAGAATGGCACTGTCCCGTGAAGGTACCCTGGGAGAAGGTTCAATCAGATATTCCGTTCCGAGTTTCCGAAAGTCGGCATTCACAGAACTAATGCTGATGTTGTGTTCTCTGGTTCCCAAAGTCGTCGCCCATGGGCAATTGTGGAATCCAAAGGACAAGAATAATACGGTGAGCGTTCACGAAACAGCATGAAACAACAGCCTGTTTCGCCAGGCCTCAATTGTCGATCGTTATGGCTTCGTCGATCGGGTGCGACTGGCAGGCGAGTATATAGCCCTGGGCTTCTTCGGACATCGTGATGGCATCACGACTCGCCATTCGCACACGGCCGCTGGAGCACTTGACTTTGCACTGGCCGCATATTCCTGAGCGACATTCAAACGGCAAGGAAACGCCCACTTGCTCCGCTGCTTCCAATATCGTTTGCGTCGAGTCGATTTCGGCCGTCTGGCCTGACTTCGAGAACGTAACCGTTGCGACTCGCCCGTCGACCAACTCTTGGTCGCCGTCCAAGGCAATCAAACCCTCGCCGCGCATGACTTTCGGCGACACAAATTCTTCCGTGGAAACGTTTTCCGCAGGAATTCCGAGCGAAGCCAACAGATTGCGAACCGCTTGCATCATCGAGTCGGGCCCGCATAGGAATATAGGCAAGTTGGCCAGATCTGGAACGAAGGCACGGAGCCCTTCTGCTTCAACATAACCCGTCTTTTCGATCCAACGCTCGGCCGGAGCTTCTCGGCGTATCGACGGTATTCGTTGGCTGTAGTACGTCAAGACTCGCAGGTTATCAAAACGACTCACCAAATGATTCAGCTCGTTCGCGTAAATCACATCGTCCTCGGATCGGACGGCGTTGATAAAATAGATCGTTCCATGCCAAGCTTGATCCGTCAACGCACGAAGAATCGACATCAGAGGAGTGATCCCAACACCGCCCGAGATCAAGACAACCCCGTCGGAGGTCGAATCATCGAAGTAGAATTTTCCGGCCGGTGCCCCAACGCGAATCCGATCTCCCGGCTTGACGACATCATGCATGTATTGGGATGCCGTACCTGTCGGATGGCGTTTGATCGTCAGTTCAACATGGCCACGCTGCGTTGGTGCGGAGGCAAGCGTGTAGGAACGTTTGATGGCTTGCCCGTTGATGTGGAGCGTCACGTTCATGTACTGACCAGGAAAGTGAACAAAGGGAATTTCTCCACCGCCGGGGGTTACAAAACGAAAAGTCTTCACATCGTGCGTTTCTTGGCGAATATTAGCCACCATTAAATCACCACTCCAAAACTTACGCGCTTTCGCCGGATCGACGGTTCTGAGATTCGTTTTGGAGGCAGCGATCCGTAAATCGATATAGTGCTTGACGCTGCGAAAGCCCAAAATCAGAGTCAAGACCGCGGCAAATGCCAATGGTTCGCGAACGTCGCTTTTGACGAGCATGTAAAAGTGAACCACACCAAGTATCGTCGCGACGTACGCCAAACGATGCAATAGTTTCCAACGACCGGGCCCCAACCTGCGGATCATGGCATTGGTGCTCGTCACAGCCAACGGCAGCATCAGCGCGAGGGCGATGAAACCAACGGTCAGAAATCGTCGAGCCAGTATCTCGTCAACGGTGCTACGGATACTGCCCATCCGATCGAACACGACATAGATTCCAAAATGCAATACGGCATAGACGAATCCATACACGCCCAAGGCACGCCGGTACGCGACTAAACCGTTCCAGCCAGTCAACACGCGCAATGGTGTGATGCTCAACGAGAAGAACAAGAATACCAGGGACAAGATTCCTGTGATGTGCAAGGCATTGTTCGCAGCATTCGCGCCAAGTTGCCCATGCCACGCATCCCAAGCCAGCATCAAGAGCGGACCAGCACCTGCCAAAATAACGAGCTTGCGATAATAAGCAAGGTTCATAAAGCAAAATCAATCCTAGAAGTTGACAGACAAGTCGATTCCATCGTAGAGCGACGCGACTTGCGCCTCATAGCCATTGAACATCAAGGTCGGCCGCCGGCCTGACTCGCCAATCCTCTGCTCCGTCGCCTGACTCCAGCGTGGATGTGGCACGTTCGGATTGACATTCGCTAAGAAACCGTATTCCGCCGGAGCATATCGCTTCCAACTAGTCGGCGGCTCACTCGCGAGAACCGAAATCTTGACAATGGATTTGATTCCCTTGAAACCATACTTCCACGGAATGACCAATCTAACCGGCGCACCATCCTGAGCCGGGAGTTCCTTCCCATACAAGCCCAGGGCTAACAAAGTTAGTGGATGCATGGCTTCATCCAACCGTAGTCCTTCCACATACGGCCATTCCAACACATCCGTCCGTTGCCCCGGCATTCGTTCAGGATCGTAGAGCGTCTCAAAGGCAACATACTTTGCTCCATTCATCGGCTGGACGGCGTCGAGCAAGTGCGACAATTGCAGACCCGCCCATGGAATCACCATGGACCACGCCTCGACACATCGCATCCGATAAATTCGTTCCTCAATCGGGCCCAGCGATTTCAAGTCGGCAATGGTAAAGGTCGTCGGCTTGTGAACCATGCCTTCGACGCGTATCTGCCAACCCTCGGTCTTGAAGTTTCGGGACGCTTCGGCAACCGCGTTCTTGTCGGTTGTGAATTCGTAGAAGTTGTTGTAGGAGATAATGTCAGATTCACTCGTGCGAGGCTCATCGACCAAATACCCCAGCGATCGACGTTGATCCTCGCTTAGTTCGGTTGACACCAGTCCTTCAATGGCGACCGTATCGAGCTCCATCTTGCGAACCGGGTTAAACCAACGATAAACCCCGCCGGATGCCGCCAGCACCCCGGCAGCGCCAACGGCCTTCATGAACCGTCGTCGGTTAGCGTACATCGAATAGGGCGTCACTTCGCCGCGAAGCTCTTTCCCTGACATGGTGTCACTCAAGTGCCTACTCCCTCAGAACAATGTCTTCAAAATGGCGGACCGGGAAGCTGGTGAGAAGAGATGCCAAAAACCGGAGGAACTTCACCGAATCGTGCGGCAACCCCCCTCCGATCGCAAACCGAAAACTCTCCGGCATGTCACGTCCCCGTGAGCTCGACTCGTTACATCATTTTTTCGCCGTCCGTCATTTTCCCATCCTTCATCATGCCCTCTTCTTTCATCATGCCCTCACCCTTCATCATGCCCTCACCCTTCATTGTTCCTTCATTCTTCATCATGCCCTCGTCCTTCATCATGCCCTCACCTTTCATCGTGCCTTTGTCCTTCATCGTGGCAGCATTTTGACCGCAGCCGCTCACCAGGATGGCGCCAACGCAAACCGACATCGCAAGTACGCTAGAAATGGTCGTCTTCGTGATCATCTTCGTTCTCTCTTGGTAAAAGCGCTCGACTCAAATGCTTTGTCAAATCCAAGACTTAGGGTCTGGTAAAGGTGTCAGGAGTGAATGGCACTGCCGAGCCCCTGGGGGACTTGTGCGCGCAGTTTGTCTATTGACACGAGCCGAAAATTTTGAAAATCTTCTCGAGCCAGGCGAAGAAGTTAAGTTTTTCGCCCTCGAT
>JBGSJV010000132.1:0-73882 GCA_041741535.1 Pirellulaceae bacterium
TGGCGGTGAAGCGGGTGGACGCGGTGGCCGAGGCGGTCGCGGTGGTGAAGGTGGCGGCGAAGGCGGCGGTCGTGGTGGTGAAGGTGGTGGCGAAGCCGGCGGTCGCGGTGGTGAAGGTGGCGGCTTCTAAGTACACTTTCGCGAAATCGCGGTTGACCGGAGGTATGATACTTACCGAAGAGACCTGTAATTTTTTTCTGAGCCGTCCTATCCTGTTCTGGGGTATGACGGCTTTTTTGTTAGCGAGATAATCGGACGGCGTTCCACATGTCTGTGCACACATTGCTCCAGCATTTTCAAGCTCGTTGGGTGCAGTCCGAATCCGGTGTGGTCGAAGATGGCGAGGTAGTCGTTGTTCAATTTCCGCAGTGCCAGCCGCGAATTTTGGCTGTGTTTGATCCGTTTTCGACATCCAAGCCAACCACGGATGCGATGATCCGAGCTGCCGAAATGGTCGCGACGCAGTTCGGGTACAACGCCGGTGCGTTCGAACGACTGCCCAATGGTTGCTTGGGAGACGTGGCTCTGTTGCCTGGAATGGTCAATTGCCACACACATTTGGAGTTCAGTGATTGTCAGGAACCGTTGGGGAGGTCGGGCTTGGGGTTTGCGGAGTGGTTGCGTGCGATCATTGCTCATCGGGCAAGCGGCGGAACTGCCGCGTTGGAGGATCGGGTGGCGAAGAGGTCGACCATTATGGGGCAAGGATGGCGAGAGATGTTGGACGGCGGTGTTGCAGCGGCCGGGGAAATTCTCAGTCAGCCGGCGGCAGGGTCGACGGCTCGCATCCCGGTGGTCGATGACTTTTGCGGGACGATTTTTCACGAGGTATTGGGGCTGGCCCCCCAACGCGCTCAAGCCAGTTGGGCTTGGGCCAACGAATGTTTGCAGCGGTCGGCGAACGACCACGTTCGATTTGGGTTGAGCCCGCATGCTCCCTATTCGACTTCCACCCAGCTTTACCGACAATGCGCCGAACTTTGTGGACGAAACGGCGTTCCCTTGGCAACTCACGTGGCGGAATCGCAGGAAGAGTTGCAGTTATTGTCCGAGCGGTCGGGGCCGTTGGTTGAACTTTTTAAACAAATGGGTGTTTGGCGACCCGAGCAAATCGAAGCTCGAGGCATGCGCGATGTTTTGGAGATCGTGTCCAAAGTTGAGAACTTATTACTGATCCACGGCAATTATCTGGAGCGGGAGGATTGGCGATGGTTGCAGGCCAAGAACCCGACTGCCACGATCGTTTATTGCCCGCAAACGCACGCCTATTTCCAACATAAACGACATCCGTGGGTCGAAATGGCGACGGATGGAATATCAATTGCCCTTGGGACCGACTCGCGAGCCAGCAGTCCCAGTCTCGCGTTGTGGAACGATGTCCAGTTAATCCGCGAGACCTATCCCGAGCAGGATCCGGCAATCTTGTGGAGGATGGCGACGATCAACGGAGCGAAGGCATTGGGGCTTCGCAGTGATTTAGGTGCGATAGGTCCGGGCAAGTTGGCGAGGTTCTGTGTAGCGGATTTCGGATCGACCATGACTCGGTTCAGCTGGGAGGGGTTGTTGAGTTCGTCGACGCAGGTTCGGGGACTCGTCGGTTTGGACCTGTAGGCAGGGCCAGATCTCAACACGGTTACCGGAGATTTTCGTAGATGGCGCGCGTGGCAACGGCTGTTGCTGCCCAATCGTATCGAGCTAAATGGCTGACACCAACGGCGATGCGGCGAGCCCTTTCGGCTGGGTTGTGAAATATTCGGCCCAGGGCCGCGGCTAAGGACTCGGCGTCGCTGGGGTCAAACGGTTCAAATCCATCACCGACAAGTTCACGGAATACTGGGATGTTCGAACCGATCACACAGGTCCCGGCGGTCAATGCTTCCAGCAGAGGCAGACCAAAGCCTTCCCACAGGGTCGGGAATACCAGGCCGACAGAATGTTGATACCAAGTGCGAAGCGCTCGATCATTGGACACTGGTTGCCAGACAACGGTTTCCTGTAGTTCCAAATCCGTGATCCGCTTCCATTCGTCCGATGTCAACGGTGCGCCGAGGACTTGTAACTGAAACGGAAGTTTCTTTTCGGCGATTTGAGCTCGGCAAATAGCCAGCGCATCGAGCAGCAGCCCAAAATTCTTGTATGGATCTCGTCGGCCGAGGAATAAGAAATACGGAGCGGTGGTCGAACGGGACGGTTCATTCGCCTCGAATTCGTCCGAGGGGCGGGCAAAGATTTCGTCCACCGCCAAGAGAGTGACCGAGGTTTTTTCGGGCGGAACGTTGAACCGTTCGATCAGATCCTGACGTGTGGTTTCGGAAATACAGAGCAGATGGTCTGCTCGTTGAACCGCGAGTCGTTTCTTTTCGCTGTGTCGTCCGCGGGGGTCGACTTGGTCGGGGAAGCGTTCGTGAATCATGTCATAGACGGTCAGGACTAGAGGCACTTTTCGTTGGTCGTAACGACCACGAGCAACCTCGTTGAAATAGGTCGGGTGAATTAGATCGGGTTCAACTTCCCGCCATTTACGTTGACAATAGCCCCGATCCAGCCATTTGCGAACGGGCTTCAAAGGGATGGTCATCCAGTCGTGCGACTTGATGGCCAATTGCAGATTGGGGTGGGATGGGACCACGTCGGGGAGGCGATTGCCCAGGAGGAACGGTATATCGTCCGGTGGGAGCCCAGCGATCAAGTGTTGGAAGTACCGGATCACTCCGCCGTGGCGAAATATCGAGTAAATCTCGCCGTCGTACAGTATCCTCATGCTTCGGCGGCCTTCACCGTTTCGCGGCAGTGGTAATGTTTCTCTACGTGGACCGTCTCACCGGGGTCCTCAAGCTTACCGGATTTCGGCGAATTCGTTCAGCCCCCGCCCATTTGTTGTTTTCTAGCACAGCGTTTACAATTCGCCCTTTCCCAACCGGGCCCCTTCATTCCTAAGCAAACACGGACTGCTGTCGATGTCGTTGGAAGTCATGGAACAGGCCGAGCGAAACGATTTGACCAGCCAACGAATTTTGGTGTTGGATTTTGGTTCCCAGTACGCTCAGCTCATCGCTCGCCGGGTACGGGAGCAAGCGGTGTATTGCGAGATTGTCCGGCACGATATTTCGGTCGAGGCAATCAAGAAACGCCAGCCGAAAGGCTTGATTTTGTCGGGTGGCCCGTCCAGCGTCTATGAAGCCAACGCGCCAAAATGTGTCCCGGAGTTGTTTGACCTAGGAATTCCCATCTTGGGGATTTGTTATGGCATGCAATTGGCGTGCGAACGATTGGGAGGGCAAGTCCGTGGCGCGTCGAGCCGTGAATATGGCCGTGCCGAGATCGAGTGTTTATCTCAATCGAACTTGATGGCGAACGTCCCGGTTCGCAGTCAAGTTTGGATGAGCCACGGGGATCAGGTAGAGAACATTGGCGAGCAATTTGAAGCGTTGGCTCGCACGGAGACGTGCCCGTTCGCCGCCGTCAAGCACAAACATCTGCCCATTTATTGCCTCCAATTTCATCCGGAGGTAACGCACTCCGAGTATGGTTCGACGATTCTCCGAAATTTCGTTCGCGGCGTTTGTGGCTGCGATGGATTGTGGCGTTTGAAGGATTTCGCCGATCAAACGATCGAGAGCGTTCGTCAACGGGTCGGCAACCAACGCGTGATTTGCGGATTGAGTGGGGGTGTCGATTCCAGCGTCGTTGCTGCGCTTTTGGCCAAAGCCATTGGCAAGCAATTGACCTGTATCTTGGTCGACAATGGCCTCTTGCGCCGTGGCGAACGGGACGCGGTTGTCGATGCGTTTGGCGGTCATTTTTTCGACACGGATTTGCATGTGGTCGATGGACGTGAGTTGTTCTTGCGCGAATTGGCCGGTATTACCGAACCGCAGGAAAAACGGCGTCGCATTGGTAAAGCGTTCATCGATTGCTTCAAGGCGGAGTCGAAGAAAGTATCGGATGCGGCGTTCTTGGCGCAGGGAACTCTTTATCCAGACGTCATAGAAAGTGGTGCCGCGCCGGATGGACCGGCGGCAACGATCAAACTCCATCACAATGTTGGCGGTCTGCCGGCGGAACTTGGATTCGAGTTGATCGAACCGCTGCGTGATTTGTTCAAGGACGAGGTTCGGCAGTTGGGCTTGGAACTGGGCTTGCCCGACGCCATGGTTTGGCGGCATCCGTTTCCTGGGCCGGGATTAGCGGTACGAGTCTTGGGCGAGGTTACCGAAGAAAAGCTGGAGGTGCTGCGTTCCGCGGATGCAATCTTGATCGACGAATTGGTCAAGTCAGGCTGGTATCGCAAGACTAGCCAGGCTTTTGCTGTTCTCCTGCCCGTGCAAAGCGTGGGCGTGATGGGCGACGCCCGGACCTATGAAAACGTGTTGGCGATTCGGTCGGTGGATACCAGCGATTTCATGACGGCGGATTGGAGTCAGCTGCCGTACGAGCTACTGGCGACCATTTCGACCAAGATCATCAACCAAGTCAAAGGCGTCAACCGTGTCGTCTACGACATTAGCAGCAAACCACCCGCAACGATTGAATGGGAGTAAACTCGAATGGGTAAACAGTTTATCTTTCAGATGGAAAACTTGACCAAGAAGATTGGCCAACGTCAGATCTTGGAAAACGTCTGGTTGGCGTTTTATCCAGGCGCAAAAATTGGGGTCCTGGGGCGCAATGGCTCGGGGAAGAGCACGCTGTTGCGGATCATGGCCGGGCACGATCGAGAATTCGACGGCGCAGCGCGTTTGACGCCCGGGTTTACATCGGGTTACTTGCCGCAAGAGCCGCAATTGGATCCCAACTTGGATGTGTGGGGTAACTTGCAGTCAGCGGTTGCACCGCGCCGAGCCATTGTGGATCGCTATAACGAATTGGTCGCCAAGTGCAGCGAGCCCTTGAGCGAACAGCAGATGCAAAAAGTCTATGACGAAATGGCCCGGGTTCAGGACAAGATCGAAGCTCAGAATCTCTGGGAACTGGACCGTGAAATTGAAATCGCGATGGATGTCATGAACCTGCCGCCCAAAGACGCGGACGTGACGAAGTTGTCGGGTGGCGAGAAACGTCGGGTTGCTTTGTGCCGCCTGTTGCTCGAACAGCCGGACTTGTTACTGTTGGACGAACCGACGAACCATTTGGACGCCAGCAGTGTGCAGTGGCTAGAACAGCACTTGCATCAATATCCGGGTACGGTCGTCGCCGTGACTCACGATCGTTACTTCTTGGACAACGTTGCTGGATGGATCTTGGAACTGGATCGCGGCAAGGGTTTTCCTTTCGAAGGTAATTACACCGCCTGGTTGGAGCAAAAGCAGGCTCGCTTGGATATTGAGAAGAAGCAACAAGACGCGCGGAAAAAGACGTTGGCGCGGGAGCTGGAATGGATACGCATGTCACCGAAGGCGCGACAGGCTAAAAGCAAGGCCCGGATTGGTGCTTACAACGAACTAGCCGCGCAAGAATTCAAGGACGATCCAGACGAGTTTGAAATCCAAATTCCACCCGGTCGCAAACTGGGGGATGTCGTGGTCAATGCCGAAAATATCTCCAAGGCGTTCGGAGAAAAGGTCTTGATCGAGAACCTCACGTTCCGCTTGCCATCGGGAGGAATCGTTGGCGTGATTGGGCCCAACGGAGCTGGTAAAACCACGTTGTTTCGCATGTTGACGGGGCAAGACCACCCGGATCAAGGCAAGTTGACGATTGGTGATACGGCCGAATTGGGCTATGTCGATCAATCTCGGGATATCTTGTCGCCGAACAAGACGGTCTTCGAAGAGATTTCGGGGGGCAACGATCTTCTAGAAATGGGCGGCCGTTCGGTCCATGCTCGGGCTTACGTTTCGAAGTTCAATTTCAAGGGCCCCGACCAAGAAAAGAAAGTCGGAGTCTTGTCGGGGGGGGAACGCAATCGAGTCCACTTGGCATCGCTGTTGCGTCGCGGCTGCAATGTATTGTTGTTGGACGAACCCACCAACGACTTGGACGTGGATACACTGCGTGCCTTAGAAGAGGCGATTATCAATTTCGTGGGTTGTGTGGTCGTCACCAGCCACGATCGATGGTTCTTGGACCGCATTGCCACGCACATCCTGGCGTTTGAAGGCGATGGGTACGTGCATTGGTGTGAAGGTAACTTTCAAACGTACGAGGCCCAGCGTCGGGAACGGCTAGGGATCACGGATGATCAACCACAACGCTTCCGATATAAGAAGTTGATTCAAAGTTAGCGGTTGAATCCGTCTTGTTTCATTTACCATACCGTTCAAGGAAGGACTTATTTCGCTTCCGAATCGCTCGGCGACGCAACGCGGGGCGATTTGGATAATCGCTTGGGCAAAGTAGGTCCCCGCCCAACATTGCTGTGCGTCGCGGTTAAATGGAAATTGAACGGTATTGTGGGTTAAGTACCAAAACGTGGCGAAGAATGGCCGAGGACGACGGGTATAGGTTAGCCCATGAATCGGTAACGCTCAGCGGTACGTGGTTGGACGGGCTCTCGCCCAACCACGCTCTGCGAAACGGTAAACTCCTGCGGCTCATCGAGTCCTGGCTTCCCCGTTAGCGGTAGGAATAAATCTGCTACACGAGTCTTCGCTAGTCTGCGAAGTCAGGAATTTCCGATCTTCGTCGACCCGCTCATTAACGCTTCGCCGTAGCCTTTTTGGTCGACTTGGCGGCAGCGACGGCTTTTGACTTCGATTTTGGAGCTGGGGTCTTTGCCTTTTCAGGTTTGCTCGCAATTGCTTTACCAGTCTTGCTTGCCGTCTTGGCTGGCGCCTTGGCAGCGACAATGGTTTTGGCAGTCGATTTACCCGTGGCTTTTGCGACGATTGTCTTTTCGGCTGCAACCGGCTTGGTGGTTGTCGACTTGGTAGTCGCGGGCTTTGTAGTCACGGACTTGGTGGCCTTGGCGGTGGCAACTGCTTTGGTTGACTTGGCCTTGTCTTTGCCTTTTGAATTTTCTTGGCCGAAGGCGGATGCCCAATTTTGGACGTACTTGTCAGTCGCCCCACTTCTTAGAATTGTCACTGCGGAAACTCCCAAAGATCAACCTTCGACTGACTCCAAATCGATTGCTTATAGCTCCAAGCTAAAGCCGTTCCGTCGAAGACACGAATGCCCACCGGCACCATTGTGACAATTGTGCTATCGATTTGGCAACGGCACTTTGCAAAAAATATCCGGTGCGGTCGCGTCGAGTGGGGGACGCTACTCACGATTCCAACTCAGTATATTGTCGCGGTTCGCTCAGTGAAGCAGTGAGGGATTGCGGAGCAATCCGCTACATTGGTCGCGATGGACTTCGGAGCGATCCACTACATTGGCCGTGAGGGATCGCGGAGCAATCCGCTACATTGGTCGTGAGGGATTGCGGAGCAATCCACTACATTGGTGAGTTGTTAAGCCGTCGCGGTCTGAATCAATGTCTTCATGTCCGCCACCGCCTGTCGCAAGCCGCAGAACAGGGCTCGGGAAATGATACTGTGGCCGATGTTTAATTCCTCCATGCCGGGTATCGCAGCGACGGGTTGTACGTTGCGATAGGTCAAGCCGTGTCCCGAATTTAGGCGCAGGCCTAGATCGAGCGTATGTTGGGCGGCACTGTTGAGGATCAGCAGTTCGGCGGCGGCTTGATGTCCTGTCCGAGTGCTGACTCCGGATCGGTCTTCCAGACATGCGTTTGCGTAGGCACCGGTATGTAATTCGACGGCTTGGGCCCCGACCGCTCGGGAGGCGTCAATCTGCGATATGCACGGGTCGATAAACAAACTGACGTGGATTCCGTGGTCATTCAATTGCCGCACCGCTTGGGCAACTCGATTCTGTTGGCCGGCGATGTCGAGTCCACCTTCGGTAGTCACTTCTTCACGTTTTTCCGGAACGAGGCAAACCTGGTCGGGGCGCACTTGGCACGCGATGGCCAACATGTCGGTTTCCAGCGAACACTCGAGGTTGAGCCGAACGTTGACGGTTTGCTTCAAAAGGTGCAAGTCCCGATCTTGAATATGGCGTCGATCACCACGCAAATGGACGGTGATTTGATCTGCCCCGCCCAGTTCTGCTTCGACAGCGGCCCAGACTGGGTCAGGTTCCACAGTGCGCCGAGCCTGGCGGACGGTGGCGACGTGGTCGATGTTCACTCCGAGTTGTCGCATTTCAAAGTACCTTCTTGGGAATCGTGGCCGACACGGGGCCGTTTTGCGGGTGGTGGCTCGCCACGGTTTGAATCATATCCAGCGGATGGGGTCGGCTTCCGCAACGCTGCACCAGACATTTATAGCAGGAAACCGCTGTGCTAATCGATGGGCCAGGACTTCCTGGGCGAACCGTTCGCTGGCGAAATGTCCGAGCAGCAGTAGTTCGATTTGCGCGGTTTGCGCCTCCAGGCAGGTGTGGAAAGAAGTTTCGCCCAACACCAGGAGATCACAATCGAGGCGACGGGCGTCCTTGATGAATTCGCCGGCGCTGCCACAGCCGATGGCGACCGTTTGGACATCGACATGCCCGCTGGTGATATGTTGTAAATGCTCGATGTGCAGCGTTTGCTTCAAGAGCAGGGCAATGTCCAGCAAAGGTCGAGGCGATGGGTAGGATCCCCAACGTCCCCGTCCGATTCGGATGGGCGTCGAATCGGAGTGGAGTTGAACGCTGGACGAACGGGTTTGTTCGGTCGTTATTCTCTGTTCAGTCTCGAGAGATTTTGGCTCCAGCGGCTGAATGTTCTCTAGTTGCAAGAGTTCCGCCAATTGCTGGTTGATGCCTTCGGCCGCCGAATCGAATCGCGTGTGAAGACTTAGGACGCTGATGCGGTGACTAGCCAATTGCCACAAGAGCAGCCCGGTGTCGTCGGTCGTTGTCACGCTTCGAAGTGGCCGGAATGGCAAGGGGTGATGTGAGACGATTAGCGAAGCGTCACGGCGAATAGCTTCGACCACTACAGGTAGCGTGATGGTCAAGCAAGTCATGATGTTTGTTGCGGGCGCGAGCGGATCGCCCAACAGGAGGCCGGTGTTGTCCCAAGATTCGGCCAAGCACGTGGGCGCCCATTCGTGCAGAACCGCATCGACTTCGCCGATGGTGATCACGTTGATTGTTACTCCACTTTGATTCGGTAGTTCATGGTTCGCTTTTCGTCGGTGGCCCGCAAAGTCAGCGTTTTGCCCAGCAGTGTGTCCACGTTGTATAAAATAATGGGTTTGCTGGCTTGCCCGGGTTGAACTTCGAAAAACGTGAGACTGGAGGCTTTCCGATCGGGCACGGTCAAGTTCAAGGTATAAGTGACGGGCCCGGGGCTCCGGTTGATTAATGTGACCATGATAATGAAGCGATTTTTATCGAGTCGCTTCTTCGTGACAAACTCGACATCTTCGGCCCCGACATACATGGGCTGCCAGGCACTGAAGGACGGGAGCTCGTCGGAAGTCATTTTGAAGTCGACGCGCATCAGGTGCTGTTTTGTCAAAGCGCCGGAGCGGATTTGGACGGGTGCCAGTGAAGTCACGACTTCACCTCGTCCGGCCTGAAATGGCACGCGTGTATCGTTGGCGAATAACTCGGGGTTGGATAAAAACACATTCCCACTAACGCCGTGCGGGAAGTGATTCTGAAAGGTCATTTTCAATGGCTGTCGCTCATGGGAGACGCTTTCCAAAGTTCGGCGATCAAACTGGATGGACATCCGCAGCAGAGCCACGGAGAGGTCGAGACCGCGAATAAACCTTGGCCATGGATCGGAGGTGAAAGATTGCACGCCATCGACTTGTGAGAGTTCCTCCGTTCGGCCCCATAGATCGGTAATTTCCACTTGTTTTCCCAAGTAGAGGGTTTCGACCGTGGGTTGATTGTTCCAGGTGAACATAAACGCTTCGTTGTTTTTGGCGAACCAATGGTTGACGCTGCCGTTGGGCAGTTGGATATGCCCCAAATACTCCGCTCCATTCAAGTGAATGGCGAGCGTTCGCCAAGGCAACAAGATTTCGGTTGGGTTATTTCCTGAATGAAACAAACCTGTTTCGCGATCAAACGGTTTGGGCACAAACGCACGGCTCATACCCAGTCGCTTGGCTTCGATCATTTGGCGGCACAATTCTTGGACGCGAGTCGCCAAGTCGTAATCGGTACTTGAAACGGGTTGCAACGCTACGTAGGTCTCGCCATTGGATTCTTCTTTCAGTCGTTCAAAATTGAACGCCATTTCTTCGCTGGTTAGGGGAGGTTCGGCGGAGATCGAATGAAAGTCCCAGTGTTGTTTTTCGGGTTTCGCGCGTTGTAGCAACCAATTCCAGGGCAAGCCGACTTTGGTTTGTTCCCCGTACTTTCGGAAATGTTCACGAATGGTCTTCATCCGTTCAAACGCATTTGCGTTTTCCGCGATACCCGAGTCCTGGTCGCTGCCAATTTGCCAACGATCGATTCTCAAACTCCATTCAACGAGGATGGGTTGGATTGCTTCCAGGAACAAGTCAACATCGCTGGTCAAGGCGGCAATCCCATGCTCATGTTGCCAATATTTCTTGAAGATTCGGGTTGGGGGTTCATCCAAGACACCGACGACATCGATTTCCAGTCGCACGAGACGTTGCAACAGATTGCCTAAAGCTTGGGTTTGTTCGGGCTGTTCGTGGTCCAACCAAACAGGAAGTTTGATCCAATTGACTCCTAGTTGCTGTAGCGTGGCCCCCAAGGCGTATTGATCTAAATTGATGATCGACAGAGGAAGCGATAGACCAAACAAACGGTCGGGGCCCGGTGTTTCGGGGCGTACCACGACGAAGCTCAATTCCCGAACTAAAGGATTGACTTCGCGGTCCATGAGTGTGATCACCAATCGGTAATAGCCTTCGTGGAACTGATTACCGGCCTCGAGGTTCTTGGGGGTCAACCGCCATTCGTATTGTTGGACGGCATACCCTTGAGAAGTTCCATCGCGCGACACGGCCAAGCGGGACACTTGGGAGTCGTCGAGAAAGCTCAGCGACTCGGTGCGGAGAGGATTTCCGCGCTCGTCATAGAGTTCCATTTTCAATTGCGCGTCCGTCCGGCGCATTCCCGAAACACGGCAATTCAACTTGACCTGATCCGCCGAGACGAAAATATGGAGGGGGTTGGCAAATTCTAAGTGGACGCGTGGTAGTTCTTGTACCGAGATGTCATCAAAATACGCATGTCCAAACAAAGCCGAGGCTTCGGTCGGGCGTACATGGAGTCCAATTACCGCAGAGTCGATTTCAGGTCGCTCGGCTGAAATCAACGGCGATTCGATTTCGATCCAACCGTCGGTGGTCGATTGGGCGGTGGTTTGGTAAGCATCCAATCGTTGTTCGTTGGCATCAAAAAACGTAAACGAAACCCAGGCCTCGCACGTGTGTCCAATCTTGGTCGGGATGTTCAAGCGAAATCGCAACCGATAACTGCATTGTTGATTGATCTTCACCGGCGGCGAATAGACGGCTGCTTGCCCACCGTCGAGTGCCATGCTCAAGACTTGATTGTCGGCGCCGCTTGGGTCGGGTTGGATCTCGAGACGACTGTAGCGCGGATACCCCGTTCCTGTTTGACGTCGCCAACTGTCTGGCCATTTGTCGTAATTGAGGTCGGAATCGGATTGAAATGCGCAAGAATAAACAAATTCTTGATCGGAATTCGTGTCGGAAACTTGTCCAACAATTGGAGTTGGAGCGGCAATGGTAGCTCCAAACAGGCATAGAGCTAAATTCCAGGCCGTCACCCATGAACGTTGGTAGGTTGGCTTGGACTTGTCACGGTTCACGGTAGCTCATTATCCTAAGGGTGCATTTGAGTCCTCATCGAAAGACGGATCGGCGTTTTTAGAGGATCGCTAGGGTTGAATGTTTTTGACCCAAACAATCGTTATACTCCGTCGCGAATGCGGAGCTTTCGGGAGAAATTGAATTGCTACAATTGAAACTTTCCGTGCAATTGGCCTGTCTGGGCCTGCCGTTAAAATCGGCCTTGCCGTTGGCGGCCGAGTTAGGAGCCAACGCGGTAGAGATTGATGTTCGCAAGGAGTTGCCTCTTCCGGTTTCTCGAACTGCAGTGCGTCAACTGCTAAAGTGGTTGGACGATTATCGACTTCGAATTGCCTGTTTGACGTTTCAAACGCGGCATGGACTTGGTGATCCGATGTATCTGGAACGACGCATTGAAGCCATCAAGGAGAATTTGCGTTTGGCTTACCAATTGGGGTGCTCCGCACTGGTTTGTGATCTTGGTGAAATTCCGAAACCAGACGAAGTGGAACGGCGCAGTGTGTGGTTGGATGTGATCAACGAGCTCGGTCGTTTTGCTCAGAAAGAGGGAGCTTTCCTAACAGCGAGGACGGGTGCAGCCGAGTCTCGGGAATTGGCAGAACTTCTTCGCGATGCCCATCCTGGTAGTCTGATGGTGGATTTGGATCCCGGAAATCTGATCCTGCATGGGCATCCCTGGGATACGGCAGCGCAAGACCTGGGCGCTTACACGATCCATTTACATGCTCGGGACGCCGTGCGTGATTTTTCTGCGCGGCGCGCCATTGAAGTTGAAGTCGGTCGCGGGTCCGTGGATTGGGCCGCTGTATTGGCTGGATTGGAACAGCATGGATTCAACGGGTACACGACCATCGGCCGGATGGAAGCCTTGAATCCAAAGCTCGAATACCAGCAAGCGGCCGAGTACTTGCAAAACTTATTCTAGTGATCGGTCCGAGCAGGCTATCGGACGCGGCACGAAAAGCGAATGGTCCCGCCCGAGGTAACTTGGAGGGGTTTCTCGATGTCCCATCGCAAGACCGTCGAGCCTTGGTCATCATTTTGAGTGTAGAACTGGCAGGCCAAGTCACACGAGGCGCTGTCGGCAATGTACTCCAAGCGATCAGGGAGATTGTCGAGAATCGTTACGTTGCCGATGGTTTGATCGCCGACGTTTTCGAAACGCAAGACGAACTCGATCACATCCCCTTGTTGGGCGGCATCCTGTGATGCGAGTTTCACGACCTTCAGCTTT
Organism: Pirellulaceae bacterium; assembly: GCA_041741535.1. Lineage (GTDB taxonomy): Bacteria > Planctomycetota > Planctomycetia > Pirellulales > Pirellulaceae > M30B19. The sequence goes on from JBGSJV010000132.1 coordinate 13,003, forward strand.
GGTCGTTGATTCGGCGAATGGCTCTCGACGATCTCGTCGGCTTTATCCACGTTTAAGACAACCTGCGCCGATTGGAAATCAGCAATCACTTGCACACCATCGACTCCGGTCCAAGCGATGGCGGCCTGACGCCCCTTGGCCAACATCGCCTTCTGAGTATTGCTAAGTTCCGACTGTTGGACCAAGCTGACCATCGAGGCGACGGCATTTGTTCCTGACGTTTCGGTGGGCGACAATTGACCGACCGTCCACGTAGGTGCCGTTCGTTGTCGAACTCCTTGTGCAGCCTTGGCATCCCGCATTTGACGAAGTTGATCAAATTGTGCGGTTGATGAAGCCAGAGCTTTGCTGCCTTGCACTTGGTGGGGCAGGGTACTTTCGGTGGACAGGACGGGCATTTCGCGAATTGTCTGGGCGACGTTCAACAGTTGTCGCACGGCCCCGAAACGAGGCGAATAGATTGCCACTCGGTTGCTGGCCACCACCAAGCGTTGGCCATCCAAGGTATCGAAGTGGCCAACGGTGTCTTCGGTTTCCAACCCACTGACTTCCCAATTGTCGCCCGAGCCCACCAGCGCTGGAATGCTGCGATCACCACCGTCGAAAATATGTTCCGAGTTCCACATACCGGCATGGCCAGCCTGCGGTGCAAGCATTTGCGGGATATAGCTCGGGTCTCGATCCGCTGCGTCCTGATTCCACTTGACCGTGGCGGTGGCTGGTTGTTCGTTCGTGGGTGGCAGCAAAGAAATAGGTAGTCCCGAGGAAGCGCCCGTGATTTCATGGACTTCTGGCAAACGCGAGCCAATTCTCACGATTGCCATTGGTCGCCCCATGAGATCGGCGGTGCTCAAAAGATCAGATCCCGGAGCAAGTTCAAACGTTGGTTGTTTCTGGCCGTCGTGAGTCAACGTTCGGCTGGCTTCAGGATCTTCCAGGTACACAACCTTGACTACAAAATTTCCGTCAAGCGCGGCTTGAATGTCGTCGGCATTTAGATCGACAACAATCGGAAATCGAGCCGCCAGTCCCGTTGGTGGGTAGAGTCGATGAACGACTTCAATCGTCGGGTAGAGTTCGGCACCCAAGTGTTCGGGAATGTTGGTCAATCGATAGGAATAGACTCCGCCGATGAGTAGTCCCGCATTGATTCGATTTTGAGTTGGCGTAAATCCGTTGCCATGATGGACAGCAATCTGGGCACCCGTGCTCGAGTGCACTTCAACTGGTTGCAAATAACCTGGGCCGTCGGGAATACGATAGGCTTGTTGTTGCCCAACGGTACCGGGGGCCATCCGGGCGGAGTGAAATTGGTTCAGGTTTTGACCGTACGCTTGACCGATCAACAACGAAACGAAGAGTCCCACTTGGGCCAGGATTCGTCCGTGTATGCGAAACCGCATCAAGCTGAATCGCGAGCAACCGATCTCCGCGGGGTTCGTTCGGCAAATCATGGCGAGGTCCTGGCTGGCGTTGGCGTTTCTGATTGGCGAGTTACGGTTTAAAAAAACAACCGCGTTCGGCTAGCTGGGCCAGCCTGGAACGCGGTTGAATCGAGTCTCGGTAGGGAGCAGTTTAGGGAGGTGCCGGAGAACCCGGCTCCTCGGGCCTAGTCCGCGATGCAACCGCCGTTGACACCCATTGGGAAGTTGCCATGCAACATGTCCGCTGGAGGTTGGTTGTTGCTGTGTCCGGGTCGCAGTGTTCGTTCCGTGACCATTACCTTGTTGGCTGGGCGAGGATAGCTGAGGCCGGGGCGTTGTTGAACGTGCATGTTCATTGTCGAGACCGGTTCAGGCAGATGTGTCGCCGTGTGGTTGTACATCATGTGGCTTTGCAAGCCTGCTGGACCACCGAGTGGGATGTGCGGAGGGCCAGGCAAGCCGATGGGAGTTCCCACGCTAGGCATGCCGTAGTTGGGGCCGGTCATTCCCGAGATGTACTGACCAGATGGCGGACCAAACGTTGGGCTCATCATTCCCGCTGGTTGATTGAAACCGGCAGCTGCGGCTCCTTCCCCACCGGAAGCTTCCAAGTCCTTGTTGCCCATCCGGATGATCGCCAAGATGGCGCCTCGGCGGTCGGCTTCTTGGATCGGGTTCACACCGGGGTCCAAGCGAGTACTGACCAGGGTTTCGATACCACCGATTGCCAACTCGGCGTAACCTGGATCTGGAATGTAGATCACTTTGGTTACAAAGTTGCCGGCGGTGGCTTGATCGAAGTCTTCTTCCGTCAGCTGAACCGGGATCGAAGTGTGGGCCAAGTACGCAGCCGAACGAGGCGACGAGGTGGCGACTTCCAAGGTTGGATAGAAGGTTTGCCCTGGACGACCTTCAATATTACTGACCTTCAAGCGGTAGACTCCACCTTGGGTGAAGTTCTGCTTGCCGGGGACAAACAGCGGTTGGCTGTCGTAACCACCTTGCCCGGTCGCATCCCAGCGAACTTGCATGGCTTCCGGTCGGTTGAACTCAATTTGAACGGTCGGGCCTTGAGCGGCCATCATGCCGCCCATCATGCCCTGTCCACCCATCATGCCTGGGCCGCCCATCGGACCATTGAACGAGGCCTGTGACACACCTCCCAAAGGTGCCATTACACCAGGGCCTGGTCCGCCGACCCCGGGACCGGGTTCCATCAGCATTTGAGCTGGTGGTAGGTTATGAGCCATCGGAGCGCCGGTCCGAGACAAAGGTGCGTGACAGCCGGTTGCGGCAATCGTCAGTGCCGAAAACAGGATTCCAAATCCAAAGCGAACTCGCATCATCTTCCCCTTACAGAGTCGAAGTGAGTGATGCCTTGCCAACCACGGGCTGCATCAACTGGGTCGGGTCATTGATTTTGACAACGGACAACGGAATGTCTTTACGGTTGGAAAACCGGCCAGACGTTCCAAACACGATCAATCCTCCTGCAGATTGACATGGACTCGTTCGCACGTTCCTCCTAGAATCACGCGAGAGCGAGCCTGCGCTGAAGTACCCGAACCATCCATGGTTCAAATTCGCATCCCGTCAGGTACTTCTCCCGATCTAAGGTCCGGATAGACCGATTAGATTGGTTGTTTGTATTGTTCGGATGCTGGATAGCCATTTCTTGCGTAAAATCCGTACAACCGGACCTTGTTCTGCTGAATCGTGTCGTGCTAGCAGGTCCGGGCTTGATCAGGACCTCGATAAACGACAGGTGTCTTAAGCAGGAGAACACGAGCGACGATGAACAAATCTCGATGGCTTCGTTGGATCTGTGCGGCCGGGATATTGGCGGTTGTTGCGTGTGTGATCGAGAGTTGGCCGTTGTCGTTCTCGGTCTTCTCGTGGGCAAGATCATTTGAGGTTGCCGAATCGGATGGACCTGCGGAGCCATTGCCCTTATGGGATACGGCGTCGAAGATTAAGACGGTTTCGACGACGGGACGTGCCGCATTTGGGAATGGTTCGTTGGGGAACGGTTCGTCGTCTCGGCTCCAAATGGATCGCAATGATCCGGCCGGAGTTCTTGAAAAAGTTGCGGAGACGATTCTGTCCGGCCCTCCACTGGTTGTTGATTTTCGTGGCCAGGCCAATTTGGAAGTTGCATTGCGACCCCTCAAATCGGTTCGAGGGCGGTCGAGCATCGTGCCGATGTCCGGTACATTTTCCAGTCTCGGGCAGGGGACAGGGCTCGCGCGATGGCAGGTAAACATTGGTTCGCCAACGGCCGTTACGATGAATCTGGTTTCCCAACAACAGGAGACCCTCATCTATTCCAGCGTACCCGGTGCGGTTCAAGGTCTGGTTTCGACACAGCCGGATTGGTTCCGAACCACTGCCTCGGCAAGTGGCGACTCGAACTTTCGGGCAACTTCGTTGTATGGGTCTCCGACGAGTCTTGTGCAGTGGTTGCCTCATCACATGGAATGTTTCTGGGGAGATTTGGCAGAGCTGCCGCTGCCGGTTCAGCGACTGGCAATGGAATCGGCGGATCATGAAGGCCATTTGGAGTTGCAGAGGGTTGTGATGGTCGGGACGGTTCGTCCATCCGTTGCTGCCCGTTTTGGTATTGCGGTGCCGACGGAGCAGGGCCTGTCGAACGCGGCGCGGGGATTGGCGGTGGACGATTGGCAGGTATTTGCCGGTTGGGCTAGGCAAGTGCCAGTTCCGCTGCCCCATGTGGTAGAAATTCACTTGCGATCCGAACAAGCGGGCGTCTTCAATCTGGAACGGGTCTCCTTCTTCCGCGTGCACCCCTTACGGCCTGAGTTAGACGAGATGGTCCGATTCGAATGGGGGCCATGGCAAGTTGCTGCTGGGTTAACGCAGGAGGACGTTGTGGTACGGGTGGAGAAGCCTTGATGCGGGCGAGTGAAAATCCTTTCTCGGTCCAGCGGATTCACTCGCTTCCGTTTAAGTTTGACGGAGCTGAAACGCTTGCGAACCTCCAGCAGCGATTTTGGAATCAGGTTGCCTGCGGGCAGCGTCGGCAGGTCATTCTTGGGCACCACGGTGTCGGAAAGAGCACACTTTTGCGGGAATTAGGAGCGTATTGGCAGGCTGCCGGATGCGGTGTCGTGTGGTTGAATGGAGCGGATTTGCGTTTGGGTTCGTACCGACCATGGTCGCGAAAACGGAGGACAGACGGTCGCCAACAAGTCGTCCTGGTCGACTCGGCCGAGCGGCTTTCGTGGTGGGATTGGTTCCGAATCTGGGTTCGTTTTCGGGGTACTCCGGTTTTGCAAACCGCTCATTCGGCGGGGCGATTGCCCGTTCTCTATCAGTGCGGTTCGACGTATCAACTGTTTGAACAATTGTGTGTTGAGTTGCTGGGCGACCAGTGGCATAGGTTCGATGCCGCGTGTCCTCTTTCGGTCAGGCGGGAACTCTTTGAAACACAGGGTGGAGATCTGCGGCAGTGTTTTTTTGAGTTGTTTGATCGTATGGCCCAGGGGACTGGACCGTTTGGGCGGTCAACTCGTATCATAGTGGCGCCAGGGCCCCAGGTGGTTGATGTGTCTGATGCCTGACGGGTGATGTCGCGGTTGGCCGTGACACATGATTGGTCGGTGTGGAAGGGCTATTAGCATGTCAGGTGAAGGCCGATGCGGAAGGTTTAGTTGGATCGAATATGTCGAAAGATGATGCATTTGAAGTCATGGGAACGGTAACACAGGCGCTGGCGAACACGCGTTTTCGCGTTGAACTGGAGACGGGAAATGAAGTGATGGCGCATGTTGCGGGAAAGATGCGGAAGAACTTTATTCGGATTGTTCCGGGCGACAAAGTGCGCGTGGAACTTTCACCGTATGATCTGACAAAAGGCCGGATTGTCTATCGGGAACGGTAGCGATTTAAAAATAAGCGAAATTGGTTCGGATTGGGCTGTGGCCGCGAATTCTTTGTTTCCTTGGAACTGGATGTTGGGCTACAGGGTACAAACGGACGTTCCTACACGGGAAGTGTTTTTCAGAGGTGATCCTAGATTTTGGGAGTCGAATGGTGATTCGGAAATTACAAAAGTGGACATGGTCGGTGCTGGCGATTTGCGTAGCGGTCGGAACTTCACTACAGGCATTGGCCCAAAGCGGTTCGGCCAATGACCCTGCCGTGATTGTGGCGATCAAGAACATCAGTTCGCAGCTCGAAGACATCAAGTATTTAGGGGAAAAGGCCGGTTTCGGCGACCAAGTTGCGATGGTCCCAATGATGGCCCGCGGTTTTTTGGGCGGTGTTGATCTGAAGAAACCAGCTGGCGTTGCCGTGTGGTTTGATGGTCAAGAGCCCATTTCGGTAGGCATGGTTCCAGTTACGGATATCGAAGCGTTACTAGATCAATTGTCGGGGTTTGGGGTCAATGTCGATGAAGAAGGCGACTTTTACTATTTGGAGACCCCAGCCGAAGATATGGTCATCAAGGTCAAGGATGGGTACGCATTTCTGTCGAATTCTGAAGAGGCGCTGGAAAACTTGCCAGCCGACCCGGCCAAAGTTCTAGGCGATGTTAGTAAGGAATACATTTTGGGCGCGAAGGTATACGTCCAAAAGATCCCGGCTGAATTGCGGGAGATGGCTATCGAACAGATGCAGCAAGGCTTTGAACAAGCCATGGAAGAAATGGACGAAGAGGCGTTGGCCGAGCTGCAAGCTGATGCAAATGAAATGCAAATCCAGCAAGTAATCGAGTTGATTGAAAACAGCGACGCGCTGGAAGCCGGTTTGGGAGTTCAAAAGTCAGCGGACAAGCTGGTCTTTGATATGGCCTTTACGGGGCTGCCCGGCTCGAAAATGGCCAAGACTTCCGAAGCGATGCAAGGCAAGTCCAGCAAGTTCACCAAGTTCTTGGTGGATTCGGCTGCAATGAGCATGAATGGTTTCGGCGTCATGTTGGAAGATGATAAGAAATCCGCCAAGGCGCTGTTGGCGAATTTGAAGCAAACAGCCCTGAGTGAATTGGAGAATGACGACAACATGTCTTCGGACGAGTTGGCTATGGTCCAAGGGCTGCTAAGCGATATTTTTGATATTCTGGACAGTACCATTGACGGGGGCGCCGTCGATTTTGGTGGTACGGTCATGATGGACGAAAATGGCGCTAATTTTGTCGCGGGTGCCTCTTTGGCGAACACGACCAAGTTTGATGAAATGATTGCGAAGATTGCGGGAATGGCGAAGACGCAAAACGAAATTGCAATTGAAGTGACGGACGCGTCGATTGGCGGTGTCGGTATGAAGCAAATGGTCGTGACCCTACCCGAAGGTGTCGACCAAGAGGCGATCGATATGTTCGGCGAAAAGATCACCCTCATGATGGGGCGTGATGGTTCTGCCGCGTATTTGGCAGCGGGCACAAATCCAGCTGAATCATTCGAAGCAATTCTGAAGAACTCGGGTTCTAGCGGTGATGCGTCGGCCCAGTACAACTTCCGAGTGGTTCCGATCCTAAAGTTTGCCTCGCGAAATCCAGAAGCCAAGGAACTATTGGGAGCGTTGCTCGAAGGGTTCAAGTCGGAAAACGACCGAATCACGTTGCATCAAAAAATGATTCCAAATGGTGTCGAAATGCACGGCGCCATGGATGCGGATTTGATCAAGTTGTTTGCCGATCTAGGTCAAATGGCACAAGGTCAAATGGGCGGCGCTGAGTTCTAGGAATTTGCTGCTCAACTGCAAACAGTCGTTTGATCCGGAAGTGGAAGTCTTCGGCTTTAGCTTCCGGATTTTTCGTTCCTATTTTGCCTATTTTCACGCTCTGGAGATTGACTTTGGCGGTGAATCCGTTTAATCTACGACGTGAGACATTCTCCATTCCGATCGCCTTTCTTTCTCAAGAAAGTTGGTCCGGGTTGGATTGTGAGATTATGGTGAAATTGCCGAAAAAATGGTCTAGAGGGGTAGATTCATCGGCCGTTTGCAAGCATAGTATGGGCAGGTTGGGGTGGAACTGAGTCAAATTGGGGGTATGTCGAGTGGTTCGTGTCGAGACGGATCGATCACTTGATATCCGATCTTGCGATCAACATAGGCTAAGTCGGTTTAGCCGTTGAATTGTTAGGTTGGTGCTTAGGCAGCCATGTTTTCAACATCCTTTGTAGTTAGGTAGAGAGCTATGAAAGAACTTTTTTCGGTTCTTCGATTGGCCGTATACGTTTTGGCTTTGCCACTGACGATCACGGCAGCTGCTTCGGCTCATCAGTGGATCAATGCATCTGCTCGTGAGCAAGTTTCGGCATCGGCTGCAGCAAACGTTGTTCGGTTGACGGACAGCGGGATGCTTCGAGGTGTTGTGAATACTTACAACAATTCAGGCAAGACTTCGGTTGGCAATTCCGTCGTCAGTTTGCTCAAGGGCACCGAAGTGGTCGCTCGAGCGAATTCGGGAATTGACGGAGCGTTCAGTTTCTCGAACGTGAATCCTGGCAAGTACACCTTCGTTTCCGCCAGCAAAGACGCGATTTCTTCGTTTGGTATCGAAGTGGTTGCAGCGAATTCAACGGAAGGTGAGGCCGCTTTGCGAGCCTTCGCCGCTCCACGAAACTCGGTGGTTGAAGGTTTTGCATCCGCTGCTGGTAAGAACGCCGCACCTGCAGTAGACGGCATCGAAGTTTTGCGAGCCACGGAAATCGTTGACTTGGTTGACGGTGTTTTCCAAGGTAAGATCTCGGCATTTAATGGCAAGGTTTCCGGGAATACCGTTTCGTTGGTCAAGGGCAACGAAGTTGTTGCAGAAGCCACAACCGACGAACTAGGAGCGTTTGCTTTCAACGCGGTTGCTCCAGGTTTCTACTCGGTAATCGCTCGTGGCGAAGGTGGATTCGCAGCGGTCGCGGTACAGGTCAATGATTCTGCAGCGGCTGTAGCACCTGCCGAAACCGTTTACACTTCCTTGATCGTTCGTCAAGACGGATTCTCGGCAACGATGTCGGACTCCCCAGTCGAATACGAAATCGTTGAGGAAATCGTTTCGGTTGAAGTTGTTGAAGAAACACCTGTCGGCGTGCCAGGTTATGGCTACGGCAGTGGTGGAGGTTTTGGTGGCGGACAGTTTGGTGGTAGTGGCATGGGTGGCGGCGGCGGCTTCAGTTTGGGCGGGATTGGCGAGCTGATCGGTTTGGGTATCGGTGCTTGGGTTTTGACCGAAGTTGTCGACAAGATCGATAGCAACGACAACAAGCAATGGACACCAGTTCCGAATCCTCCGGCTCCAATGAGCGGTTTCAATTGGGTTTACCTGTAAGCTTTGCGGGTAACCAAGTTAATTGATATTTCGAAGCGAGTCTGGTGTGAATCAGGCTCGCTTTTTTCGTTGATGGAGTGGTCATTCGCGAATAAATGTTGCGCCGAATTTCAATGCAGTCTTTGCGGTACGGAATACGTAGTATGGTGCAACGAGGCGTTGTCCTAAAAGAGGTCTGACCCTCTCTGGTCGTGTCTTTTTGTCTGAGATTTTACATGCATTTCAAAAGGTCAGACCCTTTGGGGACAAAGCCTAGAAATCATTGGGCGTTGTTAGGATGTACCGCAACGGTTGGAGCAACGAACTGACGGATCGGTATTATTCCTCGTTATAATTCCTATAAACTGCATTACTCCTATTTTGTGCAGCCCCTATCTTAGCTAAACTGTTATTGCGGCGAATCGCAGAACGGGACGGTTGTCGCCAAAGCGTCCATTTATCCTTGGGAGAAAAAGAATGTTCGGATCAAGATTCTTCAAGATCGTTGCAGTTTTGTCGGCTTTGGTTGGAGTGTTCACCACGACAAACTCGGCTGAAGCTGGGCTCCGTCATCGTTGTCGTGCGGTGGTTTGCCGCCCTGTGCCGTGCCCTGTTGTGGTCGTGCAACCGGTTCGCGTTATGGCCGTGCCAATGGCAATTGCTCCGCAAGCTCGAGTTCTGCCTGCTCCTGTCCGTGCTCTTCCAGTACAAGGCTGCGGTGCTCCCGGTTTTGGTGCTCCCGGTTTCGGTGGACCTCGAGTTGTTATCAAGAAATACAAGATTACAAAGATTCGGTACAAAGTTCCGAAGAAGCCGGCGGTGGTTGTTCAACCGCGAGTTGTTCCGCAACCCTACGTTCCTGCTCCAGTGGTTTGTCCCCCGGTTTGTGCTCCTGTGATTTGCCAGCCAGTAATTTGCTGTCCAGCACCGATTATTTGTCCACCAATTTGCATCCCACGGCGATGTTGTCCAATTCGCAATTGTCGATAAAGACTTGTTGCTCGGTTAATTGAATCTCCCAATTGAAGAACCACGATTCGGAGAATTGCGAGGCCTTCGAAGGTTGGTCAGAAAAGTTGAATCAAAAAAGCCATACGGTTGACGCCGTATGGCTTTTTTTGTCAATCGATATCAAGATCACAACATCGTGTTAATGTCCACAGTTGCAGCCAGGCCGTCCGGATGGAGCGGGGCTGGTCACTGCGTTTTCGTAGGTAGGGACAAGCGATGCTGGCGCTTGATTGTCGTAGGCGACTTCTTCGCCGCAACAATCTGATTCGTCAATCCACTGATCGGCGTAGCGCGTACCGAAGAAGCGAATGCCGGCAATTTTTCGGAGCAGCGACCGTACCGGCTGAGCGTGGGAATGCATCGCCATGTCGTTTCCGACGCCGGTGAAATTGCCGTCGTAGTCACAAGGGTCCGGAGTTGGCGGTGTGCTGATCCACTCACCAAAATAGACCTCTCCGCATCCGTCACCGCAGGCCAGGCGATGTTTTAGACGCGCCGCTAATGGCATTCCGGCGTAGCCGCCAACAGGCACGTGAGTTCCGCCGTCGCACCGATCGCAATGCCCGGAATCACACGAGCCGGACGAATCGCCGCAGCTATCACAGTCCGATTCGTAATAGTCTGCGTGTACGACGCCGCTGCTTCCATAGTCGCGGTACGACAGGGGACGGTGACGCAGTCCCAAGCAACCACTGGAAATGAGAAGCGGTAACAACGCTAGCATCAACAGCGCTGGACGTTTCATTTTGGATCTCCGCAGCATGGTTTCGTGCGCCGGGTGCATCGCCGACGCTTTTGCCATACATCGGCTCGTCAAGATCGTCACAATCAATAAAATCCGTATATCCCGAAAAGTCGTCTCAGATTCCCTTTATTGACTGACGAGGTTCGACCATGAATCGCAGCACATTTCTGTTTTGCGGCGTTCTCTTCGTTTTGGGAGGTTGTTCGGATTTACGCCCAGCAAGCCAACCGGACCCCTTTGTTGCCGAACGGCAGCGATTGATTGGAACGTGGAACGTTGACTTTCAAGTCAATGAAGAATTCGTTGACCAATTGCTTGATGGCGATCCTGAGCGTCCGCAGTCTGCCGAAGAACGGACGGTCCGCGGGATGGCGGAACAGTTGCTCGGAGATAAGTTGGATGACTTAAGCAAGAAGCTGGAGCAAACGGCAAGCAACTCCATGAAACTTCAGTTTTCCGCTGACGGCACATGGTCAAGTAAAACGGTTTTACCGGTCGCGCGAGGACAAAAGTCTGGAACGTGGACGATTCGCGAGAGTAACGCCGACGACATGCTCGTTTCGTGTACATGGAATGACGCGAAGTCCAATCAATCGGAGACGTCGGATACCCGCGTGACGTTTCTCAGTTCGGAACGAATTCGAATGGTTCCACCGAACATGGCGGGCACTGAATTGGAATTGACATTTGTCCGGGAACCTGCGAAGTAACGGATCTTGGCCCAATGATGCCGCCAAGCGATCCGCCGTTTATGCAAAGGGAGTTGCAACGAAAATGTCAGTCCGCCGATGCTCCGGTTTTGTAGTTGGTTCTGTCGTGTTAGTTAATTTTTTCGTGGGTTGTGGAGACGAGGCACCCAAAGCCAAGCCAAAATCCGATCCTCCGGCGCAAACGGCGCGGCAGGAGAACAACACGTTGCCGCCCCAATTGACGGCGACTAGTCCGCAATCCGGAAATGTCTCGACCGGAGAGAATCCGGCATTGAGCGAAACGCCCGCTGATTTGGGGGATTTGTTGAAGCCGTCGACGGCGAATCCACTCATTGGATCATGGCTCGGTGCGGCCACCTTGGATACAAGCCTCCTAGCACAAAAGCTGGAACGGGTTGAAGGCGAAGAACGAGCGCGGTTGCAGAAGGTCGCCGACATCTTTTCGACTTACCAAGTTGCGATGGATTTCTATAGCGATGGCCGCTTGGGGATGGTGGTTCAATTCTCGTTGGATGGCAAGGAACAATTGATTAGTGCCACCGGATCCTGGAAAGAAGTTCAGCGAGATGCTGAGTCGATCGTCGTCGAATTGGTGGAGCAGATTGAAGGTCAAGCCGCGAACACGAGCCAGGTACGAATCATGATCCATCCTGACGGCCAACAAATTGCTCGTCCGGCCGAGTTGGACGCTCAACTGTCCGTTTGCGAGCCAATGTTCATATTCAATCGTATTCCCGAAGATTTTGCCCAGCAGATGGCCGCTCAGCCGGACGGGACAATGTTAAAGTAGGTGCCCTGCGGTAAAATTCGTGTCTATGTGCGTCGCAGGACTTGCACCAGTCGTGCCGAGCCATCCGAAAATGCCGTGTTTCGCTTGGTGTTGCTTCCGAAAAACCTAAGTAGTAGCCGCCCCGAGCTTCGTTCGAGATGCTTGGGGCAGGCACGGGGTTTCTCTGCCTGCGGAAAGCGACGAGCGGTGTTATGGGACGAACAAACTATTACTGGTCGACGATTTTGACGTTGGGATTTGTAGCGTTACTGCTTCCGGGACAACTGTTCGCGGCTCAGCAGAAAAGCAACGACGACAAGCTGAAAATTGGCAACGGTGCGATCTTGCGCCGTTTGTTTGGCGACGCGGAGTCGACCAAGCAAAAAATGGAAAAGGCTCGGACCGCCCAAAAAGAGAGCTTCGATGCGACGCGGCAACGCTTGGCCAGTGAAACCGAACGGCTAAAGGAAAAGCTGGGCTTCAAGCAACCTGCCGACAAAGAGGAATCGCGGGATGAGGAACCCTCCATTGCCGAACGAAATCCAGTTCGGAATTCTTCCACGGCCGAGCCACGCAGCCAATTCGCTCCACAAGCTCCAAACCGTCTTTCGATCTCTGACCAAGCGCGGACTCGAACCCCAGCCACGCCTGCGGCGGCAATCGTCCGTCCGCCAGCTCAACCGCTGAATACTCAAGGTCGGTCGGCGCCCATTCGTCCAGCAGCGAACGTACCGTCATCCAATCAGGTGCCCCGCCTCGCCATTTCGGACGAAGCACCGGCACCGCGAAACCAACCGAGAGTTCCTAGCCAACCCACGTTTGTTTCACCGCCTGCCGGGACAACCGCGACGAACTCGTCGACCTTGGAAGTCGAAGACCCGAAGCCAACCCCAGCGACGTTTGGTGCCTTTGGGATTATCGTCGATGCCAATGCCTCGGGGTTGTTGATCAAATCCGTCAAACCAAAATCCGTGGCTGCGAATATTGGCCTTCGTGCCGGCGACCGGATCACCAATGTTGCGGGTCTAGATGTCACAGCGGTTGAGGAAATCGATAGCTTGGTCGAAGTCTTGGAGCCTGAAGACGAATTTGAAATCACTTTCCAGCGTGATGGCAAGACTCAAACGGACTCCTTTTCGATCCCAAAATTATAGCGAAGTTGCACCAAGTTCTCGGACCTGGCTTTGGCTCTAACTCCAGGCAACTTTTGCCGAAAAGGTCTTTATCCGAAGGGTTGATGCAGCCTCGGCTGGCGGTGCAAGCTGGCTGCAGGCGGCCGGAATGTTCCGAAGGTCTGCCTCGCAAGTATCTTTTCCAGACATACCCGTTATTGGTACATCGACTTGTGTCGGCCCGTTGGGCCTTATTGGTTGCCGCCATTTCAACCCGGGGCCTAACGACCCCGGCAGAGGTTTTGTCGGCCTTCCAGGCCTAAGACGCTCGGCCCGTTCAGGCCGGAGACGCGGTCGCGGTGTTTATTGAGTCAGCACGGAATCCCGGCAGAGGTTTTGTCGGCCTTCCAGGCCTAAGACGCTCGGCCGTTCAGGCCTGCGTCTTGTCTATTGGCGGCTGACCCGATCGACGGGGGAATCCTGCAACAAAAGTTCCATGTCGACAAACATCCCAGGAACCAATAACCAATAATTCTCGTGTTGGCGATTCAGAACTTCGGCTCGTACTTTGTACTTGTCGCCGACGACTTGAGAATCCACAAACGTGATCCGTCCGTCAAAAGCCACCTTTTGGCCCCCGGGCAAGGTTAAGGTGACGATCGCAGCTTTGCCGGTAACTTGATAAGGATGTACCACGGCGGGGTCGAGCGATGCTTCAATCCAAATCCGATCCATTTGTACTAGCTCCAAAATGGGGTCCCCCGCATTGACCCATTCACTTTGTCGCTTTAGTGTCTTCGTAACGACTCCAGACCAAGGTGCAATGATGTCATGACGCTCGACCAATTGTTCGGCCTTGGTGACTTGGATTTGCTCCATCCGAACCGCCTTTTGATCGACTTGGAAATCGTGATTGGCTTTTTCCAGTTGCAGGTCCGCTTGAACCGCGGCCAATTGCAGTTCATCGCGTTTCGCTTCGCTGCCGGCTCCTTTTCGAAACAAACCGTCCTCACGTTTGAAGCCTTTCCATGCCGTTTCCCGTGCTGCTGTGGCGTATCGAATGCCGATATCGCTGCTAACTTTTAATTCCGACGCTTCCAATCGTCGCTTGGAACTCTCCAATTCGGTAATGGCCTGGCTATCGTCGACTTTGGCGATCAAAGACCCGCCCTCGATCAACTGGCCTTCCTTGGCATTCAACTGCCCCAATACGCCACTTTCTCGCGCAGGAAGTTGAATTTTCTCGATCACGATCACAGTAGCATAGGAAACTCGAATCCGTCCCTCGGAGGTCATTTCGATCTTCGCGAGCGGATTCCCAGGAGATTGCGAGTTGGAAACCGGCTGGACCATGGTTCCGGAATTTGGGGTGCTCGCTGCGTCTTGCCCAGAGACAGGTCCTTGATTTTCGGACAACGCGTTGGGCGGAGGTAGCTGACGACCTGGAATCGACGGCAGCGTTTGGTTGGGCGCCACCTGACTAGCGTTTCCATTTGTGGCCCCTGGCAAGCGGGGGGGCAACGGCAAGGCTCGTTCTTGTCCAAAAAGTGCCGTATCGGAACAAGTAGTGATCCCGAACCAGCCTGTGAGTAGGAGTGTCGCGCCCCCAAGGATGTATGTTCGGACCGATGGGATTGAATCAAGCCGCATTAAAATCTCCCTTATGGAACATGCCCAAATGAATCGTCGACCAACAAATGAATCGTCGACCAACAAATTACAGCCAAAACAGAACTTGTGCTTGAGCGGTTTCCCAAACTTCACGAAACAGAACGTACCCCAAAGGCCGCTGGCCACAGTGGATTTTCGCTGTGATTCCCGTCCCGGGACGCCTCAATTCAGCCGGCACTTGTTGTTTGTCAAACGTCACCAACAAACGAAGACTGTTGCCATGGACTTCTCGGACTTCAGCCCGTTGGTCGATTTGTGTGATGGTTCCCGTATAGGTTTGTCCGGGTTGAGATGCCAAAGTAAACGAAACCTCGACCGGCGTTTCACTTTCGTGAACTTGCTTCAGCACATGGATTGCGCCTCGTTCAGGGAGGTATAGCTCCAATTCCCAAGGTCCGTCCAAGTCGACGATCGTCATCAATCGCTCCCCACCCAACAGCCAACGTCCCATCAAGGTTTCGCGAAAGTTCCAATCGACGATTTGGCCCGTGATGGGGGCTGGGATGTTCAGCAACGCCAGTTTTTTCCTCAAGATATCGGCCTGCTGCCACATCGAGTCGTATTCGGAGCGGAGTTGTTTGATCTCTCCTTGGAGCTTCATTTGTTCCAATGGCTCGGTCATAAGCGATTCGCTGCGTTGCTTTTCTTGAAACGACTCGGCGGTTTCGGCCAGCTTGCCTAGCAATGCTTGAAACTCGGAGTCGTAATCGCGGTTCTCCAGTCGCAGCAATGGTTGCCCCGCCGTCACCATCACGTTCTGTTGTTCGGGTAATGGGATTTCGGTGACCAAGCCGGCAGTTTGCGAGTAGATCTCAAAGCGATTGACCGGTTGTAAGATTCCTTTCGCTGGCATGGTAAACGAATACGGGAACAGAAATAACAGAATCGTGGTCACGATGATCGCCACAGAGGCAATTCCGGTCTTCGGCAAATTGCCGGGAGCGGTCAGCCAGGACAATTTGCCTAGAGTCTTCCAAAGGGGCATTAGAAAGAGCCCGTTGTGCTCCAGTGAATTTGCCAGTGCGGAAGCGCCGTGCAAAGCAACCAATTCAATCCGCCGGGTCTTTTCTTCCGGGATCCGTTGATCCGTCAATTGTTCGATGATCAAAGCCCCGAGCAACTTCTTCTTGATTTGAGCCGCCTGCCGGGCCTTGGTCAGGTCGGTCTGGTCGTCTGCGGTTTTCGGGCCGTGAACCAGAGGCACCACGGCTACGGCTTTGCTGTGGGATAGGTCCAAATAAGCTTCGAGACATTCTTCAATTTGTGGCGGCAAATCGTCGGTCGGCCCAACATAAAACAGTGGCTGCTTGGCTCGGCACACGACGGTGGTCAATTGCTCCATCAACCGCACTTGGTCTGCGCGGCGATGCACGCGATCCAAACCGCTGGTGGCGATGATTTTTAGTCGAGTCCCTTCCGTCAGAGCGACGCTGACCCGATCGCAGTCAATCAAACGGCGACCATCATTGGCTAGGTTGTAGGCGGTCCGCTGCGTATCCAGGCTTTCGTGCAAGCATTGCAGGAATTGGTCCAGTCGTCCCCAAAGGTCTTGTTGTTCGTCAAGCTCACGGAGACGCCGGTTTTTGTGATACTGGCCAGCCATCTCCGCCATTTGGACCAAGAATCGCAGGTAACCCCGCTGGGTTACGGGCCCCGTTACCGGCCTTTGGAAGATCTCGATCAAGCCAATTGCTTGCCCCTCATTCATGATTGGGGCCAAAATCAGGAGTAGTGGCGTAGGGTTTCCGGTGTCGTCCGATGTATTGACGGTCGAAGGCAAAACCAAAGTAGGTTGCCCATCTTGAAAGACTTGCTTCAGCAGCCGATCGTGTTGATACGCCCCGGGGCCGTCCGACGGCAAGCCGGTTTGCGCCAAGTTGATTTGCTGCTCAAGGTTCAGTTGATTGCGTTCCTTGAGCCATATCGCACCACCGATACTGGAAAGCGCCGACACACAACGAGTCGTGAAACCTTGGTAAAACTCGCTCGGCGGCAAGTTTTGTTTTGCCAGTTGAGCGATCTCTTCGACCAACTGCTTGATCTGTTGTTGGGTTTCGTGAACCAAGCGCGGATCGATTTCCGACCCATCCGACGATTCCTGCCGTGCTGAATCGGCCCGTTCTCGTTGTCTGGATCGCGGTGACTTGGGCTCGGAATCCACCAGTCGCGAATGGGTTGAGGCCGGGGGGAGCGGCAGAGCTATCGTGCTGCCGTCCGCTTCGTGCAGCACTGGTCCGTTTCGTCCGGTTCCAGCCTGCGCGACTCCCGGCGGGAGGGCAACTCCGCTATCCGGAACAAATGGCGAATCGGCGGACGAGGACGGACTGGACATGGAGCTGGTTCTTCCTTGATCCCACTTCGAATGAAAGGCGAAACCACCTGCTTGCTAGGCAGGCCTCCGCCAGGGCGAAGTGTCCAAAAACCACTCGCCGTATGTCAAGAGAGAAATGGGCCGCTAGCATGGCAACGTTGCCGTTTGGATAACCACATCGCACCACGGGAGATTACGGTCGCGACACTGGCCAGAGCATAGTGAAAGACATGGTTCTTATCCTTGCCCATGATGGCGAAACAAGTCGCCCGACCAACCTAATTTCTCGCGCAGGGTCGCGTAGTACCATTGGCCCGAAACTTCGATCAATCGAAAGGTTGCTTCGGCCTGACGCACTTGGACACAATCACCCGGTTGCAATTCGTGAATCAATTTTCCGTCCAAGACGACGGCGGCCGAACCTTCTGTCCCGCGCAAGAACATTTCGTAAACACGGTCCGCTGTGTCGACCACGGGACGGACGGTCAAGGTGTGCGGTGAAATAGGAGCAATAACAAAGGCCCGCAAGTCTTTCCTTACGATCGGACCGCCAACCGATAGGTTATGAGCCGTCGAGCCCACCGGTGTGCTAATGATCAATCCATCGCAGTTGTAACTGGTGGCTAATCGACCATCGATGTACAAATCGATTTGTTGCATATGGAATGGAGCAGCTGCCCGCAGAGCGACTTCGTTCAAACCTAAATGATGCGATACTTCTTGACCAGCGTGTTGAATCCCACACCGAATCATCAAGTGCTCAACGATCGAGAAGTCTCGTTGGCACACTCGCTGCAACGCTTGCGGCAGTTGTTCCGGCATGATATCCGCCAAAAAACCCAGACGCCCCAAGTTGACGGCCAAGACCGGCCGCTGTTGGTTGCCCATTTTTCTCGCGGCCCGCAAGATGGACCCGTCGCCACCAAATACGATGCACAGATCAACGCCGTTCCCGTTCCAGGGGACTTCGCCATCGTAGTCTTCATAGACGATCCGAAAATACTGCTCGACGATCGGGCGCAGTTCTTGGATTCGCACAACCATGTCGGGTCGTTGGCTGGCGCTACTCAACAATGCCACCCGAGGCGGGGAGGACCAACCCGCGACGGATTCTTGACGATCCAGTGGCTCCATACCAAACCCTTTGATTTTGGGTTAGACCCAATACCGTTCAACGAAGGACGATAATAGGCACATTCCATATGCCGCGACCATCAAAAAGCACTCGTTCTTTGAGGATCGGCGGACGGCACACGGAGTGTGCCTGCTACTTGTCGAACGGTATTGAGGTTAGACCGTTTGTAAATCAGCTTCTAACAGACCACGTTGGGCCGCCAGTTCAAGCACCGTTTTGACGATGCCTTCGGGATCCAGTCGCAATTCTTGCAGGACTTCGGCACGCGATTGATGTTCCACAAAACGGTCCGGAACTCCCAAGCGGCGTACATGGTCCGCGCGCAGGCCGTGATCCGCGGCAAACTCCAACAGCGCACTGCCGAACCCACCGCTTAACGTGCCTTCTTCGGCGGTTACGACCAGTGGAGCTTCCTCCAAGACGCGCCGCATGACCACGGTATCCAACGGCTTGATGAATCGCACGTTGATAACCCCGATGTCCAAGCCGCGTTCCTTGAGTTTCGCGGCCGCTTGCATGCAATGGGATAGCTCCGTCCCCACCGCCAACAGCATGCCGTCCCGTCCCCACGACATAATTTCGCTTTTGCCCAATTCGATAGGTTGGCGATCTTCGGTGATTTCCACCGCGGTCGTCTTGGGATAGCGGATCGCCGTCGCGACATTTTGTTGGAGTGAAAAGTCCAACATCTGCCGCAGATCGTAACCATCGCCTGGCGCCATCACGATCATGTTCGGGAAGACTCGCATGTAGGCCAGATCGTAGGTGCCGTGATGGGTCGGTCCGTCTTCGGCGGTCATTCCCGCGCGGTCCATCATGAACACCACCGGCAAACCTTGCAGGCAAACCTCTTGGAAGATTTGATCGAAAGACCGTTGGAGAAACGTGCTGTAGATGTCCACAATCGGTCGCATACCCGTTTTGGCTTGGCCACCGGCAAAGGCGACCGCGTGTGATTCGCAAATGCCCACATCAAAGAATCGATCGGGGAACTCCGCACGAACGGGCTCCAACTTGTTTCCTTGGCACATGGCCGCCGTAATGACGGTAACTTGCGGATTTTGCCTCATTTGGTCGCCAATGGCTTTCGACGCGACGTCGGTATACGCGGTAGTCGAACCCTTCTTCAGTTCGACACGTTCTCCCTCGACCCACTGAAACACCGGTGGTGTATGGAATAACACGGGATCAGCGGCAGCTGGCTTGAATCCATGTCCCTTCTTCGTGATCACATGCAACAGGACAGGACCTTCCTGAGTCTTGACGAGGCGCAGGTATTTTTTGAGCAGCGCGATATCGTGTCCATCGATCGGGCCAAAGTACTTGAATCCGAACTCTTCGAACAACATACCACCATGCAAGCCGGCTTTGACACCTTCTTTGATCTGGACCAACATCCGCTCGGTCGGGTCGCCCAGCACCGGCAGTTTGTTGAGAACACTGACAATTTCTTGCTTCAGGCCAGAATAAAATGGATTGGCCCGCAGCCGATCCAAATAACGCGCCAGGCCACCAACCCGTGGACAAATGGACATTTCGTTGTCGTTCAAAATGACCAACATCTTGCTCTTGAGCAGCGCGGCGTTATTCAAGGCTTCGAAGACAATCCCTGAGGGAAAAGCCCCATCCCCAATGACAGCGACCGAATGGTTCCCAGTGCGACCTTGGAGGTCATCACCACTCCTCAGCCCGACCATCGTGGAAACGCTACTTCCCGCATGGCCCGTGACGAACAGGTCGTAGTCGCTTTCGTTCGGGTTCGGATAGCCCATCAAGCCGCCCTTGGTGCGGATCGTGTGAAACCTGTGATAGCGGCCGGTGATCAACTTCTGCGGGTAGATTTGATGGCCCGTGTCCCAGATGAGGCGATCGTTCAGAAAATCGAACTCGGTATGCAAAGCGAGGCAAAGTTCGACCACGCCCAGGTTGGACGCAAAGTGAGCCGGACGCTCCTTCAATAAGTCGCACAAGGTGTCCCGAATTTCTTGGGCCACCCGCTGGAGCTTCTCCAACGACATTTCACGCAGTTGCTGCGGCGATTCCAGGGTCGGTAAGATCTCAATCATTGTTGTCTTTCTAAAATAAACCGAGCAAGTCCCTGCAGGACATTCGCCCGATCGTACCGTTCCAACAAATCGTAGGCGCGACGAATCAACGCTTGAGCTTTCCTTTGACTTTCGTCCACGCCGAATAGACCCGGATAGGTTAGTTTGCCTTGCTGGCTATCTTTCTGAGTCTGTTTGCCGACCTGCTGGGCGTCGCCGGTCACATCCAGTAAGTCGTCCGTGATTTGAAAAGCTAAGCCAATATTTTGACTTAACTCCCAAAGATTCTCTAGTTCCCCGGCCGGCACACCTGCCACGATTCCGCCCATTTTCAGAGAAGTTGCCAGCAATGCACCGGTTTTACGGCGGTGAATACGCTCCAGAGACGCCTCAGAGCGCGGCAACCGGTCCGCCAGTAAATCGTCTTGTTGCCCCCCGGCCATTCCCATCGGTCCCGCCGCCCGCGCCAATTCCGCAATACATTTGAGAGCCGCAGCCATGGTCAGGGGTTCGATTTTTCGACCATCGACCAATTTGCGGGCAGCCTGGGGTTTTGCCGACTCGGCCAAGATTTGAAAAGCGAGCGATTGCAAACTGTCCCCAACCAAGATGGCCGTGGCATGATTGTATTGAATATGGCAGGTCGGTCGCCCTCGGCGAACATCGTCGTTATCCATGCCTGGCAGGTCGTCATGCACCAGCGAATATGCATGGATCATCTCGACCGCACACGCGGCCGGTAGAGCCTGTTCGGGCTGTCCGCCGCACATTTCACAGGCGGCCAAGGTCAGTAACGGGCGGAGGCGTTTGCCCGGAGCCAGCAGACTGTACCGCATCGCCTCGGTCAGAATTTCCGGGCTTTCGGTGCCTAGTTCGGAATAAAACCTCAGGCTTTGCTCGATCCAGTCCCGCCAAACTTGGACTTGCCGCAACCAGGGTTGCGGATCGCAAGGTGAATTTTCGCTCTCGATTTGAAGCATCAGGTCGGGCACTTTCATTTTACCCCTCCCGGTTCCCTAACCGTGAACCGCGCCGGAGTCTCTACACCGTATCGTACACCAACCGTGCGACAAATTCGACACCAAGAACCTCCGCCCCAAGTCTCACCGTCGCGGATACGTTTCTCGATCCCCTAATTCGACGCCTGGACGATTTTTTTCAAAATCGTAAAAATTGTCGTCGGGTTCGGACCATGGCTTGACCGCAATCACCTCCAGCACAAGTTCCTGAGTGGGAACTAGAGCCTCGCCTTCGTCCACGAGTGTGTGAAAGATATCAAAAAAATCGGCCTCCACAGTTCGCTTCTCGTTCAAGGCAGATTCAAATTTGGTATGGTGTACTTTTTTAGGGTAGAAGGCACCGCTTGCGGTTTCACCGATCTCGATCTCGATCACGGAATTCCAGTGGTCGGACTTTTGAAAGCCCTCGCCAATCTTCCAAGAGAGAATCACAATTGGTCGCGATTTTATTTTCGTCGGGATAAAACCCTTAGAAGTATCAATGTCTAGCTCGGTAATATAACCGAACTTGCCCTTCACTTCAGGCTCCGAGGACGTGAACTCTGGCATCGACAAAACGGATACCCTCGCCATCGTTCCTTCCATTTTTTCGACCGTATATCGAACCGCCTTATTGGAAGGAGTGATCGCTGCCAGCCCGTTGCTGTGCGTGACGCTAAGGAACGACTGCGCCTTCTCGTCAAAGGAAAATGGAATCGGGCTGTTGATCAGGGCTGGCAAGTTCGGCCGAATAATTTCAGCAAGCCTAACCTCACTGATTTGATATCCCCGGCGTGGAGAAGACGTCGTGAGGATGACCTGGTCTTTTCCAAATTCTTGAGTATAAGTCTGGAATGGACGTTGGGTCTCATTGTCTGGGAATAGCCAACTGTGTTCTGGAAAAGTCCCCTCTAACTCGGAGTCGGACCTGTCGAACCGGATCCGAAATCCCTTGCGGCTCAAGTAGACTTGAAATCGTTCGCCATAATTGAAAGCCTGCCAATGTTCGATTTTTTTTGTTGCTAAATCGATCTTCGCTTTTAAATCGATCTTCTTTTCTTCGTCATTCGTATTCTTTAGTGATTTTTCAAGAATCCCAATCTTGCGTTGCTCGTTCTCATGCGCCGATTTCAGGACCCGATGTCGCACCGACCACTGAATATCGATTCCCGCATCGACAAGTTGAACCAAGTTTTCTTCATGGCCAGCGCGAATATCCTCCCATGTTAATTGCGCCGTAGAAACGCCAGACAACAGAGGCATCAGAACCATAAACCCAAATGTTATAAACTTCATCGTGACCTCAAAACGCCAATTGGTTGGGGAAGAACTCGGCCCAGAGGTCTTCGTAATACGGTCGCAACTCTGTCACGTTGGGTCGCACGGCGGCTTTGGTGTACAAGTCGTATGGATTGAACTGGCGAACGTATTCCAGATAATGCCGGTCTTGGTCGTTCCACAGTTGCTGGTACGCCGCTTCGCGATGGGCCGCATAAAACGAGTGATACCGGATCATGTAAAGGGCTTCCAGCGGCAGATATTCTTTCACCACGTGATACATGTATTCGTCGTGCCCCCACGACATCAACACTTCATCCAAGCCGCAACCTAGACGATAGATTCCGCATTCGGTTTGATACTCGGCCACCTCGGCATCGGGGTTCGCAGCGAAGAACTCTGAAAAAACAACCTTGTCCGAGTAACGACAGCCTACCGGGAACGTATCGCCCACGACCGCCCACTGGGGTTCGCCAAACAGACACAGGACTTTGCCAAAATCATGGATCAATCCGGTCAACACGAACCAACGCGGGTGTCCATCGCGGCGAATGGCTTCCGCTGTTTGCAATAAATGTTCGATCTGCGGCAAACTGGTATCGGGATCACTGTCATCAATCAGTGTGTTCAAGAACTCCAGCCCATCCCACAGCCCCATTTTTCGTTTGTCGAGTGTCAAATACTCGCGGCGCTTTTGACGAACGAAGTCCAGCGTTTGGTAGCGATGGTTCAGGCGGTAGAACTCGCGGACTTCCGGTTTGACGGTCGCCGCATAATCTCGAAACTGTTCGAGCTGTTTCTCGGATCCGTCGGTCCATTGGCTAATGTCTTCAGGGTATCGGCTGCGCAGGTCGTCCTCCCATTGCTCCAGATCATGCAGCGGACCCGTACTTGAATTCAATTTGTCGGACATGGCTAACCGTACCTCCGATGAAGGCTGGTGGCAGGCAATAGGGAATAGGCGACCAATAGTCCGGAAACCAAACTGATCGCCACCATGAACATGTCGAATGCCCCACGCACCGCCGAATCGACATCATTCAACAATAACATCTGGATGCTGCGAAAGCCAATACTGCCGGGAACCAAAAACACCAATCCTGGCACAGCCAAGGTGGACGAAGATCGATTCGTCCAACGTGCATAAATCGAACCAATCAGTCCCACCGAAAACGAACCAACCGCGCCCGACACGACCGGCACCAGAAATCCGCTTGCCATTTCCGCAATCGAATACCCCGCCCAACACGTCAACGTGATCGGCAGGAAGTCACGCGCCTGAGCGCGAAACAGGATCGCAAACGCCAAAGGCGCGGTGGCAATCGCGAAATACCAAAAGCCGAGACTTAGTTGTACCGGTGCCACTCCGATGGGGGTAGTCGTCAGTTGTTGCCCCAGGCTGCTGCCCACGGCGACGCCAAATCCCAAGGTCATCAATAGAACCAAGCCACCAAACAGCCTGGCTGTGCCCGCAGCCAAATTTTGCGTCGCCAATTCATTGATCGCAATCGTCAACGTCAGCCCTGGAAGCAACACGACCAACGAGCCCAAGGTGACGATCTCCAGCGATAACGGCTGCAAGAATTTTCCAACAAAATAGGGGAGCAGTGCCGCGAACAAGGCGCTCACCGGAGCATACGTTCGAGCCATTCGCGGAAATTGTCGCAACAGTCCACCGTAGCAGCCAATGCTCAGCCCCAACACCAAGGTCACCAACCATTCGTTCAGACCGCCCCGAAATAGAATGGTGACCGCAGCACTGGCCCAGGCAAAAGCAACACTCGTCAACCAGAACCCGTACCGTGGAGGCTGTAGCAACAACTGCGGCAGCCGGACACGACCTTCGCGCACGCTGAGCTGCCCCTCGGCGACCTCGCGTTGCAGGGTCTGTAACTCATTGAGCCGTCCCAGATCAATATCCGACGGTGTCACCCGGAATAGCAACGTTCGGCATTGTTCCGCTTGACCAAACGAAAAAAATATCGACGTCGGCGTCGCAAATACGCTAACCTCCAGATTCAACTGCTGGGCCAACTGGAGGACGTTCTGTTCCAGTTCGTCGGAGGCCATGCCGTTCTGGTGCAAGGCCTTGGCCAACTCTGCCACGAACTGTTCGGCAATCTGGTTTTCGACCAGTAGATTGGCGGGAGTGAGATTTCCCGGGGTACTCATTTAGTGGGCTCGTCATCGCCCGGCATTTTACCATTCACCAATTCCGCTTCGAACTCGTCCATCAACGGCCAATCGACCGCACAGGTTCCAAAGTCGGCTCGATGCGAATAGCTTTCCAAGCGATCGATCGCAGATTGCAGCAGGCGATCGTCTTTGCGAAACACGGGTCCGTGACTCGGCAGCAACCACTGGACATCCGAAGCCTGGATCCGTTTCAAAGACTGAATGAACTTCACGATATCGCTGCCATGATGAGCATCGATCGCACCCACACAACCATCGCGATAGATGTTGTCGCCACTGAACAGCAGGTCGCCCAGGCGGAAGCTCAATTGACTATCCGTGTGCCCTGGAGTTAGCCAAACCTCCAGTCGCAAGTTGCCAACGGTTAAGATATCTCCATCTTCGAGCAGCGTCTCAACTTCGATGGGCGGCATCGGCAAATCAATCCCTTGCGCTTCGATCAAGGCAAAGGTCTTCAATCGATCGCCAATTCGCAAACTGTCCGCCGCCAGTCGGTGCGCCGAGACCGTTGTTTTCAAGATTTGTTTGGCCTTTGCCAACCCCTGGATATGATCGACATCCGCGTGCGTCGCAACCAAGGTTTTGCAACGTTGAAAGGGAAAGTCAAGTTGACGGACCATTTCCAGAATCTCGTCGGTCGTTTCCTCATAACCGATATCGATCAAAATCCACTCATTTTGGTCGTACACCAAATAAACATTGCAGCCGAGCACTTGCTCCAATTGATGGTTGACTTCAATCACATGAGGAAAAATGGGACGCCGCTGCAGCATGGGGTTCGAGCCTGTTCGATCGAAAAGAGGAATTTCCTACCATCGCCGCCCGAATCTTACCCGATCCATGTTGTTTGCTTCAACCAGACACCAAGCTCAATTGGCTTGAAACACCGCCCATTGAAAACCGTTTGCGGGAATTTGAACTCGGAGCCTCAACCGCGAACGTCGATCCAAGTTATGGACGTTCGAGGGCGCCCCCGCCACACTAACCTGAACTTGATCAACCAACCCCGCGTAATACAGCGGGACGACAATTTCGCGTTCGATCGCTTCGTCCAACGGGTTGAAGACACACAGAAACGCGGCCTGTTGCAAACGGGGATTCACGTGCAACAACCCGTCCCAGTCGCGCGCGTCCGCTCGCCGCAAGTGGATCACGTCACTTTCCAGGATATCTCGATACTTTTTATACCACGCGACGACTTCTTGGAGCATGGCCTGCGTCCGAGGAGAATCGTACAGACGCGGCCCTCGATAACAGGCCTGCACTCCGGCCGAGAGATTCGCCAGCAACATGAGTCGGTAGTGGTCCAAATGTTCTTCCAGCGGCTCGATCGTCGCTGCCGCACCGCCGCCGTGGTATTCGGTCAATGGCACAAACATCCACCCCATCGACGGTGTTTTGGTCCACGTCCCGTCAAAAATATTCTGTCGCGTGTGGATCAACTGTTCCGCCCGAGGCAGCGACCAATTGACTTCGCGGTAGCCCATGCCACATTTATTCGATCCCGCCAAAAAATAATAATCTGGCACATTGAGGTAGATGCCTTCCGAACGACACCAGTAATAAAAATCCCGAATCACTTGCCATTGAGCCCATTGTGAGTCTTCCAAACCTTGTTGCAGTGGCGGGCGAGCCGTGACGTCCCAATCGCCAGGATACGACCCGTCATGCTCCAATAGGGTGAAACCCGTCTGCCCAAAAAACTGTCTCAGTTTGGCGAAATACGCTTGTCCCCATTCGCTGGTCAAGGCCGGAGAATGACCGTGGGCTGGACTCTCGCCGGGTGGGCTCACCACGTCGTGACCTCCGCCAATTTGACGGCTGGACAAAAGCGAATACCCGCCAATCTCGACGCCAAGTTCCCGCGCTTCCTCTGCCAATTGTTGCCACTGTTGTAGGTTACTCGGGTCGGTGTTTTCGATATCGAAGCCAGAGCCAAACGACAAGATCAACATCTCGAATCCAACGGCCGCACATTGTCGCAGCGAGGATCGCACGGCCTCCGGATCGGCGGTTCGCAAATGCATCATCAATGGATTTTCGGTAACCCACGGCGCGAGCGTGCGGTACATCTGCCGCAACGCTAAGCCCCGCCGTTCACGATCTTCGCTGTCGTGCACCAAGGTAAAGACTCGAAACGTCTGAAACGACTCGCCTGGTTCGATTCGTTGAGCGGGGCCACGAAACGGTGAGACTTCCAACAGGCACGGCATGTTTTTCAAGTAATTGACTTGCGTGTGGAACTCGGGGTCCGGCAACCATCGTACCGCATGGCGGTTGGCTTGTTCGAAGTTAAAACCGCCAAAAGCTTGGTCGGTTTCGACGTGCAGCACCGTCGGCTCAGGAAGCGGCACACCAGGGCGATCTTCGACGGGATTGTTATGTTCCACTACCGCCAATAGTTCGGCGGTGAATTTCTCTAACTGGATTTCCCGCGAGCTTTGATTGTGAACGACGAGCCATTTGCTGATCAACGGCAAGCCATCGTAAATCTCGTAGTGGATCGACACCATGACTTGTGGCTCGGACGTCGTGCGATCGGCACGGTTCGCCAAATTAGGTACGTCCTCACTCGTAATATTCGGGGCTGCGAAATCCAACCGAAGCGAGCGACCTTTGGGTGGCCACGCCACACCGGGTGCATGAGGCCGCGTTTCTTTCCACTCCATTCGAGCTTCGATGTCACCAATTTCATGGCCGATCAGTTGCCAATCGGTTGGTGCCGGCTCCATCTGGTTCAACCACTCGGATTGCAAAAAGGCGTGATTGGGTTGCCCCCGCAAGCCACCCACCGCGATGGTTTGCGAATCGATCGTCAGGATCGCTTCCGGCCGCACGGCGCGCAGAATTGCTTGGCCCGACATTAAGTTCTCAAAGGCGATGGTGGCCGTACCTAGCTTTGACTTTCCGGTCTTCAACGCGATGGTCCGGCGGATCAACCCGTTTTCCATGGCCAAGCTGTTCCCATCAGGCGATAAGCGAATGACCGCCAAATAGGGCGAACGATCCAGCAACCAATCCACCTCCGGTTGGTAACCGTCCGGTGGTTGCGCGCCTAACGAACCGATCATCACCATCAAACATCCCCAAAAAAAACAACCGATGGATGAACGGACGAACATAGGAGTTTCTTTCAAGGTTCTGGGGAGATCTGCGAACCGAATGGATTCGAATCCATCATAGGAAAGTTCGACTCTTGGTGCGAGTTGCGACCGGAACCGATCAAGTCAGCGGGATTCGGAGTCCGTCGTACGCTAATTCGACTCCGGGCGGTAATTCCGAATTGACGCGATAGTAGTCCAAGTGACATGAACAATGGGTGAAGTAGGTTTGCCGAGGCCGGAGTCGCTCGACCACCGCTAAGGCTTCGGCCAAATTTAGATGCGTGGGATGTGGGTCGTAACGCAGGGCACTGAGTACCAGCGTATCGAGCCCCTCCAAGAGTGGCCACGACTCGTCCGGAATTTCTTTGACGTCGGTACAATAGGCGACGTTGCCCACGCGAAAGCCCAGCACGTCAAATCGTGGACCATGCCGAAACAAAATTGGCTGGATCGTGGCCCCCAAGGCCTCAAACGGTCGACGCCCAATCCGATGAAATTCGAGACTAGGGACGGCCCCCGCATGCGTTTGGACTCGGTTTTCAAAAGCATAACTGAAGGACTCGCGGAGTCGCTGTTCCACTTCGGCATTGCAATACAATGGAACCGGACCTTCCAGATAAAATTGCATCAATCGCAAATCGTCGAGCCCAAAAATGTGATCTGCGTGCTCGTGAGTAAAACAAACCGCGTGAACCAAGCCCAAACCTTCGCGAATCAATTGTTGTCGCAGGTCCGGTGGGGTGTCGATCAACAAATTGCCTTCCGGCAAGCCGAACACGGCACTACACCGAGTTCTCTGATTCTTTGGCTCACCGCTGCAACAAACGGGGCACCCACAGCCCAAAGCGGGAACACCCACGCTGGTGCCAGTCCCCAACAGGATCATTTGCCCTCGAATATCTATAGTCCGCGCCGCTTTCCTCGTATTCAACGACTGCCGATCTCTATAAGATAGGAAAGTTCATTCGTTCTCCGCTCTCCAAGGTAGCCGAACACGGTTCTCGTACAAGGTGTCACTCTCGTACAAGGTGTCACGGCGGGTTCGAAGAGTCCAATCGTGCGAGAGGGATTTGCAGTTGTTGTTAAGGTTTGGTGAGATTCGGCAAACGCTGCGCAGCGTTTGGCAGGCCGCGACCCAAGAAACGCTGATCGCTGGGTTCACTGGTTGGATGTTGGTTTGGTCGTTGTCGACGGCCTGGTTCTGGTCCCCCGAGCATTGGCTGACCATCGGACCGTTGTGGCTCAGTTTGGCCGTTGGCGGAGTGCCGTTGGTTGCCGGACTCTTGGTCAAACTCTGGCAACGTGAATTTGGCAGCGATTTGTTGGCCGGGATTTCGATTGTTGTTGCCGTGGTTTTGGGCGAGTATTTAGCGGGTGCAATGGTCGTGTTGATGCTATCGGGTGGGACCGCCTTGGAGTCCTACGCGGTTCGTAGCGCATCCTCAGTCTTACTGGCTCTCAGTCGTCGTCTGCCATTGGTCGCCCATCGCCGCGACGGAGCCAGTTTTCGCGACGTGGCCGTGGCCGAGATCCAACCGGGTGACCAATTGATTGTGTTCCCGCACGAGTCCTGTCCCGTTGACGGGACGGTGATTGAAGGGCAGGGCGTGATGGACGAAAGTTACCTGACGGGTGAGCCGTTCCAAATTCACAAGTCGCCCGGTTCGGTCGTGATTTCCGGGGCGATCAACGGCGAGTTGGCGTTGGTGATCCGAGCAGACAAACGGCCTGAGGACTCGCGTTACGCCCAAATCATGCAAGTGATGCGAGCGGCAGAACAAGATCGGCCTCGTTTGCGGAGATTGGGCGACCAGTTAGGAGCTTGGTATACCCCGTTAGCACTCCTGGTGGCCGGAGTTGCTTGGAGCATTTCCGGGGATCCAGTCCGATTTTTGTCCGTTTTGGTGGTCGCGACACCTTGTCCGTTACTAATTGCAATTCCGGTCGCAATTATTGGTTCGATTTCGTTGGCCGCCAAGCGTGCGATCATCGTCCGGAACCCGAGTAGTTTGGAACTGGCGGACACGTGTCGGACAATTATCTTTGATAAGACCGGGACACTTACCTATGGTGTGCCAAATTTGGTGGAAATCGTTCCAGCGGAAGGTTTCGCCAGCGACTGGTTATTGGCCGTCGTGGCCAGCTTGGGGCGATATTCGAAACATCCATTGTCGGCCGCGTTGGTTCGCGCGAGCGAAGAACGGCAGGGGGCCTGGTTCCCGGTCGGCGAGGTCAGCGAAAAACCGGGTGCCGGAATGTCGGGTCGCGTTGGCGATCACCTCGTACAGATCACGAGCCGCAAGAAATTGTTGGCAGATGTCACCCAAGGAGGGCCAGCGATGGTTCTTTCACTTCTGCCACCCGAAACACCGGGTTTGGAATGTGTCGTTCTGGTCGACGAACGTTATGCCGGGACATTTCAATTTCGCGATACGCCGCGATTGGATGGAGGTTTGTTTGTTCGGCATTTGTCGCCTCGGCATCGGATTCATCGAACATTGCTGGTGTCCGGTGATCGCGACAGCGAAGTGCAATACTTGGCAAAACAAATCGGTATCGAGCATGTGTTTTCGAGTCAAAGTCCGGAGCAAAAATTGGCGATTGTCCGCGATGAAACGCGTGCAGCACCCACCATTTTTGTTGGCGATGGGATTAATGACGCGCCGGCCCTGACGGCGGCGACGGTGGGTATCGCATTTGGCCAACACAGCGACGTCACGTCACAGGCCGCCGATGCCGTGGTTTTGGATTGTTCTTTGCAAAAGGTCGACGAGTTTTTGCACATCAGCCGTCGGATGCGGCAGATTGCTTTGCAAAGCGCTTTGGGAGGAATTGGGCTTAGTTTATTGGCGATGGGAGCGGCGAGTTTTGGTTATTTGACCCCGGTCTGGGGTGCTGTGACCCAAGAATTGATCGACGTATTTGCCGTCTTGAACGCCCTGCGAGTTGCCTGGCCACCGGGCGAATTGAGAGATTTCTGAGAATTTTCGGCTTTCGGCTTTGAATCGATCCTCGATACTTGGTATGAAATTTGCCACGGGGTACAATTTGCGCGCGAGTCTACTGACGAATTGGCATAGTCGGTCAACAATATCCTGGGCGGGCGTCCAGGTTTTTGTCTTTCAGCCTTGGAAGAGGCTGAATGGTGGATGCTAGCTGATCCTGATCGGCTGGCTTGCGCGTGACGACTCAGGAATGAATCCGGTGGGCCAAAGTTGGCCGATCTACTAACCGATGGCGATGGAACTGCTAGAAAAGCGAAGCGAAAATGGAAGTATTAGAAAAGTCGTTTGATGCGGTTTCCGGTTTTTTTAGTGGATTGCTGCGTGGATTTGAGAAGGGCGTGACCGCCGTTTTTGGGTCATCCAATGCCCGGACACTTAAAAAATATCAGGGGCGTGTCGAGGCGATCAATCAGTTGGAGAGCCGGTTTGCCTCGATGAGCAACGAGGAACTAATGGGGCAAACCCAGCGATTCAAGGACCGCTTGGCGGCCGGGGAGATGTTGGACGATCTATTGCCCGAAGCCTTTGCCGTTTGCCGCGAAGGTGGAAAACGCTTTATCGGGTTGCGACATTACGACGTGCAGTTGATCGGCGGCATGGTCTTGCACGGTGGGAACGTCGCGGAAATGGTCACCGGTGAAGGCAAAACGTTGGTTGCCACATTGCCGGCCTATTTGAACGCGTTGACGGGCAAGGGAGTCCATATCGTGACGGTCAACGATTATTTGGCTCGTCGCGATATGGAATGGATGGCCCCGTTGTACATGGGGTTGGGGCTTACTGTTGGTGCAATCCAATCGGACATGCGTGTCGCGGATCGACAGATGTCCTACGATTGCGACATCACGTATGGAACCAACAACGAGTTTGGCTTTGATTATCTGCGTGACAACATGCGTCTCGCGGCACGTGGGGACCATCGCTTCCCGCGTGAAATGCAGCAATGCCAAGGTCCGCTTCACTACGCGATCATCGACGAAGTGGACAATATTTTGATCGACGAGGCCCGTACGCCGTTGATCATTTCGGGGCCTGCGCACCAGGAACGACGGTTCTATCAAGAGGCTAATCGCATCGCCCAAACACTGAAAAAGGGGGTGCATTTCAATATCAACGAAAAAGATCATGCCGTGACCCTGACCGACGAGGGTGTCCGCGAGGCAGAACGCTTGGCGGGAGTTGAGTCGTTCTACACGGCCGGCAACATGGAATGGCCGCATCTGATCGATAATGCGTTGAAGGCGAATTATCTTTACAAGAACGACGTCAATTACGTCGTCAAAGACAACGGCGTCGTGATTGTGGACGAGTTCACAGGCCGGTTGATGGAAGGGCGCCAATGGAGCGATGGCTTGCATCAAGCTGTCGAGGCCAAAGAAGGGGTCCGAATCAAGGAAGAAACTCAAACCTTAGCGACGATCACGCTGCAGAACTATTTCAAATTGTATGAAAAACTCAGCGGCATGACCGGAACCGCACTGACCGAAGCACCGGAGTTTTGGAAGATTTACAAGTTGGACGTGGTTGCGATTCCAACCAACCGGCCAATGAAGCGGATCGAGAAAGTCGATCTGATTTATGCGACGGAACAGGGCAAATGGAAAGCCGTTGCCGAAGAGGTTGAGGCGATGTATCGCCATGATTTTGTCGAGACGAACCAAGGGCACCGCTACCTAGGGAAGATCACTGCCGAAGATGACAAGTCGGTGACGATTTTGTCCGAGGGCAAGCCGCAGTCCTTTGAACGCCGAGTCCTGACGCGAGTCCAAAAGAAGAATCGTCCCCTGCTCATCGGCACCAACTCGATCGAAAAAAGCGAGTTGCTGAGCAGCCACTTGCAGCGTCGAAACATTCCTCACGAAGTCTTGAACGCCAAGAACCACCGACGCGAGGCGGAAATTATTGCCCAAGCGGGTCGGATCGGTGCGATCACGATCGCCACCAATATGGCCGGTCGCGGTACTGACATTGTTTTGGGCGGGAATCCCGAGAACATGGCTTGGGCCCAATTGCAAGACAAGTATCGCACTCGATTGGACGTGCCGCGCGACGAATGGAACGCGTTGGTCGAAGAAATTGCTAGAACCGAAAAAATGAAGGAAGAGGGCGAGATCGTCAAGCAGATGGGTGGGCTGTGCGTGATCGGAACGGAACGCAACGATGCCCGCCGAATCGACTTGCAGTTGCGTGGTCGCTGCGGCCGACAGGGGGATCCCGGCGACAGTCAGTTTTTCCTGTCGTTGGAAGACGATCTGATGCGCATCTTCGGTGGCGCGTTTGTCCAACGGTTTTTGGGTAGTTCGCTCGGCGAAGATGCCCTGCAAAGCAAGATGTTGTGCCGTCGCTTGGATGCGGCTCAGAAAAAAC
Organism: Pirellulaceae bacterium; assembly: GCA_041741535.1. GTDB lineage: Bacteria > Planctomycetota > Planctomycetia > Pirellulales > Pirellulaceae > M30B19. The sequence continues at coordinate 46,151 of JBGSJV010000132.1, forward strand.
GCGAGGAGATGCACTTCGAGGCTCGCAAGAACTTGCTTGAATATGACGAAGTGATGGACGAGCAACGCAAGCGAGTTTACCGCTATCGGCAACAAGTCTTGAATGGAGTCAATTGTCGCGATTTGATTCTGAGCATGATTCAACAACAGATCGAGTATCGGTTGGAACAATGTCTGGAGTCGCGGTTTGGTTGCGACATGTTTGCGGCTTACGCCAGTTCTGAATTGCGGATGGGCAAGCCCTTGGAAGGCCGAGAATTCCGTGGCATGGAGTACGAAGCGGCACTGGATCATGCCCTGGATCAAGCGGTGCGAGTTTTGGAAACGGATTTGTTGGCGTCCATCGACGAAAACCTGCCGGATGGTGATGAAGACGCCCATCTGGACTGGAATTGGAACGCAATGGCCAACGTGTTGAAGAGCCGTTGGAAAATCGACACCAACGAACGCGAGTTGCAAAAAATTGGACGCGAGAACTTGGCCGAGGTGATGTTGGAGCGCGGGAAGGCCGCCATCAACAAGACCGACCTCCGTGAGGGCGCCGCGATGCTGAACCCAGATTATGGTCGCCAAGTCGGCGTGCGGTGGCTCAAAGACAAATTTGGCGTGCTGTTGGACTTGGATGAAGTCAGTCGCATGGATCCCGCAAAGATCGTGGCGCGAGCGACCGAGGAAGCTTGTCGCCGATACGATCAAAAGGAAGCGACCTACCCACTGATCGCCGCGATGACGCGATTTGCCAAAGATGAGACCGGTCTCTTGGATCGCGAAGCGTTGATGGAATGGGCTGGGCGGCGATTTAACGCGTCTTTAAACGTCGAGCAAATTACCGGTCTGCAGCGCGGCGAAATCTTCCAGTTTCTGATGACTCACAGTTTGGAGTCGCAGAAAAAAGGGCAAGGAATCGAAGAGCAGTTGGCCAGTCGCCTTCAGGGTCTCAAGATCGAGACGGTGAAGATGATCGGAGATCTGGACTCGGAGCTGGTCCAGTTGACTCAATGGTTGAGCGACAAGATCGGTTCGAACCTGGACGCTGAAGAACTGCGGGGCATGAATCCGGAACGGGTCAAACAACAATTCAATACCTGGGTCCAAGATCGTTTTCATCCAGAGATGCGGCGGATGGAACGAATGGTCTTGTTGGAGATCGTTGATTCGGCTTGGAAAGATCACTTGTCGGCCATGGATCACTTGCGCTCGGCAGTCGGACAACGAGGTATGGCCGCGTTGGATCCAAAAGTCGAATACAAACGAGAAGGCAAGGCCCTGTTTGACCGACTGTGGGATTCGATCGGCGAACGGGTGACCGACTTGGTCTTTCGCGTCGAGCATTTGAACGATCAATTCGTCAAGAACACGTTGGTGGATAATCGTCCGCGAACGGTCGAGATCAAGCGAGAAGTTGCTGAAGAATCGATGCCGATTGGCAAAGAAACTCTTCGCCAACAACAGGCGATTGAAGCGGCCCAACAAAACAACAGCGAAGCGAAACCACAGACGGTTCGTTCCCCGGGAGTTCGAGTTGGGCGTAACGACCCTTGTCCCTGTGGCAGCGGCAAGAAACATAAAAACTGCTGCATGAAAAATGATTGATGTGGGCTTCGCTGCTTAACACGATCTATCTGTTGGCGCTGCTGGTTTGGACACCGGTGGTCGTGTGGCAGCGTTGGATTCACGGCAAAACACGTGGCGGTTGGCGCGAGCGGCTGTTCGGGCCTCGGTTGGACGTGCGCTCCGCGGTTCCCGCTGGGCAATCTCGAGCGGTCGTATGGTTGCATGCGGTCAGCGTTGGCGAAGTGAATCTGTTGGCGACCTTGGTGCCTGCCCTTCAGGAGCGGTACCCCAACTATCAGTTCGCAATTTCGGCGACCACGGACGCTGGCTTGGCGCTTGCTCACCAGCGTTTTCCGAATGCGTGTGTGTTTCGTTTTCCGATGGATTTTTCGTGGGCGATGCGCAACGTGCTGCGGCAGTTACGTCCGACGGCCGTGGTGCTCGCAGAACTTGAAATTTGGCCGAATCTCTTGCGTCAACTTCAGCGGGCTCAGGTTCCCGTTATCGTGGTTAACGGACGATTGAGCGGAAAAAGTTTTGCTCGTTATCGCTGGGTGCGCTGGTTGATGGCTCCGATCTTTCGCAGTCTTAGCTTGGTGTTGGCTCAAACCGAAGAATACCGCGCCAGGTTCTTGGCGTTGGGAGTTCCGAAGAAGCGCTGCCGCGTTGCCGGTTCGATCAAGTTTGATTCGGCCCAATTGAATCGACAAAACCCGACGACGGAAGCCTTGCGCATGTGGGCGGGTATTTCAACGTCGGACCTAGTTTGGTTGGCGGGCAGCACTTCCGCGCCCGAAGAAGAGATTGTGTTGCAAGTTTTTCGAGATTTGCATGCCGAGTTCCCAGATTTGCGTTTGGCATTGGTGCCGCGCCATCGCGAGCGATTCGAGGACGTGGCAAAGATGTGCGCGCACAGCGAGTTGCGCGTTTGTCGGCGCAGTCAGACGGCGAATGGCACCATTGAGCCTTGGGATGTGTTGTTGGTTGATACCATTGGCGAGTTGTCGGCATGGTGGGGTGTGGCCGACATCGGATTTGTTGGCGGCAGCATGGGGGTCCGTGGGGGACAGAGCATGATCGAACCTGCTGGTTTTGGAGTGGCGATTTCGTTTGGTCCCAATACGTCCAACTTCCGGGATGTTGTTAGTTTGTTATTGGCTGCCGACGCAGCGGTGGTGGTGTCAAATGCCGAAGATCTGCGAAGCTTTGTTCGCCGTTGTTGCCAGGAGATAGCCTATCGTACAGAAATGGGCCAGCGAGCGCAGGACATTGCAAAATCACAAACCGGCGCGACAGCACGAACGATCGAATTCATGGCACCTCTGTTGAGTCTTTCGCTGCGTGACGTGTCGAAAGAATAGGGTATTGCGGTTAACGATGCACAAGTTTGGGGTCAATTCTGCAGTCGTTTCATTTTGGCTTTGATGTCTTCGACCGACGTTCGCAAGCGGTCGATGGACGCTTCCGTCGGAATGCCATCTTGATCACAGGGAATATCTTTGGCGGTGGTCTCAAAGGACTCGTTACCGTATTCGACGGCGATCTGAAAGTCAGCTTCCCATCCATCCGATTCCGAATTGTTAGGGCGAATGTCTCCGATTTTCTTGATGGAGACTTGGCTCTTGTTGAGCAGCCAACCGGTGCCATCATGCAAACCATTGATGATGTAGTTGATTGCTGAAGGGATTCCCAGCCATCCGGTCGGCGCTGGGGTGGCACTTGGGGTGGCGCTCCCATTCGAATCGCCGCAACCAACCAATGCCACACAGCTTCCACCGAGACAAGCAGCCAAAGCCAAGGACCAACCAAACAACATTGGATTAGATTTCTTTTTCATTGGGAGATCCCTCACACAGGAATTCGACGGGGTTGATGAAAGTGGCGGATGTCGACATAGTCCATGCCCGCGGCGATAGCCGCTTGAATGCCAAGGTCCGAATCCTCATAGACCAGACATTCGGCGGGGGCTGCTTGGAGTCGGGCGGCGGCTTCCAGAAACACGTCCGGATGTGGCTTGTGGCGTTCGGTGTCTTCGGCGGTGACAACAACCGAGAATAGTTCCTGGACGTCAATTTGTTGCAACTGCAAGCGGATGATTTCACGAAATCCGCCGCTAGCGACCGCCATGGGGAGTTGCCCAAAGAAATGCCGTGCCACGCGGACAACGGCATCAATGGGTTCCAGGAGCGAAAGCATTGTCAAGAATTCTTCTTCCTTTTGAGCTGCCGCAACGGCAACATCCAGCGACTTGCCTTGCTCGTCAGCCAGGAGGCGAACGATGCGATCGGACGGCATCCCACCCAGCGAATAAAAGCGGTCTTCTGGAAATTCGATGCCCCACCGATCCATGGTTCGACGCCAAGCCACATAGTGGACTGGCATGGAATCGGTCAGCGTTCCATCACAATCAAAAATCAGTGCTTGGTACGGTCGGCGGGGGAAAGCAGGGTGGTCGGTCACAGCAATTACTTCTTCCGTCCGCTGGCAGTTCAACGGTTGCTCAAGTAGATCGGCAAAACGCACCGCTTGGCGAATGGGCCAAGGATGAATAAGGTACACGCAACGCGGGCGTTTTTGTTCTACCGTTCCGGATTCCACGCGAACAGGGGCGGGCGCTGCGGGACGCTCAAAATTTGGGCCGTCAGTATCAAGCGGCACGAATTGCGTGGGCCAGGTTCGTTTCTTATGGGACCCAAGGTTTCGACTTCATGACGCCGACGCCTGCCTTCGATAACGGACCGGAAACGGAAGCTTCTGATTCAATTGGCTCGAAACCCATGGATCCCTTCCTCGACGTGGATGTTGGGCCGGCCCTTTGGACCAATCTCGCGCCAACAGGCCAGCGCTATTGGCCGTTTATCGTGTTGTTGGCCCTTGGGCTGAGCGGGTTTTCTTATTACTGGCGAAATCACTGGGTCCCGTCCCAACCGTTGATTTGGCAAACCGGTGACGAGTCACAATTGCGCAAGGCGATGGACTCGGGACATCCCGTCTTGATTTGGTACGATCCGGTTCAAAATTCGGTGCCAATAGCCGCGCAAGCTAGTTCTGACAAACAGCCTGATGCGGCAGGATTAACGACAAAGCGGGAACCGACGTCGATCACATTGGCCGAGGCCATCGCTGGATTGGATGTCCCGGACGTACGTCGAACGTTGCGGTTGCACTCGGCCGAGCTATGGAAAGTAGATTTGCCGTTGGATTCTGCTTTAACCGAGCGTTTGAGGTTGGAAGCGAAGCATGACGAACCGGCTTTGATCTTGTGGCATGCTCGCCACACTCCGCCGTTCAACTTGAGTCCGGCGGAGATCCAGCGGGATTTGATAGTGAACTGGCTTGAAACAACGAGATGATGCCATGACCCTTGAGCCAATTTCCGAAAGTCATGATCCTGTGTTGCCAAGGATGGAACCTCCTAGCGGTCTTCCCATGGAGTTGGAGGGCAAGTGTCGGACGTTATGGCAGATCGTTCGTCGATACGCGCAACCGATTGTGGCCTTTAGTGGCGGAGTCGATTCGTCTTTGGTTGCGGCCGTGTTGGCTCGGACTCATGACAAGCGTGTGTTGTTGGTCACGGCGGACAGTCCCAGTCTGTCTCAGCGACAACGTGAGACGGCGGACCGCGTCGCACGGGAGTTGAATCTTCCGCATCGCTGGTTGGAAACTCAAGAAGCGTCCGATCCACTGTATCAACGCAATCATCGCGACCGCTGCTACTATTGCAAATCCCATTTGTACGCGGCCTTACGCGCGGTGGCTGCCGAATATCCTGCCGCCACGATTCTAAGTGGTACCAACTACGATGACCTCAGTGATTACCGACCAGGGTTGCAAGCCGCCGCGGAGCAACAAGTGCAATCGCCTTTGGCGGAGGCTGGATTTACCAAAGACGATGTTCGCGGGTTGGCTCGGGCTTTGCATTTGTCGGTCCACGATCTTCCGGCGGCTCCTTGTTTGGCCAGTCGTGTGGCGTACGGAGTTGAAGTAACACCAACGCGACTGCACCGAGTGGAGCAAGCGGAATCACTGCTGTGGCAAGCCGGCTTTTCCAATGTTCGCGTTCGAGTACTACCCGGTGAGATCGCGCGAATCGAAGTTCCCAAGTCGGAGGTCGGGCGGCTGACGGAGTGGATCGAGCAGGATTCGTCTGGGACCATTGTCCGGCAGTTTCGGGAACTCGGCTTTACCGACCTGAAAATCGCGACGGACGGATTCGTCTCCGGGAGCCTCAACGCCGCGACCCATTCGACAACCGCGGCCGCGTTGCCTAAGTTGCCTATTCTGTGAATTTCCTGAGAAACTTGTTCCATTTTGGGCAAGTTGGTCGTCGGATCAACGAATCCCACGCGGCAGAAAATGAAAAACTTGTTGCGAAAAAACGACAATCCTCGACGGATTTCTCGTGGTGGTTTAAACTACGGTTCACGACCGTCGACCAAGGCGGGATCTGTTTGATGCAAAAGCGGCCAAATTAGTTTGGCTAGAGTGACGTCTTCGAGCAGATTGGCAAAGCGGCGACAAACGGACACAACTCGAGGGAAACGATGTACGAAGATTACGAATTTGACGGCAGAGAGTCTGGCGCAAGTACCATAGTCGGTGTATTGATTCTGTGTTTGGTGATCTTGGGCGGGGCCTATGGATTGATCTATTACCTCCAAGGTGCTTTTGTCGGGCGCCAGTTCTTATCGGCGTTGTTGTCGCCGGTGGGATTGTTTTGGCTAATCTTTTTAATCGGTGCCATGACCGCCACGTTTACAAAGCAACGGTTTCTGGCGGCGCTGTTGTGGTTGTCGATGATTGCTTTGAGTTTGTTGGGCAACCGAACGATCGCGAACAATTTGGTTTCTGGACTCGAGGCGACCCACGAAAGCGTCGAGGTCGGAACGATGGAAGAAATGCAGTACGGTTTTGTGTTGGGTGGTGCCGCGAAGGTAGTCAAGAATCGGCAAATCGACTTGAACTCCGCTGGGGAACGAGTGACCGAGGCAATTCGGTTGTACAAGGCCGGCAAGATCAAGCACTTGGTGTTCACGGGTAGCCCGTTCTTGTATCAGGATGACGAGATCAAGTCAAAAAACACGACCACCGTGGTAGGTCCAGCCGAACAAGACCAGGGTGCGGAAGTCCCCGCAGACGCGGCTGCGACCGAAACGAAAGAAGGCGAGGGAACCACCGAGCCGACGAAAGTTGAAACACCCGCGGAATTGGATCGATCGCTAAGTGCGTATGAAGATGCGATGCGAAACTTGATGACGGCCAATGGAGTCGTCGATACCGATTACACGTTTTTGGGTGGCCGATACACCCAAGAGGAAATGCAACGAATTGACGAGTTCTTGGCGGACAAGGCTCCGGGCAAGTTTGGCCTGATTACGTCCGCGTCACACATGTCCCGCGCGGTGACCTTGGCACACAAGCAAGGGCTGACTCTGATCTCGATTCCCGTTGATTTCCAATCGGGCCCCATTGATGAAGATCCCATCTTCTTTATTCCTCGGGCCGAAGCCTTGTCTTCTTCTGGAGTCGCGATCAAGGAGTACATCAGCAGTTGGCTCCCATAGTTGACTTTTCTGTTAATTGCAGCGTAGGAATGCGTCACGCAGTACGTTGGTTGATCGCAGCGGCATTCTTATGCAATGCGCTTTTGGTAACTGTCAACTCTCAAATAGCAGCGTCTGTCGTACCCCGTATTGAAGGTCGCGAATCCGAAACAGTGGCGACGGGCGAAGGGACGCTGCCCTGCGCGCAGGAGCAGGAGTCTCAGACGGATGTCGCCGCGGAACAAAAGGTACCGACCGTAAGGGCCAGCTCGACTTGGGACGACCTGGTGGCCCGGGGGCCATTTTTGCGGCCTTTCTTGTTGCAGATCAAAGGCGCCATCGACCATACGACGTTGCGCTACGTGCAGTCCGCTCTACGTCAGGCCCAGAACAGCGAGGCCGACTTGATCGTGGTCGAAATCGATTCACCCGGCGGTGGTGCGGTCGAAAGCATGGAAATTGCGGACATGCTGTCGCAGATCCAGTGGGGACAGACCGTTGCTTGGATTCCACGCGAGGCGACTTCCGGTGGAGCGATGATTGCGCTTGGCTGTCAAACGATTGTGATGCAGCCGGGAGCAACCATTGGCGATATTGGTGTGATTCAAATGGATCCGACCATGATTGCATTTCGTTACGCTCCGGCCAAGATCCGTTCGATACTGGTCGCTAAAGCACGAGCGTTGGCCGAGCGACATGGTCGGTCTCCGGAATTGGCCGAAGCGATGGTCGACGAGTACGCGGTGGTTTATCAACAGACGGACGACCCACAACAGTTCAAACTGGTCTCGATGGGCGCCCCCGATGAATTGGGCGCAGCGCCTGCGGCTGATGTGGCCGCACAAGTTGAAGAAGAACTGCCCGGCGGCTGGAAGTTGGTCCCCGAATCGCGTTTGGGTCGGTTCGTCACCTTGCCACATTCGCGCGCCGAGGCGTTGGGCTTTAGTCAACATCATTGCGATAACTTTTCCGACTTCGAAACTCAGTTGACGCTACAGGGCGAGTGGACGGTGCGGCAATACGGATTTACCGATCGAGTCGTCGACTTCTTGAATAACTTCTGGGTCACGCTGCTGTTGTTGATCGTCGGGATCATTGCGTTGTTTATGGAGATCGCGTCACCTGGGATGAGCGTGGGGGGACTATTGGCACTTTTGTGCTTCTCACTCTTTTTCTGGAGTCACTTTATGGGTGGCACCGCGGGATGGTTGGAAGTGATTTTATTTGTGACGGGCGTGGCGTGTTTGGCGGCCGAGTTGTTCTTGCTACCCGGCTTTGGTGTTGCCGGAGCAATGGGGATTGGTTTGCTGCTGTTGTCGTTGGTGATGGCGACCTTGGATTTTGTTTATCCAACTTCGGCTGGGCAATGGAATCAGCTTGGGTCGAGTCTGTTGTCGACTTTATTGGTCATGGTCGTGAGCGGCATCGGAATTGGACTGATCCTGCAAAATATGGGCAGCATTCCCGCTTTGAATCGTCTGACATTGCAACCGCCAAAATGGGACGACGGCCCGGTCGGCAAATCGAAAGACGATGGAAATTCTCCATCAATTTTGGTCGTAACCGAAGGCCGCGCGGCTGGCTTGAAGGTTGGCGATGAAGGCGTGACGGAAAGTGTGTTGCGTCCGGCTGGTCGAGCGTTGATCCACGGGCGGAGCGTTGACGTGATTGCCGATGGCAAGTTCATTGATCCTGGGCAACCAATCAAAGTCATTGATGTACGTGGCAACCGTCTCATTGTGGTGCCAACACAGGCGCAAGCATAGTTGCCGCGCCGTTCGAGGCTTTGTCTCGGTAAGATGATGACTCTTTGGTCGGTATGCAAAGTCTTGTAGGGAAGATAGGATCGGGGAGAGAAAGGCCGCGGTCGGGACAAAGCCTTCGGCTGGTCCGTTGTCGGCGTTCGCAACAGGTCGACGATTCCAATCGTGACCATCGCTACAATCCCTACAACTTAACCGGTCAGTGACAATTGGTTCGCTGCAAGTGATTCTTCTGGGGAGAGCTTCCTTTGGATTCCGATACAAAACCACGTTGTGCCGTCCACGGCCTATGGACCGTTGTGTTGTTTTTCAAGAGTCCCCATTGTCCCTTCACCTGCGAACCGCATCTGCTTGGCCCACCGCTACTCAATCGCCGTCCACTGGCGACGAGGTCGCTGCGTTTTTGGATGAGTTGGATTTGGCTCTGCAACGTGTGGATTCGGAACCCGAACTTGTCGAAGTTTGCCTGACTCGTTTCGTCGAACGATTGCCGGCCGAAGGGATGTCGATCCAGCGCGTTCTTGCCCCGGACGAACTATTGGCGGGGGCGGAGGCACGCGACCGGGATGGTTGGCATTCACGCGGCCGATGTCCACTTGGCCCGAAGTTGGCGGATAATCTGGCCGAGGTTCTCCAGGCGGCTCGCGTTCCCAAGCCGATTGTTGTCAATCGGATGGTGTCCCAGTCTCGTTCGTGGCCCTATCCCGAAGTCCGGCAAGCAATTGTGCGTGCGCTGAGGAAAGGCGAGCAGGTCTGGGGTTACTTGTCCGTTTTTAATCATTTGGAGGATTCCGAGTTCGATCGGGATTCTGCTTGGTGGGTCGAAGCCATTTCGCAGGCCGTCGAGCAACATCTGCAACGGCTTGAATCGCAGCGAACGGCCATGGAACTTAGCGTTTCGATCGCCGAAATGTTGTTGAAGAGTTTGCAACAGAAGGACAACACCACCTACGAACATAGTTTGCGGGTTGGTGAATTGTCGTTGCTGTTGGCGCGAGCACTTGGCTGTTCCGCGATCGATTTGCAAACGATCTATCTGGGAGCGGCGCTGCACGATATTGGCAAACTTGCGATCGATGGCTCGATCTTGAGGAAGCCCGGGGACCTGAGCATGTCCGACCTGGACCGTCTGCGGGAACATCCGCAATTGGGTCACGACTTGCTCAAGTGTTTTGAGTCCTTGTCGGGTGTTTTGCCGATCGCGTTGTTTCACCACGAGCAGCCCGACGGAGGCGGTTATCCGTTGGGTTTGGAACTGGACCAGATCCCTTGGCAGGCCCGTTTGGTTTCGGTTGCGGATTCGTACGACGCATTGACTCGTGATCGTCCCTACCGGCACGGGTGTACCCACGAACGGGCCCTGGAGATTCTGCGTGAGGGCTCCGGCCGGCAGTGGGATCCCGAGATGATTCGAGTATTGGACAGGGTCTCTGAGCAAGTTCGAGCGTTGCATCTGCAGCCGCCAACCAACTCGTTGCCGGGGTTGCTCAAGGGGGCGGCCCTGCACACCTGACGGATTTTTGCCGCGACCGTTATACTAAGTCGGCAATCGTGTCCGCCCCGATCACGTCGTTTTCGATCGGTGTTCCTTGCGATCGGAGAGTAGCCCGTGCCCAAGTCATTTTCGTCCATTCCCGCCGCAGTTGATGCCATTCGGCGTGGCCAAGTGATCATTGTTTTGGATGATGAGAATCGCGAAAATGAAGGTGACTTCATCTGCGCGGCCGAGTTGGCGACTCCGGAAGCCATGAATCTGATCATGAGCGGGCGTGGCGATTTTTGCATGCCGATCTTGCCGGAAGCCGCCCAGCGACTCGAACTCAAGCCGCTCTGTGAAGGCCAAAATTCGACGCCATTTAGCACGGCGTTTCTAACTCCCTTGGATCATCGTACCGCGCGAACTGGAATCACCGCTGAAGAACGCGCGAAGTGCGTGCGCGCGATCGCGGATCCGAATACTCAACCATCGGATTTTGTTCGGCCAGGTCACGTCCACATGCTGTTGGCCAAGGAAGGTGGAGTTCTTCGCCGAGCGGGGCATACGGAGGCCGCGGTCGATTTGGCGCGGATGGCTGGGCTGCAACCGGCCGGGGTGCTCTGCGAGATCCTGAGCGAATCCGGCGACCGCGCCAATCGCGACGAGCTGCTGGCGTTGGCCGAGCGTCATCACTTGGAGATCATTACGATCGAAGACTTGATTGCCTATCGGCGCGTGAGCGAAAAGTTGGTTTCACCGTCAGCTAGCGCCAAGTTGCCCACTCGTTACGGCAATTTTCGGATCGTCGTCTATCAAGTGAAGTACGAAACACAGGAACCGATTGCCTTGGTTTTTGGCGATTTGAATCAGGCGGATCGGCCGCCACTGGTGCGGATGCATTCCAGTTGTTTTACTGGCGATTTGTTAAGTTCGCTTCGTTGTGATTGCGGCGATCAACTGAATATGGCGCTGAAGATGATTGCGGACGATGGCTGCGGTGTGGTCGTCTATTTGCCACAAGAAGGACGTGGCATCGGCTTGATGGCGAAGGTGCGCGCCTACAACCTGCAGGACGAAGGGCTGGACACGGTGGAAGCCAATCACGCGTTGGGATTCCAGGCGGACATGCGAGATTACGGCGTTGGCATTCAAATTCTTAAAGACTTGGGATTGAATCAAATTCGCTTGTTGACCAATAACCCCAAGAAGACCGAAGCATTTAACTTGCGAGGCTTCAACCTGGAGGTCGTGGACCAGGTGCCGATTGTTCCCACGATCAATCCATTCAATAGCTCGTATTTGGCGACCAAGCGAGACAAACTTGGTCACAAATTACCTGAATCGTTGGGACAGGAGTGACGTCGGCATGAGCGTTGATAAAGTGACGGGAACGTTGGAGGAAATTCAGGTTCAGCCAAGTCGCGATTCCGTTCCAAGTCCGATTCTGCCTGGCGCGACCTTGGGTGTCGTGGGAGGCGGGCAGTTGGGGCGGATGTTTGCCCTGGCAGCTCGTCGAATGGGTTATCGAGTCGGAGTTTGGTCGGACGAACCAGGTCCGGCAACGGAATGTGCCGATCACGTCTTGATCGCAGACTACGACAATTCGGAGGCGGGCCGTTCGTTCTGCTCGGCTGTCTCGGCGCTTACCTTCGAAACGGAAAAGCTGCCCGTGAGTTTGTTTCGCGAGGCGGCCGAGTTCGTGCCCGTCCGACCGGGAATTGCGTTTCTCGAGATGTCGCAGAATCGCATTCGTGAAAAGACTGGTTTGCAACAGGCTGGGCTTCCGGTGGGCCCTTTTCAGGTGACTCGAAGCCTTGCCGATTTGGAAGCCGGAATCGCTCGGCTGGGCACCCCCGCGATTTTGAAAACGGCCAGTGGCGGGTACGACGGCAAAGGGCAAGTCCGGATCGAGGCCACGTCCGATCTGCGCGACATTTGGCGATCGTTGGGGACGAACGAAGCTGTTTTAGAAGCGTTTGTACCGTTTGTGGATGAAATCAGTGTTCTGGCGGCACGGGACGTATTTGGAACTAGTGTGACCTACGGTCCAATTCATAACACCCATAGCCACCATATTCTCGATATCTCTTATTGTCCCGTGGACGTTCGCGACGATGTCCGAACGCGGGCAATCGAAGTCACGACGAAGATCGCCGAATCTTTTGGGGTCGTCGGCGTGTTTTGCGTCGAGTTGTTTGTCTTGGCTGACGGACAAGTGTGGGTGAATGAAATTGCCCCGCGGCCGCACAATTCTGGACACTTGACCATCGAGGGGCACGTGACGTCGCAATTCGAACAACAGGTCCGTTGTCTGTGCGGATTTCCAGTCGGATCGGCGGCATTGGTACGGCCGGTTGCCATGGCCAACCTGTTGGGCGATCGCTGGCAAAACGGTGAGCCGGTTTGGGATCGGTTAGCCGACAAATATCCCGACGTGCAATGGCATCTTTACGGCAAAACCGAAGCACGAGTTGGGCGCAAGATGGGGCATCTGACGGTGACTGAGGAATCCGCGGCTGCTGCGGTGGCCAAAGTGGTTGCCGCAAGAACGGCACTGACTCGTTAACCAAACGCGAATCGATAACCCTGCATCATGAATATCATGTCCGAATCACAACCTTTGGTATCGAGTGCGTTTGTTGACGAGCGTGAATCCTTGTTATTGGCACCCTATGCCATGTTTAGCCGTGACTCCTTGGGGCGTTGTCGTCCCGAGGTTCCGCATCCTTATCGAGGTCCATTCCAACGCGATCGCGATCGTATATTGCATAGTTCCGCCTATCGGCGGTTGAGTGGCAAGATGCAAGTTTTCACGGGTGAAATGGGGGATTACCACCGGACGCGTCTCACACACACGCAGGAAGTGGCAACGACCGCACGTACAATCGGCCGAGTCTTGCGGTTGAACGAAGACTTGATCGAGGCATTGGCCTTGATGCATGACATCGGGCATCCTCCGTACGGACATTGTGGCGAAGATGCGCTGGACGAAGTCATGCGCCCCTACGGTGGGTTCTCGCACAATCGATTTGCCTTGACGATTGTTGAGGAGATGGAGTTTCGCTATTTGCGACATCCAGGACTAAACCTAACTGCGGAAGTCTTGGCCGGTCAAGCTGATCGGACTCAGAAGAATAAATTGGACCGCTCTTCATTGCTGGAAGTCCAATTGGTCGATGCGGCGGACAGCACGGCCTACGATGCGCATGACACCGATGATGCGATCAAGTTAGGACTAGTCACCCTGGAGCAGTTGCAACAAGTGCCGTTGATTCGCCAGTGCGTCGAGCAGGTGCGCGAGCATTACTCCGAATTATCGGAGCGGTTCTTGAGTAAGGCAGTTGTTCATCACTTGGTCAATTTGCAGGTGACCGACATGATCGAACACAATGTCCGCGAACTGCGCGAACGCAATTTTCCCAATGCCACGGCTGCGATGGAAAGCGGTTTTCGGATTGGTCCCTCTCCCGAACTGGCCGACAAAAAGCGAGAGCTGGAAGGATTTTTGTTCCAGCATGTGTATCGACATCCGAAGTTGATTTCCATACGGCAACAAGCCCATGATAAGATCCAGGCCCTGTGGGCTATCTATGTCGAGGACCCCAGTCGCTTGCCAAAAAAGTACCAGCTCCGCGCCGAAAAAATTGGCATTCATTTGATGGCCGGACATTACATCGCTGGCATGACCGATCGCTTTTTTGAAGATACTTATCGATTGATGATCCAGTCCCGCTGACCTGGGAGAGTCGTCGCGACGCCTCGGAGCGAGTTTTGTCGCGACGCTCGTCGGCGCGTGGATTTGGGCCCATGTGGTCCATTTGCGGAGGCACCGAAAGCCTAGTCGAAACGACCGATAACCTCTATACTTAGGAATCATCCCGAGGGCTCCACCGTCTGGCGACGGTAGCTACTGGTCAAGGTTCTAATGCCGCTCGCCTTAAAGGTCGCAACGATATGATTTTGTGGGTGCTTCGAATTGTTTTCGTCCTGTTGGCCGGAAGTATCGGGTTGACATGGACGGAATTGGACCTGCCGTTTCTGACGTATGGCTATTATTGGATTCTGCCAGTGACTTTGTTGGCGGCCGTGGTTGTGATTGCGGCCGATGTGATGATTAAAGAAAAGCGAATCGACACGCTGAGCAGCATTTATTTCGGGATCATCGTCGGTCTGTTTTTGAATTTCATGGCCATGTTGGCTTTGGAGCCGTATTTCAACCAACTTGTTTCGGCGAACGAATCCAACGGGCAGGCGATCCGTACGGCGGTATCGCTCACGATGGGCATCACCTTGTGTTATATCACGACAAGTTTTATTGTCCAGACGAAAGACGATTTCCGATTTATCGTGCCGTATGTGCAATTCTCTCGTGAGATTCGCGGTGGGCGACCTTACTTATTGGACACGAGTGTAATAATCGACGGTCGGATCGCCGATGTTGTTCAAGTGGGCGTCATCGACAACAAGCTGATCGTGCCCAGTTTCGTGCTAACTGAATTGCAGAGTATCGCAGACAGTCCGGATAAGATTCGTCGGGCGCGCGGCAAGCGGGGGTTGGATATCTTGAATCGGATGCAGAGCGATCAAAATATCGACCTGTCGATTTACGACCGCGAGCATTCAGAAATATCAGGTCTGCCGATTGATCAGAGGTTGGTGCAATTGGCCCAGCAATTGGAGGCCAAGATTGTTACGAACGATCAGAATCTGAACAAGATCGCGAAGCTTCATCAAGTTAAAGTCGTGAACCTGAACGATTTAGCCAATTCGATGAAATCGATATTGTTGCCCGGCGAAAAACTTGCGACTCGAATTGTGCGTCCCGGAGAAAGTGCAGGGCAGGGTGTCGGATATTTGGAAGATGGCACGATGATCGTTGTTGACGGGGCGCGGGACTTGATTGGTAAAGACGTGACGGCTTCGGTTACCAGTGTTCTGCAAACGAGCGCTGGTCGGATGATTTTCGGTACTTTGGATCAGACGCCAGCTCCCAAGCCAATGCGATAGTTTGGAAACAGCCAAGGTCCTGGGTACCAACGGATCAGCCTGCTGTTGTCGATCGACTTGTCTGGTGATGACCGACCGCCGACCTCGGTGAAGTTCGGCGCGGGGCACTGGTAACGTTCTGCGAGAAACTCGTAAAATTCTCGTCGCCGGATGGGGTTCCCGTCGCTGACATTGATGATCGTCCAAGCTGGTGACTGCTGCGTGCCGAATGCCAAGATGGCGGCGGCATCCTCCACATGGATCAAGTTCAGCAGCCCGTCCCCTGAACCGACTATGGGCTGTCCGGTCTGTAGTGCGGAGAGGTTCGGGATTCGAGCCAAGGAATAAATACCTGCCAACCGAAAGATGCAGTAAGGAACTTCGGATTGCCCGGCCAGAATGTTCTCACACTCGATACTGGCCAGCGCCCCTGGTCGTTCGGCGCCCAATGGGGCATGTTCATCCGTGGTCGGAATCGCGGAAGACGGAGGCCGACCTGTCGAAGCCCGGCGCGGTTTCTCCTCCGCCACGCGAGCGTAGACGCCCGTCGTGCTGACGAATTGGATTGGACACGTCTTCCCCGGGAATCGCTGAGCTAAAATCAAGGCCGCTCGGGTGGCTGCTTGATAAACGGTCGTATGCTCCGCACCGTCGCGGCGATCATTTCCGACGCAGATCGTGATGGACTTGAACGATGGCAGCGAAGGATCGGCACTCAAATTGGCCCATTGTTCGGGAGCGGCGACGATGGCTTGAATTCCATCCGCCTGAAGTTCTTGGGCTTTGAGTGGACTCCGAGTACTGGTCCACACCGATTGGCCATCGTTCAGTAACCGGTGAGCGAGTCGCCGGCCCAAGAAGCCGCAGCCAAAGATGAAATGCTTGAACATCGTTCCTCTCACTACTCTGGCATGCGTACCGCGATTCCTCTGCTATCCTAACGACCATGGTCCATAAAACAAACCCAGCGACCTCATGCATCGGCCGGTTGGCTCCTAGTCCCACGGGAGCCCAGCACGTTGGGAATGCGCGCACTTATCTTTTGGCCTGGCTTAGTGTGCGATTGCAAGGCGGCCAGTTGCGATTGCGGATTGAAGATATTGATTCGCCAAGGGTCAAACCTTGGGCGATCGAACAAACCATCGACGACTTGCACTGGTTGGGTTTGGATTGGGACGAGCTTGAATTTGACGAACCTCGCGATCCTCAGTTGCAAGAAAGGTCTTTGCCGCCCGGTGTTTGGCTACAAACCGAACGCTTCACGGTTTACGAGCGTTACTTGTTGGAGTTGCTGCGAGCCGGTCGTTTGTATCCCTGTTATTGTTCGCGGAAGGACATTGAAGCCGCCGCCAGTGCCCCGCATCGAGAAGATCATTTGGTGCGGTACCCCGACACCTGTCGCCTGCGAAGTGTGCCGTCCGAGATATTCCCTCATCTTCAGCCATCGGATCAAGACAACGACGCCCGCTTGTTGATTGATGCGGATTTGCTGGCTCGTCCGTTCGCCTGGCGGTTTCGGTCGCAAGATGAACCTTTGGGATTTGAAGACCTGGTGTGCGGGCCTCAAAGGAAAAGTCCGCATCAGGAGCTGGGCGATTTTGTGATTGCCAAAAGCAGTGGCCATGTCGCGTATCAATTGGCGGTGGTCGTCGACGATCACGAAATGGGTGTGACGGAAGTGGTTCGTGGTGAGGACTTGATCCCCAGCACGTTTTGGCAGTTGGAGATTTATCAGGCTTTGGGGTGGGTGCCACCCAAGTTTGGGCATGTGCCCTTGGTTGTTGGTCCCGACGGTCGCCGACTCGCAAAACGCCATGGTGATACTCGGCTGTCCGAAATCCGTCGGCTGGGGCAAGGACCCGAGCGATTGCTGGGGGAGTTGGCCGTTGGGCTTGGTCTGGTCCCACACCCTCGTCCCATCACAGCACGCGAACTATTGGAGTTTGTCCAGTCGACATCGGTTCCCGGAACACCCACAGGCATTTGGGGAAGCCTTGCTCGCGAGCCGTATGTGTTGACGCAATCGACCTGGCAGGCATTGCTTGGCCGTTGATGGACGCGATTTCAAGCGATTGTTTGGTTCGGGCGTCTGGTTGTTTCGAAGGAAATTCGCTCCCACTTCGCAATTTAGACTGAAAACACTAAGATCTGACAAAATGTTTGAATGTTCGTCACCCCGAACGGTTACAAATGTTCGTTCGTCGCGGATTGGTGATCCTTCTGGCGTTCATTAGAGTCTACCGCGCCGGTTGGGGCTTGATTTTAATGGATCGATCTAGCAAAGTGCTCGATCGGTCACATTTTCCATCGCCGAGGAATTTCCATGAAAATACGTGTTGGTTCAATTGTTTCTGTGTTCGTCGTTGCTAGCCTATGGCTGGCGGCGGCCTTGGGCGATGTGATTGTTGTGAGTGAGACCTTTACGGGTCAACTTACAGCCTATTCGACGCCGGGAGCCGCCCCGACACAATTTGCTCAACTGCAAATGCGAGGGGATTCTCCGTTCCCGTTGTTGTCGGGTCTGTATTACCACAATGCGAGCAACCGGTTGTATGCAACGGAGTTGGATCGCAGTGGTGGGACGTCGAATGGGCGCGTGCATATCTTGAATGCCACAACCGGATCGGTGTTGGGGACCCAAGATTTCAACTTCGGTGTTACCGGGATGGCGATTGGGTCGTCCGGTGATATCTATCTGTCCGATATGGGTTCGAATTTGGTTCGCCGGTTCGACTCCTCGTTTGTTCATCAGAGCGACATCGTGATCGCTGGGGCTGGGTCGACATCGGGCTTGGCTTTCAATGGTGACGACTTGTATGTCTCGACATTTGGCACCGGTATCTTTCGCTACGACGGGAACTCGGTCACAAATTTTTCGCCACAATTTGCGGCATCGGCTCAAATGGCATTTGATGCCGATGGCAATTTGTATGCCGGACACGGTTTAGGTTTTTCGAACTACGCCCACCGATTTGACGCTAGTGGCAATGAGTTCCTCAACGGGGGGGCTCCATTCCTGGAAGTCACGGAGTCGATGGTCAACAGCTGGGGAGGTTCTACTACTGGAACAAGTCCCTCGGGGTTGGCCTTTGATGCGAACGGCAATTTGCTGGTGGCGGCCCTTGGTCGATCCAATCCGTTTGAGGGTGCCGGTGAACGAGGCGGGCTGTTCTTGTTTGACCGCGATGGACAATTGCTGGATACTTTTGCCAGCGGTTCGCGGGCTTATTCGGGAGTTGCCTTTATTTCAGCGGTTCCGGAACCTGGAACGGCCATGGTTTTGCTTATGGGTGGCGGCTTGGCTTGGGTCGTTCGTCGACGTCGATGCTAGGCCTTGCCCTAAAAAGGGGGCTGTCCGTTTGGCGGGCATGCAAATTCCACGACGACAAGACACGACTGGAGAGGGTCCGACCGACTTTGGGAACAAAGCCTAGGATTGGTCCTGGCGAATCAAAACCAAGTTCAGGAGGTATGGCATTTGAGAACGGATGACTTGCCTCGGAATTTCGCGAATTGTTCTGGTTCGGCTCATCGAGGGTTGACGTTAGTCGAGTTGCTGGTGGTCATTGCCATCATCGCTGTGCTGATGGGACTGTTATTGCCGGCCGTTCAAATGGCTCGCGAAGCATCACGTCGGACATCGTGTGCCAACAACCTGAGACAGATCGCGTTGGCCATGCAGAACCACCATACGGCTCGGGATCGCTTTCCGCCTGGTTCGGTCGCCAAGGAGTATGCTGCACAGCCAGCGACGCCTTGGACATTTTATCGCTGGTCAGCTTTCGCCATGTTGTCTCCGTATCTGGAGAATTCCGCGGCGTACAATTTGTTGGACTTGAGCAAGCCGTTGTATGCGGCTTCGACGGGTCAGTTGACACCCGAGAATGTTGTCGGGTCGCGAACGGTGGTTTCAACCTTTCTGTGCCCCTCCGATTCGTTTCGAATGCTGCATAACGATTTTGGACCCATCAATTATGCGGTATCTACCGGAACCGGAGTGAATGGTGGATCTCCTGCGGACACGGACGGCTTGTTTTACGTCAATTCACGTACCAGGATTGCGGAGATTACGGATGGAACAAGCAACACCATTGCCGTCTCCGAAAGTTTATTGGGAGTTGCTGGTGCGACCAATCGTGATCCGCGATTTGCCTATCGCTTCACATTTTTAGCACCGTTGACGGAAACCGCTTGCCGAAACGCTCCGACGTGGAATTACACCGATCCCCGCGGTTTCTCGTGGGTCAATGGTGAGTACCGCAATGGCCTCTACAACCACTACTTCGCACCAAACTCTTCCGAAGCCGATTGTATGGGCGTCCGGATCGGTGGTGGACCTTCGGTAACGTTTACCCCATTTGGCTGGAAGACCGCGCGAAGTCTGCATGTCGCCGGAGTGAATATTTCACGAGCGGATGGGTCAACCGGATTCTTGGACGAAGAAATCGACCTTACGATTTGGCGGTCACTCGCGACTAGGTCCGGTGGTGAAATTGTCACGGATTTCTAAATAGCTGAATATTTTGAAACAACTGTCGATCGGTTGTTCAGGGGACCACTGGAGTATGGCCAAAGCGGTTTCGAAGACTTTCGAACAAGCGGCGACACCTTCCCGAACGACCTGGGTAGATTGGTATGTTGTCATTGTTGCGGCGCTATTGATGAGCGCGACTTTGCCGGGGCGGACGCATGGATTGGGTCTGATCACCAAGCGGCTCTTGGAAGACTTGGCCATGGACCCGGTGACTTTTGCCCAAATCAATCTGTGGGCGACCTTGATTGGAGCGTGCTTTTGTTTGCCGTGTGGCTGGTTAATTGATCGTTATGGAATTCGCTGGGTGGCATTGGCTACCGTCTTGCCGTTGTGCGCGGTGGTGCATCAATTGAGTCGCGCCGAGTCGATGTCGGAGGTGGCCGTCTGGGTGACTCTTACACGCGGTTTGGGGCAAAGCATGTTGTCCGTGACCAGTGTTACCTTGATTGGCAAGCGGTTGGCGGGTTCCGCTTCGATTCCGATGGGCGTTTATGCCGTCGTCTTTAGTTGCCTGATGGCCGTATCGACGGGGCTGCTCGGGGCCTACATCATTGAAGTCGGTTGGCGGCAGGCTTGGGCGACCCAAGCTTGGCTCTGGATGCTGTTGTTGGTGCCTAGTTTGTTGTTATTGCCTTCCGAAACCATTCACGATCGGCCGGTGATGTCTGGCGGTCGGGAGCCAGGAATGTCGGGTGCGACACTAAAACAAGCGATATCAACTCCTTGTTTCTGGGTGTTTGCCATCAGCATTTCTTTTTTCGGCCTGATCAGCTCAGGGATTTCGTTGTTCAGCCAATACGTCTTGGCCGAGCGAGGTTTTGCCGAGGAAGTCTATCATCAAACTTTGGTTATTGGACTATTGGCCGGATTGATCGCAAACCTTGTGGTTGGCTTACTGGCTAACCGAATTTCGTTGGCTCCTCTGTTGGCGCTTTCTTTGTTTCTGTTGGCAAGTACGCTGGGTGTGTTTCCTTGGCTCACGCAGCTATGGCAGGTTTATGTCTACGCAGCGTTGATGGGGGCCGCTGGGGGGATGTTGACCGTGCTCTTTTTCACGGTTTGGAAACATGCCTTTGGGAAGCAGCATTTGGGAGCGATTCAAGGCGCTGCCCAAATGTTGACGGTCTTGGCCTCCGCGATTGGACCTCTGTTGGTCGCCCTATCGGAACGACAGAGTGGCTCCTACACATTGGTTTTTACGTCGGCCGCCACGATTGCGGCGGTGGGTGGTTTCGTTGCAATTTTTACGGCAGTTCCGCAGGCAGCGAAGGGTGATTGGTTGCCCAGTCCAGCCGCGCTGTGAACGAACGACGCCAAGTACTTCGACGATCGAGTGACGATTGATGATCTCGTTTTTGTTGATCCGAGTGAGCGTGTGGTTGGCTTTGGCAGCCTGGTTCATGGGCGCGGGGTGCCGCGCGATGTTGCATTCGCGCGACCGTATTACCCAAGGTGCCGACGATCAAGACATGAGGGAATTGGGCTACCGTTGGTCGTGGCTTTGGAGCGCTGTAGCCACTTGGGTTCATGTGATCGCAAGTTATGGACTCGTGCATAGCTGGGATCATCAAGCGGTCGTTACTCAGACTGCTGAAGAGTCGTTTCAGGCGACCGGAATTCGAGCCGGTTGGGGCGTCTACGTGAATTTTGCATACGCCGGTATTCTGTTGGCTTACAGCGTCGCCATGATTCTTTGTCGTCGGCGGCTGGCATTTTTTGATTCGTTAGTTTTTTGGTTCACAGCTTTTATTGTTTTCAACGCAGCGATCGTCTTCAAAGGGGGAGTCCTTCGTGTTATCACGTCGCTGGCGTTCGCTGTTTTGTTCATCCTGATGTTTGCCAACAATCGTCGAACAAGTGAATGATCGTCCCGTTTATTTGCTAAGCGAGGTACTACACCGGGTCTGCCCCTTTCCGGTCATGTCTCTTTGCCGAACATCTTGCCGGTTCTTCGCAGCGTCTGTCCGTTTTTTTCCGCAAAGCCCAGCGATCACTTACAGCCGTGGACTCCATTGCGGGCGGTTTTGTGGCAAAAGTCGCGGGAAGAGGCGGCGCGGTTGCTGCTCTGTGGGCTGGGTTTGTGGTTCCAGCCATTGATCGGTCGTCCAGGTCGGTTGGTTCAGGTACTCTTCACTTGTGCCAAACGATTCGTAGCCGCTGGCTTCGGTTGGCCACGCATCTTGTGTCGACCAAGAACTTTCAATCGGGGTTGAATTCGAGCTACCTGGCAAACGGCCCAAGAGTCCACCTTTGCTTCCGGCTCCGCTGTTGCGTTGCAACGCGCCTTTCACACCCAATTGGGCTGGGTCGCGAGCCAAGCTATCGGCGAACACTCGGAAGTCGGCGATCAATGGTTGCACTTGGACGGTGATCCGTTCGATGTTGGCCAGCGACGAGTTCAGTCGTTCGTAGACTTGGGGGTCAGTAAACAGTTTGCCCACAGTCCCGTCCTTCTGTTTCAGTTGATCCGTGAACTGCTCGACGTTTGCGATCAGTGTTTCAATTTTGGCCACGGAGTTGCGCACGTCTTGAATGACGGCCGGACCTTCTTCGCCCAGGGTCTTCGTAAACGTCTCAAGCTGTTGCAAATTCAATTCGGCTTTTTCGCCTACACCTTTGAAGGGTTCGATGGCGGTGCGGACCTCGACCAAGGTGTCCTCGGCGCTTTTGACCAACTCCGGAATACGACGCACGGTATCCGCAATGCTGGTCTTCAGTTCTTTATCGCCGACCAATTCGCTGACGTCGGCCATGACCGAGTTGAAGTTGTCGATCGCCAGTTCCGACTTGTTGCCCAAACGTTGGGCCGTCTTGATAAATTCTTCGAAGTCGCCTTGTCCCTCGGACAACACGTCACCGACCAGTCCTGTGATCTTGGCGATATTGTCACTGGAGGTTTTGACACTATCCCCAGCTTCTGAGACCGAATCCAACGTTCGTTTGAGATTGTCGCGGAGATCGATAAACACGTCGACAATTTCCAGTGGATTGGGAGCGACGGCAACGTTTTTGACCAATCCGTCGGCTTTTAACGGTGTTCGCAAATCCCCGGCCGGCACATTTCCCGGCAGAAATGCCAACTCCGCATCGCCCAAGAAACTCGAGGTCTTGATCTGGCAAATCTCGTCTTCGTAGATCGTCATGTTGTTGTCGATACCGCAGGTTAACAACACACCGTCGTCCAACAGCCTAACCGATTGGACGCGGCCAATGGTGATGCCATTCTTGCGAATCGGCGTGTCTTTGGTGACTCCCGGAGCAGACGGAAATTTGACATTGATCGTGTACTGCGATTGGAATAAATCACTGAACAACACCAACATGATGCTGAACGCCACGGTCGAAATCACGACAACCAAGCCGACGCGCCAAAAGTACCAACGTTGTTCGTCCATGAGTATTCTTGTTCCGTGACTCTAGCTATTGGGATCCCCGGCCAACTCGAGCAACCGTTCGCCCGCTTCGCCATTGACGAATTGGCGGACGCGTCGGTCCGAGGTTTGGCCCAGTTGTTCGGGAGTGCCATCGAACAGGATTTGCGGTTGACCGGCGGCCAAACGAGGGTAAGGCGACAACATCACAACTCGATCGGCAACGCGGCGGACCGTATGCATGTCGTGCGTGACCACGATGCTGGTGACCGGCGTGCGTCGCCGAGTCCGGATGATCAGTTCGTTGATCACGTCGCTCATGACGGGGTCGAGTCCCGTGGTCGGCTCATCGTAAAGTAGCACTTCCGGGTTTACGATCAGCGCTCGAGCAACCGCAACTCGTTTCCGCATGCCTCCAGATAGTTCGGCAGGGCTTTTCGTGATGACGTTCTTCGGCAGCCCGACCTCGTGTAGCCTTTCCATAACTTGTTCGCGGACCTCGCTACGTGAAAAGCCGCCCAGTTGCTCCAACGGAAACGCCACGTTTTGTCCAACGGTCATGCTATCGAACAAGGCAGCGTTCTGGAACACAAAACCAAATCTTTGGCGAACCACGGCCAGTTCTTTCTCACGCAGCGTGTGCATATTGTGGCCGTCAAATTCGACAGTGCCTTTGACCGGATCGAGCAAGCCGACCAAGGTCTTGATCAACACGCTCTTGCCACAACCGCTTTCGCCGATCAACGCCAGGGTTTGCCCATCGGGTATACTCAAGTCAATGTTCTTGAGAACCGTTTGGTGCCCAAAGCGGATCGTCAGTTTCTCGACCCGGATCAGAGGTTGTTCCGTAGTGTTGACAATATCGATCATGGTGGATCCTGGCCTTACAGTAGTTTGGCTGCACCAGGGTACAAAAACTCTTGCAAATTCTGAATGACAATTCCGAGGAACAGATCCAGAACCAAAATGCTGACAAAGCTGTAGACGAACGACGAAGTGGCAGCTTTGCCCACGCCTTCGGCCCCACCTTCGCTGTTGAAGCCTTGATAGCAACTGACCAACGCAATGGCTCCGCCGAAAAAGATACTTTTGGCAATTCCTGACAAGAGATCGAACCCCGTGACAAACACTGCAGAATTTTCGAGGTAATGGAACGAGTCGATTCCGAGGATAATCACACTGTAAAAGAACCCGCCGCACACGCCCATGAAGTCCGCCATGATCGTCAGGATGGGAATCATGAAAAAGCAGGCCAAGAATCGCGGGACCACCAAGTACTTGATCGGATTGACGCCCATGACGGACAGGGCATCGATTTGTTCGGTAACCCGCATGGTACCCAGTTCCGCGGCCATGGCACTTCCGACTCGGCCAGCCAACATGGTGGCTGCCAAGACAGGCCCCAATTCGCGGACCAGCGAAAGGTTGATGACCGCGCCCAATCGGGTTTCTAGGCCAAGTTGCCGGAACTGCGCGTAACTCTGGACGGAGAGGACCATGCCAATAAACGTTCCCGTCAAAGCCACGACAGGTAGGCTTCGCACACCGACTTGATAGAGGTTGGGCATTAAGGTGTCCCAGCGAGGGAGACTCACCAGGAGCCATCGGAACAGCCTTCCCGCGAACACGGTGAACGCCCCAAGCGAGATCAGCGCGTCATGCACGGTCTCGCCCAAGTCGGCGATCCAACTGAAGCTGGATTCCAGGATCTGGTTCCAACGGGTGGACGGCAGAGCAGAGGGACTGGCCACAAACACAAACTCCAAGAGCAAGCCGAGTAAGCCGAGCGCACGAGCGCACCGCTCCCCAAAGAGCTTTGTCGTCCCTGTTAGGGTCTAAGGATTAACGAATTTTTGCGGGTTAACCAAATTTTGCCGGTTGGTTAATTTGCATGATTTGGGTGATTGTGTAGTAGGCTGCCAGGGGACTGGCAGCCTACTGTGGGTCGCCAGTCCTCTGGCGGCCTTTCGCGGAGTTCGACTCGAAGTTGGCACGACGTGCGACATGAAGGTCCTTCCTTGGCGGGTTGTCGGTTCCTGGTAGATTCGGTTGAATGAAGGCGGGGTTGGTTGGGCGGGCTTTGCTGGAATTGACTCATGAAAATTGGTGCGGTCTCGTACCTGAACACAAAGCCATTGATCGAGTACTGGCGCGGGAGCCCGGACGATCGTCTGGAGTTGGATCTTCCCAGTCGGCTAGCGGATCGGTTGCGGGTGCGCGAGTTGGACGTGGCCCTGATTCCGGCGGTCGAGGTCTTCCAGCAGCCCGAATTGGTGATTGTGCCGGATGCGTGCATCGCGTGTTTTGGACCGGTTTGGAGTGTCAAGTTACTGAGTCGGGTCCCGTTTTCTGATATCAAGACCTTGAGTCTGGACGAGGGGTCGCGGACCAGCGTCGTGTTGTGCCGGGTCCTGTTGTATGATCTGTTGGGCGTGAGTCCAATCACGTCCAAATTGCCGATCGACATGGTTTGGCAGGACGTTGACTCGGATGCAGTCTTGGTGATTGGCGACCGAGCGATGCGGGCCGAGGCTGCAGGTTTTCCCTACACTTGGGATTTGGGCGAAGTTTGGAAACAAGCGACTGGGTTGCCGTTTGTGTTCGCCGTTTGGGCGACGCACGAAGATTTGTTGCAGGCGAATCCGACGGCGGTCGAGGACGTTCAACGTTCGCTGAATCAGGCTCGTGATACGGGGCTGGCGAATGTCGGCGCCTTGGCGCGACAATATGCCGACACGTATGGTTTGGAAGTTGACGAGTGTCATAAATACTTGGGGCATTATTTGCATTTTCGGTTCGGAACGCGCGAGCGCGAGGCGCTGCATCGCTTTCACGAAATGGCCAGGAGAATGCAATTTGTTCCGGCTCAAAGAGAATTGGTTTACCATGAATGCACCTAACTTGAAGCAAACTCCGGCGGCGATTCGTGATACTCTGGAGCGAGCTCTTGATGGGCGGCGGATCAGTATTGCTGATTGTCGCACGTTGTTTGATTGTGATGACTTGGCGTTGTTGGGGACGGTTGCCAACCGGATCTCGTTGCGAAAACATCTGGAGTCGTATCGCACCTACAACATCGATCGGAACATCAACTATACCAATGTCTGTACGGCTGTCTGCGATTTTTGTGCGTTTTATCGCGGCCCGAAAGATCCGGAAGGGTACGTGCTATCTCGCGAAGAAATGTATGCGAAAATTGAAGAGACGATTCAATTGGGTGGCGAGCAAATCTTGTTGCAGGGTGGTTTGCACCCACACTTCAAACTCGAATGGTATGAAGAGATGTTGAGCGATTTGCGTGCGAAGTTTCCGACGGTGAACTTGCACGCGTTTAGTCCGCCAGAGATTCATCACTTCACAAAGGTCAACAAGCTCTCGTTGCGAGAAGTGTTGGCACGACTGCAGAAGGCGGGACTGGGGAGTTTGCCGGGCGGGGGCGCGGAGATTTTGGTCGATCGCGTGCGGCAAGAAATCACGCGTGGGAAGGTGCTGTCGGATGACTGGTTGAATGTGATGCGAGTGTGGCATGAACTGGGCGGGCGAGGTTCCGCAACGATGATGTTTGGACACGTGGAGACTTTGGATGAACGTGTCGAGCATCTGCATCGGTTGCGGGAGTTGCAAGACGAGACGGGTGGGTTTACGGCGTTTATTTGTTGGACGTTTCAACCGGAGCATACGCAATTGGCTCATCTGCCCAAAGCCAGTGCCTTCCAGTACTTGAAGACTTTGGCGATCTCACGGATCTTCTTGGACAACTTTGACAATTTGCAGTCGAGTTGGGTGACTCAGGGATTGAAAATGGGCCAGTTGTCATTGGTGTTTGGGGCGAACGACATGGGGAGTCTGATGATTGAGGAGAATGTCGTCGCCGAGGCGGGAACGGTCCATTTCTTGAGTTTGGACCAAATTCGTGATTCGATCAGTGAATTGGGGTTTGAGCCACGGCAACGAAACGTGCATTATCGATTAGTGGATAAACAGCGGGAACTTGCGGCTGTCGAGGCCCATCGTACGTGGATGCGGGGCCGCGCAGGGCAAACGACGGAGTTGGTCGGTTTGGAACGCTAGTGGTGGTCGATTTTTCAAGTATGATAGCGGAAACTTGGGACAATCAACTAGAATTCGCTTTACAGCGGGTTGGAACCCGTTAGAATCAAGAAATGGTGCAGGATCGGAACTTTGAGTCCGGCGGGGTGATTTTGCGAGCGAGTTAGAAGTTTGTTGGTGAACCAGGGCTCAAGTGATCAGGGTCGTGCTCGAACGAATTGGAGATGAGTCGATGTGGCATCGTATATTAGGTGTGAACGTTCTCGGGCTTTGTCTTTTTTCTTTGATTGGTTGTGGCGGCGATGCTCCCAAAGCCAATGAGCCCAAAGCGACTCCAACCAGTTCGACGAGTCCGGCAGAATCGTCGGAGGCTCCGAGCCAAGAAACCAAGTCGGACGAGGCGCCGGCACCGGCTCCCACGACACGGACCCGGATGCCCGCCGTCGCGGGTTCTG
>JBGSJV010000133.1:0-54472 GCA_041741535.1 Pirellulaceae bacterium
TTATACACGAGATTAAAAACGCTAGCTAGCCCTATCTGGAAAATTCGTGGCAACAACTCTGCATTTTGTTTTTAGCCATAAATACCGTCTTTTACGGACTCAAGTGCTCATTTTTTGACTGTTTTCCGTGCCAAGTCAGGACTAAACGTCCGAACTGATTGTCCGCGGGCCGTTAGCTCCACGTTCCGTACGACAATCGATCACTTCGTTTTCTGTAACGATATAGTCCATCGGGATGTCGTAACTTGGATCGAACGGCACCGCATTCGCGATTTGTACTTGAAACGCCAGAGCGATCGCCACACTACTAGGCTTTCTTTGCGACAGCAGCTTGTCGTAGTAACCTTTGCCGTACCCCAGACGGTTACCGCAACGATCAAATGCAACACCCGGCACGATGAATAAATCGATGTGCGTAGGAGCGACCAATCGCTCAGGGAGTCTCAAGTGACGAGCAGGTTCTTGTAGTCCCCAATGCGACGCGGTTAACTCGGACCAATCTTGCAGGTGAAATAACTCGAGATGTTGAGGCAGGCAGTAAGGAACGGCCAGTTGGGCTTTTTGACGTTCGCCATCGCGACTTGCTTGATGCTTCGGGAAACCGGAAACAAGCTCCCGCAAATAAGGGCGAGTAATTACTTCTGGGTGGATATCCACGTAACTACAAATCCAGCCTTCGTTGGGCCAGGGAAACCGGGCGAGAAGTTGTTTCCAGATCGCGGAACTTTTCTCCTCGTGACCAGTTACCTGGCCGCGAAGTTCAAGAGCATGTTTGCGAAATTCTTTTTTGTACATATTGGCCAATACCATGGAGTCCAAGGCTTTTTCCGAGCAGGGGTCTGAACCTCTCGGGCCATGTCGATTTGTTTAGAATTTTGCAGGCGTTCAAAGCACATGCCCCATTTTTGAACAAAGCCACGCGAAGCTAAGTCGGTGGAATCGCACTTCGCAGGTACTTGATCGGAATCATCAACGCGGCAACGGCCAAGGCCACCTGCCATTGCTGGGGGGTGGCATACAAGCAGATCGCACCGTTGAGAAGTACCAAACTGCCGAGGGCAGTGATGATCGCAGTGCGAACGGCTTTCTCTGAGGCTACCAGCACGCCATTGATCGCTCTCCTGATACCGCCGTAGGCCAGAAGGCACATGGCCAATGGCCACCAGATCTCAAACTTTTTCCAAGTACCAATCGACGCTCGGCCCAGTGGCCGATCTTCCAAAAAGATCAATCCAAATGCAAGTATAAATATACCCAAACCGAGAAAGAACAAACCAAGGCATAAGTGCCAACGTTGTGGGCCGGACGATTCGCTGCGGGCGTACCAAGTGATCCCGGTCACGTAACTGGTCATCGCCAAGGCACAAACCCAGACGTCCGTCGTCCAGTAAGTCCAAGGTCCGACCAAAATGGTTGTTGCTGGTTCGAGATCCATAACGGTCAGCGCCGGCAAACTGGCTCCCAACAACAAGTTTAGGCCACGACAACTTCCCATCACAAACGGTGCCACGAAGCTTCGCTTCAAAGGGCCATCGTACAGCCAAATCGACAGGATTAGCCCCACCGCCACTACCAAGCTCCAAGACCACGGCGGAATCACAACACCTCCTTTGCTTCCCAGCCCTTCATCACCAACAATCTCTGTTTGGAAAAGCCAACCAGCGACGATGGCAGACAGGACAGCGACGGCGACAAGCATCCCAGCGATCCCGCGTGCCTCGGCGAGTGAAACAATTTCTGTCACCAAAGGACGCCCTGGATTGTTCGTTCGATCCTCTTCCAAGTCGTTCAGATCATTGAGAACCATGCCAAACGAATAAAGACACACGCTGCATAGCACCAGGGCCGCCAATGGCGGCCACTCGATAATTGTTCCGACGGCCAACATGTAACCCGCAACAATATCAGCGACCGCGGTCGGCGTATTGGAGAAGCGGATCAAACGCAAAAGGCCCAAGACTTTTTGATTCATATCGAATCCGATCTGGTTTCAATTGGGTCAGTTTGGAAGGGCTCGTAGTTGAGCCGTCTTATCTGCGTGGGCGAATCGATCCGATAGTGAATACCGCGCCACGAGACGGTTCTGGTCCAGAAGGCTCGAAACGTTGCCAACGGATACACCACCTGAGTCAGCAACAGTCCTGTGGCCGCCCAGAAAACGCGCGCCGCACGTCGGGAAGTATCCCGTTGAATCGGTTGCTCAAACGACAATTGTGAAAGACAATGTTGAGCAGTCCGCTCGATGTTCCGCCACACGATAAGGTAGAAAAGTTGATAACCCATCAGCGACGTGATCACGACTCCGAGTGACCACCAATCTTGCAGAAATGAGGCCCAGATCGCGATCGCCAGGATGCCCGCGTGGAGCAGTGCCAAGAACCCAGCGTGAAAAGCGGTCCAGCGAAAACTGGGGTGATACAGTCGCATATCAAGTAACTGCCGAGAGATCCACCGAGTCGCAGAGGCGACGCCAAGCGGTTCGTAGCTCTGAACCAATACACCGGGCGCGGTCACCACGCGATGCCCGGCCGCTTCAACGAAAGTGCTGACTTGGGTGTCCTCGAAAAGGGCATTTTGCCATGAGTCGAGCAGTCCGCAATGCTTCAGCACGTCGGAACGAATCGCCCAACTTCCTCCCCAAACGACTCGGTACAAGTGCATCTGCGGCAACGAACCTAAGTTCCAGAAGTACCGCACGATGGCACCCAAAGAAATTTGGCTCTGTGCATCCGAGTTGTCCGCGGTTGTACCGTGCGTGCTCGACAACTCTTTCACTGGGAAACAACCGTACCAACGATGTCCCGTGGTGGCACCAACCGTCGTCGTTATCGAGCCGGATTCTTGGTTACATGGAGCCATGGGGGCCAGTAGTCGTCTCAACCAATCTTGCGAAACCAGTCCGTCGCCGTCCGCAAAGGCAAAAAACGTCGGTCGACCCGTTTCAGACAGGAGTCGTCGTGCCACTTGGGCCAAGGCCAAGCACTTCAAGCTGCAGTGGTCTGAATCTATTTCCAGAACATGCATGGTCCACCGCTGCGCAAGGTCAGTAGGCAGTTGACGGATTACGGCAACTGCCGGATCGTTTGGAGAGTCCACAATCAAGTGCAAATGATAGGCGACTTCGCGCTGTTGCAAATGAGCGAGCAGAGTTCGATACAGGTGGGCATCCGCACCGCGCAGCGCCATCAAAACGGCACAAGAATCGCTCGATTGCCATGGTTTGGTTGCTAAAACGGGACGCATATAGCGACAATAGATTGCCACAATGATGGCTTGAACAAGGGCGAACACTCCCAACATGACCACCACGTTCAGCGCCAATAGCTTCAGAATCATGGGCCGATCAGTGTCTTTGAATGAAGCTACTGGCGTACGAGCGAACTTCCATGCCATTCAAGACATGGACCAAGCGCAGCTGTTGCACGGTCGAGTCGCTATATTGGCCCAGCGGAACATGGACCAAGCGTTTGCCATACAAACGAGCGATTCGTTTCCAGGAATAGCCAGGCGCCAAAGGACTGAGCAAAGCGACGTGCCGATGAACCGCAAAGCGACACGCCGCAGCGATCAATCGTTCCTCCAGCGTGGTGGTGAAATCGAACATCGGCTCTCGCCAAATCTCAGGAATACGTCGCGGGGGAAACAAGAACATGGCACCCCCATAGGTTGCCGAACAAATGCCTGGCCCTACGGGATTCTTTTTAAAGTCGGTTGCGTAAAACGCCAACGTCGATTCTTCGCCGTGTTCGGCAAACCAAGTGGTTCGCCAAGTATAGTCGCGTGGGTCCGCCGGAGTATCGAACAACATGATGGCGGCGTCCATTCCGCTGCGGATGGGTGGGTTGATTTTGACGTACAGTTCCCCATCGTACCAATGACGCAACGTTTCGCGGATATCGATTCCGTCCATCACGCTGCTCATGAACTTCTCGCTCTTTGCAGCATCCGCACCCATAATCTGTTTCGCACGATTAAAAACGGCCGAGCGAAACTGTTCGATCCTCGCGTCCTCGGGTGGGTAACTACACTGGTACCCCGAGTTCCATCGCTCGATCCACCGCTTTTGGTCCTTCGGACGCGAACGATGAGGTTGGAGTTCCAAGTGACGCCAGACCAAGGGGATGCCCGACAACCGGTTGACCGCTCCGACAATTTCATCCGTTGGCAGCTCGATTTGTCCGATGCCCATTTTGACCATCGGCAAGGTTTCTTCCGATTTGCTCGTGGAATTCGCTGGGCCGGTTCCCACCTCAAGTAACGAGCCTTCCGCCGATACCGATTCTTTATCCTCACGCTCGGCATCGTCTTCGCTCCGAGTTACTCCACCTGCTTCCAAGCGATCGATTCGATGCGGCACATATCGTTTGGCCGTGTTCAAGACGTAATAAGCGTAAGTATCCCCACCAATCTGTTGAGCGGCTTGCACAATGTGAATAAGGTCTGGCGTCAGTCGCCGCTCCATCAGAGTCAGATTTCGAATGTACTGCAAACATTGTCGCAGCAAGAGCGGTGTAATCTTGCGAGCTGACGTGCCCAGCCTGCGCTGATAAACCGCTCGAGCCGTTAACAACAAGCGTTTGACCCCGTCGATACTTAGTTCGGAATCGTCGCCCAATGTCATACGAGCGTGTTCATATAGAGCGGTCGTGAACGGAAGTTCGCCGAACAGGAAATACAAAGAGCGCAACCGCACACCATACACCTTGGGCGGTTCGGTCCATTCGGGCTGTGGTGGATTCGCGTCCGGTTGGAAGTAGGCTTCGCGGATCCACGGCCAGTCGTGAAAGTCGCAGACCAATAGGATGTTCTTGTAGTCGATCGACAACTGCCGCAACTGATACGCCATGTATCGAATCCGAGCGATCCGCTGGGGCTGGGTCGGCCGTTCAATGTGGGGCAGCATCGCGGCGGCGAAGCGTTCGATCGATACCCGTTTCAAACAATAGGGATCCGCCGATTGTTGTTGGTAACCTTCATAGCGATTGACTTCCAAGTCAATAAAGAAGCGTGGAATATGTTCGCCCATCGCCGTGCGGATTGCCGCGATGACCCCTTGGCATGGATCGATCGGAACGTAACTGGCGTTGAGATCCACTTCCCAATCTTCGGGATCTTCATCATTCAAGTCCAGGTCATCGCCTTCACCGGTGGGATCGGTCGGGAACTCCGATTCGGGAGATTCGTATCCCGGCTCGGCGTCGTTTTTCCATGACTCGGTTGCCTCAGGCCCGTGATCGTGCTCATGGGCGTGTTCTTGCTCATCCCAAACCGGTTGATACTCGTGAAATGGTTGTATCACGACCGCAGGAGTGGGCAAATCCAAGACGGCTTGTTCGACGGCTTTTTGGAGGGATGCGGGCAAGGGAATGGCCAAGGCATCAAAGTCGCCTTGCAGCATGAGCCGCCGAACCTCCCAGGCAAAATCGCCACTGCCGTGAACGACCGGAAAAACGCTGACTCGCGGGCCAATTTTTAATAGTGCAGGATGGTTCCAGGCCATTTTCGTCCGTTCCAACGTTCGCCATTCACTTGGTATCCCATAGTCTAGCCGTTCGGGCCGCGTTGAATAGACGCGGTTTGCACAAGCTGTTCGGCGGCCTCGCTACCTAACAGCGTTGACAGCGGACGGTAAGGTGCCCAGCCCATGATCCGACGTTTCTGCTCCGGGATTGGGCCACCGGTTCGCCCACAAACGTGGCAAGGAGACACTTCCGCAGCCATCGTTGCGCCACAATGGCTACAGTGCGGACTGAGCCACCAATCCCGGCCATCCGAGAACCCGCGAGGAATGTACTCGGTTTCCAAGTTCTTGCCATGTTTCAAAGCCGAGCTCGCTGCCGCACAAAATTGATGCCAACCCGTTAGCGAAAGCTCTTCTTCTTGTGTGCCGGTAGTTGGCCCGCCTTTCAAGTCGTTGACTAGAGCCAAGATCCGTGCACTGTCCCAGTGAACGACCACGTCGCGAGAAAACCATAGTTTTTGCCAAAGTTCTGCGGGTGTTCTCGCGCCGACCAACTGGCGAAGTTTCCCGCCCTCGAATAGAGGTCCAGCAACCGCATCAATCAACGCATCGTTTGTAGTTGGAGCGACTTTCGAGCTCGACCAAGTCGGACGCAATATCGGCAATGGCGAAGAACTTAGGGCTCGTGTTTGTGCGCTCAATTGCGTCAAGCTGCCGAACACCAAGACTTGGCTGCATCCCGCCAGGGATACGGAGTTTGTCGCAGCGACCGCATGTCTTGTTGCATTGGCGGGGCATTGAGTACACGCGTTGATAGTGGTTTCGAGTCCGCCAAAAACTTGCGTTGCCTCGGCCAGCGAAAATGCCAATGCTTGATCGCGATCGTTTCCGAGGATCCGCCGATCGTTTGCCACAAGAATCGCCCAGTCCTCCTGGACGTTACCCAATCGCCACGACTCGTCGATCGCTTCCAACGCCTTTAGACATTGCTGGATCGCAACCGGCGTCTTGGGCGCTCGATAACGCTGGGCAAAGTGTTCCAGCAATGGGCAATGATGGACCAAACGCCACACGACCATCGCGGGAGTCTCGCCTAACCACCGACACCGCGCTCCCGAGCCGCTTGGACGGCTACCATTTGCCCGTGTATTCATCGCGACCTTAAATTCCTGGCTCCGCAACAACTTCCGCAAGATCGGCGCACTGCTGTCGTCTCATTCTGAGCTAAGGGAGCGTTCGTTTATTTGCTGCGACGGCGGAGTTTTTCTTGTAACGCGAGTTTCATAGACAGGAGCTCGGCTTCCGGACGCTTGATCAGTTCGTCACGGTCCGAAACAGATTCGCCAAGGATCTCCTGAAGCATCATGATCATTCCCGCGACGGTTCCCATTTCGACGCCCTCTTCACGCCCCTCTTCACGTCCCTCTTCACGCCCCTCTTCACGTACAGAAGTCATGACCCACTCGTAATCCCGCTGAGCTTTTTCGCGTTGATCGTACATTAGCCGGTCCTCTGTCTTGAGTGCGATCTTTTCCAAAGTGTCAATCGCCACGTCGAATTCTTCGCCAGGCAACAACTCTCGCAAAGTCCACGCGTCGCAGTCTTGCGCTTTCAAGAGTAGAAACGCCCATTGCTCAATCTTTGTCCGCTGCCGTATGGTTGCCGCATCTAAATTATACTTCGTTAACTCGATCGTGTGTACCGCAACCGCCCGATCAATGGTTTTTCCGCTCTGAACATCGAACATTTCAAACTTGTGGTGGGCCTGCTCCGAGTCCGTGAAAATTCGATGCCCCGCCAAACATATCGAAATCGAGTCAGAGATGTCGCCATAGCTATGGCCTTTCCCAATCTGCTCGACGTACATGCTGCATGCGTCGTAGACCAATCTTTGCAGCAGAATCTCCATGCCCACCAAAGGCAACGCTGTGAAGCATTTCTTCTGGCCAAAACTGGCCCGAATGGGCCGAAACAACCCTTGCCGGTGCGCGCGAGCCACCGGTTAGAGTGACATCTCATTCAGAAAAGGCCTGAAAGGCCGACGCAAGTGCTGAGCAAACGCATTCAAAAATGCTTCACAGCGTTGCACCAAAGGAGCGAAATGCATAAACACTTGGGCAAATTGAAGCCCCGTTCAGCATTGCTCGGCTTCCCGGTAAAATGCGGTGAAACCGAGATTGAATCGAATTGCGGTCAGCCCTTTTGCAATCGTTGCTCGATATTGCGAAGCATCTTTTGCTCCAATTCGATATCCCGACCAATCGAAAACCAACGCAGTTTGGAGTTGGCGTCTTGAAAGTTAGCGGCGGAGTCTTGCAGCGAATCCATCGCCAGGTCGTGTCGAGGCAGTCCGCTGGTGACCACGGAATGATCCGGCGGGTGCCGATCCTCTAATTCCTTGTAGACCTTGACGTCAATCAAGTAACCCTGACCATCCGGGATGACTCGAACTTTTGCCCAGCGCCGAATCGTTTGCAGGGTTCCTAGCCGTCGTTCCTCGAGAGTTGCTGCATCGCGACGCCACGGTTCAAAGACGCTGGCCCCGATCTTTGGCTGGGTTTCGATCCATCCTTCCATCAAGACATTGTCCATCAGCGCGATCCGCTGTTCGCGACGAATCTGGAAGTAATCGTCCACTTCGTCCGAGACCTGATCCATTGCAAACTCTCGGTCGCACGCTGGGACGTACAGCGGATTCGCCAGTTGCGGGTATTGGCTAGCGTTCTTCTCTTCTTGCCTCAGATTCCACAGTCGACATCCGCTAGCGGTCGAAAGCAAGCACCAAGTAAAAAACACGACCAACAGTGGCCGATTCCTGAGGATCGCCGGTAACTCGAAGAAAATCGAGCTCGCCAAGTTTTCAACCAAATGTTCTTCAGGGAGTCGAACGGCCACGTACTTGCCTCAGTTATGAGCTTATCCCCAAAGGAGTCTGGCCCTTTGGAGGCGTCGTCAAATTTGTCGTTGCATCACCGCATCGC
Organism: Pirellulaceae bacterium; assembly: GCA_041741535.1. Lineage (GTDB taxonomy): Bacteria > Planctomycetota > Planctomycetia > Pirellulales > Pirellulaceae > M30B19. The sequence goes on from JBGSJV010000133.1 coordinate 8,443, forward strand.
CAGAGCCCGTCAGCCCCTGTTGGGATTGGCTCCAAGTCCCCACTGGCGGTTGCCGAATCATGACAACGCTCCGTTCTGATAGCAGCTTTTTCAGATTCACTCAAGGTGAAATCTCTACGATCACAACGAACGCTTGGCCCCTCAACTCCCAGAGTCTTTGCGGATACGATAGGGCGCTTCGGTTTTGAAGCCAGTTCCCGCGCGCCTAGGAGATACAAAATGCAAACCGCCAGCGAAATCAAGCAAGCCCAATTGGCGCTCAAGACAACCTACCAGCAGAACTCGGCGATGGCCCAAACCCAATTGAGGGCGCGTGTTGTGGTGAACCCGGAACATTTGTCGTGCCAAGTGGTCGAACCGTTAGGCCTCAACCCCGTGGGAATGCACGCCATGGGTGGCGGCGACGGAAGCTGGATCTGTCCGGTCGAATTGATGTTGGCGGGCTTGGCCGGATGCGCCGGAGTGACCTTGGGGGCAGTCGCCGATTCGATGAAAATCGAGTTGCGTTCGGCTGCAATTACGGCCATCGGAGATCTCGATTTTTGTGGCACTTTGGCCGTCAACCGCCAAGCTCCCGTCGGCCTAACCAAGATAACACTCCGTTTTGAACTTAGTACCGACGCCCCGGACGCCTCCGTGCAAAAACTGGTGGAGCTGACCGAACGTTATTGTGTCGTCTACCGCACCCTACAAGTCCTTCCCGAGTTGGTGTCCGAAGTCGAACGAACGTAACTCGGCGCCAAAGCAACGTCCCAAAGAAAGTTCAAATCACTTTTGAACTGGCGGGGGTCTTCGGACGACTTTCTATTCGTCTTCCTCGCTCGCCGCCTCCTCTTCGGCAACGGTCCGCTGCCATCGATTATTCGTCCGGCGAGCATCGGGCAAACGACGATCCGGATCGACCATCACTTGCCGAAGCGTTTTGCCCTCGGTTGTCACACGAAATGTCCAACGATTCGTATAATGCCACACCTGAACCGGCAATGAAATTCGCTTCTTAGTTTCATCTTCAAACTCGATTTCAATCGTTACTGGCATGACCATATTGTCCAGATTCAGGACGGTTATTTCGGCCGACGATGCGTCTGGATCTTCGAAGACCTCTCCAATCGCTTGATCCAACGAGAGGTGTTCCAGAAACCAGCCGCGCCAAAACCAATCGAGATTCATTCCAGTCCCATTTTCCATGCAACGGAAAAAGTCGGCCGGTTGCGGCGACTTGAATGCCCACGCTCGAATGTAGTGCCTGAAAGCTGCATCGAATCGTTCTGGGCCAAGCAACTCTTCTCGCAAGTATTGCAAGCCTGCCCCAGGCTTCCCGTATGCCAACCGAGCTACCAAATTCGGATCCACTTGATCAATCGGCAGTTTGCTCGGTGGGTTCCGGCGATTCGAATTGAACCGACCAAATTGCCGCAACGATACCGGTCGCAAAGGTCGAGGTGTCTCGGCACCATAGATGGCTTCATCAAACACCTCGATCCGATCGTAGTTGTTCATGAAGGTGTTGAACCCTTCGTCCATCCACGCGTGCCTTCTCTCATCCGTGTTGACCATCATTGGGAACCAAGTGTGTCCGATTTCATGCGACGTAACTTGAAATAGCCAATCGCGATCATTATCGCCACTACAAAACAACATCATGGGATACTCCATCCCCGAAGGATTGCCGTTCACATTGGTGGCCGTCGGATAAGGATAACGGACCCACTGCTCGCTGTATTCCATGATCGAATGCCGCAACATTTGCGTACTTTCGGACCAGGCTTCTTTCGCTTCTATCGGGTAGACGGATTGCACCAGGACCGCGGAGCCATCGTCCCACTGCACGGCTGCCGCATCCCAAATGGTCGCTACCGAGGAAGTCCAAGCAAAGCTGCGAACTTGGTCGGCTTTGAACCGCCAAGTTAACGGACCGTCCCCCGGTGGAATGGCCGCCTCCGTGCCGATTTCATCTTCACCGCGAATGACCACGGTGGTGCGACTGCCCGCCGCCGATGCCAATCTTTCCAATTGCTCAATCGTCAATACTTCGGCCGCGTTCGTTAACTCACCTGTCGCTAAAACGATCTGACCACGCGGTACCGTGATCGCTACCTCATAGGTTCCAAATTCGGTGTAGAACTCGCCTTGCCCCAGATACGGCAACACGTTCCAGCCGTGTACATCATCGTATTTGCAGACGTGGGGAAACCACTGCGCCAATTGAAATACTTTACCCGCCTCAACTCGACGGATACCGTGCCGATTGATCCCATCCTCCGGAATCTTGAACGACCATGCGATCTCAAAGACAAACTGCCCACCATGACCCGGAATCGGAACGGGCAAGTCCAGTCGCCCCAACGTATCGAAGACTGTTAACGTGAGCGGCTGATCACCGGTCCGAACATAGTCGATCTTGTACCCACCGTTGATGCGACCGCGGCTTTGAACTCGTCCATCGGGTTGCGACGCCTTCCATCCCAAACTTTCGTCTTGAAAAATGTTCTGCTCCAAGCCCAACCACAACAGGTCCAAAGGATTGGGACTGTTGTTTGTGTAAGTGACGGTCGCCTTGGCTTCGATCGTCTCGGCGTCGGGATCCAACGTCACATCCATTTGGTAATCAACCTGTTGCTGCCAATAATCCGGGCCTGGTAACCCAGCCGCCGTGCGAACACGATTGGGAGTTGGCAAACCCAACGGCGAAAAAATGTTTTTGTCTTTACGCGGCGCCATACGGCGAAATGACTCTGCTTGAGTGGCCCCCGGCGGGTCGTTGGGCTCTTGGCTGGCCGCGCTCCCGGCAAATGACAAGGCAATGGCCAACGCCAAACCCAACCAACCAAAACCATTCCGCGCCACGCCGTAGTCGCACGCATTTCGGAACGTACGGTCACGGATGAATACACTCTTCATAGTCATTCTATTCCTACGAGAATTCTGTTGATTGATCAGTTAGGGATACGATCCGAAAACGTTCGAGTCAGTTCCTGATAAAAAACTTGAACGACTTGATCAAATCCTGCCGCGGAAGGATGCAATTCGTTGTGCCAACTACTAGCTGCGGCTCGCAATGTACCTTGAGTCGGGAGCAACGTCACCTGTGGATGATTGGCAGTCAATTTCTGCAGCATCACCGCAAACTGTTGCAACATTGCCTTGACAACTTCGGCCGCGACGGAGTTGGTGTTCGGGAACTTACGCAGTTGAAATGTCGGCTTCAACCACGGTCCCAAATGGCAGACACCCCGACCATCCGGAATCGCAAAATCGTACGCGTGAAAGACCAAATGCGTCGCTGGGCTCAAGTCGTCTCGCATTTGGATCAAGTCCTCGTAGCCGGCTTGGACAATCGCCAGTGCTGCCGCGAAACGACTCTGGTGAATGAAGTCCATGGCAGAAATCCCCGGGCGAAAATCTTGGATCCACAAGCTCATGGGCTCGCCGACGATGTCGTTACCACCACCCGAAAACAACATGGCGTCCCAAGCTCCACCAGCCGGACAGCCATTTCGCAATTGCTTCGCAATCACCTCTCGTTGCTTGACTCCCAACATCATTCGGACTTCATCGCCAGCCTTCGCGAGATTGAGGATCGGAACTCCCAGGCGTTTCTGAAGTCGTGGAATCACGCCGCCTCCAAAGAACGGCACCGGATAATCGAACCACGAGTCGCCCTCGGCAAAAACCTGCAAGGGACTGGCCACGGTTCGCGCCGCAACCCGCACCCCCGGTGTACCACTGCGAACCGCTCGTCCTTTTGCTTTCGCTGTCGACGATCGCGCTGCAGCGACTCCGCGTTGCTTGAGCAGTTTCATAACCGCCGTGTACTCAACGGTCCGCTGCTGAAGTGTCTCATCTTGATGATGTTCCAAATTCTCGCGAGCGATGCCAACACTCTCGACCGTCGGAGCCATAGCCGCCGACGTACTTGATCGCGAACTTGACGGTCGCTGCCCAGCTTTGGTCGCCCGTATCGACGAGCGTTTGGCAGGCGAAGCGGCTTGGACGATCGCCAAGGCTTCATCGAGTGTCAATGGCGTATCGCCCTCCGCGTTCGCTCGAAGCGTCCGCTTGTCCGGCGATGCCTTCTTCGGCGGGACACGTCTCTCCGAACCATGAAGCGAACCCGACGACATAGAATGTTTTGGTGTTCGTTGATTGGACTTGGATTTCGCGGACTTTTTGGCAGCCATGAGCATTGCTCCTTGCAAGTTTACAACCAGGGGGCTTGCGCGTACTGGATAAGGTAACGTTTGGCCGTTCTAATATCTATCCGGTTGGCCATAGGACGCTGACCAATAAACCGATAAATCTCCGTGAGAAAGAGCCACCCCCATGCCCTGGTTTCAGCAAGAAGCGCCGCAGATTTCCCGCACCGAAATTGAAGCGATGTGCCAACGAACCTTGGACGAGGCTCGGCAACGATTGGGATGTGAATTCCGCCGAGTCTTGTTGTTGCCGCCGGATCTGACGCGAGCCCATTCCGGTGCGGGTTGGATCACCGAAACCATTTACAACTTGTTGCCCGCGTCCTGCGACACACACGTGATCCCAACGTTGGGTCAACACATTCCACACACGGAAGCCGAGAACCGCTGGATGTTCGGCTCGATTCCGCATGCTCGGATTCATGCTCATGATTGGAAGCAGGGCGTTACGAAACTGGGCACGATCCCCGGCGATTTGGTTTCGGAAACGACCGGCGGGATTGCCGATTGGGAGATCCCGGTCGAAATCAATACAATGACGGTCACCGAAAAATGGGATTTGATCATCAACATCGGACACGTCGTGCCGCACGAAGTCTTGGGATTCGCCAATCACAACAAGAATTACTTTATCGGGTTAGGTGGCAAAGAGACGATTTGTGCATCGCATATGGCGGCCGGCGTTTACGGCTGCGAAAATAATCTAGGACAACTGATCACGCCACTTCGCGCTTGCTACAACTGGGCCGAGGAACAATTCCTTTCGAACCTTCCAGATGTCTACTTTCAAGTGGTGATGGCTCGCGATGCGAACAACAACTTAGTCCATACCGGCGTTTATGTTGGCGATGACTTAGAAACTTATCTGATGGCGGCCCGCGCCAGCCGCTCGCAGAACATCACGATGTTCGACAAGCCCGTCCAGAAAATCGTGGCGGTCATGCAAGCCGATGAATTTCGCGCGACTTGGGTGGCCAACAAAGCCGTCTATCGAACTCGGATGGCCATGGCCGACGGTGGCGAATTGCTGGTCATTGCCCCAGGCGTCGAGCGGTTCGGCGAACAACCTGAAGTAGAAGCCTTGATCCGAAAATACGGCTACCGACCGCGGACCGAGATCCTGGAACTCTACAAACAGAACGCCGACATGCGAGAAACCGCCCATGGTACGGCTCATTTGATTCATGGTACCAGTGACCGCCGGTTCACGATTCGTTACGCTCCCGGGAAATTGTCGAAGTCCGAAATCGAAAGCGTGCACTACGAATACGCGGACGTCAACGAAATGCTGGAACGCTACCATCCGTCGCGCATGCGTGAAGGGTGGAACACCATGCCCGACGGCGAAGAAGTCTTTTATATTAGCACTCCATCGGCTGGGTTGTGGTCCACGCGGGAACGATTGATGTCGCGGTAAGCATGAGCAGAATTCGGGCCCGCTGAGGGCAATGCCGCAACACGCCGAGTTCGCATTGTGATATAATCGGCGAACCCGCTCTGGCGATTTGCTCCGCTCGGTTTGCTTGCGCGACATGGTTGGAGGTGGGCTTCCCGCCTCGAATTCACGGATCATCCGATGTCGATGTCCCGCCCCGGTCCTGTAAATAGCTTTTTTTTTCGCGTCGCGCTAGTTGCCGACGCTGTGACCTTGAACCGACGATCGCTCACCAAGCGTTTGGGTACTGCCAACTTCGTTTCGTTGGCGTTTACGCGATTTTGGCTTGGAATGTGGTGCGCTTTTATTGCAACCAATGCGAGTGACCTCTTGTTCGCCGATGAGTTCGGGGATGAGTTGTACATCACTCGCATCAAACCGATTCTCGAAGAACGATGCTTCGCCTGCCATGGTGCCCTCAAACAAGAAGCCGACCTTCGCCTCGATACCGTGGCCGCGATGCTGGACGACCAGACTCGCGATCCAGTCGTTGTTTCCGGAACCCCAGATGAAAGCGATCTGATCGCTCGTATCCAACAGGAAGACCCAAGCCTGCGGATGCCACCGGAAGGGCGTCCGCTATCGGCCACGGAAATCCAGTTGATCAGGCAGTGGATTCACGACGGCGCGACGGCTCCTGCAAACGAGCAACCGCAAGCCGATCCCCTAAGCCATTGGGCCTTTCAAGCGCCGGAACGCGGCGATCTAACGGCCGATAGCGCCAGTATCCATCCGGTCGATCAGATTCTGGAAAACTCGATTGACCGCCCGGAGGTCGCGCCGTTGTCAAGAGCCGACGCTGTGACATTGGTTCGTCGTGTCTATTTGGATCTGCTCGGAATTCCACCGTCCAAATCAGAAGTGGAACAGTTTATCGCGAATGACTCACAGGAAGCGTATCGAGCATTGATTGACGAATTGTTGAATCGCCCCGAGTACGGCCAACGCTGGGGGCGGCACTGGATGGACGTGTGGCGATATTCGGATTGGTACGGGCGACGCTCGGTGCCCGACGTTATGAACTCCTACCCCCAGATTTGGCGCTGGCGTGATTGGATCGTTCGCTCGCTAAATGAAGACAAAGGTTACGACCGAATGGTCGTGGAAATGTTGGCCGCAGACGAGTTGACTCCGACCGATCACGCGAACGTAGTCGCTACCGGATTCTTAGTACGAAATTGGTACAAGTGGAACTACGAAACTTGGATGAAAGACAACGTCGAACACACGTCTCGCGCGTTTCTAGGGCTTTCGATGCAATGCGCGCATTGTCACGATCACAAATACGACCCCATCACGCATGAAGATTACTTTCGCTTTCGCGCGTTCTTCGAGCCATTAGAACTTCGCCATGAGCGAATCGCCGGCGAGCCTGATCCTGGGCCGTTTCAAAAATACGTCTACGCTCTATCGTATGGGCCGATTTCGAGCGGTGCGATTCGAGTGTTTGATGAAAAAATGGACGCGGCAACTTACATGTTCCTGGGCGGCGATGCTCGAAATAAAATTCCTGATCGCGAACCCATGGCGCCGCACCCTCCCATCGGATTCACATGGAGCGAGTTCGCGCTGGAACCTGTAGATTTGCCGAAAGAAGCGTCTTATCCAGGACTTCAAATTTTCTGGCGGGAGGAAGAAACTCGCGTCGCACAAACGAAGCAAGAAGCCGCCGAAGCCCGAGTGATTCAAGCACAAGCGACCGTTGAGCTGGCGGAATCTGAATTGCAGCAAACTCGGCAAGCAGCAATTGTGCCAACTTCGAGCGACGCGTCGGATACGATACTCGCAGCCGAATTGAAGTTGTGGGCGGCTCGCTTGGAACTGGACGTTGCTATGGCGGCCCAAAAGGTTGCGGAAGCCGCCACGGAATCATTGGTCGCGAGAATGGCCGCCGATGACGCGCGTTACAGATCGTTAGGCAACCCCGAACAAATGGCCCGACACGCGAATCGCAGCGAAAAGCAACTCGCTTATCAAGTTGCCCACCATGCCCAACAGATCGCGCGGCAACAACTGGTGCTCGCTCAACATCAGACTCACGCGGCCACCGATGAAACCGCGGCGGCGCTGAAAGCGGCGGTTGCCGTAGCGCAACAGGCATTGGATACAGCCAGTGCCGCAGTGTCGACGGCTCAAGCGGGGCTGGCGTCTCAGGGGACGGACTACACGCCACTGTCGCCCCAATATCCAGCGACCAGTACCGGTCGACGGACCGCGCTGGCTCGCTGGATCGTGGATCGCAGAAATCCGCTAACCGCGCGAGTCGCCGTGAATCACATTTGGCTCAGGCATTTTGGCCAAGCGTTGGTGGAAACGCCTGACAACTTCGGCCTTCAGGGCAAGCTGCCGAAACATCCGCAGTTGCTCGACTGGTTGGCCGTCGAGTTCATGGATAATAACTGGAGCATGAAACATCTGCACCGAGTCATCATGACCAGCGCCGCTTACCAGCGTTCGTCCCGTGTTCTCGCAAATCACGAAGGCATGACGCTCGATAAAGAAAACAAGTATTATTGGCGGCGACTTCCGCTTCGGATGGAAGCCGAAGTGGTGCGCGACAGTATCTTGGCGGCGACCGGTGTGATCGATGTCAGTCAAGGTGGAGCCGACATCGAGGTTTCTCAGTGGCACGAATCGCCCCGGCGAAGTCTGTACTTCACGATTCATGGCGAGGCCGAGATGACATTCATGAATACATTTGATGGCCCCTGCGTTGGCGAATGTTATCGCAGGAACTCAACCGTCCTGCCTCAACAAGCTCTCGCTTTGACCAACAGTGAATTGGTGTTGAAATACGGTCGGGAATTGGCTCAACGGATTTCCGCCGAGTTGGAGGTGACACCGGAGGCCCCGTCGCTAAGCCAGGCGTCGGAGAACGAACGCTTTGTTCAAGAAGCATTCTGGCGAGTCCTGAGTCGCGGTCCGTCGGCCAGTGAGCTGTTAATCTCCCTTGAGTTTCTCAATACGCAAACGGAGCAATTCTCGAAACTCTCCGAGTCGGAATTAGTCGGCACACCGCCTGTTGCCGTGGTGCCTGCAGCCACCATTCCGGCGCAGCGTGCTCGCGAGAATTTGACAATCAGTCTGTTTAGTCACAACGATTTCCTGACGATCCGTTGAGGTAGCTTATGTCGAAACATAGAACCGCATTTTGTGGACGAACCAATCGACGACAACACTTGGTCGATTTAGGAATGGGGTTTGGCGGGTTGGCCTTGGGGTCGCTCTTGAACCAAAGTGGGTGGGCCAGCGTACGGCAAGAGATGGGCGATGGTCCACTTTCTTCGGTGGTAACCAAATCAAGAGCCAGAGCTAAGAACGTGATTTGGATATTTTTATCGGGGGGTGTCAGTCACTTGGAGACGTTTGACCCGAAGCCGTTACTTAATCAATTTGCCGGCAAGACCTTTGAAGAAACGGGCCTTCCCAATCCGCAAAAGTTGCCCATTTATCGGGAACGCTCGCGCAGTGTCGTTGGCATGGATCGTGAAGTGGTTTCCACGATCATGCCACTGCAAGTTGATTTCAAGCAATACGGTGAGAACGGTACCTGGGTGAGTGACTGGTTGCCGAATCTGGCGCAAGTCGTGGACGATTTGTGTATCGTGCGTTCGATGTACACCACGGACAACGATCACAACGCGGAATTTCAATTTCAAAACGGTCGGCATTCGCTTGATGAGCAACAGCCGTGTATTGGCTCGTGGATTTCGTACGGTTTGGGTTCGCTGAATGAAAACTTGCCGCAGTTTGTGTTTCTCGGCAAATACAGTGACAATCGCGTCAAGCGGAACTTTGACGCCAATTACCTAGGGCCGCAGCATGCGGGTGTCGAACTCTCGTTAGATCCTGCGAATCCATTGCCGTTTGGTCGTCGGGCGTCGGACATGTTGGCAGCGGAGCAACAAGCCCAATTCGAACTGATACATCGCTGGAATCAATTGTCGGCGGTCGAACATCCGGACGATGCCCAACTGCAGGCAAGGATTCGCGCTTACGAACTGGCGTATCGCATGCAAATGTCGGCGCCTGAAGTTTTGGGGCTGACCGACGAGACGCCAGAGACGCTGGCCCTGTACGGAATGGATGATCCCGCGACGGAGCTTTACGGTCGGCGATTGTTGACCGCGCGGCGACTGGCGGAACGTGGCGTACGGTACACGCTGGTTTATTTGAGTGACTATGGCGAGTGGGATTCGCATTCGAATATAAAGGATTTGCACGCCAAATGTTGCGGCCGAGTGGACAAGCCATTGGCTGGTTTGATTCGCGATTTGAAACAACGAGGGATGCTGGACGAAACCTTGGTGGTGTGTGCCACGGAGTTTGGGCGGACGCCCGCGCTAGAAAAGACAACATTGAATCAAGCGGGAACCGGACGAGATCATCATCCGCATGGCTTTACGATTTGGCTGGCGGGCGGTGGCGTCAAGCCAGGCTACGTTCACGGTGCGACGGACGAGTTAGGCTTCCACGCCATTGAAAACCCTCACTACGTAACGGACATTCACGCGACTACGTTGCATTTGTTGGGGCAAGATTCCACCCAATTAAACATCCCTGGTCGCAAACGGCTCGAAATCGACTATGGACACATCATTCATGACATTATCGCTTGATCGCGACGATAGGTTTGGCAGCCTGGGCTACCGATTCCCGAGTGGACGAATTGCCGGAGTTGATCCAATTCCGTTTTTGAATCGAGTCCGTGGGCGCGTCGCCATTCGTCGTTATAGAAGGTGTGGCCATAGCGATCTCCGGAGTCACAGATCAGGGTGACTACCGAGCCCGTCTCGCTTTGTTGGCGCATTTGGTGAACGAGTTCCAAGGAGCCGATCAAGTTCGTTCCGGTTGACGGTCCGACTCGGCGGCCGAGCCATTCTTCCAAGAACAGCATCGCGGCCACGCTCCAGCGATCCGGAACTTGAATCATTGCGTCAATGATCTCGGGAATAAAAGACGGCTCGACGACCGGACGCCCGATGCCTTCGATTCGTGAACTTTGCGCTAGAGTGCCTGGCGTTGCCGAGGTTCCCGGTTTTCCGGCCCGGTAACAATCGAAAAAGACGGAATGGTCAGGATCGACGACACAGAGTTTCGTATCGCGTCCGTGATAGCGGATGAATCTGCCAAGCGTTGCGGACGTGCCCCCAGTTCCTGCTCCCACGACCACCCAGACGGGGTTGCAATCGGGCTCGAGTTCCAACTGTCGGAAGAGGCTTTCCGCGATGTTGTTGTTGCCTCGCCAATCGGTGGCTCGCTCGGCGAATGTGAACTGGTCCATGAAGTGCCCACCGATTTGCTGAGCCAGTTCAGCGCTGGCGGCCCGAATTTGGCTGGGGTTGTCCACAAAATGGCAACGCCCGCCATAGAACTCGATCAATTTAATTTTCTCTTGCGAGGTAGATTGGGGCATCACGGCAATGAAGGGGAGTCCAAGGAGTCTGGAAAAATACGCTTCGCTGACGGCCGTCGAGCCACTGGAGGCCTCAATAATTGTCGTGTCTTGACGAATCCAGCCATTGCACAATCCGTACAAGAACAGGGACCGAGCGAGTCGATGTTTGAGGCTGCCGCTGGGATGAGTCGATTCGTCTTTCAAGTACAAACAAATCTGGGGCGTCGCGGGCAATCGCATTCGCACCATGTGCGTCTCAGCACTGCGCTGAAAATCCGCATGAATCTCGCGGATGGCCATTTTGACCCAAGCTCGATTCGGCAAGTTTTCCATCGTCCCAAGTATGTTCATATGTCGGTGTGCGCTCACGTGTATGTCCCCTGCTGTTAGTCTACTACTCCCGTACGCAATCCCAACCTGGGGACAGACACCGGAGCAACCTAACAATACCCGTGGGGACAGACACCCCTTTGCATTTGGGAAGTTGACCTATGAGTCCCGAAAATCCAACTTTACCCGAGATGGGGACAGAGACACCAGGCAAACATACCAATGCCAATGGGGACAAACACCACTCTACGTTGTGAGACAATCCGATTGGGGACAGACAACTTTTACGTACGGTGCGTTAAAAACGCGTTTTAAAGACGAACCAACGGCGACTGACGAGGTGCTGGCACTGGCCTTTTACCTACCCCGTTGTACAGGTCGTGAGCCTTGGGGGACAGTCAATTGTTCGGAGTGGGACAGTCGGAGGTTCGTGGCACAAAATCGAATGCAAGGCGGCCATATGACAAAGGGCAAGACACGGACCCGCAAATTCTTTTGTACGACCGAAAAAAAACTTGCAATGACGCAAACTATCTGATACAGTACGAACGATTAAGTGTGGTTGCCGATGGGATTCGGTGGCAGTTTGTCATGCAGCTTTCTTCGTCAATGACGCCGAGGTGGCTGGCCAGCATTGTTAGGAATCCCAACTCATGGCCCGAAAAGCCCGTAAGAATTCTATTGATCCTTCTGTAATTCAGGTGGTGCACACTTGGAATCGGTGCGTGCGCCGGCTTGTACTCTGCGGAATTGACCCGATCACAGGAGCAGACTGCGAATATCGGCGGGAATGGTCTCGCGCCCGACTATTGCATCTTGCATCCGTTTTTGCAATTGAAGTTCTGACCTACGCCATCATGGGGAATCACACACACATGGTGTTGCGGTCTCGACCCGATATTGCTCGGCAGTGGACTCCGGAAATGATCGCGCGACGCTGGCTCACGCTTACACCCAGAACCGATCGCACTGGCAATATTGTCGATCCTACACCAGCACAGATACAGGCCATAGTAGACGACTCTGAACTGGTGGAAAAACTGCGACTTCAATTATCCGACATCAGCTGGTGGATGCGAAGTTATGCGCAGCATATCGCGAAGCGCGCGAACCTGGAAGATGACATGGAGGGACATTTTTGGCAGCAACGTTACAAGGCACATGTATTGGTTGATGAAGCATCAATGCTGCGCTGCATGATGTATGTGGATCTAAACCCTATCCGCGCAGGACTAGCTGATTCGATCGAAGACTCCGACTACACTGGTGCAAAAGATCGTTTTGACGATCTAAGGGTCCATGTGGCGACGAAAGATGGAAGTCAAATCATTTTGCGATTCGACTCAGGGTCAGACACATCGCGTTGGGAGCGTCTCGAGCACCAATGCAGCGGCTGGCTTAGCCCAATCGAGATTGATGGCCAACGAAGTGAAGCCCACTGCGAGACCGTTGACATGGAAGAACAAGTCGCTAGACCACGAAGTCGGCGAGTCAGCCAGCGAGGGGCCGTTCGGATTCCGTTAACCAAATATTTGCTTTTGCTGGATTTGATTGGTCGCCAACAAAGGCCGGGAGGCAGCGGCTTCATTCCCGACGAAGTTGTTCCGATTTTGCAACGATTGAATATCGAGGCAACTGGGTTCATTGAGTCCATATTGTGTTTCGGCCAACGCTTCAGATCCATCGCGTACAGGTGCCGGAACGATAATGTGCGATTGAACGAAGTCAACGCGTTGAAACAGGTCGTTGCAGTCTAGGCGAAGCCATGACTCGGCATTCGCTATGCATTTTCGACAACTCCGAATTAAATAAACGCTCCGATTCACGGGGACGTTGCGAGAAAATTCCACGCAATGATCGCGCCATTGTTTGGAGGTTGGTCGACGTTCCGACAACTTTTTCGTTGATGACCATAGCGGCAGACGCAACGTTGTTCTTTTGCGCGAAAAGAAGGTACTTTTTGGTGGGATGTCCGACCGGGAATTGGCTGTCATTCCGTCACTTTCCGATAAGTGGAGGTTGACTGTCCCCGCGGCCCATCGTCCCAGGAATTGGCATAGACGGTCCACTTGCGTGACGACTTGCGCAACGTGACTGTCCCCCAGCGTCACGGTTGTCTGTCCTCCGCGCCTTGTGCCGACGACTAGGGCTTAGAGTCTGTCGAACCGGTAAATCGGAGTAGCTGACGCGGCAGCAACGGTTCGCCGCGGATAGTACTCATATCCATTGACCCAAGATAGGTTGAATCTTCACTAACTTGGTTGCAGGAGTTTGATATACTGAATCTGGAGAAATCGGCCGCGCGTTGTTTGCGTCTGCATACAGGCAAAGTCATAACCGGTGATTCCGTGGCTAATGAAAGTTGAACAGCCCGTTTCGAACTCAAATCGAGGAACAAAACAAATGTCGCCACCAACTCACTGGAGTCTCCGACACTTGCTTGCATTTGTGTTCATTGCCTGTTTGACTTTTCCCTATCTCGTTTCATTTCACGAATCAGTGATTGTCGGCTTTCCGGTATATTATGTCGACGACCAAGAGCTAGATGAATGGCTGACCGATCTTGATCCTACAGCACACATTTATGCTAGTTCACGACCAAGCGGATCAGACAATGAACGCGCGTTCGCGAACTATTCGCTCGGGGTTGCCACGAAATCTGCAACTACCGAGCAGGTAATGGAACATCTGGTCGAGCAACTCTGTCGGAAAGCAGAATCGGAGGACTGGAAGTGTTCGCGAAGTTGGCATTCGAACTGGTTTGAACTCTCCAAGGGGGCGGCAATATACTCCTTGATTTTGGAAGAACGAGAACTGACCGCCCATGATGACATGTTCGCACGACAAGGCAATCATGTCACTCGATTGAAGCTGTACCTGATCGGCTTCAGGACACGTTAGATGTTGCAATCTGGATTGAAAAGGTTTGAACTCGAAGGAATATCTGATGGAACAAAAAACTCGGTCGGCATTCGGGCAGTATGGGTTGAAACGCGAGTACGTGACTTCGGCGGCAGTCTGGGAGAGAGAGTCTTCCCAAATTTTCCAGCGTCACTGGATCTGCGTTGGTCGTGTTGAGGAACTAGGAGCAAATGGTGTTCAACCGTTCGTTTGGGACGGGCAGCAGTTATTAGCCGTTTGCGGTGATGACGATATTCGGCGAGTGTTCCGGAATGTTTGTCGCCACCGAGGTAGCTTGTTGGTGACGCCGGAAGAATGTTCGTCGGTCGGTCAACGCTTGCAATGTCCGTATCACGCATGGACTTATGACCGAAAAGGCTGCTTGCGAGCCGCTCCAAACATGGAAAATGTCCCAGGTTTTGAGACAAAAGACTTTGGTCTGCTTGAGATTCCTTCATCGGTCGTCGCAGGGTTTCTCTGGATCAATCTCGCACCACAAAACTCGGCAGCTGAATTCTTGGAGCCGCTGGCCGATGTATTCGCCGCCTGGCAATTGGGCGAATTGGTCGTTGCCGCCGAGTTGAAATATGTTGTGAAAGCCAACTGGAAGCTGTTGTTTCAAAACTACAGTGAGTGCTACCATTGCCCTACGGTTCACCCGGCTCTAAATCGTTTGACGCCGTACCTTGGCTCTTCTAACGGATTGGTTAGTGGTCCGATCCTGGGTGGTCCGATGCAGTTGGCGCCAGGATGCGGCACGATGTCCGAAGATGGCAAGTTGGTTGGTTCTGCGATTCCCTCGCTTGATCCACAGCAACAACTTCAAGTGTCGTACTACACGGTTTTTCCAAATGTCTTCCTCAGCGTTCATCCCGATTATGTCTTGATTCATCGATTGCAGCGGCTTAGCGTTCGAGAAACGGAAGTCGTTTGTCAATTTCTATTCCAACGTGGTGACCGTGACCGTCCGAGATTTGATCCGAGTCGGGCAGTCCGTTTCTGGGACTTAACTAACCGCCAGGACTGGGATGTCTGCGAGCGCACTCAACTGGGCATGGAGGATATCGGATATTCCCCTGGGCCATATTCAAACCTCGAGAGTGTCGTGGCTGCGTTTGATCGCCATTATCTCGCGTCCCTTGGGCCAATGTAGACTGCCCGCAAGGGTAATTAGCCTAATTTCAGCGTTTGAGACCGTTCCGGCGGGGGCCACTGTTTCCCTTGCCCGGTGGTCCGTCCCCGTCTTCGTTCGCGGGAACTCAAATAAAGTTGAATGTCTCCGAATACCATCCACCACAACGCGCAGCGGGGGACAGTCAACAACCGCGCGGGGGACAGTCAACATCCGCGCGGGGAAACAGTCAACATCCGCGCGGGGGACAGTTAACATCCGCGCGGGGGACAGTCAACCATCGCGCGGGGGACAGTCAACTATCGCGCGGGGGATAGTCAACTATCGCTCGGGGGACAGTCAACAACCGCGCGGGGGACAGTCAACTATCGCGAAGGACGACGTCAACAGCCCAGGGCGACACACGCAACATTAGACGCTCACCTTCCGGATTGGGAAGAAATCTTGGGGACCGTCGAAATCTTGGGGACAGTCAACTTTCTGCAAGTCGAGGGAGCTTTGGGGACAGACGGCAATTGTGCGGCCTATCGCGAATTACCAATATTCGTTAAGCGTTCTTGATCGTCGGATCTCCGGCCTCAACTACGAAGGACGAGCGGACGCTCGTTGTGCCTCCGGGTTGCAGAACGTCGCTGACGGACATGTAATCGGCTTGCCACCGTGCGGGGGTAACGGTGCAGCGAATGTAGCCCCGTTCAGTGTTGTGGAATTTGACACACGGATTGTTGGCCAAGAGGTTCGACAAACCAGTGGGCTCGGCCATGCCGTTGCCTCCGCTCGAGAGCGACGTGGCCACAAACTCGGTGGCGACCACGGGAGCATCAATCTGTCGGTCATCGACGCGAAGTTCGTTGGCCCAATTCGAATGTATGTCCCCAGTCAAAACCACCGGATTGGCAATGCGTCGTTCTTGCAAGAACCGGACAATCTCCATTCGTTCCGCAGCATAACCAGGCCACTGATCCATTGAGTACGCGATCGTCCCGGGCATGTTGGAACGATTGACCATTCCGGCCATCACCTGTTGGGCCAAGACATTCCAAGTCGCCCGCGAAGCGATCAGTTGTTGGTACATCCAGTTCTTTTGTTGGAATCCCAACATCGATTGTTTGGGATCCAACGACGCGTCGTTCAGTGGCGAGCGTTTGTCGTCGTTCGGTTGGTTGGAACGATATTGCCGAGTATCCAGGACCAAAAACTCGGCTAGCTGTCCAAACGACGAACCGCGATAGAGCTGCATCTCGCTGCCGGCCGGCAAAGAACCGCGACGGAGTGGCATGTTTTCGTAATAGGCTTGGTAAGCGTTGGCGCGACGATATAAGAACTCGACCGGATCGACGCCCTGCTCTTCCGAGATCTCGTCCGCATAGTTATTGTCCACTTCGTGATCATCCCAGGTGACCAACCATGGGCAGACGGCATGCATGCTTTGCAAGAGCTGATCCGAACGGTACTGAGCGTGACGAACTCGATAATCACTTAACGAGCGAATTTCCGCCCCTTCATGAGTTCGCACTTTACCGTTTTTGCCTGCTTCATATTCATAGATGTAATCACCAAGGTGAAACACCAAGTCCAATTCGTCTTGCACCATTTGTTGATAAGCCGTGAACAGGCCTTGCTCGTAGTTTTGACAGGAAGTTACGGCGAACTTCACTTGCTCGGGCGTTTGCCCCGCCGCCGGAAAAGTCCGGGTCCGCCCGATGGGACTGGTCGCGTCCCCAGCTCGAAATCGATACCAATACCAACAATCCGGTTGCAACCCCTCGACTTCAACGTGAACGGAATGTCCCAATTGTGGAGTGGCCGCCTCCCGTCCGGAAGCCAAAATCGTTCGGAACGAATCGTCCGCAGCCAATTCCCACTGGACTTCGACCGCTTCGTTCGGCATTCCACCCAGCGGGTCCAAAGGTTCGGGAGCCAACCGCGTCCATAACACGACACCGGTCGAAGTCGGGTCGCCCGAAGCCACACCAAGCGTAAACGGATTTGCGGAAAAGCGGAGCGACGCATTGACTCGCTGCGTTACACCCAGTAGCGGAACTGACGCTAATGCCCCGGAATACGCCAAGAACCATCGTCGCGAAAAACCGCCTTCATAACGCAGACTTGCTTGGAGCTGTTCTTTAGCAAACATTCGTCTCTCCTGAGGAAGTTCCCGGGGTTCCACAACTTTTCGACCAGTAATTGGTCATACTCGCAAGTCGCTCCGCTCAACGCGTATAAAGTTTTGCAGAATCACTCGATCGAACAACCCTACTTCATCAAAGATTCATCGTCACTAGGCTCTGTCCCCAAAGGGGGCTGACCCTTCGGAGGCATGTAAGAATTTCGGACAAAAAGGCATGGCCGGAGAGGGGCAGACCCCATTGGGGACAGAGCCTCGTGCTTTGTCAAAGTCAGGAAGTCCTGTAGCTGCATTTCCCCAAACGTGGATATTCCCACGTGGCACCACGCTTTGGATTGCGAGGCTCCCCGTAAATCAAGGTTTGACAAAGCACTAGCCAAAGTCGCTCAAGTTGTTTGGTCGACATTCGCGAGCGACAGGCGACCCCATCCCATTCGCAGCGGTCTTTTCGATGCCAAAGAGGAACTCTCAGGGAGTTGTTCTTTAGGGTACCTTGTCAACGAAACTGAATTCGCATCTGGCGATCAATGGACCGCTACCCAAATCCGTGCGAGGAGTCTTTGTGTTAAGATGTCATCGCAAGAATTGTCGGAATTCGAAATTAACAACCACAAGGCCAATGGGTTGACTTGAAATGACCGAGGACAACGACAACCAAACCAAACCCGATCACGGTAGTTCGCTGGCTGGGCCCCATCACGCGGTCGGACAATCAGAGGCAACGAGCCAAGGTGACGACGCGATCACCAAGAGCGTGGGTGGTGCTCCAGAAGGAACGGAGGACTTTGCGATTCTTACGCCTGCGAGCGAATCCTCCGATCGCCGAGTTCGCACGGAGCGGTATGAGTCGACCTCCCATTTATTGGCCGATCGTTATCGATTGGTCGAAATGTTGGGGTCTGGCGGTATGGGTAGCGTGTGGAGCGCGGTGCAGCATCACCCTGTCCAACGTGAAGTTGCGATCAAGCTGATCAAAGTCGGCTTCAATAGCCCTCACGCGTTGGCTCGGTTTGATTTGGAGCGGCAAGCCTTGGCGTTGATGAATCATCCCAATATCGCCACGATCTACGATAGCGGGGTGACCGAAGAGGGTAATCCGTGGTTTGCGATGGAGTTGGTGCGTGGGGTCCCAATCACTGAATACGCAGACTTGCGTCGGCTGAGTCTGACGGAGCGTCTGCGATTATTCCATAGCTTGTGTTTGGCATTGCATCACGCGCATCAGAAAGGCATCATTCACCGCGATCTCAAGCCCGCCAACATCTTGGTTTCAGAACAAGATGGCCTCGGCGTACCAAAGGTGATCGATTTCGGTTTGGCGAAGGCCTTTCGCGATTTGGACGAAGTGGCCACGATCGAAACCGGTTTTGGCATCGTGGGCACACCGCAATACATGTCGCCGGAACAAGCGACCTTTGGATGCCGCGACATCGACACTCGGACGGATGTTTACTCGTTGGGCGTTGTGCTCTACGAATTGTTGACGGGTGGCCATCCATTCAAGAATCCCGGTCAGAAGAAAGACGTCCACGAGGTCTTGCGAGAGATTCGCGAGGTAGAGCCGATGCGACCTAGTCTTCGGTTACAAAATTCCGACTCACGCGAGAGTATCTCCGAGAACCGTCGTTTGGAGTCAGCACAGTTGGCGTCGCAACTCCGCCAGGAACTCGATTGGATCGTCATCAAAGCGCTAGAAAAGGATCGTGACCGTCGCTATGCGACCGCGTACGACTTTGGCTTGGATATCCAACGCTTCTTGAGTGGCGACGCCGTCTTGGCGCACCCGCCCAGTCGCGGCTATCGCCTCCGCAAGTTTTTGGTTCGTCATCGCCATGCCTCGATCTTTGCCGCTGTCCTGTTTTTGTCGTTGACCGGAGGAATCATTGGTACAACGTGGGGGATGCGCGAAGCGTACGTCCAAGCACAAGTCGCTGATCAGCAGACCCAGTTGGCCAAAAACGAGACCAACGAAAAGGAACTGGCACTAATCGAATCTGAACGCCAACGCGGCTTGGCAGAACGAGCAACACAAAATGCGGAAGAGGCGCGAATGGCGACTCAGAAGAAGGCTGATGAACTTGAGCGAATCGCCAAGTTTCAGGCCACGCAACTTGAAACTATTGACACCCAAGCGATGGGGCAAAAAATTAGATTGTTAATCAGCGAACAATACCAGGACGCATTGCGATACCTGGGCCTAGAGGGAGAGCAATATGATCAACAACTTCGACAATTCCAGTCCGCATTGGCGGAAGTGAATTTTACAAATGTTGCCGTCAGCACGTTGGAGCAAGATCTGCTGGATCGAGCTCTCGCAACCATCGATCACGATCTGATCGATCAACCGAATGTACGAGCGAGTCTGTTGTTCCACACCGGGCAGATTTTCGAGCGTTTGGGCCTGTTTCCCCGAGCTGTTGCGACACATCGCCAAGTCGTGGAATTACGAGATAAGCACTTGGGGAACGTCCATAAGGATACAATTATTTCGAAACAGGCATTGGCTTACTCGCTAGAATCGAATCTGGATTTGGTGGAATCGGAACAGTTGTGTCGCGAAATTTGCGATGTGATTCTGCAAGCCTTTCCAGCGGACGACACTCACGTCGTTGCTGCCTATTCCAACTTGGCGGGCCTTTTGTATGCCTTGAACCAAGCAGAAGAAGCCGAGACATGGGCCGCCAAAAGCGCTGCGGCGCGCGGCATTACCACCGATGCAAGAACGGACGCCTTGCAGAAAGCAATCAACTTGAATAATCAAGGCAAAGTACTAAGCGACCAAGGTAAGTATGTCGAAGCGGAAGTCTATGTGCGCGATGCGCTGGAACTTGCGGAAGAATTTGATGGATTCCATTCACCCCGAACCAACATGGTGGTCGCCAATCTTGCTGCTGTCCTAAATGGACAGGGAAAACGGGACGAAGCCGCTCCGCTCTATCGTCGAGCTTGGATGGCCTTTCGTCGCGAATTCGGGGACAAACATGTTTTGACATTGAAGCAGGCCAATATGCTAGGGGTTGTGCATTGGCAAAATGGCGAATTCGAAGAAGCGATCCGAGTCTTCGAAAAAGTCATAGCGGATGGCGAAGGAGTTTGGAAACCTGACAATCCACAGCGACTCGAGAGTTTACTCAACTTGGCGATCAATTATCGTGAAGCAAAACGTTTCGACAGTGCGATCCACGTATTGGAAGAAATGCTAACGCTGCGGCTGCCAAGTAGCGTGGCTCAGGATTGTCGGAACGAATGGCTCGAAGATTTAATGCTTGGGCATAAAGTAGAAAAATTTGAAGCTTGGTCAATTGCGGAAATACAACAGCAACGAGACGCAAATGTCACGCCGCCAATTCTCGCTGGACAGTTGGTCAGCGCGGGGATCGGATTTCTTCGCATGGAACAATGGGGCAAGGCTGAGCCACTGCTGCGTGAATGTGTGGATCTGAGACGCGAGCATTTTCCCGGAGCATGGAACACGTATTACGCCATCAGTGCACTTGGAGAGGTGCAGTTCCGATTGGGAGCGAAGGCCGACGCGGAGGCATTATTAATTGAGGGTGCGCAAGGTATCGAATCGGCAACGTTTCCGGATTCAATGATCGCAAGCGGCGAAGCGAAACGAAGGCGGAACGAAGCGTATCGACGTCTGATCGAATTCTACGAGTCCACGTCCAACCAAGACGCCGCGCAAAAATGGCGTGATAAAGCCGAGTTGGAATGATTGATTTGAGACGGAGTGTCTCGAAGTGAATGTTGCCAGCGCGTGTTCGTCGGACCTGAAAACTCGCTTCGTTGAAACGAAGGGACGATCCTGGTTCCGGATAAAGAGTTCTCGAAACTTGCGACAATTGGTTTGTCGTTGGAAAGGCTTCTGTGCCGCTAGGGGGAGCTTGTCGACACCGTAAGTTGTTTGATGAGCCGCACTCCATTCAGTCGAATGAACGACACAGACTTCGCGGCATCATCGTACAACACCAAAAACACGAGGAAATTAGCCGGCTGCGTTCGTCGCGATCGCCAGCGTTGGACTGCGTGGAGTTGTGGGTTCATTGATCGCAAGGAGCTTGAGGCTTTGCGGCAAGGGAGCCAAATCATAGCCATAGGTTCGCTTGCGCAGGCTGGCGTAAGCACTGGCGCGGTCCAGGCTCACTCGCATGACACCGCCAGACATCGGATGTGTTTTCCGCCAGGCGCAGTAACGAATAAACGACGACATTGCTAAGCTTCCAAGTTTTTCCATACGTGTCCCTCGTCCGTGTGTCGTGACGATTTGGCGGATATTGCGAAGACTGTGACCGAGCGTTGTGAATTTTCGATAACAGTGATAAAGAAGTTCCGAAATCCGGGACGCAGAAAACGCGGGATGTTTCCAGGTGAGGCAGGTCGTATCGAAGCGATCCAAATTGCGTTCCGTAATCAAGCCTTCCTCCAAAAAAGTGTCGTATTGTTCCGTGCCAGGAATTGGGCACAGGATATAAAACGAAGCCCAATTCGGTGCAATGGAGCGGAGGATTTCCAAGTGAGTGTTCACCGATCGTTCGGTGTCTTGCGGAAACCCAATGATGTTCGAGAAGTGCGACCCAATGCCATGTTCGCGACACAAGCGAACAATGTTCTGATATGCCTCGGGACGATTTTGCCGCTTATTGGCGGCGACCAAAGTTTCGCGGTCGAACGATTCGACTCCCACAAAGATCTGATAGCAACCGGCCTTGGCAAGTAGTTGGACCAAGTCCTCTTGTTTGCCGATTTGAGTGTCGCATTGGACGAAGAACTTGATTCCGAGTCGTTCTTCGATCATGGCACCCAACAGCTCTTCAGCTTGCGGGTATTTGTTGAAGTTGTCGGAGGTAAACATGATTGTTTTCACTCCGGCGGCTTTGGCTGCCCGCAGACTAGCCATTGTAGTCGAGATACTTTGGCTGCGAATCTTTCGACCGGCGATCATCGTCACGGAACAGAAGTTGCAGAGAAAGGGACAGCCGCGAGCTGGGTAAACACCCAACATGGGAACAATATATCTGGCTAACTCCGAGCGATTGGGAGGGATCAACACCGGAGACTCCAATTTTTCCTGCCAACGCAATCCCGCTCCGTATAATGGCCGCAACTCGCCAGCGAGTGCATCTTGCAATATATCCGTCCAGACTAGTTCCGCTTCGCACTGCGCGAAACTTACTCCGTTTCCTTGGAGCATGGAGGTGTCACAAGTCATGACGTGCGGCCCGCCGATAACTGCCATGCACCCGTTTTGTCTCGCTAATGCCGCCAAATCAAGGGCTCGGTGAAACTGATGGCTCTGCACGCCGACCAACACGACCAGGGTGTGGGCGCCTGGGGTAGGTTCAAGAAGCTTCAGGTACTCCAGATCGGAGTACACGTACTCGTCGATGGCGTACGTCTTGAGTGGGACGTGGTCCAGTTCTGGCGGTACCATGCTGCGAACGTGCGGTACAGTGCTATTGGGCATGAACCCGCGACGGAATCGTTCGACGGTCCCGTCGGGCATGTACTTGCTTGGCTTGATGATCACGACGTTTAGCAATGAAGGCATCGAACTTTGTCCCTCGGCTACTCGATTAACGAACACGATTTATCCGCGATTATTTTGCGTCTCCAGAGAGCCGTCGTCCATCGAGGGAATTTCCAAACAAGACTAGTGAAATCCGCCATTCCACGACGCCCGGCGAACCACTTTCGCATGGGATGTCAGATATGGTTGGGCCGTTTGTTGAGTTCGCTCGGTAACCGGAGAATTTGACAAAGCCTCGCTGTTTGATTCATTCTTTGATCGTGATCTGAGTGTTCTTTTCGGTCTCCATCCCCAGCTTTTCTCGTTCGTCTTGTTCCGCATCTGCAATGAAGAACGGGATATACGGGACTACATAAAATATGGATAACAAGAGAATAAACGCGGCGGAAGCGCCAACAATCGACCAATTGTCCACCATGGTCGCTGCCATCACGATGGCGGATATCGCCATCAGAACTGTTAGGATTAGCGAAGTATAGATTCCCGCATATTGAATATCCATCTCGATTTCTGCGGATGGAATCGTCGTTTGATTCCCTAAACGGAGATTCTTTGCGGTGGCTCGCTTGTCGAGGTAGCTCACGAACAGAAACCCAAAGAACAAGGCGGGGATGGGCAATCCTGCCAGATAAGCTGCCGGGCGGTAAAAGACAACCAGCAAGATCGTGGCAAGCAGTGCCGAACTGAGAAGCACCAGCAAGATTGCTTTTGCGTTCCGCATCATGGTATGCGCATCGGAGTTGCTAAAAAGTCGTTTGTTCATTGGAAAAACCTTCAATCGTCGCATCCTCGCGTGGGTCAGCAAACGAGAGTACGGCAAGACAACGGGATCGACCCGCCGCTTTGGTCGATGGCACAAGAAATTACCCCAAGTCTGTGGGCCAGGTTGTTTGGGACGTCCGCTCGGCATTGCACGTCCGGGCTAAGATCTTATCAATGGAACTATACGTTCATGACGGGCTAAGGCAAATCACCAACCTATGAGAGAGACGTCTGTGGTTCGATAACCTCGATGCGAAATTACAAAGACGCCGGAAGCAAAACTGGGTGGAAAGGCTGCTCCAATTCGCGTAAGGTTGGATCGCTACGATGCGATGCCGACCAACGATTGGAGTCGAGGAAGAAGGCGACGTGGTTTTGATTGTATTAAAAAAATATGCCTAACCGACAACTATGGTTGTCGATTAGGCGGAAAATGGTTGCTCACGGCGAAGGACTCTACGTTAACCCCAATACCGTTCGATTTTGGTTTAGCCGCGATCCAAGGCAATGCCGGGCGGAGATTCACTTTGCCAAATTGTTCATGAACGTCGCCCCGCGTTGCCAACGCTGTGAAGCATTTTCATCGGCGTATCCTGTTCGTTGTGTCGGCCTTTCAGGACTTTTCTGAACTAGAGCACCTTCAAACCGGTGGCTCGCGCACACCGGCTAGGGTTGTTTCGGCCCATTCGGGCCTATTGTCGCGTGTCAAAATGCTTGACAGCGTTGCTGCATTGCGGCGGCAACCGAACAGCAAATTTCCAACGACTGGGGTTCGAATCGGTCGTTCGGTTATTTCTCCGACGAGAGTTTCTCTAACAGTTCTTCGATCCGATTAAGGCGCGCCTCCAACTTTTCCATTCTGTCGGCAGCCGTGTCGGTCGCTTCTGTCTTCTGCTTGTTTGCTTCCATCTTTAGCTTGGCCTTGATGGCGTCGGCAATGGCTGTGGATCGGACAACCTCTTCCAAAGCCCGAGCACTCTCCACGTCCGAGGTCATTCGTTCCAAGAACAATTTTGCTCGCTCTTGAGCGGCTAACTCGGCTAGTCCCAACACGTTGGCTTTTTCGACAATTGCCGCAGCCGCCTCCGCGTTTGCTGCAGCTCGAGCGACGTCGGCAACATCAATTGCAATTTGGCCCTGTAATTCGTGACCCTGCACAATTTGGCCTGGCAATTCGTGCCCCTCGACAATCTTGCCACGTAGGTCTCGGCCTTCGACAATATGGGCCAGAAGCTCACGAGTCACTCCATTTCCGTTAACGCTCAATTCACGGATTAGTTCCGGTACTTGAGCCAAGCTCTCGTCAGTCTTTAGCTCATCCAAGTGTTCTCTCAGCGCCTGCCCGAAGGCTTCGGCAGCCGCATGAAGTTTGGCCTTGGATGGCAACGATTCTGAACGGATTGTGTTCTCAAGTTTCTCCAAACTTTCCAGTTGCCGTCCCAGCGATTTCATCGTGACCGACAATTGTTGCATTTGTTGCTGCAAGTGCAGAGCTGTTCGGGCCTTTAATTCCACTTTGTAGACGTGGCCGTTCGGATCGGTCCCGTTCGCGCTAGATTCTGCTTGGTTCGTTGCAGGTACGACTTGGTCTTGATGGATGACACGCTCGACAACGCGTGCGAGTCCCGAGTCGCTGGTCGGGTCAGCCACCAAAACCTCGCGAATCACTTCGTCTTGAACGGCTGGCGGTTCGGCATCGTTGCGAACCACTTCGGCGATGACGGCTTCTTCAGTCGCTTCACTTTGAGCAAACGACTGGTTAGTTCCGCCGACAAGCAGCGAACAAACAGCAAAACATCCCGAGAACAGCAAGCGAACTTTCATAACGACTCTCCTTGAGCTAACAACAGGGAACTGAACTTGTCGACTTCGATGGCCACGATGGGGCGGTCCAAGGACTTCCACAATGGCGTCTCGAAATCGGGTTGATACGGTTGAACGCGGACTTGCCCCATGTTGACCAGGCCGCGAAGGAGATCTTCGGGAACCGGACCGTCCGCCAAATAGACCACGCGATCTCCAGTGTTTTCGATTTCAATCAAACACGGGCGGTCGGGGAAAACGCCAGCCAAATTTCGAAACGTTGATCGCTCGGCCAGTATCGTGCCGGCCAGCTGTTCGATGTATTCATGCGAAACAGAAAGCTCTTGTTCCAATGTTGCAACGGTCGACGCGCGGTTCGCAGCCAGCCACCAATTTCCCACGACGATGCCCAGTAGAATCGCGCAAGTGACCGCCAACAGGGATGTCGCCGAGGAAATTCTCCATCGCCAACGTCCGAACCGATATCTGGAAGATTCTGCCGTTGGTGTCGTCGCAACGACACTGCGGGTAGTATCCTGTGGCCGCCGTCGCAACGCGTGTTGTTCGACAGGAATGGGAGGGAGTTGCCAATCGTGCGAGGCAACGGGAATCGCTGCGACAACTTGTTTGCTCAGGACCTGAGCATCCCACAGAGCCAATGCACACGTCCGCCAGTGTTGGGGGTGAGTTTCCACGTACTGCAAAAGTATTTTTCTCTGTGCACCGCTGAGTTCGTTATCGCCGAGTGCCGTGAGCCATTCAACAAGTGAATGTTCGTCGAGTTCGGGCCATGAAGCATCAGTCATATTTCACTCCTTGAATGCCCAACTGATATTCAGCCGAATAGTCTTCGGCCAATGGCGATTGGAGCAAAGCCAACTTGAGTCTCTGCCGAGCCACTCGCAAGCGATTGGTGACTTGATGGGAAGTCAAACTCAAGTGCTCGCCGATTTGTGAGTAGTTCCACTGATGCAGGTACTTCAGGTACAGGACCTCTTGATCCTCGACCGGTATTTGTGCCAAAGTCTGCCGTAGATCGGCTCCTCTTTCGTCACTCAGCAGCAACTCCAGTGGCGGTAAGTCGGCTGATGTGACGAGGTCCCCAGCGAGTAGTTCGGAGCCCGCCGGATTGAACCTTTGTGCGTTACGTTGTTGAACACGAACCCAATCCGCAGCTTTGTGCACGGCTAGTCGATGGAGCCACGGACGAATTTGATTTACCGCTTCCAAGGTCTCGAACTTTTCCAGGAGCGTTGCAACCAAGTCCGCCCATAACTCCTCAGCCACATCCCAGCGGCCACCGGTCCGAGCTGCCAAGACGGTTGTCATCCAATCACGATGTTCCCAAACATGCTGGGCTCTGGACTGCGAAGTCTCCTTCGAGTCGTCAGGTGATCGAGGCCAGTCTTGATGGGAGAGGTTCCCACCCATCTTGATCCTTCAGGCTGGAGGGCTACGTAAACATGTGGGGCACCCGCGACGGCTCGCGAACACGTGAGTTCAAAATTATAGTCGTTGTCGACTATGCTGATTTGCGCGAAATAATTGACAATATTACGAAGAGTGCGATTTCGTGCTTCAAAATCGAAGAAAATTGGTTGACATTCCGTGACGAACTTTCCGGACGATGGCCATTTGTCGGCTGTTAACCGCAATACTGTTTAACGAAGGACTTATTCCGCTTCCAACTCGCTCGGCGGCGCAATGCTGGGCGACTTGCATAAACCATTGAAAAAAAGTGGGCCACCGCCCAGCATTGCTCTGCGTCGCGGTTAAACAAAAATTAAACGGTATTGCGGTTTACCGAGTTACCGTGATCCGTAACGTCAAGCCGTACGTGCTTCAGCAACCAATCTGGTATCATCAAGCTGCCATGAGACTTCCCGTTTCGTTTTATCAACAGCCAACCTTGATGGTTGCCCAGCAGTTATTGGGCAAGCGATTCGTTCGTTCTTGCCCCAAGGTTGGGGTGGTTTCAGGCTGGATTGTGGAAGTGGAAGCATACTTGTCGCGCGATGACGCTGCGTCGCATGCCGCTCGCGGTTTGACACGTAGCAATCAGGCGATGTTTGGACCAGCCGGGACGTTGTATGTCTACCCGATCCATGCTCGTTATTGCCTGAATGTGGTCACCGAGCCAACCGGGGAAGGTGCGGCCGTCTTGATTCGTGCGGTAGAACCGGAGGATGGCTTGGCCGCGATGAAAAGCGCTAGGGGATTGAAGTCCGACGTTACGCCAGTTCGGTTGACGAGTGGACCGGCTTGTTTGTGTGAAGCATTTCGAGTCGATCGGTCGTTGGACGGGTATGACTTGGTGAACGGCCAAGAGCTTTGGATCGAGGACGATTCGAGAGTGAACATGGAGCATCGTGTTTATCTTCGATCCCCGCGGATTGGCATCAGCCGGGCTCAAGATTTGCCATTGCGTTTCTTCATTGATGGCAATCCGTTTGTCAGCGGACCTCGGAAGTGGCACAGTTCTGCAAAGACTAGTGCTTTGATAAATCCAAACCTTAGGGTCTGGTAAACGTGTCAGGAGTCAATTGTGCGAAGCACCCGATGGGCCGTTGCGGCAGTGCCATTCACTCCTGACACGTTTACCAGACGCGACCTTAAAATTTGACTTTGACAAAACACTAGTCGTCTGTTGTCTGAATAGGTCGGCCGTTAAAGTATGCGGCCTTGGCGGCAAGGTTCCTTGCGAGAAAGAACGACTTGAAACAATGAACTACGACGAATTAGAAGCTTGGTCAGCGAAAGTGGCGGCGTGGGGCAGCAAGTACCATCGGAGCCTCCGGCAGCAACCTGTTCGTCCGCAGGTCGCGCCCGGAGCAATCGCGGCACAACTCCCTGGCTCGCCGCCTGAACACGCCGAAGGTATGGAAGCGATCTTTGCTGATTTTCAGCGTTTGATCCCGGATGCGATGACACACTGGCAACACCCACGCTTCTTCGCGTACTTTCCTTCCAATGCGGCTCCCGCCTCGATCTTGGCGGAACAAGTGGCCAACTATATGTCGGCACAATGCATGTTGTGGCAAACATCGCCGGCAGCCACCGAGTTAGAAACGGTGATGATCGATTGGCTGCGGCAAGCCCTGGGTTTGCCCGACGGTTGGCGCGGAGTACTGCAAGACACGGCCACATCGGCGACGCTTTCAGCCGTGCTGACCATGAGAGAAAAAGCAATGGGCTGGCGTGGATTGACCGAGGGACTGTCCGGCATGCCACGAATGCGGATCTATGCATCCGCTCAAACGCATTCTTCGATCGATAAAGCGGTGCGCTTGGCGGGCATCGGGCAAAACAACTTGGTAAAGATTCCCACGGACGCCAACTATGCGATGAGGGCCGATGCCTTGCAGCGAGCGATCGAAGTAGATCGTGTGGCCGGGTTCGTGCCCGTAGGTGTGATTGGCTGCATCGGCGGAACTTCCATCGGAGCCTCGGATCGATTGGAGGAAATCTTGGCCATTGCGCAACAGGAAGCACTTTACTCGCATGTCGATGCCGCGTGGGCGGGTTCGGCCATGATCTGCCCCGAGTTCCGCGAAATTTGGGCTGGTATCGAACGAGCCGATAGCGTGGTGTTCAATCCCCATAAATGGTTAGGGGCCAACTTCGATTGTTCCGTGCAGTTCCTCAAAGAACCAGCCGATCAAATTCGAACGCTGGCGATTCGTCCACAGTATTTGGAAACCTTGGAAACGGATCAAATGACGAATTACTCGGAATGGACCATCCCATTAGGTCGGCGCTTCCGAGCCTTGAAGTTGTGGTTCCTGTTGCGAGCCTATGGGCTGGAGGGACTACGTGTCCGCATCCGCAACCACGTGGCCTGGGCCAACGAGGCCGCGATGGCGATCGCAAAGTTACCGAATATGGAAATCGTCACAACACCGCGACTGGCTCTGTTCACGTTTCGTTACGTACCACCTGGCATCGATCCTGACGTCGCAACCCGAACGCTGTTGGAAGCGATCAATCACGATGGCCGAACATATTTGACCCAAACAACCCACGAAGGCAAGTTTGTGATTCGCATGTCGGTTGGTCATTTCGAGACGACGCAGGCGGATGTCTTGGACGCGGTGTCTATCGTGGGCGAGTTGGCTGGTGGACTGCAGTCGTAGCGACCGGGGGCTGACAACTTTGAAGGCGGACCGTCGCATTTGTTTGGGATTCAAATGTCCTTGCACCACGAGAACGGCCACGGCATGACATGTGTTTGTTCCCTGATACTTAAAGCAGTTCCTTAAAAAAATGTTACGGAGCTAGTGTCGCAGCCAACAAACATTGGAACTCGCGAGGAAAGTCCACGGAGACCCGCGCGTGGACGGCTCCTTGGCGGTCGAAGAATTGTTGCTTATCGCGACGAGCAAACACTCCGTCGTGCCAAATGTTCGGATGAATGTAAAGGCCTTGCTCCCCCGTGAATTCGAAGCAGATGAAATCTTCGGGGCGGATATTGTCGCCGGGTAGAGCCAACGGGACATAAAACGGTTCGGCTTGTAATGGAAAAAACATCTGGCCGCCGTCGGGATGGTAGTTGGCATGCCACATGAGAATCCGGTCGGGATCGTTCGCGTGATCCTCGTTGGCCAATTCAGGGGCGACCGAGTAACCTAAAACATAATGTCCACCCACGGCTTCATTGACACCGTACAGGACGTCGCCCTTCCATTGACTCGTGAAGATCCCAGCCGTCGTGCCGCCCTCGTTTCCCGAATCTTCGTCCACAGGTCTCCATCCGCTAGCCGGCCAACGTACGATCTCAATCTCAAACGCCTCGTATTCGTTGGCATCGACCAAACGCCCATACCCTTGGAGGTTTTCCGTGGTGGCGGGCATGACCGGCATGTGGGCGTGTCGAAGTCCGGATGGTATCCCAGGTTGTAAATAGTTGGGAGCCGTATGGGGCATGGGATGGGTTCCTGGTTTTTCTGGATCAGTCAATGATTGCGAGCTTCTGTGGCTTGGTCCTGTCGGAACTTGGTTCGCAATCAGTCAGTTGGAGGGCATTGGCGACCGCGCGTCATTAAACAAGGAAATCACAGAATTTTGCAAGGGCTTGATGCCGATCTGGATCAACTTGTGGTCAATCTTCATCAACAATTCACCATTACACGGTGATGTCGAAAGTTTCCGAATGTCGAGCGGACGGCTCCATCGGGTTCGTGGATCAGGAAAACGCACGAGCGAAGAAATACACGACGGGACACCTTAGGTTGACGAACCATGTTCATTGGAAACGGGCCCAACCGATCTAAGGTTATCAGTCGCGGAATGTTCGGCCCGAGGGCAATTCACGCCATGTGATTTGCTTTGAGCGAAGTTTATTGATAGAATCACACGTGTGAATAGGTGTTCTGGGACTGGTAACGTGCATGATTGAAATCAAATACACCGGCGAGGCGTTGTGGGAGAGGATTGAGCGAGCGGTGGAAAAAGTCAAAGATCGAATGCGACGCGTCACCGAGACGCTAAATGCGGCTGATATTCCCTATGCCGTGATTGGTGGGAACGCCGTGCAGCATTGGGTCGCCCAGGTAGACGAATCGGCCGTTCGTAACACTCAGGATGTCGATATTATCTTGAACGAATCGGATCTCGACCGAGCGATCGCCGTTCTCGAACCCGTGGGTTTCATTTTTCGCCGCAGTGCCAACATAAGCATGTTCTTGGACGGACCAAACGCCAAGGCTCGAGATGCGGTTCATGTGATCTACGCTGGCAAAAAGGTCCGCGAGGAATACCCGGAACCCGTGCCGACTCTCGAACAATTCACCCTGATGGGGACCGCAAAGACGCTGCCAATCGAGAAATTGGTCACGATGAAGTTGACTTCTTATCGTCGAAAGGACCAAGTCCACATTTTGGACATGATTGCCCTTGGGATTATCGACGAGCAATGGCTTGAACGGTTTTCACCCGTGCTTCGAGATCGCTTGTTGTCCCTATTGAACGATCCTGATGGTTGAGATCGTCGGATGATGCTCGCCCACTTTTCGCGTTTGAAATCATGAGACTAGACGGACGATCCGCGATCATAACCGGGGGAACGCAAGGCATAGGCGGCGCCATCGCGGAAAGATTGGCGATGGCCGGTTGCCACTTGGTGTTGGTCGGCTTGCACGATGACGCCGCCGCACGGGAAACCATCGAGCGTTGCGAACGATGGGGAGGCCGCGTGCATTTGCTGACCTGCGACTTGTCACGCCCCGCTCCTGACGTGATCCCAGAATTGGAGCACCATATCATCGCCCGGGAACCTCAAGTGTCGATCCTGATCAACAACGCGGGCACGTTTTGCGATCGACCGTTCCTGGAGATGGACTGGGAGACGTATCAACGCACAATGCGGTTGAATGTCGAGTCCGGCTATTTCCTGACCCAAGCCTTCGCGCGACGTTGGGTAGCGACCGGTGTCGCCGGTCGAGTTTTGTTCACAGGATCCATCAACGGCGAATTGGCGGAACCCGACCATACCGCCTACGACACCAGTAAAGGAGCGGTGCGCATGATGGTCCGCACGTTGTGTGTGTCGTTGGCTCCGTACAACATCCGGGTCAACGCGATGGCGCCGGGCCTAATCGTTACTCCGTTAACCGCTACGGCATTAACCGATCCTGCACTCCGTTGGATGAAGTTGCATACGCCCAACGGACAAGTCCCTGGGCCAGAAGTCTGCGCGGGCGCTGCGTTGTTTTTGGTCAGTGACGAAGCCGAACATATTCACGGCCAAACCCTGTTGGTCGACGGCGGCATGAGCGTCTGGCAACAACCCAATCCGATCGGGCATTAGCGAGCCCTGCCGGTAGACTTTCTTGGCGCCAGGTAATGTGGCGAGTTGCCGCGATCGAATCGCAGTTCGCCACTAACCGATCTCCTGACGAAATGGCCGCCGCACGAGCAGCGTTCGAGGGATAAACTCGTTTAGCAAACCAACCCCAACCCGACCGAAATGGCTCACTCTTGCATCCCCAGAAATTTGGTACACCAAATCAAACGCCGATTGCACCTGGAATAAAAGTGAGATCAATCGCCATTTGTTTTCTCTGCGTCATCCCAAGCTCATGTGGGGTATTCTCTTATTTCGTCCGCGAACACATCTTCTGAATTCGATGGATACACGAAAAATATACCACTCAAAAGTTTCTGGCGATCGAGCCATTTTCGGTCGTATGCGGTGTGCATGGCCGGGGAATGGATGGCAAGGGAATGAAGGGGTTTCACTTATCGATCGATTTAGATGGGCATTGGGTTTCGGTACTTCGCGATTTGGGCGATGACTTTTGGCGGCTTTTGTGAGTAGGGCGTTATTGCAGGATGGCGACTGTTTTCCATTGCGGACCGAGGGCGCGGTGTCGGAGTTGGAGTTATGATTTGATTTCGAAATTCAATGTGTCGCCAAAACATGATCGATACCCTTTGGGCCGGCGATCGGTCCAATGTCGAACGAAGCCAATGATGAGTGAACCAAACAGCATCCCTGTTTTGTCTCTCCATACCTTTGTGTTTCTTCGAAATACGATCATCCACAAATCAATAGCGACGACTTGTAGCAGGATGCGAAGCGCTCACCGAGGTGCGGTCGACCGCTGAGTCAATCAACTTCTCTACGACAGGAATCCCCTTGTTTGCACGAGTTGTTGGACCATTTGCACAACCGTGGCCAGATCCGTCGTGCCGGTGTTGATCGATAGGTCAGCAGCATTTGGGACCTCATAATTCACGGATGGCCGGTTGTCGCGATAATGGCCTTCGTGGTCGCGCTGCCGACAGATCGCTTCATCCGCATGCAAGTGCACCACGAGGAACCGGTCGCGACCAATGAGTTCCGCGGCTTTCTGACGGATCTCTTCGTTCGGAGCCACCATCGACAAGACGCATAACAACCCCGCGTCATTGATCAACTTGGCAACTTCCGCGGTTCGACGCAGGTTCTCCGAGCGATGCTCGGGCGAGAAATCTAAATCGCGGCTCAGACCCGCGCGCATTTGTTCGCCGTCCAAGGCGACCACGGTGCGTCCTTCGTCGAACCAAGCTTTCTCCAAAGCCAATGCCGTCGAGGTTTTTCCAGCGCCCGGAACACTTGTCAGCAGAACGGTGACAGGCTTTTGCCCGTAGCGATGTTCCCGTTGCGCGGGACTGACTTGACTCGAGTCAACTTGCAGCGTTTCCGGACTGGCGTTGTCCCAATGATCCGGTCGATCTTCACTCGTGTTGCGCGGATGGATCATCCCGGCGCCGACCGTGGCATTGGTGATTCGATCGATAACAATAAATGCCCCCATCATTCGATTGCGCCGATAGTCGTCAAAAGCGATGGCTTCCGTCAACTGGATCACGCAACGTCCGATTTGATTCAATTCCAAGCGACTGCCATCCACACGTTGTAACGTGTTGACATCGACTTGGTATTTGAGTTGTTGAATTTGGCCGGAGACCGATTTCGAGCAATGTTTGATCAGGTAATTCTTGCCGGGCAACATCGGTTCGTCGGACATCCACACCAACATGGCTTCGAACTTGCTGCCGACGGACGGCACATTACCGGGCCGCACGATCATATCACCGCGGCTGATGTCGACCTCGTCCGTCAATGTCAACGTTACCGACAGCGGAGCAAACGCTTCAGGCACGTTGCCATCGTGCGTGACAATTTCTTTGACACGGCTGGTCTTGCGACTGGGTACGGCCATGACTTCATCGCCGACGCGAACGACACCCGACGCCACCGTCCCACAAAACCCGCGGAAGTCCAGGTGCGGTCGATTCACGTATTGGACGGGGAATCGGAAGTCTTCCAAGTTCCGATCGGATCCGATGTAAACGTTTTCCAAAAACTCCATCAACGTTGGTCCGTTGTACCACGGCATTTTGGTGCTGCGGTCGACCAAGTTATCGCCCTTCAAGGCGGAAATCGGAATGAAGTGCAAATCCGGCACGCTGAGCCGTGTCGCGAATTCCAGATACGCCACGCGAATCTGCTCGAACACGGCTTCATCAAAATTCTTCAAGTCCATTTTGTTGATGGCCACCAAAATGTGCTTGATTCCTAGAAGAGACACAATAAAACTGTGGCGCCGCGTTTGTTCCATCACGCCATGCCGCGCGTCGATCAGAATGATGGCCAAATCGGCAGTCGAAGCACCCGTGGCCATGTTCCGTGTGTATTGGACGTGACCCGGTGTGTCGGCGATAATGAACTTTCGCTTTGCGGTCGAAAAGTAGCGATACGCCACATCGATCGTGATCCCTTGTTCGCGTTCGGCGCGAAGGCCGTCGGTCAGCAATGCCGGATCAAAGTCACCGCCGGTTGTGCCGTGGGTGACCGAGTCCTTCTGCAGCTTGGCCAATTGGTCTTCGTAGATCATCTTCGAATCGTAGAGCAGACGCCCAATTAGCGTGCTCTTGCCATCGTCGACGCTCCCGCAAGTGATGAACCGCAGCAGTTCCTTTTGTTCGTGTTGGGCCAAGTAGGCGTCGATATCGGAGGCGATTAATTCAGATTGGTGCGACATGACTAGAAATAGCCTTCTTTCTTCTTGTCTTCCATGCTGCCTTCGTCGTCGTTGTCGATCAGACGGCCTTGGCGTTCCGACGTTGTGGCCAACAACATCTCTTGAATAATTTCCGGCAGAGTCGTTGCGTTGGATTCCACGGCACCCGTCAGCGGATAACATCCCAAAGTCCGGAACCGAACCATTTTTTCTTCGGGGACTTCGCCCGGTTTCAGCTTGAGCCGATGATCGTCCACCATCAGCATCACGCCATTACGTTTGACCACGGGCCGCGGGGCCGCGAAGTAGAGCGGAACGATCGGGATTTTCTCCAAGTGGATGTATTGCCAGATATCCAATTCCGTCCAGTTCGATAGCGGAAAGACCCGAATGCTCTCGCCTTTGTTGACTCGCGTGTTGTAGAGATTCCACAGTTCCGGCCGTTGGTTTTTGGGGTCCCAACGATGAAATTCGTCGCGGAACGAGAATACGCGTTCTTTGGCTCGTGATTTCTCTTCGTCCCGTCGAGCACCTCCAAACGCGGCGTCGAATTGGTAGAGGTCCAGGGCCTGTTTTAGTCCCTCAGTCTTCATGACGGTCGTGTGTTTGCCGCTTGAGGTGAGCGGGTCCAAACCCAGCTTTAATCCCTCTTCGTTGACGTAGACCAGGACCTGCAAACCAAGTTCCTTCATCGCGTAGTCACGACGGAAGCGGTACATGTCCTGGAACTTCCATGTCGTATCGACGTGCAACAACGGAAACGGCGGTTTGGCCGGATAAAATGCCTTCATCGCCAACTGCAACATGACCGAAGAGTCTTTCCCGATCGAATACAACATGACCGGATTTTTGAACTCGGCGGCCACTTCACGAATGATGTGAATGCTCTCGGCTTCCAGTTGCTTCAGATGAGTCAAACGATACGACATGCCGCAGCCTATTGCTTGAGGGTAAAAAAGTACCGTGAACTGGAGCTTGCCGACTCTGAGAGCCGGGCACTATTTCGGGATTGAGGCCGCAATCGGCCCGGTCGATTAACCGTCCAACGGTCGCTCGACTCGCCATCGCGGTTCGAATTCGAGTCGCCCAGTTTAGCGACCTCCGGCAATTCCGAAAAGGTTGCTTTATCCCCCGAATCGCCGCTGCAGCAACATTTTTTACGGCAGCTCACGGACCCCCGGTGAAAACCAAAACGAACGCAGGCGGATGTTGTGAACGTTTCCGGAAGCCAAGGTAGCCTAGAATCGGTGTGCAAAACGGCTACGATGATGTGGCAAACGGGGTTCGATTGTGCAGACTTATTGGGCGAATGGAGCCATGCTGAGCTTAGCTTCCGACACCAACCAGCGTTGGCTGGAACAGGTCGACCACCACCTGGCGGATATTTTGATCGACCACGCGCATTGCGAGAAAAAAGCTGCGGGGTGCGCCATGAATCTTCTGTTCGCTTACGTCGACAAAACCGAGATCGTGGGGGAATTGTCCGAGATCGTCCGCGAGGAGCTCGAGCACTTTCTCCTCGTTTTGGACTTGCTGAAACGCCGCGGCATTCCGTTTCGGCGGCTAACCCCCAGCCAGTACGGGCAGCAATTGAACGCGTTGGTGCGGAAATTCGAGCCCGACCGAGCGGTCGATCGCTTGCTGGTCGCCTGCCTGATCGAGGCCCGTAGCTGCGAACGGTTCGCGATGCTCAAGGATCACTACTTACACCGCGATTCCGAATTGGCGGAGTTCTACGGCTCGTTATTCGAGTCGGAAGCTCGGCATCATACAACCTACGTTCGGATGGCCAAGCTATTCCAGCCAGAAGAAAAGGTCAAAGCCCGTTTGAAGGAGCTGGCAATCGAGGAAGCCAAGATTATCGCCGACGTTTACCCCCTGCCCAGAATGCACAGTTGACCCCGATATTATTCGACGAGGGAAAGCACGAGGCCCTTCCAAGTACCGTAAACGTCAAAAAGCGATGTTATTGCGGATCGGCAAACGGCCCACGGAAGACGCGTGCTCCCAGTTGAAGGGTTAAACACGGACGTCCAATTGAGCAACACACCACAGAATCAAAGCGAGTCCCAATGAGCGAAACATGGAGCACCATTGCCGAGATCGAAGGATTTCCATACCCGGATGAACACTGCCTGAAGGGCTTGGAACCTCAGGCCGTGGAACTGGTGCAAACCGGTCGGCTATTCTACCAACGGGGCTGGTCGGTTGGCACCAGCAGCAACTACAGCGTGATTGTTGACCGGAATCCGCTCGAACTGTTGGTCACCGCCAGTGGCATGCACAAGGGTCGGCTAAACGCCAACGATTTTGTGCGAATCAATGAGCAGGGAAGACCGATCGTGCCGGGCCAACCGAAGTCGTCCGCCGAAACGATGTTGCACGTGGTCGCCGCCCAAAAAATGCCGGAAGTCCGGAGTGTTCTGCACACGCACAGCATTTGGGGCACCATCCTCGGTGACCGATTTTTTGACCAAGGATTCGTGCCGATCAACGGCTTTGAGATGCTCAAAGGACTTGCCGGAATCACGACTCACGATGTCCAATACCAATTGAAGATCTTCGAAAACACGCAAGATATCCCGTCTTTGGCTCAGGAAGTTGGCGTGTGGCTCGACGAGCAAATGGGCACTGGCGGACCGGGGCCGCACGGCTACCTGATTCGCAAGCATGGATTGTACACTTGGGGAAAAGACGTCGCGGAAGCTCAAAGGCACATTGAGATCTTCGAATTTTTGTTAGAATGCGTGGGACGCCAACTACTCATGGCGTGAACCGAATTTCCAACCACCCTGCCTTGCCCCGGACTCCCCAGGAGAATTCACATGGCTGTTGTTCATATCCCAGATCAAAATCGTGACCTCACGGACGTCGCCGAAATTCGCGCATTCTTGGCTCCATTTGGAATTTGGTACGAGAACTGGGACGTTGCTGGCCGCGTCGGTGTAGCCGCGACCAACGAGGAGATCTTGGCGGCGTACGAACCCGAGATCAATCGCTTGAAGCAACAAGGCGGCTTTGTCACCGCTGACGTCATCAACGTCAACCCAAGTACTCCGAACCTCGACGCCATGTTGGCCAAGTTCGACAAAGAACATACCCACAGCGAAGACGAGGTTCGCTTCACGGTGGAAGGCAACGGTGTGTTCCACATTCACCCCGAAAATGGCCCCGTGTTTAGCGTCACGGTCACCAGCGGCGACCTGATCAATGTCCCGCGCGGAACCAAACATTGGTTCAACTTATGCACGGACCGCAAGATTCGTTGCATTCGATTGTTTGAGGATATGTCCGGTTGGGCACCCCATTACGTCGATCAACCGGTCCATGAACAATTCGCTCCTTTGTGCATGGGTCCGTCATATTTCGAAGTCGCGTCCGGCAACCAAGCCCCTCGTGGGTTTAGCGAGTAACCGCGGCACTACCGGCAGAACCGGTACGATCGAAACGACCGGGACGAGCCGCGAGATTTTCTTCAGGTTCGCCGTCCACAGCGTTGCGGTGTAAGCTACTTTTTCGCGTGACTAACTCCGGGGTCGGATTGCGCGCGTTCCATGTGGCCACTCATTTATCTATCGCTGCTCAACATCGGGCTCGGGTTCTTCGCGGCTCTCGTTGTGTATTGTCGTGTGCGCTACGTGCGCCGACAACTGGAATGCGGCTACGACTTGAAACGCTTGTCGCCCCCATCACGCCTACGAAATTTCTTGCGGCAGTACGGAGCTCGAGTCAAGGTCGATAAGGTCTGTTTGCGATTGGGCGAAACACCACCAACACCGCCGCCAAAAGAGCTGCCAGTGACCGAATTGTTGGGAATTGCTGCCCCAACGGCGGACGGGACGACTCCGTTGGATCGTTCCGACGCCGAAGCGGAGCAGGCGACGAATTTGTCGGACCCCACCGCACAAAACGACCGAGACGCCAAGACCCTCGATCCACTCAAGCGTCCCGAAATCACTGCTCGAGAGTTGCTACCCCGACCCGAGCAAGAAGCGCGAGAGGTCCGGTATCTGGAGCCATTGGCGGCCAAATATGGCGGTGAACCGACGGCGACCTCGGCGACGAATCGCAGAAACGCCAGTGTCACGGAGGTGGTCGCAAAGACCGAAGCGGCCGGTCGTGCGGAGGTCGAATCACTGAATGGACGTTCCCCGGCGAAGCCCACGGAGTTGAACCTCCACGAAACATCGAACGCGGTTGCAAAGGAAGTGGAAACCTTGCCACTTACCAAGCCTCAGACTTCCGCATTTGTGAACGAGTCGAAATCCAGCGTCCAAGCAGCGCCAGGACGGGAAGCAGCGTCCGGCGAAGATCGAAAGAAGTTTGCTGCCGACGTCGCGCGCGAAGGTGATTTCCTGCAACGAGCGGCTCACATCGACCACCTGTTGCGTGCCGTCATGGACGAACATGATCCCGACCCCGAAGCGACGCTCCAAGTAGTGATTGCCGAAATCCAAGGCACGCATCAATGGTGGACAGAGTTCGAGGGCTCCGTGTCCAAGGCACTAAAGACCAAAGCCCCAACTCATACGCCGCGGGAACAACGAGCCCAAATTGATGATGATTTGGTCGCCATGCAGGCCTGCCTCGTCGAATGCCATACCTTGATCGAATCAACGACGACTGGCAAACAATCCCAGCCTACATCAAGCAGTCATCGGAACTTGGCGACGCCGGAATTTCCTCGTGAAATGCACAACTGCTTGATTCAAGCCACCAAAGCTTGCCATAGGCTCCGCGATAACTTGGCACTTATGATCTCGGATTCTCCGCTGCGATTCAGCGAATCAACCGGGAGCCAATTTGCAGGACGACCCACGCTGTCCTACGTCTCGGAGATTGGTCTCCAGGGAGTCGAGGCCGTGGTGTCTCAGTGGGAAGTCGAAACGGCTCGCGGGAATGCCGCGACAGCCTCTTTGGTCTTGATCGATGTGGATCGGACCTCACATTGGAACAACGAATTGGGTTTGGAATCCGTCGATCGGATAATGACGGTTTGCCATCGACAATTGGCCGAATCCGTGCGGAGCAATCGCGGCTTTGATCGAGTCATTCGCATCAGTGGTCAGCAATTTTTGGTCTTCTTAGGTTCGACGGACTCCAAACAAGCGAAGTTTGCCGCCGATCGGTTGCGTCAAATATTCGCCAACACCACGTGGCGAGAATCCGGCCAAGCCCTCGTGATTCAAGTCAGTGCCGCTGTTGTATCATACGATGCCCATCAACCGATCGGGGCTCAGATTACCCAATTGCGAGCTGGCCTGCCGGAAGCCAAACGCCTCGGTGGCAATTCTGTGGTAGAACGAGGTCTAGGCGGTCGATTTCAGAAAATCACTGGCGTTCCCAAATACCCATTGCCAGCTCGGCACCACGATCAGCCTTGAGAGAAATGGAAGCCCAACGCTTCGGTGACTTGCTGAGGCAATTGCGGTAACGCCGATCGCGGTAACAAAAATGTCGAGATCGAATACAGGTCCATGAATACGCGATTGTGGAGCATGGTCTGTTGCAAGTAATCGTAACCAGCCGATCCGCCGGTCCCCACTTTTCGTCCCAACATTCGTTGCACCATCAAGGCATGCCTCATTCGCCACTGCGTCAAGCACTCGTCGATCTCGACCAACAGTGTCAAGTATCGAAATGGCAAATGGAACATCGGTTGGTCCCGATAGAGATGCGTGAAGAGGGCCGCTAGAAACCCTTTGTGAGAAAAACGGAACTCGCCGTCCGATCGCAATGTTTCAAAACTTTCTGCGTTCAGAATGGCTTCGAATCGTTGCAGGGTCGCTTGGTTACCAGCCAATTGAGTGGAGCGTTGGGTTTCGCTGATTGCGGGGTTAAACTCAATAATCCGCCGATCGTTATTTAGCATCTCGCGGACCGCGTTCCCGTAATGTTCCCAAAAACGAAAGTCGCCAATTTCCAAGAACGGCATGCGCGCCAACCAACGATCGGTCAGATCCAATAGACTGGGGTCTGCCTCCCATCGTGCC
This sequence comes from Pirellulaceae bacterium, assembly GCA_041741535.1. Classification (GTDB taxonomy): domain Bacteria; phylum Planctomycetota; class Planctomycetia; order Pirellulales; family Pirellulaceae; genus M30B19. The sequence goes on from JBGSJV010000133.1 coordinate 49,557, forward strand.
AATTGTGCTTGCTCGCCTTGGTTCAAACGACTGGCGATGAAGTCTTTGTCGGCACTTGCGCGTTGCGATCTTCGCACCCCGAGGAGCGATTCGATCCGTTTGAATTGCAAGCTTTGAAAGCCTGATGCGGGTACTAATAGATCGCGAAACTCCAAGAAATCGAGCGGCGTCATGGTCTCCATCACGTCGATCTGCATTAGCCAGAGCGACTGGATGGTCCGGACCCGCTGCAAGCGATGGATTACTTGCCCAAACTTGCTTTCGGGGATGGTCGGCGACAGAAATTCGTTCTGAACACTTTCCAGTTCGTGGATCGTTTGTTTGAACCACAGTTCGTAGGCTTGATGCGTGATAATGAACAACATCTCATCGTGAGCGGGCGGTCCGTACTTTTGACTTTCCAGTTGCTGGCAATTCAAAAGTTCATTGAGGCGAAGATACTCCGAATAATGAATCGGAGGCGGCAGACGACGATCCATACTCAACAACAGTCCAGGCAAAGAATCACGGGAAAAGTGAAGACCCGGCCCGATTCTATCGCTCAACCGATTTCATCGCAACTTGAGAAGCGATGCCTAGACAAGATTATGGGATCAAAAGGGTTCCCTCCCGCAAGTCGGCCTTGGCCAGGTTTCAAGCGGTCGAAAAATGTTGGTCGAAAGATGGTTGGATTGTTTTCGCCCCACATGTTTCGACTAGTGAATCTTCGTGTTGAGGGGATTGGTCTCGTCTTTTGCTTGCGGTGGACGCGGGGAGCGGCGCTTCGTTAGTCGGATACCCGACCAGCCAAGCTTTGCTCTTGCGGTTACGGGCAAGTTTGTTGGCTGGTGCTTCATTTGGCTACAAACATCTGGGTTAAAAGATGGCTCGGAAATCTTTCGACCAACGTTTTTCGACCGCGCTGCTCCGATGACCTTGGCTTGTTTTTCGGAACCGACCTCATTCTACTGCTATTTGCATTCGATATTGGGGTGTCCGCCGATTTTCCGCAGTCGCTCCATCAATTGGATGTTTGCTACGTCGACTTCATGCGACCGCGTACCGAGAAGCAAGTTACGGGTATTCTGATAGCTCAGATTTGGAGATTGTGATGCCAATAGTTCCATCCATCGAGACGACTCCACTCTCCCAAAGCGGATTCGGAAAGCTAGCCTTTGAGGTGATGCGTCATGTCTTCGAAATTCATGATGAGTATGGACGTTTCTTTGATGAGATCATCTACAAGCGTGAACTGGCTCGTCGAATGGCAGGACTTGAACTAGAAGCCGCCGTTGATGTCATTCATCAGACCTTTCAAAAGACGTATTATGCGGATGTGATCGCCAACGGCTCTGGGTTGTTTGAATTCAAGGCTGCTGAAGCGATTCATCCCCGTCATCGAGCACAAACGACGCACTATCTGTTGTTGTTCGGTTTCCATCATGGAAAGATCATCAACATGCGATCGGAGTCCGTAGAGCACGAGTTTGTGAACGTGCGAGCAAGTCTTGGGGAATTGCGGAACCCGCGATACCGAGATTGTTCACGTCTTGTTGGATCAAGCAGTGGCCGAGACTGGAGATCGATTTGTGTTGAACTAATTCAGGATTGGGGAACAGGTTTGGATCTTGCCCTGTACGAAGAAGCCGTGACGCACCTTTTGGGTGGCGAGGCGAACGTGCTATTTCCAATCCCGGTCACGGGGACAGACGGGGAACTTGGTACCCAGAAGATGCGGCTCGTGTCCCCCGGGTCAGCTTTCAAACTCACGGGGTTTCCTCCTGGCAGCCCAGCCCTGGCTCGATTTCAGACTCACACGCAACGACTGTTGAAGCATACACCGCTAGATTCAATTGAATGGATCAACATCCACCAAACGGAAGTCGCTTTCACGACACTTTTGAGGAGGTAAGGCGGTCGAAAAATGTTGGTCGAAAGATATGGGAGTCATTTTTCGCCCCACATGTTTCGACATCTCATTCCTTGTCCTCTTCGAGTTTATCGATCTCCCAGACTTCAATCCGAGTGTCGGCCAAGGGCATGGCGACCAAGCGCCCGTCGCTCGAGAGGGCCATTCCCAAGGGTTCGGAATGTTCGGTTTCGTGTTGGAATGCGGGCTCCCAAGTGTCAGGTTTGTAAAATGTTAGCCGCTTGTGGTTGGGCTTGTGATTGCGGTCCAAGATGTACAACTGATGGGTCTGTGGGTGAAAGCCAAAGCCAACGACTTCCAAGTTCCTTTTTTGGAATCGAATGAGCCCTGTTTCGATTTCGATTACTGCGATACTGTGGGCTAAGGGCAAGTTTCGATTGACGGGCCAATGCCAAACCGTTTCCCAGGGCGCCTGGACCAATCCCACGGCGACAAAGCGATTGTCAGCGGAGAATTCAAGGCTGGTGGCAATCCCGGGCAAGTTCACATCTTCAGTTAGAGTCCCGCGTTCAGTATCACCCAACCAAATCCGATTGCCGTTCACGATCCCATACGTTTTGCCGTTTGGCGATAAATTGACGTGGAGTGGCACTTTGGCGGTCTCTGGATTTGGTTGCAACTCGGTGATCCCCGCTTTTTTCTGGCGACGAAGGTCCCAGGTCGTCAGTCGAAAACGAGTGTCGACAATCCGTTGCTCGGACCTCAAAGATTCGGAATGAACCATCCGGAGCTGGGTGCCGTCAATTGAGGTCGACAAGTGCTGCTGATGGAGCGACCAGGTTGAATCGGTTTCCGATTCGATCCCCAACCATTGCCGCAGGAAGCTCGTGATTTCCGTCGGCGGTTGAGTGACGAAAATTTGGCGACCTTGGTTCGGTTCCCGAGTTTGTGATGTCACCGCGAGTTTAACAGTGTCGTTGAATTCATCGTACGGAGTACCGAACGTGAATACTTGCTCGGTCTCGGGGTGTGCGGTGACCTTGGTTGCTCCAACACTTGATTTGCCCACGCCTGCGAGTTCACCGCTTTCCAAATTGATCCACGACCATCCGTTCGCCAAAACCAGCCAGCGATCTTTGCCAGCGAACAAGATCTTATCGGTGACCGGTAGAGCTTTTTGCGCTCGAGTCACGGCCACAGGAAAACTATCGTCCAAGGGCGCGGTGGTCATCGTCAGTGACCGAGCCCGAGTTCCAGCTCCAGGCGTCACAAGGGTCAAATGCACCAAAGGTTCGCCTCGTACAAATTTCAATGAGTGAATTTGCCAGTCCTCGATGCGGGCGATCTCTACTTCGCTGTCAAGGTCAAGGAGCAACGCTTGCCGACGACGTGCACGCCCTGAACCGACTCCCATAAAATATCGATTGTCAGGCGAAACCTGACCGAAAGTGTAACCACGCCAATCCAGCAACCGAATTCTTCGATTGGTCGACAATTGCACGATGGTGCTGCCGCTCTCGGTTCGAGCCAATACCCAGTCGCCGTTGTCGCTGATGGAATTTGCCGAATACACATCGGAAAGAACGTCGTCAGGTAAGCGGGACACGTGATCGCTTCGATAATCCCAGGCTTGCCGCGGCGGCCATGTCCAAGCAACTTGTTGTGCGCTGATCCAAACGGCCGGGCCCAATTGTTGCGGGGGAAGATGGATCGTCTTAGACGAAAGGTCAATGATTGCAATTTCACCGCCTCCGTAGTTGGTCTCGCCGTTGATCAAGATTGCCGACTCGTCTGAGGAAAAACTTAGTCCCTTTGGGAGTTGGAGAGAATCAAACGACACGTCGTACTCTCCCACAAGTCGCCATTGCCGATCGTAGATTAAGATTTGACTTTGGAACTTTGGCTGGATTGCCAGTAATGATTTTAGAAATTCAGCTGACTCCAGATCCGCATCGTGCGACGGTTCATTCAATTTCGGTAAGTCTTTCCAATGCTTGACGACGACGGCCAAGTAGTTGCCCTGCGGCGAAAACTGTGTACCGAGAACGTTCCCTTGATCGGTTACTTCGAATTCGCGGGCAGTGCGGGCGGCTTTGCGATCCCAGACCATCATTCGCGTCCCTTGAAATCCGATTAGCCACTGTCCGTCCGGAGAAAAATCGGTGTGGATCCAAGTCGCAAACGGCGACGATGTTCCGTAAAGGCGTATACCGGGTTCGGGGGTCTCGATCGGTACCTTGAGCGGCTCGCTTGGGTCGCAGTCGTCTCTTTGCGAATTGTCTCGAGGGACTGCGGATTGAAGAAGTCTCGAGCCTGGTTCGCGTGCGGTGACGATCCCTGAATTCGCCAAAACAAAGATCAATATGACACAATGTTTATAGGTTCTTTCAAGTGACATTCGCCAGGCTTCCTCATTGGAGATGGTTCCTTCGGTTTGAGTCATTGTAATGGCCTGAACCGCAGATTCGGGCGGCGTGCCGCTGTGATTTCGCGGCGTTAACTGAACGTATCCATGTTTGGGCAAATGTAGCTACGTTCGCCAGGACTCGTTGGAAAGCTGTTCCATTCAAGCGGCCCCGATCAAGACGGTGTACGTACCGCGGTTTGTCGTGGGACGATACCTCCGAGGTACACCGTTATTTTTGCAGAACCAATTTTATACCAACGTGCCTCTCGAAGCGACCTGCATGGAAACCCGGAGAAAACCCATCTACCCGGGACGAACTAAGAATGGCGATCGCCGATCTAAAGCCGACGTTTGAAGTTCAAACTTGGCGGGCATTTGATGGCATGGCGATCGAAAAGTGGTCGGCCAAAGAGGTTGGAGCCGAACTCGGAATGACGGACGCGATTTACGAATTTCCGTAACTCCATTTTTTTGTGTGACGCCGTCCCGTTATAGCTATTGGCGGCTTGTTTCGGTTCGAACTCGATATGGCAGATCCCATGAAAAACCAAGTTTCGTGCTCACCTCTCGATGGATGTCAATTGTTTGTTGCTGGAAAATGGGGCGAATTGTATGCAATGAAGGGTATGGCGCATTTGGAATCCTGTTCTGCTGGTGAAG
>JBGSJV010000134.1:0-5330 GCA_041741535.1 Pirellulaceae bacterium
GCGCCGCTAACCGGTTAACTCATGAGGCGAGGATTCTGCGCGCGATCGTTCGACTCAAGGGACGCTGAGAGACTCGTCAAGTCCTATACGCAACGGTATCGGGCGAAAAGTCGGCCCACTCGCTTTTGCGCCGTATGGTTAGGGCTTTAACGGACCGCTCGTTGGATCACCCTGGCAGGCGAAGATCGGCGATGTAGAAACTGCCGTAGGTGTGGACGCGGTCTTGCGGATGAAGCTGCGCCGCGAGTTCTCGGTAGTACGTCAGCAATTGCGGGACCTTGTAAGCCCGACCGCCAATTTCGACCTCGACACGTTCGATGAAATCGGTTTCCAAACCACCACTACGCCAAATCATCCGCGTCCCCGGTGCCGCCGAGTTTACGATGGCTTGCCATTCAGATTCGAGTAACGGAAACATATTGTCCGACAACCAATCCATGTGATCCAGCAGGATAAACTTGGAGATTTTCCCTGGGTGCTTTTCCAAGAACCCTTGGACGGAATCCGTGTGGGTGGAAACACGATCGACCAAGCCGTTTTTCAATCCGGCGAAGTTGGATTCTTTGACGTACTCGGGGCAGCAATCCGCCGTGTATCGGCCGGTCAGATAAACTCGCCAGAAATAATTATCGTGGATCGGGACCTTGGTCAGGACCGCCTCCAAACTATCGTGAATGAACTTCGCGATTTGGCCCTGGTATTGGGTCTCCAACTGCCGTCGCTGGGCTTTGGGTACGCCCAACATCGCCATCGTTACGTCGCGGTTGATGAAGAACCTCAGCGGTCGCGACCAGAACTTCGGGTAGATCTGTTGTTTGTAAATCTCGGCTTGTTCTTCCAAGGTCTCGGCATTCAACAATTCGTTGACCGCCGGACGAACTTTGGCAATGTGGTCGACATAATTATTGATCAGACGGGCAAACGAGCCGCTAGTGCCACGGAAGTAAAACGAAAGCTTCGGGTGGTCGAACCACTTGATCCGTTTGTCCCAGAATCTTTGGCTCCAGTTGCACAAGTGCTGACGAAGTTGACGCTCGTAGACCGACGCGACGCCTTCCAACTTCCCATGCCCGAACATCCGAAAGTACTGCGGATAATCCAGTTCCCGGATGGCCGCTTGCTTCAGCTCCAGCAAGGCGTTTTGCCGCGGGTTCATATCCACCGCGTAAACGTGGTTGGGGTGGCACAGCACATAGTCGAGGGCATTGCAGCCAGCACTAGTAATAACCAAGACCTCATCGTCGGGCTTGAACTCCAACGCGACGCGGTCCAAGCGTGGGTCTTCCCAACAAATGTTGTAGACCAAGTTATTGCCGTGGACCGCTGAAAACACGCGGCGACTGACCCACTCCAGTACTTTTTTCATGCGATTTCTAGCTTGCGATTGCTCGCTCTCATAAAGACAGGCTGCCGAAAGAACGCTCGGCACGGTTCTTGCCAAAGCGATACAGCCGGGATTATGACGAATTTCTTGGTGATGGCAAAGGATGCTGAACCAACTGGGGCATGGTTCCCATGTGGAATAGGAGAAGTAGCGGTTTTCCCGTAAAATTCCGCTGGTTTCGATTTGTACTCGAACAAGCCCCGTCCGTTAGCCAATCCTCCGAGCCGCCCGATGGAAACTCGTCAGACCGCCCCGACCCCAGAACTGGCCAATCGCTACGACTTTTCGACTCAGGAAGCGGAAGTTCTCCGCTTGTGGGACGAGCGCCAGGACTACCATGCGGAGGTCGACCGGACGAAAAAACCGTACTCGATGGTGATTCCCCCGCCCAATGTAACCGGGGCGTTGCATCTGGGGCATGCCTTGAACAACTCGCTGCAAGATACGCTGATTCGGTGGCGTCGAATGCAGGGCTACAACACGCTGTGGATGGCTGGGACCGACCATGCCGGCATCGCCACGCAAGCCGTGGTGGAACGTCGTTTGAAAGAAGAGGAAGGCAAAACACGCCACGATCTGGGACGCGAAGCCTTGGTTGAGCGGATCTGGAGCTGGAAGGACCAATACGAACGCCGGATCTTGGGTCAACTCAAGAGCTTGGGCGCCAGCTGCGATTGGCCACGCACACGTTTTACACTGGATCCCATGTGTGCGCGGGCGGTCTTTGCGACCTTTTTTGACCTATTCCGCCAGGCTTGGATCTATCGCGGCAAAAAGCTAGTCAATTGGGACACGTTCCTGCAAACGGCAGTTAGCGACGACGAAGTATTTAACGAAACGGTCAAAGGTCACTTCTGGCACATCCGTTATCCGGTCATCGATCCGCAGGCGGGGGAACCGACTCATGTGATTGTCGCAACCACGCGGCCGGAGACGTTGTTGGGCGATACCGCAGTCGCGGTTCACCCAGACCCCGCGAAAGCCTTGGACAAAGTTCGCGACGAACTGCAAGAAAAACTCACCAAAGCCAGCGATAAGGAACGAACCGAAATTCGAGCCCAGATCGAAGCTTTGGCTGCCCGGCGAACCGAGATGCTCGCGGGCCTGGAGCTATTGGCGAAGATGGCACGCGCGGGGCGAAAGATCTTGCTCCCGTTGGCCAATCGGCAGATTCCGTTGATCGCGGACATCTGGGCCAAGCCGGAACTGGGCTCGGGCTGCGTCAAGATCACGCCGGCCCATGATCCGAACGACTACGAGGTCGGCCGTCGCGCGAATTTGGAAATGATCAACATCATGCATCCGGACGGCACGATGAACGTCGAGGCGGGCGCGTTTGCCGGGCTAACAATTAAAGATGCACGCAAGCGTGTCGTTGCGGCCCTCGAGGAAGCCGGGCTGCTGGACAAAGTCGAAGATCGTGAGATCGAACTGCCACATTCCGATCGCAGCAAAACGCCGATCGAGCCGCTGTTGGCCAATCAATGGTTCATCAAGATGGACCAATTGGCGGAAAACGCCATCAACGCCGTGGAAGAAGGCCGCGTGCAAATCCATCCGCCGCGTTACACACGCAGCTATTTGGATTGGTTGGGCGAAAAACGCGACTGGCCCGTGTCTCGTCAGTTATGGTGGGGACACCAAATTCCAGTGTGGTCGAAGCCGGCCCAGGATCGACAGGAATTGAAGCAGATCCACGACCAGCTATTCGAACTGGGGATCGACAAGTCGGCTGGTGGACGTGCCGCGGTGCAAGAAGAACCTTGCGACGAATCGGACCCGGCCAAACGAGCCCACTTGAAGCTGCCGTTGGCCACGGTCCACGTTTGCCTGTCGGACCCCGCCGATCCGTTGAGCCAAGCGTTGGAGTCGGCAGGCTTTGTTCGCGATCCCGATGTTCTCGATACTTGGTTCAGTAGTGCGTTGTGGCCACACTCGACTTTGGGCTGGCCCGAAAAAACTCCCGAGTTGCAGTACTTCTATCCCACAAGTGTTCTGGTTACCAGCCGCGACATCATCACGTTATGGGTTGCTCGTATGGTGTTGACGGGCCTGAATAACGTCGGGGAAATCCCGTTCCGTGATGTTTACATTCACCCGAAAATCTTGGACGGTTTCGGCGAAACCATGTCCAAGAGCAAAGGGAATGGCATCGATCCGTTGGAGATCATCAACAAGTTCGGAGCAGATGCCCTGCGATTGTCCATGGTTCAAATGGCCACCGAAACTCAAGACGTGCGTCTGCCGGTTCAATTCGAATGTCCCCACTGCGGACACTCGTTCGAGCAGACCAAGAAGAATCGCGAGCTTCCCGCGGTCGGTTGTCCCAAATGTGGCGTTGAATTCTCGACGCAATGGGCCGCGAAGCCAGAGCATCTGGAATTGGCTCGCGGCGCGGTCATTAGCGAGCGCTTCGAAGTCGCTCGGAATTTTGTCAACAAGCTGTGGAACGCCGCTCGGTTTGTCTTGAAGCACTTGGAAGGCTACGAGCCAGCACCGATCCAGTTGGCTCAACTACCGGTCGAGGATCGGTGGCTGTTATCGCGATTGGCGTCGGTGACAACCGAAGTGACGCAACGATTAGAACAGTTCAAGTTTGCCGAAGCCGCGCGATCATTGTACCAATTCGCTTGGGATGATTTTTGTAGTTTCTATTTGGAGATCAACAAAGATCGTTTACAAGATCCGGCCCAGCGGCCCCAAGCTCAACAGTTGTTGGCCGCCGCGTTGGATACTTTGTTGAGATTGCTGCATCCGCCGATGCCGTTTGTGACCGAATCGATTTGGCAATTGTTGAATCGCGCGGCTCCAGTCCGCGGTTGGGATCAGCTGTTTGTGGCTGTCGCTGCGGGGCAAGATGACTTTGCGCAGAGCGTCCCGCAAGAATCCTCGCCCTCGTTGATGGTGGCCCGCTGGCCAATGTTGCCGTCGTCCTGGATCGATACGGCTTGCGAGCAACAGTTCGCCGTCTTTCAATCGGTCCTGGCGGCCATTCGTGATATTCGCAATCGCCAGAACATTGGCCCCAAAGAGACCTTGGCCTTTTCGCTTCGCTGCGAGTCGTCGATCCAGTCATTACTGCAACCGATGGCGGGTTACTTCCGCGCGATGGCCAATGCCGAACTGCGCGAGATTGGAACCGAAATCACGCCGCCTCAACCCAATGCCGTGGCGTCGCTTGAAGGTGTTGATCTCTTTGTCGATCTAACGGGCTTCATCGACGTGGAAGCGGAAAAGCAGCGGCTCCGAAAAGAACAAGAAGAACTGACCAAAGCCAATGCGGGTCGGCAAGCGAAGTTAGCTAACGAGAGCTTCACGCAGCGAGCGCCCGCCAACGTGGTCGAAGAAGTTCGGCAGTCGCTGGCCCAAGCCACCGCGCGATTGGAGATTATCGAACAAGCCCTCCGCACATTGAGTTAGAAAGGAGACCGTCCAATTTTCGTTTAACCGCGACGCAGAGCAATGTTGGGCGGGGACCGACTTTGCCGAAATGTTTACGTGTGTCGCCCAGCAGTGCGTCGCTGAGCGATTCGGAAGCTAAAAAGGCGCTTCGGTGAGCGGTATGGAGGCCGGTTTGGAACGCGATTTACTACCGTAAAACGTTGGCCGTTGCTTGGTACCACGGGACCAAACGAACGCCAATCGACGCGATGGCGACCGCACAAACCACGACGATCAACGAACCCATGATTGCGTATTCGATGGCCGTAGGTCCGGACTCATCCCGCCAGAACTGCGTCAAATGTTGGCAAATTTTTTTCATGATCGAGTCTCGACAAAGAAAAAAAGCCCCGCTCGAAAATCAAACGGGGCTTGGTGACATTCGTCTATAGCGACATCAGGCTAACGAGCCCAACCGAAGCATCACACTTCGGCCAGCATCGCTTAGCGCAGGGTGGTTGCAATCGTTTGGAAACGAGCGCGGGCGTTGTTACCCACGGTCGTA
>JBGSJV010000135.1:0-113734 GCA_041741535.1 Pirellulaceae bacterium
CAGCCCATTGGATCGCCCGATCCAGTGATTCACTACCGCTTAATCGGTGCCCAATGTCGTCGCACAATTCCTCAAGTTTTTGGAAGGCAAGGTTTTGCTGCCGAGTCGTTTCAATTAAACGATTTGCAATCGGTTGATAGCTGTCCAGCTCAAGTGGTTGTTGTGCCGTCAGGGCCTGCGCCGAATAACTGACGACAACAATGACGCCAGACAAAAACAGTGTGGCCGTTAAATTACTGCAGTTCGAGAGTGTTTGCGATTTTGCCCAAGTTATCATATGGCTGGTAAATCCGGTAAACCTGTCGAAACGGCAATCTGCGAATGGCTTTGTTTTAATGCCTTGCCCACTGTTACGGAACCGGCTGCCGACTATCTGAACCTGAAATCCCACTCGCAAAAGCGGGGCATGACTTCTTTGGCAATGACCGGCAGTACCCTTTTGAAAACAGGTCTTAAAAATCATTCAGACGCGAGAATGGGCAGCAGAACTGTGGCAGTTCCGATATCCGTTGCTGTCGTTGCCTGGCTATTTACTGTCGATGGCGTTGTAATGGGGCGAAAGGTCGCATCCTCGACAGGCAAATTCTGCATTGCAACAGTCGCGGTCCACATGATTGACTAAAGTCTTACCCCCCCAACAAACGAAATAATAAGGCAGGTAGTCAGGTTATCGACGCCGCGAATCGGAAGGAACCGGTTCCAAGTGTCGGCAGCCGCGACCAGAGGGGGGAAAACTCTGGTGAAACGACTGATTCACGACGTGGTACGTCAGGATGGATCCTTGAGACGTGCTGTCTGTTTTTCCAACTCGACGACTCGATTGCCGCCTGTTGGGCAGCTTGATTCGATCTTGCCGATTGTACGAGTACGAAAATTCATACTGGTTCGATTCTGGCAGTTTGAATTGACATGCCGCTCAGCAGAAACCGAAGTCGTTGATGGAGCCGAATGCTACGTAACGCATTCGGTTTAGAGTATGCGAATATTGTTCATCCTGACCCAGTAAACTGGTCAGGCCGATTGGGTGCCAATCATGCATCAGGACGGCCTGCACCATGAGGGATGAATGGTTGTGTGAGTTGAACCGAAACATTTCGATTTGGCGACCACAGCGAAAGACGATTCAAAGTGATTTAATGGAGAGCCCGCGATGAAGGTGTTCACAACTGGACAGGTCGCCAAGATCTGTAAAGTGGCCCCACGCACGGTCAGCAAGTGGTTCGATTCTGGACGCCTCAAAGGCTACCGGATCCCCGGATCACAAGACCGTCGTATACCAAGAGAATTTTTGATCCGTTTTCTTAAAGAGCACGGCATGCCGCTGGGCGATTTGGAAGACGAAGCCATGGCCAAAGTTTTGATCGTGGCTCAAGATCAAGTGTTAATCGAAAACATCAAGCGAGAGTTGCCACCGGAAAAATCTTTTAAGGTTGCCGTGGCGTCCAGCGGATTCGAAGCTGGAATTCAAGCCGAAAGTTTTCATCCCGATTGCATCATCACCGACTTCTCGATCGGGAAGTTGGAAGCGGTGCAAATCTGCCAAAACCTGCGAAAAAACAGCGATTTTGGCGAAACGATTTTGATCGCCCTGCTGCCGGACGATGGACAACCCATGAGCTTCGACCGGTCAGCTATCAACGAAACGTTCAAGAAGCCATTCGACGCCAAACTGCTGGCAGAACGGTTGCGAACGCTGATCGGTTCCCGCAAGGAACTGGTCTAAATGGGTCGCCGGGCACGGCTGCTTGACCCCACGTCCTTGACCCGGACGGTTGCAGTCCTGCCCAAGAAAAAGCGAATCCAACGCCGTTTTTCGCATCTCAAAAGCTGCCGGAGTCGAATCCGGCAGCTTTTTGTGTTTCTCCGTATTCCTACCCGCAAATCCACTTGTAGTTCACTATGTTTACCGCTATAGTGATCTTTAAGCACGTCGGATCGGAATGGGTTGCCCGGATGGAAACTTCAGGATTTCGGAAAGGGTCCGATGACCAGCATTGCACTCAATAGTTCGGTTTCCACCAACATGGTCACGTTACCAATCCTCAATCAGACAATCGCCTCCGAGCGGGCGGCGGCTGCGCAAGTCCCGACTTCCGCGGGTCCTGTCGCGACCAGCCCCGGGTCTGGCGGTTATTCCCCACCGGTGGAATCGGGACCGTCGGCCGAGTTCCTGGCCGAAATCGCCCAAGCCAGTGAACAACTGGAGTCGGCGACGCCATGGGAGATCTTGCAGTGGACCGTCGACCGGTTTGGGTCAGGCTTCTCCGTGGCAACGGCATTTGGCGCGGAAGGAATGCTGATCATCCATTGGTTGGCCAAGATTGCACCGCAGACCAAGATTTTTAACTTGGACACCGGCTACCAGTTCGCTGAGACTTTAGCGATGGTGGATCGTGTTCGTGTTCGGTATGGGATCGAAATCGAACTGGTGCGTCCGGAACTGACGGTGATTCAATACGAACAGTTGCACGGTGGTCCCGTCTATTCGCACGCGCCGGATCAATGTTGCAAAGATCGAAAACTGGTGCCCCTGAGAAAGCGTTTGCAAGGTGTCACGGCCTGGGCGAGCGCTATTCGGCGCGATCAAACCCCAGATCGTGCGGTATCGCCGATTGTGGGTTGGGATCGAAAGTTTGGACTTGTCAAAGTTAGTCCCTTAGCCAATTGGACCAAATCACTCGTTTGGAAAACGATTCTCGACGAAAACGTGCCTTACAATCCATTGCACGATCAAGGGTACCCAAGCGTCGGCTGCGCTCCCTGTACACGTTGTGTTTTGGCCGGCGAAGATGAACGCTCCGGTCGCTGGGCGGGAGCAAAGAAAACCGAATGTGGCCTGCACAGTAGCGATTAAAAATTACTCCGGCTGCGATCCAAGCAACGGAACTCTGGTGCCCTTCCGCATTGATCCGTGGCTTTGGCGTTGTCCCACGAATTACCTCGCGGCATCAAACGGACGGGCTTGGTGACGAACCAGTGGCCAATCTTATTCGCGTGATGTCGTCCGTTGTGATTGCCGGTAGGCTGCCGGCGTCCACAGAAACGTCTCCTTGAATTGACGCGTCAAAGCGCTTTGGTCGGAGAAGCCACAATCGATAGCGATCTGCGCGAGACTGCGATCGGTCGTGCGGAGTAGCTCGGCGCTTTTCTCTAAGCGACACTTCATGATGTATTTCTTGGTCGACAAACGGAACACTTTCTTCATTCGGCGATCCAATTGTTCGGCCGACAAATCGATGAGCTTTGCCAACTCGTCTCCACGTAAGGGTTGATTCAAATTCGTCTTGATGTTGGCAACCACTTGGCCCAGGTTGGCGATGGAGAGTTCGCTGTCGCTCGGCGTATGAAGGTCTTGTGAGACACCGATCACACCGACAATCGCCGATTGCTCATCGAGAAACGGAAACTTGTTGGTCAAGTACCACCCCATGGTGCCGTCTGGATTTGTGATCTGTTCCAGTTGATCTATGACCGCCTGACCGGTTTCGAACACGGCTTGATCTTGTAGATCGTAAGCCTTAGCCAGGTCGGCTGCAAAGAAGTCACGAGCTTGCTTGCCGATCATGGCCTGCTTGTTAGCCGCATGAACTCGGAGGGACAGTGCCTGGTTCACTGCGATATAGCGGCCATTGCGATCCTTGATGCAGAAAACCACATCCCACAGCGTGTCGAACAGAGTTTCCAAAAGTTTTACGTTTGAACCAAAGTTCATGGGCGGTTGTTACTTGGGCGAAAGAGACCGTGCTCAAAACTCGAGTTGATTCAACTGATTCACGACGTTCAACGGCAATAACGTTCAACGAAGTGGCTATTAAAGCCTAGCGAAACTCACGAAGTTGACAAGTCGATTGGGCGGTACGACCGCAACCCAAAGATGCGGTAGGATCGGTATGATCGCTGTTGTAGATACGCCAGCAGCAAGTCTCTGGCAAAAACGGTCACTTTACCACTTGTCTTTGTGGTAGGAACCACGATACGAATGAATTGACGCTGGATTTCCGTCTCGCCAGCCGAACTTTGGCGCATGCAGTGCCGGCTGAAAAGTCTAACGGACACCATGGTGCAATTGTGGATCAACGATACTATTTATCACTGCTGATGATGACTGCGGTATTGGTCGTCGCCTGGGTGATGTCGCAGTTTTCCGACGAATCGCGTGAATCGCTACCGGCCGAACAATCGTCAAACTCGGTGTTTGCCCAACACGCATCAAAGTCAACCGACGAGATGAAGCCAGCGGCGGATGACGGAAGTAATCTTCGCCAATTGGTAGCCGCCGAAATTCAACCGCTCATTCCTGGCTTGCTTGATGACTCGGAACATGTATTCCCGCACGAGCAAACCGCGACGGAGGCAAAGCGTCCAGACACGAGTCGGGCCGTGCAAAATCCGGGGATGGATGCCAATCCGTTGCCAAACCAATTGGCTCCGCGGGATTTGACCGGAGTCCCCCTCCGACCCGTCTCTTCTTCCGCGACCGCTCCTCGCTCGGAAGATCCTAAAGATGCGGATACGGTGGTTACCGAGGACGGTTCCTCGCCCCGTTCCCGACCGCTACCGTCTTTCAGTATGCCGAACACCCAACCGCGAGTTCCGGCGCCGATCAAAGATGCAAGTCAACGCGAGCCCGCAAATCATTCCGTCGTCGCGCAAGACTCGCAGCCTTCCGCGACGGGTTTGCGGCCACTTGCCCCGGACACTTATCGGGTCTTGGAGACCCAGCTGTCCGAACCCAAACCGCTACCAGGGGAGCGACATGTTCTGCGTCCCATCATTCGGGGTCAAGCAGCGACGAACTCGCCAAGGCGCGAATCGGAGTTTCCTCCCGCATCCGATGCGATTTGGGATACGCCGATGCCCGGCGTAAAACGAGAAAATCCGTTCCCTATGGGACCGTCTCCGACGGTGCCGACAACGACACCGCCAACGACAGCGCCGTCTTCCGACGGGACCGGAGCAGGACTTTCGTCGGCAAGCGACCCGTTGTTTGTTCAGGTGGGCGCCAGTAACGGGACTGGCGGCAGCCTCCTGCGGCAAGATAGCCCCGCGACAACTCCCCAATTCCGTCCGGAAAGTCAAATCGTTTCGACCCCGTCAACGGCGCCAATCCGATCGGGCGGGCGCCCACGTCCGCCATCGGGTGATTATATTTGGCATGTGATTCAGCAGAACCAATCGCTGGAGTCGATTAGTTTCCAATATCGGGGCGATGGCAGCTTGGTAGCGCAACTATTGGAGTTGAACAGGGATCGGTTGACGGATCCTCAGTTGCTACCAATCGGCAAAGCAATTCGAATTCCAATTCGATAGTGCCCCCAACTTCACGAGACGCTCCATGCAGTTATCATCCACGGACGCCAATTCTGGGAGCGATGCTTGGTTAGAGAACCTAACGATGGATGCAAGTCGCGAGATTACCAAACGGCATGCGGATCGCTGGTTCAAACGGATGAATTGGAAGTTCGGTTCCCTGTCGGACCCGCAGGCGGTGGCCGTCCGAGATTTAAGGGCCTTTTTGTTGGTCGCTCGAGAAGAGATTTTTGGCCCCGCGGATTACACCGAACGCAAAGGCAAGCTTGACCAGTGGACTTACTCGCTGAATCAAGCGTTTATGGGCCGAGCGCATTCGGACGCTGCGGCGGCGATTGCCGAAACTGCCAATCGGTTCGCAGTTCCACGAGCATTTTTTTATGAGACCTTATCTGCGATTGAATCGAATCTGTTCCGCGAAAGATTGGTAAACGCCAATGACCTGCTCCGGTTGGCCTATCGTCAGAATGCGATGTTCCTGCTTGGGACGGCCAAAGTTGCCGACCTTTACGAAGTGGAGAATCGAGACTATTTTTTGTGTTTGGGGATTGGTACAGGATTGTTGGACTTGATCGTCGATTGGGCCCATTGGGAGAAAACGGATTGGTTGCCGATTCCTTTGGACTGGTGCGGAGACATCCGCGGATCGGCTGCGCTCTATCAATCGGATTGGCGGAAACCGCTGAAGCTTAGCGTCCGAGCGCGTCGCACGTTGTTGCCCAGTCTGTTGCGGCGGATGGCAACTTTGGGCATCGAGACCTTGGCTCAAGCGACGCCAACCGCGGCCGTACAAGCCTCTGGCTTTGGCCAAGATTTAACTCAGTGGACCGAACAAGCGCTCGATCAACTACACGATATTTTCAATACGCCTGAGAAATGGTTGTAGTTCGATAGAAACGTAACTATTCGCGAATGAGGGGATCAGGGCGTTTCACGAGTCGATACGTTTTGAATCCCGAGCATGTCCTGAAAACACAGGATCTTTCCAATCCTGCGGGATGACCATACGACGTGCTGCACGCACCCTACAGCCTGTGAACGGTTCCATAGAAACGATAGCGAACGATCCATGGACAATGCAAAAATCGCCGAGCGGCTGGAACATTTGGCTGCGTTACTTGAGTTTCAAGGTGCCAACCCGTATCGGCTCAAGGCTTATCGAAACGGCGCTGACTCGATCCGAGCGTCCTCGATTCCCGTCGCCAAGGCGTTAGCTGAGGATCAAGATCTGACAACTTGGGTGGGGGTCGGATCCAGTGTCGCGGAAAAATGTCGTGAATTAGTCGACACGGGATCGCTCGCGCAGATCGATCAACTGGAGCAAGAAATTCCCCCGACGGTCCTGGATCTGTTGCGAGTTCCGAATCTTGGGCCAAAGAAGGCCGCCGCGCTTTTCAAAGAATTGGGAATTAAAGATCTCGACCAACTAAAACTAGCGTGTGAGCAACAAAAGGTTCGCGCCTTGAAAGGCTTCGGAGCCAAAACCGAACAAGCCATCTTGGAAGGCGTCCGCATCGCAGCCCAAGCCAATCAGCGCACGCGCATCAACGACGCCGATAAAGTGGTGCGGGCCTTGCAGGAACACTTGACCAAGTTCGAGGTTCTGGAGCGACACGAATTTGCCGGCAGTTACCGCCGGGGCAAGGAGACCGTGGGGGACATCGACATTTTGGCAGTGACCTCCGACCCTGCAGGCTTAATGGATCACTTTGCAAAATTCCCCAACATGAGTTCCGTGCTAGCGCGCGGCGAAACGAAGATGAGTATTCGCTTGGACACTGGCTTTCAAGTGGACCTGCGGATTGTCCCCGCCGTGTCGTTTGGAGCAGCGTTGCAATATTTCACCGGCTCGCTGACGCACAACGTCGAACTTCGCCATCGCGCCAAAGCACGGCAACTCAAGATCAACGAGTGGGGTGTGTTTCACGTGGGGTCGGATGCGGAATTAGCTAACGATCCGCAACGGGAAGGCTGGGTCGCGGGTCGGGACGAAGCCGATGTTTACGCCGCTGTTGGTCTGCCCTGGATTGATCCTCGACTTCGCGAGATGCGTGACGAATTCCAATGGGCCGATGCCAATCAACTGCCGAGATTGCTACAGACTTCGGATATTCGCGGTGATTTGCACATGCATACGACGGCATCCGATGGCGAAAACTCGCTTGAAGAAATGGTTGCCGCCGCCCGGCAAAGGGGACTCGATTACATTGCCATCACGGACCACTCCCAGCGTGTGTCTGTCGCCGGAGGATTGACTCCGGAGCGTCTTCTGCGGCAATGGGATGAAATCGATCGATTGAACGAGCGACTGGCTGGGGAGTTCTTGGTGCTCAAGAGCATCGAGTGCGACATCTTGGAAGATGGACGCATGGATTTGCCCGACGATGTGTTGGCACAAGCGGATTGGGTCATGGCCAGTGTTCACTTTGGCATCAAGCAAACTCGTGACGAGATCACGCAGCGAATTCTCGGGGCCATCGAACATCCCAGTGTCAGTGCGATCTCTCACCCGACGGGTCGTCTGATCAATCGCCGACCGGCCTACGAAGTGGATATTCCGGCGGTCATCGAACATGCCGCGAAACATCGCAAAATCTTGGAGTTAAACTCCAGCCCCAAGCGTTTGGACTTGGATGACTTGCACGTGCGCATGGCCCGGATGGCGGGCGTACCGATCGTGATCAGTACCGACGCCCATGCGGTCGCTCAACTAGAGAATCTGAGGTTCGGTGTTCAACAAGCCCAACGCGGCGGACTTTCGGCACAGCACGTGATCAATACTCGATCTTGGGACGGCATCAAAAATTGGCTGGCCGGGAACGGGTGAGCACAAACCATCACTGGACTATCATTTGACGAGCGCGGAGTTCGGCCTGCTGCTGAGCCGTTGGGAACGATTGATAACTGCCGGGCGGGGAGTCGTCACGGATTGGATTAGGACCATTCCCGTCAGCGATTTGCTTCAAGACCTCGCCCAGATGCTCGGCCGCCAATTGAAAGAGTTGGCGGCTTAATTCGACCTCGGTTGGGTGACCAGCAATTGGGATTTCGTACTGGACGAGGACGGGGCCCGCATCAATTTTCGCAATCATCTTTTGAAATGACACTCCCGCCGTTTTCTCTCCGTAATACAGTGTCCAAAACACTGGCATCGGTCCACGGTACTTCGGCAGCAGACTTGGATGAACGTTGAGTGTCCCAAGTTTGGGCGTTTCGATGGTTTTGGTTCGCAGAATGTTCTTGCAAACACAGACGAGCAACAAATCGAGATTCCGGCTGGCCAATTCCTGAAGTTGCGTGGGACCATTCAGGTCGTTGACGATCGAGTAAGACATTCCGTGCGCGGTCGCCCATTCGAATGCGGTTTGTGGCTGCACCAATCGACCGAGGGGGCTTTTCAACATCCCGAGGCGTAAACGGCTACCAAGACTCGACCATAACTTCCCGATAACCCGCCGCAGACCGAATTCGCGCAGAATCTTTAACGGCGACTTCTTGGCCTCGGCCAACGTGTCATAAAAATAGACATGGTCCAACGTGTGCTCTGCCAATTCACCGAGCCGCCTTAGAAGCGGTAAGCTATCCTGCGCCGTCAGGTTCGTAAGGAAGGCAACTTTCATTCGGTTTGAGTTACAACGTCCTCGTCGCGGCGAGTCCTGGATGAAAACTTGGGGGCTGCAACCGTCGATGTGACAACACTTGTTGTATCGAGTGAGTGATCCGTCGAATTGTCGGTCGCGGGGAAAGTCCAAAGATACCGGAGCTTCAAGCACCACATCTCGAAACCATACCACGAAAAAATGGCCAAGGCGTAGGTCATAAAAAACATCAACGCGACGTAGACCACGCCGCCAAGGATCGGAGACCCGATTTGTTGCGTCAAAAGGTCCGGCGATACCCACGGGGAAAACAAAGGGATCATCGGCAGTTGAAACATGTACATGGCATAACTGTACTTGCCCAAGGATCGCATTGGAGGATTATCCAACAATCGCTTCTCCCACGACGTTGGACTGGAGGCCAAAGTAGCCAGCAGCAACGCCACCGCCACACCTGACACGATCGTGAAGCGAATCGTATAATCGTTAGAGCCCAACGGCAAAGTCGCTGCGAAAAGCAAGAGCATGACTGCTCCCGTCCAGCGATAAGTTGTGATGTGGCGTTGCCATGTCGGCATTTCACGAATCATGATCGCAGCGACCGACCCCAGCAACAGACCATCCAAGCGGAAGAGTGTAAACACTTTTTCCGCGACCGACCCCAATTCGGCGAGACTAAATCCAATTCTCGCCATCGTCAAAATCACGAGCGACATGGTGCAGAGACGCAAGAGCGATTGTGGCTTCAGACAAAACACAATCACCGGCCAAATTAGATAATACTGTTCCTCGACCGCCAGTGACCAGAAATGATTAAAAGGCCCATAACAAAAATCGTTCAGCCAAGCCATTTGTAGATTCATGGTATACAGCCACAAATGGATCGGATTGCCACGTACTTGGCGAAGGATCTCCGTGTCTCCGAACGATAATGGCAGAGCTACAAAAAACACAAAGAGCATCGCAAAATAAAGTGGAAAGATTCGCAGACTGCGACGATAATAAAAACGCCCAAAATAGGACCCAGAGCGGCCTTTGGCATCCAATAAAATTCCGGTGATCAAGAACCCCGAAAGTACAAAAAAGAAGTCGACTCCCGACGCACCAAGAAAGAAGAGTTTACTTGGTAAATTGCCGACCACATCGCTGGTTAGGGACACCTCGGCAAAACGGTACACCGTCACCATGAGGATTGCCAAGCCGCGGAAACCATCCAAGGCGGAAATCCGAGACTCGGAATGAATGGGAGCGGATTCGTTCACGGATGGAGATCCTGGAACAGCGATTCCAGTGAAACGACTCGTCCACGCCCGGCCGCTGGGCCTCCAATGCTCCCATCCGCTTGAATTTTCGAAGCCTCACGCTGTCTCCACCAACTCGCGACTTCATGTGGCAGTGCGAGCCATTTGTTTTCGCAGTTCGCAACATGCTCGCAGAAACGCCGGTATTCATCTTGGCGTTTTGGAGAATTCAAATAGTCGGGATGCGTGATCAACATCGCCAAGCCCGAAAGTTGTTGGATCAGCCGCAACTTTTTCACCCACACCTCGTAGGCGGGAACGCCCAGCGTAACCATCAACGTATGATCCTGCGGCAATGTGTATGGAAGTTCCACCAACTTTCCAGCCATAAATGGCCAAACCCCACCGACACCACCTGGCATGGCTTGAAACGGGTCGATATCAAAACAAGAAGCGTCATAGTCGAACTCCAAGCTTTGCATCCACGCGAGGTTTCGGTGAACCATTGGCGAGCGGAAACCACGGGCACTGTATTTACTTCCAGCTTGGTTGATCGATTTCGCACGTGATTCAAAAAGCGAACGCGAGGTAAACAGCCGGCCGTCATGGTTGTAACCATGAATGCCAATTTCATGGCCGCGGGAACGCAAATCGTCCAAGAGTCCATGATCTACAGGATAAGCATGGGGTACGACAAACCAAGCCGATCGGATGCCCAGTGCCTCTTCGATCGCGGCAATTTCGGGAACCCTTTTTAATCCTTCAGCCGTTTCGATATCGTGAGTCAGACAAACAGCGAAGCGATGTTGATCGGGCCAAGGATGGATCAAGTCCTGGGCCGATCGATCGACAGACTCACAAATCGGACGGGAAGCCACGGAACGAAGAGCTGTCTGGAGATCTCCAAGGAATTTGTCGGATTGTTGCCAGTTTTCGGTCGTCAACGATTTGTTTCTCGATCGTTGCAAGCAGCGGCGTAATACCTTCGGCAAATACGGACGGAGTTGATAGTAGGTTCGGAAACTCCACGAGAGTTGAGCCGACTCAAAATCTCGTTGCAAGTAACGTCTCAGGACTTCGCCAACTGGTCCAGGAAACCCCATGCCAACTTCTAGCTCGGGTAGGTCACCGGTTCGAATCGATTGTTTTGCAGAAGTGTCGCGGATCGCTCCGCGATCCATTGTTGGTTCGCGGAGCGAACCACTACAAACCGTCGGTTCGCGGAGCGAACCACTACTATGGATTGGTTCGCGGAGCGAACCACTACTTTCCCGAGTGATTCCGTGCAACAGATCGTAGGCTTGAATCAAGCGGCGGCTTTGATGCTCCCAAGATAACTCGTCCAGGATTCGTTGGCGTCCGTATTGGCCCATGGATTCGCGAAGTTGGACATCATCAAGCAAACGCTCAATGATATCAGCGTATCGCTCGACGTCGTTGTTTTCGGCGTACAGCGCGGCATCCAGCGCGGTTTTTCGGTTTTCAGTCGTCTCAAAGCAAACGATTGGCTTGGCCAGGGCCATGTACTCCATGGTCTTGATGGTCGTGCAGCTGTCGTTGTAGGCATTGCTGGGATCTGGCGTACAACAGATGTCGAAGCCAGCAATGTAAGAAGGAACATCCACAAACGGCACTCGCCCTGTAAACCGGACGTGTTTGGTCAAGCCCAAGGATTCCACCTGACGCTTCAAGTCAACCAACGCGGACCCGCTGCCGACCAGCACGGCTCGGACATTCGAACGACCACGCTGATTTACCAAGATATCGACCGCGCGAATCAAATAGTCGACGCCATCTTGAGTTCCCATGACACCGACATAACCCAATGTCACCGTCTGGTTGTCGCACCGTTCGGAACGGGGGATTATTGGCCCACTCAAAAATGCCTCGTTGGGACCGTTCCGTACAACGTGGAACTTTTCTCGCGGGACTCCGCAGCGGGCTACATGAATGTCGCGTTGGGATTCGTTGGTTGAAATGGAGAGATTCGACCAACGACTGGCAAATCGTTCACAGCGAAGCAACATCCAACTGATAAGTCCCGCTCGACGGCCTGCGCGCTGTGCCAAGAAAAGTTCGGGCGACAGATCGTGTAGATCGTAGATAAACTTCTTACCAATCAGTCGAAAGCCCACGGGAATGACGGCATTCATGTCGGGCGGCGTGTGCATGTGGATGGTGTCAAAGCCGTGTCGCAACCATATGTAGCACGTCAACCAGAGTTGCATCACGATCGAATAACCATATTCCACGACGTAGCCCATGACGCCTCCCCATTCTGGAGGTGCTGGGTAACGATAGACTTGAATTGCTTCAATGACCTCTGATTTTTTTCTGGCTCCATCTTCCGTTGGCGCGATGACCGTCACGTGATACCCTGCGGCAGTCAGTGAGCGCGCTTGCAACAGGACTCGACTATCTTCGGGGAACGAAGAATTTTCGAGGAGCATGAGGATGCGGTAAGGACGAGGGGTGGTCATTGTGGCCTGTGGACTAAATGGGTCGGGGAGACTTGCCGCTGAATTCGACTTTCGCCTTAGGTGCCATGAACTTGCGAACTCGATCGTAGACTGCGGAGGCTACCGACAGCTTCCAGGGCGAATAGATCTTGCGATATCGACCAAAGTTGGTCTCCTGGCCACCGAATTTCGACTTGAATTTTCCCGGGCCATATTCTTCCCCTTCCCATCCACCACCCGCCAAATCAAAAACCTTGTAGCCCTCAGCCGCAAAGGCTTGCATCGCATGCCAAAAGACCGACGTCATCGCGGGAACACCCGAGATCTTTAAGGTCCCTGCGTACCAACAGATCACTCGTTCTTTGAAACCCAAGAAACATCCTGTGGCGACCGGCTTTGATTGGTACTGGGCTGTAAAAACACGGACGGCCTGGGACGGCGCGCATCGAATCGTCGCTTCAAACATCGAGTACTCTGCGACAGGGACTCGCGACCGCGCGTAACTGGCACATATCAACTTGTAAAAATCTTCCAGGTCCTTGGGTGCGGTCGCTTGGAACACCTCAACTCCCTTTCGCTCGGCACACCGAATATTGTTGCGACGCTTTGCTCCTAAGCTGGAGAACAACTCTTCAGGGCGTGAACCAAGCTCCACTTCGTAGTTTAGGTATCCGGCTTTCGTGTACCCCGCCTCGCGAAGTGCGTCGTCTTGGTCCGTAGTCGAAAAGATCGGCCGTATCTCCGAGAATAGCGTTCGATGGCTCATGTATTGGTCGTGGAAGGACAACAATCGTTGCAAACCGGTACGACCAGCGGGAGTCGGCAAATGGATCGGCTCGGCGTGCATGATCGATCGTGAAGCAAATGGAAGTCCGATACCACGAATGGTGATCACGCGGGTTGCCACCAGCATCGCACAGATTGCCCCCTGCGAGTCGACTGCGGCATAGGCAAACGGCTCTTGGTTTCGGGTGGCCGCCAAACTTTTGATCAGACACTGCGTGTGGAAAATGGAACCGTGCGGATGCTCCGCGACAAACCGATCCCACTCGGGTAATTGGTCAAACTTTAGTATTTTCATGGTGTAAATTTTGCCCTGGGTCGGTTAACCTCAGATCGACGCAGGCGATGCAGATCGTTCCAGCCTCTCTAGGTTGGTAGGATCAAATTCAACGACCGGTTGACGGTCCAAGAATCGCCGCGCCCACATCTCGAAACTTATCAAACCCCAAAGTTCAGTCGAGTAATCGACGAACCCCGACTGGTGTTGGCGAATCATATTCTGAATCAAATTGCTGTCGAAATAGCCTCGATGTTGTAGAGAATCAACACTCAATAGATCTTGGACCATGACCGATGCCTCCCCGCGCAGCCATTGGTCGATCGGAATTGGAAAGCCCTGCTTTTTGCGGTGAATAATTGACGACGGCAAAAGTCGACCTGCAACCTGTTTGAGCAAGAACTTTCGCTGCGATCCTCGGAGCTTCAAATGGACCGGCAACCGAGCCGCAAACTCGACCATGTGATGATCCAACAGCGGCACTCGAGCTTCCAGCGAGTTGGCCATCGTCAATTTATCGCCCCGTAGCAACAAATAGTCGGCCAACCAGAGCTTCGTATCGACCGCCAACATTCGATCCACCGGCTCGGTCGCGTCACAATCCGACAAATGTTGGGCAAAGATCGACTCCGCTCCCTCTCGCAATGTCGTTAGCCCCGGGGCCCACAAATGTTGCTTGAGGTCGTCTTTGAACATAGGAAACCAATTCGCGAAACGTTTCGCCTCATTCGCGTAGCTCAGGGCCGAGATCGCAATCTTGGCCCGACGCAACCCTGGCAATCGTTCCGCAAGGTAACGCATCCCTGCCCCCGCAAACCCAGGCAACCAACGCGTGTAACGCGAGTAACGTTCGCCCGCGTACCGGGCGTAGCCCGCAAACAGTTCGTCGCCGCCTTCACCCGTCAGCACCATTTTGACATGTCGACGCGCCAAGTGTGCCACCATGTAGGTCGCAATGGTGGCCTGATCCGCAATTGGTTGATCCAAGTGCCAAAGCACTTTTTCTGCCAAGCTCAGGAAATCTGCGGAGCCAATCTTCAACGTATGATGCTCGCAGCCAAACGCATCCGCCACTTGTTTCGCATACGGCAGTTCGTCCTGAATGCCTTTTCCATCGAACCCAACAGAAAAGGTTTTAACCGGTGTAGTCAACTGCTCCGCCATCAAGGCCACGATCGTGCTCGAGTCCAAGCCACCACTCAAGAAAGCACCAAAAGGGACGTCGCTGCGCAGATGAATGCCGATGGTTTCCCGCAATAAAGCTAACAACTCGTCGGCATATTCCGCGTCCGACTTTCCACTAGCGACTGCCGTTGGTTTCGCAAATGAAAGCTCCCAATAGCGTCGCTTCTCCACCACTTTGCCGTTTTTGACGCGTAGCCAATGTCCGGGCTCCAAGGAAGAAATGCCGGAGAACAGGGTCCGCGGAGCTGGGACATATTTTAGCGACAAGTACTGGCTGAGCGCGGTCATGTCGACGTTGCGTCCAACGGTTGGGTGCAACAAAAGTGACTTGATCTCCGACCCAAACACAAAATGGCCGGCGGATTGGGTGTAATAGAGTGGTTTGATCCCTAGTCGATCTCGGGCAATAAACAGTTCTTGTTCGTGGTGATCCCAAATTGCAAACCCAAACATTCCGCGCAAATGATCAACACAGGCTGGACCGAACTCTTCGAACAAGTGAACGATCGTCTCCGTATCGCTGTGCGTTTTCAATCGATGGCCACGAGCCAGTAACTGCTGTCGAAGTTCGACATAGTTGTAGATCTCGCCGTTGAAGACGATCCCGAAGCGGCCGGACTCGTCGTAGATCGGTTGTGTTCCATCCGCGAGGTCGATGATGCTTAGCCGCCGCATCCCCATCGCCAAGGGGCCGTCGATCAAGCAGCCATGTTCGTCCGGACCACGATGTAGAATCGACCGCAGCATCAACTCGAGAGTGAATGACGGGTTCGAGACGGGGACGGACGAAAGAAAACCAGTAATACCGCACATTTCACAATTCTCGATAGGTAAACGGCGGCTCTACGAGCGGATTTTGCGATAGATCCCGGTGACGACCTTCGCGAACAGGTCTCGGGTCGTTCGTTCAAACGCGACGGTGTAATTTTTGTCCGGCGTCATCGTCTTTTGTGCCAATCCCCAGGATTCGTTCATCACTTTCAACGTGCCATAATTTGGATGTTGCTTGACCAACAACTGAAAAACTTCGCGAATTTGGGGCGTTTTCATTTCCGCTTCCGATAGGCTGCGATGCGAGATGCCGTCGGTTGTATCTCCGTCCCGACTTACGGAAGCGTAGGTCCAATCGTAGTCATCAAAGATCATCCAACCGTTCTTGCGCAATAACTTGTCCGCAAAAAAGAAAGCGGCACCGTCAATCGTCCAGTTCTTGGGACCGTCGATGATGCACAGATCATAAACTTCTTCACACTTGTCATCTTTGGTATGCCGCGCGATTTCGTCATGCAAGAACCACGTGTACCCGGACTTCATGCGAGTTACCGTCGCGTACGCATCCAAACCAGTCTTCTTGAGTTGGTCTTCAGCAGTTGGTTGAAAGTTGACATCGATCAAGTCGACAGCCGTGATAGAGCCACGCCCCAATTCTTGCAGAGCAGCTGCCATATAACATGTGGCCGTCCCATGAGCGATCCCCAACTCCAGAATGCTCGTGAGCTTCTGTTCTAGAATCATGTCGTACAGGTATTTGCCGTGATCTTTCGAAATATACGGTACATGTCCTACAAGGGCATAGATTTCGTCAAACTTCATTGGATTTTCGATCCTGGGTAGTCGGAGACTCGGTTAAAAAAGGGGGAATAATCACGAGGTTCTAGGCGTCTTTCCCGCTGCGCAACTGCGAGTCCAACGCGAGCCACCGTCATGGGACTATCGAACTCGCAAACACCTCTAGTAAAGCAATGTGCAACGGATCAAGGGATCCCAACCGGAAACTTTACCGGACGAACGGTGCCACCGGTTTCGTCGAAATGAGACTATCGTCGAAATAGATCGTCGCTGTTCCCAATTTCTTGCCGCCGGCAATGTGGTCAGTATAGTTTCCGATCCCCCAGACGATGTTTGGACGTTGCGAATTCACAGCAGTGCGAACATTCTCCGCGCGAATGATCGAGACACCGTCCAGCCAAATTTCAATCTGGCCTTGTTCCTCAGAGCTTACTTTCACGAAGGCTTCGAGGTGGAACCATTGCTTGACCGGTATCTTGACGGTCTCTGCGGCGGACCAACTCTTCTTGGTATTGATATGACTATACAGATAACAGGAATGATGCTGACTTTGCGGATCTTTCTGAATATTCAGTGTCCAGGCCGACTGACTCTCATTTTTTTCGTCGTTCGACTTGAACTGAAAGACATTCCACCAACCGCCATCGCCTGGATCCCACGGAGCCTGCTTCTTGGGATCGTAGGCTTCAGGCAAATAGACCCAGGTGCTGTAATATCCCTCAGACGGTAACTCAACACCCCCTTGATCGTAGGCCTTGGTGGCCCAACGCATGAACCGGACGGCTTTACTGCCATTCTTTGCCCGAATGGCGTTGCGAATCGTGGCCTCGCCTGAATACTTTCCGGAATGCGTAATCGACTCGGTTGCCCGAGCCGTCACGTTCTCGTCATCGGTTAACAAGACACCGCCCCCCGGATCGCGACTGGTTGGAATGGACCATTGGTCCAGATTCCCAGTTTCGTAGTCGGCCGACCATAAGATCGAACTGCGAAATTCACTGGGGAGCGCTTCAATCCAATTCGCAGGTACGTCGGACTTTTTCTCGTCGACCGTTTGCGCCGTGTGGAGCGGTGTTGACCCAATCGCGCAGGCGACCGACCATACACCAAACAACAATCCCAAGTCGACCAGCCGACGTCGGAAACTCAGCCGCCAAAATTTTAGAGACAACATCATTTACGCCTGTCGAGTGGATGGAGTGGATGTAGACTTTCGATCCGCTACTTGAGCCAGTGCCTGGTGATAAACCTCGATAACCTGCTGTGCCACCCCCTCCAAACTCAGCCGCCGTTGTTGCAGCACTGCTCGGCCATTACTGGCTTGATTGGTTCGCAAAACGTCGCACAGTGCCGCGGCAATGGCCTCGGGTTGGCGCGCCACACGATGGCAATTCGTGACGTCGGTTAGCATTTCGTGTGCGTCACCCACCGGAACGGAAATCACATTTGCATCACACGCCAAGGCCTCTTTCACAACGTTTGGTGAGCCTTCGATCAAAGAGGTCATCAACATGGCATTGCACGCGTTCATGTACGTGGCCACCAAATCGGGTTTGATCCCCCACAACGGAACCAACTCCAAGGGCCGCCCCCAATCGGACTCTGTTAACTTGACGGCCGCTTGGGCCATTTGAAAACCTTTGCGAGGATTTTGGGGGTCGCCCGGAAACAACACTTTCTCGCCCGGGCTGCTCCAACCCAGTCGTTGTCGCGCAGCGGTTCTTTCCTCGGGCTGAAAGACGCTTAGATTGACGCCATTTGGAATCACATGACACGACGTGGGGCTCAATTTATCCGCCATTTCGCGGCTCTTGACGATCACTTGCTCGTAGCGTTTTGCCAATCGCGTATTCAACTTCGCCGCCCAGATGCTGGATTTCTCTAGATTCCCCTTCTCGTCACTGGGCGTGCCTAACAAATCGTCACCCATATAAGACATCACGATCGGGACTCGGCGCATGGCCAGTTTTCGACCCAACAATGCCAACCATCCGCAGTAACCGAAATGGGCGTGCACCAAGTCAACGTTTCGAATCGCATGCCGGACCTTAGGTACCACTTGCAGATATTTCAATTTGGGTATTCCCCGCATGTCCACGATCTGCACGTCGATTCCTGCGTCGCGAATGGAAAAAATCTGCCGAGCCCCCGGCGCCATGCTGCCAGGGTTTTGTTCGGAAGGCAATTCAGGACAAATCATCAACACACGCATCAGACTACCCCACCCTCGTGAGTTGCCACGGTTGGAATCGCCATCGGGCTTGTGCTGTTTGTGGAGACGGTGTCGCCCGATTGGTACTGACGATGCCACGCCGCAAACGCCAACAAGAGCCAAATCTTGCGCGAGTGATCAGCCACGCCTCGTTGGTGTTCGCGGAGCACATTCTGAACGGTCGACTGCGAGAAGACTTCGACAGGCAAATAGCCTCCAGGTCCGAGATAATCTTGCACCCAACTCGAAAGTCCATTGCGGAACCAATCTCGCAGTGGCACACTGAAACCTTGTTTGCCTTTTCTGAGCGAGGCCGGCGGCAGTTTGTCCTTCAACACTTGGCGCAACAGATGTTTGCCCACGCCACCGCGAATCTTCATGGATGTTGGCATCCGCGCGGCGAGCTCCGCAACACGATAATCCAACAACGGCGAGCGAACCTCCAGCGAATGGGCCATGCTCATGCGATCGACTTTGACCAAGATATCGTCCAACATGTAAGAACGAATGTCGATTTCGGTCAAACGTCCCACCAAATCACCGTCCGAAACCATCAACTTCCACAAGTCATTGGGCAGGTATTGCGGCCCCAAATACTTGACTTGAGGCAACACGTCACCGGTCAACAGTTGGCCAATCTCCGCGGCCTGCCAAATCGACGCTTTGTCACGATATGCGGCTGTGGGCGACAGCGCGCTGTCACGCAGAACCTTCGCGACGCGTTGCCCCTGGTATCGCAACCGACTCGGTAAGACTCGACTCAGGGCTTGAATCGAGTTGGGCAACCAATGTCGCCCGACAATATTGGGAACCCAACGTCGATAATTTCGGGCAAACAACATGCCCTGGTAGATCGAATAACCGGCGAACATTTCATCACCGCCATCGCCACTCAGGACAACCGTGACATGTTCACGAGCCAAACGCGACACATGATAAGTTGGCAGCGCGGAGGTGTCGCCAAAGGGCTCGTCACAATGAAACATGATCTTCAGCAGTGTTTCGTCCAAGCTATCGCGCATCGACGCTTCATCCAAACGCAGCAGATGGTGCTCCGTATCGTAGTGTTTGGCGATGCGAGCGGCGTCGTTGGATTCATCCCATTCGGGTCGATCAAAACCGATGGTAAACGTTTTCAGAGGTTTCAGTCCCGCTTGGCTCGCATAGGCCACCATGCCACTCGAATCCAAACCACCGCTGAGAAAGACTCCCAAAGGGACGTCGCTGCGCAAGCGAATCTTTACACTTTCGGCCAACGTCGCGTCCAACTCGTCGCGCCAATCCGCTTCGGACCGACTATGGTCGGGAGCAAAATTAAGTTCCCAATAGCGCTGAATCGTCACGCGACCATGCTCGTATACGGCGTAATGCGCTGCCGGTAATCGAAAGATATCGCGGTAAATGGTCTGTGGCTGATGAATGAAGCCAAACTGCAAATACTCGCCCAAGGCCCCATAGTCGGGAGCCGACAAGGCGGGTGCCGCAGCCAGTAGCGACTTCATTTCTGAACCGAACAAAAACTGCTGGTTCACGTGAGCATAAAAGACCGGCTTCTTCCCCAACCGATCTCGAGCGATAAGAACGCGAGGCTGAGCGCGATTGTCGAGAATCGCCAGCCCGTACATGCCGCGAAGTTGTTGCAAAAACGCGTCGCCGTATTCTTCGTAAAGGTGAACGATGACCTCGGTATCGGAACCGGTTTGAAAAACATGCCCACGTGCCAACAACTCCTGACGCAGTTCAACAAAATTATAGATTTCTCCGTTGCAGACAACGTGAATCGTACCCGTCTCGTTGCTAATGGGTTGATGTCCACCGGCCAAGTCAATGATGCTCAAACGGCGCATCCCGATGCCAAAACCATTTTGTCCATGCACCCCACAATCGTCAGGGCCGCGATGCACAATGCGGTCCGTCATCGTGCGCAACGATCGTTCGATCTCCTGAGCACTCTGCCGCAAATCGACAATGCCAACTATGCCACACATGTTTACAAATCCGTCAACAAGAAGTGCAACAACATCATCGCCAGATATCTCGGATAAGATCGTTGGTCGGTGAGCACACGGTAGTCGCCCCGCGAATGTGGCAAACTGCCATCCGGTCGTTGTTTGGCCTGCAACTGCTGCAAGATCAACGGAACTTGCCGACGAATCAAGTCCTGCAGGTCAATCAACTCGGTTCCGGGGACCTGTTGAACAAATTGCCAAATCGCGGCCATGGTCACGGCCGCGTGGTAATTGACGTGTCGATGGGGCACACCACATTGGTACATCACGTCGCCGGAGGCTGTGACACCTGTGACCAAGAACTTGGCCAAACCGTTCATGATGGGAACCGCGCGCGCGTCTCGCGTGACTTCGTAATAGTCCAACATGTCCAATAACAGGAACCCGTGGTATTGGTAACATTGAAAATGCAACATACGAGGATTGTTAAGCTCGTAGGGGAATTCGCCCGTGGCCTGTTGCGATTGCTCCAAGAAGCGGAGCATTCCGTGAATCAAGTCCCGATTATCTTGACGCCCCGTGGCTTGGTCCAAGCGGGCGAGATAACGAATCGCCGAAAACGAGTTATTGGGAACTAGGGAGTCCACTCGACCGGCAAAGTAATTGACGGCCAATCCGTCGCGATACGTTTGGAAGCCAATCTCGCGTTTGAAGAACTCGTCCCATTTCAACACGGGCGCCAACCATTCGGCTGCTTGCGTCCGTCGATAGGTCTCCAACAAAGCAAATGAAGACCACAGCCCTTCGACCGTCGTCACGCGATTCCGCCACTCGGGGTCTGGAAACGGCCACGCTCCGTCCGCTCGTTGCGCGCGACGAATGGCGTGGCAACAGTCGATGGCTATCGAAGCCGCCGTTGGATGGCCCAAGTCGGCCAGTCTCCAATTGGCCAACACCCAATAACCTTGAGTCTGCATGTAGGAGCGACTGTCGTTCCAACGGTACCAACGAGTGGCACTCTTTAAGAAACGCCAAATTCGATAGTTGAACCGCACCCCTGGGTCCGGTCCGTACAACTCGCCGTCACGCAAATGCGATTTGACCAAATAACTGTGCAGCTTTTCCACCGTCGACGATATCATGGGACGACCTCGCAAGAAGAATTCGCCTCAGCACCAGACGCACGACGGGAGGTTGCTTTGTTGCAACAGCGAAGAGCCTCCTCATAGACGTTCAACGTCTGTCGTGCGACCACCGCTGGATCACATTCGCGCGCCAACTTTTCCCGCCCGGCTTGGCCCATCTGTTGACGCCGCGCTCGATCACCCAACAACTCGATCATCGCGGCGGCCAAGGTCTCGACGTCTCGCGGCGGCACCAATATCCCCGTCCGCCCATGTTCGACCATATCGGGCAGACCACCGACCGTCGTCGCGATCACGGGTTTGCCATGCGTGTACGCGATCGGAATCACACCGCTTTGCGAAGCTTCGACGTAGGGCAACACAACAATCGATGACTCCGAAAACATCCTCGCGCGGTCCGCATCACTGATCCAATCGTTGTACACGTCGAACCGTTCTGGATGCACCATCTGCCGTCGATAGCGATCAAAATCTTCGCCCGTGCCACCGATCACAAACCGTACGTCGGGAAATTGGGCGGAGACCAATGGCTCGGCTTGGATCAAATAGTCCAGACCTTTGTATTCCCAAATTCGACCGAAGAACAAAATGTTTGGGCCTGTCTCCAAATCCGCAGGGGCTTCCGGTCGCTCACCAATCGCGATGTGCGGAATTACGTGAATTTGTTCACGTTTGAATCCAATCTCTTTCTCGACGATGCCAACCAAGTCGGAACCGTGGACAATCACTTGGTCGGCACGACGAAAACCAAAATCCATCAGCCACTGCGGCGTCAACCGCGATTCCCGATCCCCCAAATGTTGGCGCGGGTCGTGAATCGTGATCACCATCGGATACTGGCGCAACAAGGGCAGCACGACGTTGAAAAATAAATGACCATTCTGATAATGGATCACGTCGGGCTGAAACTTTTTAATCGCGCGAAGGATTTGGCGAATCGTTCGCAACTGTTGAAACGGTTGGCGGTATCGGGGTCGATGAAACCCTTGATAATCGACACGAGGGTCCACGAGGGCTTCGGCTTCGCCCATTTGATTTTGGGGAAGTAGCAAGAGCACTTCATGGTCCGGGACCATTTCGTTGGCGTGTCGAACCGAATACTCGGTGAACGAATACGACAAGAATGCGATTTTCATACCCCAACCCGCTCCAACGTATCAGAAGCCTTCGCTTTCTGCGAAGGTTGACGCACAAGTTTCGGTTGCCGAATCAACTCGTGCAGGATCATCCACTGGAGTGTCGACGCGATGCCTCGATCCAATCCGAAGGCGGGCTGGTAGCCCAATTCGCGTCGAATCGCGTCGTCTTTATAGATCGCCTGCCGCGTGAATAAATCTTGTAGCTCTCCGCCACTGGGAGTATTTTCCAATTGTTTCTTCAGTCTTTTCATCATTTGCCCGGCCCAACCGCCGCGCAAGTAAATCTCCATCAAGCGATCTTGGAATCGAGCTTTGATGGCGCCGGTAACGGATCGGACCGAGTCCATCATCCACGAATTCCATTTGGACTTCGCGGCCGAGATCGGCTGGAGATCCGGCAATCCAAGTTGTCGATTGACTTCTCGGAAATAATGATTCCAAGTTGGTGTCTCTGGTCCGTTCACGTTGTAGACGCGACTTACATCAGCGGGTTTTTCCAAGGCTAAAAAGATGGCTTGAACCAAATCGTCGACGTGGACCAAATTGGCAAACCCTTCCCCAAATCCTTCGAAGATGCCCCATTTCCCGGACTGCAGCCGATCGACCACACCAATCGACCACGAGGCGCCATAAGGACCACAGATCAACGCTGGTCGCAACGTCGTCACGTGAACGCCTTGGCCAGAGTAAGTGGCGCACAGTTGTTCCGCTTCAAGTTTTGCGTCACCGTAACTGCGGCCCAATGCCGTCAGTGCAACGGACTCGTCCACGTTCCCGGCTCGAGTGGGGCCGTAGACTTCTGCGGAGCTCAGGTAAACAAAATTGCGAACACCATGTTTGGCCGCGGCATCCAAAAGATGGCGAGTGCCTTCGACAATCGCCGCGCGGTCGTCCGTGTAGGCACAGTGAACGATGGCGTCCACATTTCGAACGGCCTCGTCGACTTGCTCCGCGTTCATGATGTCGCAAGCCACAATCGAAACCGGACGTACGGCCACGCGCGCGCAGCGGGACCAGTTTCGGACGGCGCAAACGGGTTCGAACAAACCGGTAAGTGCCATGGCTTCGACCACTCGACCACCGACAAAGCCGGACACACCGGTGACCAACACCTTGGGGACTCGGTCCGCGGTGCGACCGGCAAACGCGGGGAGCTTGCTCCAATTCTGAAAATGATCGTTCCACGGCTGTTCGTAATTGACTGGTCGTTCGTAAGCTTCCTCCAATAGTTCGATGGTACCAACAACACTCTCGGCCGAGGCCATTGGTTCCGCTTCGCCACGGATCACGTCGACAAAGTTTTGGAGCATGGGTTTGGCAAAGTCGGGATACGTCCACTTGTTGCTGCCACATTTGTAGCGGCGTTTGGTCCCATTTCGGAATTGGACCGTGATTTCATCCCAGTCTTCCGATTCCGCATCAATCGAGCCCAGAGAACCAACAATCTGAAACGTATTCGACAAGCGACCAAGGCGACTGATCTTAAGTTCGATGCGACAACCTTCGTGGTCGAACAACACGGTGGTCAACGCCTCGGGGCCACCGCAGGAATCGTTCAAGGTTTGAACCAATCGTGGCTTGGCATTCAACCAATAACAGACCGAATCCAGCAAATGGACCCCGGTATCGGACCAAGCACCTTTGGCATTGGGCTTAAAATGGTGGGGCGATGCAGCAGGCCACTCGAAATCAACCCCGTCATGGTACGTGATCGATTCGAGCTTCCCGAGGACACCGGCCGCGATCAACTCGCGAATCTTTTGATAGGTGGGGAAAAACCTTCGAGTTTGATTGACCAACAGCGGCGTCTTTTTGCTGCGGCTCAGTTCGACCAACTCTCGTGCTTCGACTCCCGACTCCGTCAACGGTTTCTCACACAAGACTGGTACACCGTTTTCCAAGAAGAACTTGGTCATGGCGTAGTGGCAATGGGGCGGGGTCGCAATGATGACGCCGTCCACGTTTCCCACCAATTTCTGGTAATCGGATGTAGAGAAAGCGGCCTGAAACTTCTGGGCCATTTTTTCTAACCGAGCCGAACTGGCCTCGGCCAACGCCATACCATTCCGAGTTGCCGGCAACGCCGCTAAAGCTGGTAAATGATAGATTTCCGAAATAGCGCCGCAGCCGACGACGCCAATTCTCAAAGGACGGTCCGATTTCATTGCAAATACGCTCGCTGAAAAAATTGCTGGCGAATAAACTTCAAATCGTTCAAACGAATTGCCTGAACGACCAAGAGCATGATTCCATAAACGATGACCGCGACGCTCCCCACCATCAGCCATGACTGAGTCGCAACGCCTTGCAGACAGACCCCCATTACAATGCCGGCCACGGCAATTCGCGCGGTCTCGATCGCAAACACTCGGAGCATTCCCTGCTCTCGTGTGAAGTACAAGTAGCACAGGGTCGCCATGAAGCCGCTGCCCACACAGGCCATGGCCGCCCCCGAGCTGCCAAAGGCCGGTACCAAAGTCAGCATCAACGTGATATTCGTCATCAAGCCGATACTGGCCACAATCATCGACAAGCGTTGTTTCCCTTGCGAAAACAAACAATGGCTCAGAAACGGATTCACAAATTCCAACAATAGGACCCAAATCAGGATCTGCAGAATGGGAGCCGCTCCAGCAAATTCAGGTTTGTAGATCAATTGGACCACACGTTCGGGCAGCACATTGACACCGGCAATGACCGGTATCGAGATCATGGCCATGACTCGAACTGCATGTTGCGTGATTTGCCGAAACTTGGCGGGCGATTCTAAATGAGCCCGCGTAAGTAAGGGGAACACGGCCGTCGTAAAACTCTTGGCGACCACGGCCCCCAAACGCACGTACCGCCAGGCCGCGCTGTACAGACCGACAGCCGTTTCACCCACAAACGCCGATAGGACAATCACATCCATGCTGGTATAAATCGTCGCCATCCAGTTCTCGGCAAAAAATACCCGACTGCGAAACGCGAAACGCTTGAACGTACGCCAAGAAAACTGCCAGTGATGATCGCAGATCCGCCGCAAGGAAAAATAATAGACCAACAGCAAAAGAATCCTGGAGACGACCATCACAATCGTCAATTCCAGTATGTGCCCACCCAAGAACAGCACAACCGTTCCGGCTCCAACCCGCACCAGACTTTCAAAGGCCGCCCCGATCGATACAAATTCCGCTCGCTCCAGCGCGACAAATACTGCCTCGTACAGGACTCCAATCGCGGCGGGGATCATCCCCAAACAAGCGACCGTCAAGGCCGTCGTGGTGTCCAGAGGGTATCGAAATACGATCGCCAAACCCAGTAACGGAATTGGCGAAAGCAATCCCAAAACGATCACGAGCACAGCAGCCGAAGATAACAATCGGTCACGCTGGTGATGCCAACGCGCAATGTCACGTGTCAAAAGGATTCCCGCACCCGTGGCCGTCAGTCCAATAAACAGCTCGTAGTAGTGAACAACCAGTGCATACTTGCCAAAGCCTTCGACCCCCAACACATTGGCCACCAGCACGATGAACGCAAAACCGGCGACCATCCGAAACATCGTTCCGGCAAGCAACAGAGCCGCGTTTTTTCCGGTGCGTTTTAAGCCGCTCATGTCAGGCCCCCGTGACCGGTCAAACGACGTGGTTGCACTCTCGTTTGCGCCCGATTTACGGGATGCGCGACCCCGGGAACCGAGGCCTGAACCTTACCTTCTCCGCGGACCGGAGAGTTTGCAGTCGCTTGTACCAGCCGATATGTCAGTGCCGTGATTCCCAAGACCAACCACAGCGTTTGAACTTGAGGTCGGGAGTTAAAGATGTCCACAAACATGTGAACGGCGTGGCCCATAATTGCCGCCGCGCACCCCAATCCCAAAGGCGACAAAATAGAATGTCGTTTTGACCACGCCACAACTCCTTGTCGTACGCCATTCAAAAGTACGAAGCAAAAAGTCACCAACCCTATGATGCCCGTCTCCACCCACACGATCAAATACTTGCAGTGAACCGTAAAGTACCATTCCGAGCGAAACTCTGCGGAGTTGGCCGCTGGTAAACAGGCCACGTGGCAATTTCCGGCTCCATGACCAAAAATCGGACTCTGGGGGATCGTCTCCAGGGCGATCGCGGTCAAGTGAACACGTGACTCAGCGGATCCGTGATCACCTTCCAACACTCGATTCTGAACCATCTGCGCTAAGGGAATCAACGCCAATAGCGAGCCAACGGCTGCCAGCTTCACGATCCAAAAGGGCAACCAACCTCGCCAAAGCAGCAACCCACCCAACAAAGCGGCGCCAAAGACGACGGTCACCACGGCGCCGCGAGTCTGGGTGAACAACATCCCCAGAAGTCCAAGACCCAAACAAACACCCAAACCCCAACTCAAGAGTCGTTGACGTTGGACGATAAAGACTGGCAAAACGACCAACCATAAGATTGCCAACCAACTGCCTGCCAAAACTGCGGAATGCAAGGTACCTGCCGTTCGCCCGTCCGCCCAGACGATAAACTTGACCACGCTAATCTGGATGGTTTCACCATAAATGCTCGGGCCCATGGCTTTTTGCAGAATCATGATCAAGCCCTGCAAACCCATGCCAATCGCGACGACACTGACCAAGAAGATCAAGTCGGAAACTTGCCGAATTCGATTGGCGACGTAAAAGAAAATCGCGTAGGCTTGGCACAACAAAAAGATTTCGCACAGGGCCAGATGCCGCACCTCAGCGGCCAAGAGGCTCAGCGCGACCGCCGCCAAATACAACAATTGTGGGACGCCCCAAATGGTTCGTTGCGGATCCATCCGCCGCAGTCCGAAGCCCATGAACCACAAAGCATAGAGTCCAAGCAAACACAAACTGGTTAGCGAGACCGAGTACCCAGCGACGGCACCAAGTTTGCCATCGTCTTCTGCATATTGCAAATATTTGTCGATGCCAAACGGAATCTCCCAAACCGCGATTGCCAGCAAAACGCGTTCAATCCACGTCAAACGCCCTTCCGCCAAACCGGTTGTTGCGATTGTCATGTGCGGTTGTTGGGTCGGAGTCGTCACCACAGGCATCACGAAAATAGTTTCCGAATCCAGTTTGGTACTGGCTGTTGGGTTTGGTTCAATACCAAACCGACGAGGTTGCCACCGGCACGCTCGATTTGGCGAATCGCACGCGCAACAGACTCCGACGTAGACACTTCTGCCTGAACGACCAACAAGACTTGGTCGACATGTGCCAATACCCCAAGTGCGGATGCGGGGCGACTCATCGGTGGTAAATCCGCGACGACAAAATCACTTTCCGCCGCGGCTGCGTGGAGGTTCGAAATCACGGTCCGCTCACTTCGCAATTCACCCGCTCGGGAATGATCGCCATCCTCCGAGTCACTGAAACTTCCAATGTCGCTTGCCTTGGAGTCTGCGTGGCTCGGCACTGCCGTCTGAGACGGAAACAAGCGAATCACTCGAGTTTGCTTGGATGCGTCAAAAGCCTGAGCGACCGTTCCATTCTTGGTATCCAAGTCCAAAATGATCGTGCGGGAGAAACTTGCTTCACTGTGGAGTTTTGCCAGCAGCATTGCCAACATGCTGGCGCCGGCACCGTCTTGAGTTCCCACGACTGCAAGCTTCAAACCGGTCATGTCCCGATTCACGTTGCTATGGTCGGTCAAGATCATTTCGGCTTGCAAGACCTCGCAGGCAGCCCGAATCGGACGATAACGGTTGGAGAGCAACTCTTGGTGTCGGATCGGAGCATTAACGAGCCCGGAAACCCGAGGAACTTCGGCGAGGACGGGATAGCCGCAGAATCGTTCCAATTCGTCGGCATGGCGAAATCCCTTGCGAGAAAACTCCTTCAGACCAATCAGCGCCACACAAAATCCAGCGGCCAACGTTCCGAACGCGGCGATGATCAACAATTTGTTTGGACTAGCCGGTTTGTGAGCCAGTGTCGCGGATTGAGCAATTCCAACGCTCGAAATTTGTTGCTCGCGTAGATTCTCGACCACACGCGCCTGCTCCTGCTTTTCCCGCAAGCCGGTCAAGTTCTTCTTCGCGACCTCGATTTCGCGATCAAGCTTCTCAAGTTGAACCTCGAGTTCCAGCAAATCATTGATCTCTTGTTGCTTGACTGAAAGTTGCAACTGCGATTCTTCCAACAACGATTGCAGACCCACGATACGTGACTTCGTGCGAAGAATATCTTCCTCGAGTTTCAAGCGAAGTGGATTCGGTGCTGTGCTCAAGCTCTCACTTTCTTGCTCCAATTTCGCCAAGGCTTCGCGGGCTGCGGCAACCCGTTCGCGGACCTGCACGACCTTCCAGTGCCCATCGGCGTATTTGGGGGTCAGACTCTGTTCTTCCAGTTCCAAGCTATGCAACGATAGTCGCATGCCAGAGATCGTCCCATCGGGAGCGATTTGTTTGCCGGACACGGTCTCCATTTCGAGACCTTCGATTCGTTCGGTCAAGTCAATCAATTCTGATTCGGACTGCCGGATTTGAGCCTCGGTGCTGATGATAGTCGATTCAATCGCCGATTGTTGAGCTGTGAGTGAACCGAATCGACTTCCGGCCGACACCATTTTGTGTTTTCGGAGCAAGTCGCTACGTTGACTAACCAACAAGTTAAGTGTCGACTCGGCATTGGCGGCCTGTTCATCAAAGAAACGCTGCGAACCTTCGGTCGTCGCAACATTGACGTGACGTTCGATAAAATGCTTCGTATACGAATTGATGATCGCTTGAGCCAATTCCGCCGACTTGGCTTCGGCACTGATGATCATCGTGCTGGACTTCTTCGGTGCATGAACACTGACGTTCTCTTGCAGCCAGAGGACAGCGCGTTCTTCGTCGCTAATTGGATCTCGAATTCCGGTCAACGTCACGAGCGATAGCGCCGCGTCGCTGGCCATGCTTTTCAGCCCGCCAACCCAGCGACCGATGCGCGACGATTCTCCCTCGCCATTGGGCAAAAAACCGGACAAGATTGGCTCCGCACCGATTTCCTTCATCACATGCACCGCGACGTCGCGGCTGCCGAGAATCTCCAACGCCGAGTTGATGTCTTCTTCGACGGTTTTTTGCATCAACAGGGTCTGCGTGGTGGTTGAGCTGGGGTCCAACCCAACGGACTCGCGGCCGACCAACAGCTGTAGTTTGCCTTCCGACACGTAAGTGCGCGGCCACACGAGTAGCGCGACCCAACACGCCAGACCCGCCAAAATCAGAGTCTTCCAGATGGTCCGTTGATAAATGAACAGGGGTTCCAGGTACCGCGCCAAATCCAAACTAATCCAACTGTTCCGCACCCGAGGTTCGGCGTGAAACGAACCATTGGAGGAAGTGGACAAGTCCCCTCCCTCACCGGCCACTGTGTTGGGACTCGTCCGGCGCGTATTGACCATCGAGCTG
The DNA here is from genome assembly GCA_041741535.1 of Pirellulaceae bacterium. GTDB lineage: Bacteria > Planctomycetota > Planctomycetia > Pirellulales > Pirellulaceae > M30B19. The sequence continues at coordinate 30,267 of JBGSJV010000135.1, forward strand.
GTCCGATGCGGAACATCTGATTCATTCACGTCCGTCACCATCATCTCTGATTTCATTGCTTCACCGTTTCCATTGACGCAAAAGAGCGAATGCCGTTAGCGACCCTCGCCACTTGTTCGCGTGTCATTTCCGGATACATCGGCAACGATAAAATTTCGTTGGCGAATTGAGTGCAAATCGGCAATTCAAAAGGAACCGTTACCGAGCCCAAAAACGGAGCGGCTCGGAACAGTGGGTTGGGGTAGTGAATTCCGCCAAAGATTCCCTGGTCACTCAAATGCTTCAGCAGCAAGTCGCGTTCTGGATGACGGACGACGTACAAGTGGTAAACGTGTCGATAGCCAGACGATTCTTGCGGCAGGGCGAGGTCCAAGCCCGCGAGTTCTTCGGCATACCACTGCGCGACACGGCGACGTTCTTCGGTCCATTGTTCGATGTACTGCATCTTCGTCAACAGGACACAGGCTTGCAGCGTATCCAACCGGCAATTGTAACCCAACAGATCGTGGCGGTTTTTGACGCGTTGACCATAGTTGCGCAACAATTGAACTCGTTCGGCTAATCCGGAGTTCTTCGTGACAATCGCACCGCCATCACCAAACGCGCCCAGGTTCTTCCCCGGGTAAAAACTGAAGCAACCGAAATCTCCAAACGAACCGCAGCGTTGGCCGTCGATTTCCGCCCCGTGCGACTGGGCACAGTCTTCCACCACATACAAACCATGCCGTTTGGCGATTTCCATGATCTCGCGCATCGGCGCGGGTTGCCCGTACAAATGCACTGGGATGATGGCCTTGGTCTTCGCAGTGATTGCTTGTTCGATCAGCGTGGCGTCGATGTTGTAGGTGATCGGATCGATGTCGACAAAGACGGCTTCCGCACCGGTGTACGCAATGGCAAAGGCGGTGGCAGCGAAAGAGTTCCCAACCGTGATCACTTCATCGCCCGGTCCAATCTCCAGCGCGCGAAGTGCCAAATGAAGCGCATCGGTGCCGTTGGCGACGCCGATCGCGTGTGGAACTTGGCAATACTTGGCAAATATTTCTTCGAACTCGCCCACTTCCTGACCTAAGATATAACGTCCGGCATCGATGACGTCGGACATGCGACGTAAAACTTCGTCGCGAATATTGCGGGACTGGGTGGCCAAATCAACCAACGGAATTGGGGATTTCTGGGTCATGGTTCTTCTACGCTAACGAATATTGGGAAAAGTATGATTCGCAACGAAAACCGTCGCGAACTGCCTCACGTTTGAGGACACACGTCGTTGTGAACTCCGTTCCTGGCTGGCGAGCCCGTTCCAATGAACTCGAATTAAACGAGCGGTTCAAACGCCCGTCTGAATTTCATGATGATTACTCGGCGGCATCGCTTCAATCTGGGTGCCAAAAATCAACGTCGAAAAGAAATGCTGCCTGTCACTACCGGTCTGACCGCATTTTTCGCACGTCGTGGATTGCCAATCACCAGGTAAGGGATGTCCGCATACGCAGACCTGGCCAACAGGCCGAGCCGGGTTGCCACGCACCAGGGCGAAGGGAGCGACGTTTTTTGTGACCACCGCTCCGGCCGCGATCACGGAAAAGGCTCCCAGTTCAACGCCTGGGCAGATGATCGCACCGGCACCAATTGCACAACCGCGTCGCACGATCGTTGTTTCCAGCCAATTGTCCTTGGATTGGTAGCGGGGCAAGGCCTGCGACATGCGTGGCGAGCGAGGGTAGCGATCATTCGTAAACGTCACACGCGGCCCGACAAACACGTCGTCTTCGATGACGATCCCTTCCCAAATCAAGACCTGGTTCTTGATCGTGACATTGTTGCCAACGACGGCCCCCGTTTCCAAGAAGGCGTGGTCGCCGATGTTGCAGCCGTTGCCGACTCGGACGCCCTTCATGATATGGACCATTGCCCACACGTTGGTGGAGTCGCCAATTTCGGACGACTCGACCAACGCCGTTGGATGGATTCTAGCCATGGACTCAAACGCCTTTCCGCTGGCCCCCAGCAGGGACAGCACGCTTCATCTAATATGCCGAACTATCGTGCCGTTCGTTTCACCGTCTTGGTTTCGTCGGCGTCTTCCCGGTCCGCTCCGATTGCGATGGGAGTTCCGAATTGCCGCAACGACAAATTGGCAGCTTCCAAAACTTCGACGACGGCCAAGCCATTTTCGCCGTCGGTCAATGGGGTTTGGCTTTCGGCGATGCAACGGATGAAGTCGCCGCATTCCGCCTTGAGTGGTTCGCGTTCATTGATGAATGGGCTGTAGCTGCCACCGTAGCGATACGAGATTTGAAAGTCAGCAAAATCTCCCGACGCGGGCGGGGCGACGATGCCTTTGTCGTAGATCTTGATCTTCTCTTGTTCCAAGTCGTCATAAACGGCCATCTTGCGATCACCGACAACCGTTAGGACACGTTCCTTCCGTGGGTCAATCCAACTGACGTGAATCATTCCCATGCGGTTGTCGGGAAAGTGCATCGTCAAGTTGCAGACGTCGTGATTTCCTGGTTGTAGTAGGTCAATGCCACTACAACTGACGCGGATCGGCCGATCTCCCAACAAGTACAACATCATCGAAATGTCATGGGTCGCGAGATCAAACAACGCGTTGACGTCTTTGCGGACCGGCCCCAAATTCAGGCGGCGGCTGCTAATGTAATTGATGCGTCCCAACTCCCCCGCGACCACCATTTCCCGCAGCTTGATGACTGGCGAAGAATGCAAAAACACATGGCCGACAAAGAGCGTCAAATCATTGGCTTCGGCGACGAGGATCAATTCGCGACACTGATCGGTTGTTTCGGCCAACGGCTTTTCGACCATCACATGGAGTCCACGTTCCAAGGCCTTTTTTGCCATGGCAAAATGCGATGCGGTTGGCGTTGCAATCACAACGGCATCGATTGTGTCACTGGCCAACATCTGATCGTAATCTTCGAACGCTTGAACCGAGGGATACCGATCTTTGATTTGAATCAAGCGATCCAAGCTCTTGTCGCAAACGGCCGTTAATTTGCTGCCTGGTAGTTCGGAGAAGCAACGGACGATATTGGGACCCCAATATCCAAACCCTACAATGCCAACTCGAATCATAAGTCGAATCCAATACTCTGTTATTTGTTGCGGAATAGACCGAGTCGACACGACTCGGTTCAGGGAAAACGGTGGGAGGTTTGACTACTTGTTGTCTCGATGGAGCAAGAGGCCAAACGTTTTTACAAGGATAAACAGGTCCAACCAGCATGAACGGTGGTCGACATAATACAGGTCCTTTTCGATCATCTGATCAAAGGTAAGTCGATTCTTGCCACTGACCTGCCAAAACCCGGTGACACCCGGTACAACTTCAAATCGCCGGAGCTGTTCGGACCGGTAATCGGTCCAATCCATGACGTCCGGACGCGGCCCAATCAGACTCATGTTGCCCTGAAGGATATTGATCAATTGCGGAAGCTCGTCCAATGACGTCTGCCGCAGCAGTTTTCCGCCCGGAATCATCCGCGAGGAAAGATCCGGCTTTGTTAATACGCCGTCCGTAGCCGACAAGTTCGCGACATATTCTTTATGATCCGCCGTAGCGGTGGCGGAACACTTCAACGTGCGAAACTTGTAGATCGTGAATTCTTCACCCATCAATCCCAACCGCGATTGCGTAAAGAACACTGGCCCCTTAGAAACCATTCGAATGAAAATCGAAATCAAAACCAGCAACGGGGTGAGTAAAACCAGCAAAGAACCAGCCACCAGACAATCGACCAATCGCTTCCAAATCGGAGTTGGCTTGGCCCGGAGATTCGCAAATGCATCGGTCTTCGACGAACTCAACGCCAGTTGATCGTCAGACACCATCTCGTCGTTATAGGACGTTGATCCGTTTGGAAGGGTTGCCGCATCAAAGCGGGTACTACGGGTCCGGTCAGACCGGTTGTGCTTGGGTTTTTTGGTCAGGGTTGACATTGGCGAAATGCTTTGGGGATTTGGTTTTCGGAGGGATATCCACTAGGTTCTGACGCGAGTTGGGTCGAACTCATCGAACAGGAACACTTTTTCTTGGTTGTCGCAGTTTTTCTGGTCGCGTTTTTTCCGCGAGCGTGTTCACCCCTGATTGAAACGGTCTACAGTCTGATCGCTTCCCCAACTTTCCAGAAGGCCCGGGGGCAACAAATTAGCAACCAAAACCGATTCAAACAAGGACTTGAACGATCCCAGGAATATGGCGCTTTCCGCCACAAAGCTCTCTTCCGTCCCTTCGATTTCGCCACGCGGTTACACACCTCGGATCGCTCGGATCGGCAGTGAAACGTTTTTGACCTAAGGTGCGAACGAGACTCGTGCAACGGCCTTGTTTCGAATGCTCGACACGTCAAACGGGGATCGAACCGACTTTGGCCGCTCCTTGCGGAGTGGATCTACCCCTACAAGCCAGCACCGGCAGCCTGGAAAACGGAGCCTGCCAAACGAACGGGCCGCTCGCGCTACCACCCAGGAATCATTGTTCGGACACCGTTCATGATAACCTGAACGCAGGGGTTTTCTCGCTGTTGATAATTTTCAACAACACCTCGACCGGAATTTTAATGCGGCTGGATGCCAGTTACCAGTTCGTGACGGCGATTCATTTCGCCTTTTATTTGGAAATCATTACAATGCCGATTCATATTTGGCGCCGATTGGGAACGGGCAGAATCGGCGAAAGTTGTGTCGTGAAGCGAAACGCCAGAGGTTGACCATGAATACTGCACCCCTAACGCCCCATGTTCCGATTGAACGCTTGATCAACCTGCTCGAGCCAAATCGCAATCTCATCTTCAACATGACGGTCGAGGAGGCGATTCACAGGGTCGGCAGTGGGGAACCGGAGCAAGTCCGGGAGATTGATGGCCAATTCGCATTGCTCCATCGCGAAGGTCGTCGAATTCGGATGGCGCGTTCCATTGGACGCCCCATGCGATACTTCTTGGCAAAACAGAAAGACGGCCCTGTTCTTATTGTCGCCGAAAGAATCGACCAGATTCGGCAGCAACTCGAGCGAGACGGACTACTGGATCAGTTCCATCCGTCCTACACACGAATGGTCCCCGCTCATCACGTGACGGAAATTTCCTTGGTTGGCTGCCCGGACCCCAATCCAATCTACCAGCGGTTTTTGATCAGCCATCGCGATATTTTACCAGCGGACATTGAAGTTATCGGACGCGAGTACATGCAAACCGTTGCGGCAGAAATCCAACGGTTCATTCGGTCGCTACCAGCGCACGAACCGATTGGTGTGCTGTTTAGTGGCGGGATCGATAGTGGTGTGGTACTCCTGTTGGCCTACCATCTTTTACTTCTAGACGGTCAATCTCCGGCGAGACTGAAAGCATTCACTCTGTCGATTGATGGACAAGGTTCGGACGAACAGCAAGCCGCAAAGTTCTTGCGGTCGTTGGGGCTCGATATGCTGTTGGAAGTCATCAACGTGCCGGCGGCCGACTTGGACTTCCGTCGCGCCATCCGAGTCATCGAAGATTACAAGCCTCTCGATGTGCAGGCCGCGGTAATGACAGACGCTTTGTGCCGCAATATTCGCCAACGATACCCTGATTGGAAGTATCTGTTGGATGGCGATGGGGGCGACGAGAACTTACGCGATTACCCGATCGAAGAAAATTCTGAGTTAACCATCCGCAGCGTTCTGAACAATCCATTTTTCTATCAGGAAGGCTGGGGGGTCGATAAGATCAAGCACAGCCTCACGTTTAGTGGTGGGCAAAGTCGCGGACATGTTCGCAGCTACGCTCCGGTGGCGGCACATGGGTTCACAGGCTTCTCGCCCTTTTCCACGCCGAACGTGATCGCCGTTGCCGAAGGGATTCCGTTTATCGAACTGACGCAATGGCAACACGACAAGTTGTACCAATTGAAGGGCCAAGTCGCGTCCGCAGGGATCAAAGCCCTTACGGGTTTGGAGTTGCCTATTTTTCCGAAGCAACGATTTCAACGCGGTGCCGTTTCCGCCGAGCAATTTTCGCAAGTCTTCCCGCCCAACGAACTTGCCTACCGCAACGTGTATCACGAACACTTTCAAGTCGCGGCTCGTTAGGCATTGCCGGAACTCGGCCCACGACAGAAGCAGAGGGACCACCACTACCCGGTGCAACACCAGTGGTTGCCATTGCTGGGCAAGTATGTCCAGTGTGTCCAATGTGTCCCTGCCGGACTCGCGTTTAGGAATTGTCTGGAGATAACTTCCCGATTGGGGCGAGTCCGAACTTGGTTAATCCGAGAACCCCTAGCGTCGAATCTGCCAAGACTCCAAATGGCCTGAGCCGCCGAATGGCCTGAGCCGCAAAGCGGCAAAATGCGAGCGCTTGGTAAATCCCGCGGATGGCAAAGCCGAACTGGGGAGGCACAGTCCGAGGACACTTCCTTGACCGACAGCAATTTGTCGGACTGCCATGGTCTAACTTCCGCGCTTCTACGTTGACGGTCTTCAATTCGAAACCGCGGGTAGCGAACGTATTCATCCGCAGATCGGCATTGCCATCCGTGGGAAGTCCGCCAGCCAGGCAAATGATCGTTTTTGGTTCACTCGCGGCTCAGAAATGAGTACTGAAAAATGGAAAAAGCAAAATGCAAAATGCTGACAGCCATCATTTGCTCGCGGAATGCCTGAAACTAGACGTTTGGTACCTATTGAATTTTTCATTCTTCAATAATCATTGAACATTCACACGCCAGAGCCCGCGAGGGTCATTTCGAAGCATTCGACGTTCGAAATCCGGAACTTATTTCGGGACAAATCCTTACAACAGTTCGTTGAGGTCTTTGAGTGTTTGCTTTTGGCGGTCGAGTAGCTCCTGCCATTCATACGAGAATTGCTCAAGCTTCTTAATCAACAATTGCGTGGAACGATCAAAGTTGACCTCGGGGGACGATTCGAGCCCGTTTGGCTCCATGGGTGCGTCGGGACTTGCGTCGGACGTTTTTGCTTCGGGCGATGTGGCATTGTTTTGAGCGGCTAACGCCAAAAGACCGGGCAGATTTCCGGGCAGTGTGACGACCTCCGAGGCGGCCGAGGAATCACCCGCTTGCGGATTACTCGAACGAAGCGAAGCGTTCTCAGCGGCACGATCGGCTTGGACTCGTTCCGCATAGTCGACAGGTCGAACCATTGGCTGGATGTCCACAAATAGTTCTTCTTGGTCACGCAGGACGTGCAGGGTTGCGGTTTGGTCGGCGTTTGCTTGAATGGCCGCAACCAAATCGGCATGAATCGAGACCGGGGATTGATTGACTGCGAGAATCGTGTCGCCCGGCTGCAGCCCGGCACGACTCGCCGGTGAATCTACCATCACTCGACGAATCCGTAGCGGCGCTGTGGAATGCTTTTCATATCGAATGTTCGCCACTCCATCAACGACTTCCTTGTGCGGGACCAAAAAGATTGCGTCGACGGGATTGTTCGTCGGACGTTCGGTGATTATTCCGGCCCAGTATTTTGTTTCTGCGGACGATGCCGCGTCGGATTGAGCAAAACTGCATGACAGCCCAATTAGCAAACTCCCCAACCAAACCAAGAACAACGAATAAACTTGCATGGGGCACCTTGAACCGGAAATACCAAGTGAATCTGAAATCGAAACGGACGTGCCCCCCGAAGTAACTTCCCGCCAAGAAATATAAGTTGCCGTTCACGTGGAATAAAAAGAAATTACCTGGAATGCTACCCGTTTGTTTTAGTTCGTTCTGAGCGAAACAGCACGAGGAAGTGGGCGTCCACGCACGACGTCGGGGGAACCGCTCAGTCAAATGAGCGGTTCATTGACCGCGAAAAGTTGATCCATATTGTGCATTTGAGGCGATTTTACTGATTTTGCCCGAAAAGCGATGCTAGATTTTGATTATTGGCGCATGTTTTGCTGCCGATAATTCCATTTGATGGGGCTTCCGAGTTTTAAGGATCGCGAACGATGTTGTGTCACGAATTGAGCGAGTTGAAGCAGAAACTAGTTCGCGCTGCCTGCCATCCGGTGCTCACCGAGCTGACGCGACTGGTTTGTGGCCGGTGTAATCGTTTGGAGACATGTTCCGCTTTAGCGGTCGAGCACGTGGTTTATCTCCAGGCTCCGTCCAAAAACAATCCCAACCACGGCTAGGCTTTGTCAGTATCAAGACAGTCGCGACAAATGGTTGCATTCGGCATAGGTGCCGGTTAGACTTGGTCCGAAACCTGCGAGATGGGATTCGATGCAGGTCTGTGCTTGTCGCGAGGGCCACGTGTGTTTTTCGAAAAACTTGGATTTGCGGCCCCTGGGTATTTGTGGCTGTTGCTTTTGTTGCCGTTGGTTTGGTGGCTTAGTCGACGTTCGCTGGCCGGGTTAGGATTTGTTCGCGCCGGGTTGGCCTTGTTTCTGCGAATGTCGGTCGTGACAGGGTTCGTGTTGGCGCTGGCCGGTGTTCAGTGGCGACAGGAAAACCAGCGAGTCACGGTCTTCTTTCTTTTGGACCAATCGGAGAGTATTCCAGCTCCACGTCGCAATTTGATGATGGAGTATGTCAGCAAGCAGGTGGAGAAGTTCCGGCGTCCCGATCGCGAGGATCGCGCGGGTGTCATTATTTTTGGCGGGAATCCCGCCGTCGAGTTTCCGGCAATAGATAGTCCCCTGCCGAATTTTGGCCGCTTCGAGGCCGCACTTGATCTCCGGGAAAACGCCACAAACCTGGAAGCCGCGCTTCGTATGGCCAGGGCTTCGTTTCCCGAAGATACCTCGAAGCGAGTTGTCTTGGTGACCGACGGGAACGAAAACGTCGGTGACGCACTGGCCGAGGCCCAACGTCTGATCGATGACGCCATCGGCATTGACGTGATTCCGGTGCAACTAATTTGGGACCAAGACGTTTCGGTCGATCGGGTCTCGGTGCCGGCCAACTTGCGCGTGGGACAGAACTTTGATATTCGCGTCGTGTTGACGAACCATCCACCCAGTCAATCGCCAGAAATGGCTCAGAAAATCAAAGGCAAGTTGAGAATCACCAAACGAGTCGGGCGGGCCGGTGCGGCGGCGGACGCGGATGTCTTGTCAGAAACCGATGTCGAATTGGAACCTGGCCCAAATGTGTTCAGTATTCCCCAACGGGCCGATGAATCGTCATTGGTCAATGTCGAAGCCCAATTTATCCCGTTAGAAGGGCAAGTTGATAATCATCAACAGAACAATCAAGCCGCAGCTTACACGAATATTCAAGGACAGGGTCGAGTACTTTTCATTGAAGACAGCGGGAACCTCGGTGAATTTGATGGACTTGTTCGGCTCATGCGGCGGAATGACATCTCGGTTGACATGCTGACGACGGACCAATTGTTCACGTCGTTGGACGAGTTGATCCCGTACGATTTGGTTGTTCTTGGAAATGTTCCTCGCAGTGGCGGCGACGACGTGGAGACGGGCTTCACGTTTTCGGACGAACAAATCAACATGTTGGTGGACAATACGGAACGAATGGGCAGCGGCCTATTGGTCTTGGGTGGAGACCGTTCTTACGGTGCGGGTGGTTGGAACAGCACCAAGTTGGAAGAAGCGTTGCCGATCGACTTCGAGATTCGCAACGACAAAGTGGCCGCATCGGGTGCCTTGGTAATGATCTTGCACGCCTGTGAAACTCCGAACGGGAATCATTGGCAGAAAGTCATCGCTCGGGAAGCACTGAATGTTCTGGGGCCGATTGACTACTGTGGGATTCTGGGTTGGGATAACGTCAAAGGCATGGACGATTGGTTGTGGAAAATACCAACGGGCTTGGACAAGGTCACGCCGCAGAACAAAAATCGAATGTTGGGGATATTGGGTCGGATGGCTCCCGGCGACATGCCCAATTTCCAACCGGCGATGCAAAAGGGATTACAACAACTCATTCCCAATCCCGCGTCGGCCAAACAAATGATCATCATCAGTGATGGTGATCCGTCGGCACCCACCGCGGCACTGTTAGGTCAGTTCCGACAAAACAAAATCGTGATCACGACCGTGGCTGTTGGGGCGCATGGTCCAGCAGATCATCAGACGCTTAAGAACATTGCCCAACAAACTGGCGGTCGTTACTACGCGGTCAACAACAACAAAGCGCTGCCGCGGATTTTTCAACGCGAGGCCAGACGAGTGACGAAGCCGCTGATCTTCGAGCCGGAAGGTGGCATCAAAGCGTTGCGAACGTCCGTCGCCGGCTTTCATCCCATGACACGCGATTTGCCGACAGATGAGCTGCCCAATTATCGCGGCTATGTGTACACCACCATCAAACAGTCGGAGTTGGTCGAGCAGCTTTTGATTGCCTCCGCACCCGACGATGGTGGATTGAATTCGACGTTGCTGGCCACTTGGCAATACGGCTTGGGACGTTCCACCGTTTTCACTTCCGACGCGGGTCATCGCTGGACAGCGGATTGGGTAAACTCGCCCATCTATGATCAGTTGTTTACCCAAATGACGCGTCAAACGATGCGAAATGTTTCGCGTGAAGGCGAATTCCAGTTGGTAACTCAACAGCGGGGAAATGTCACGGAAGTGGTCGTCACCGCGGCGGATCGCGACGGAAAGATGTTGAATGAGCTGAAGATGCAGTCAAGCGTCATCACACCCGAAGGTCCAAAATCATTGGTCTTTCAACAAGTGGCGCCTGGTCGTTATGTGGCGACGTACGAGTCCATTGTGGCGGGAAACTACGTTCTGAGCGTGTTTCCGGACGAAGGATTCCAACGCTTGACCGCGGGGCTGGTCGTCCCAAAGAGCACCGAATTCGAAGTTCGTGAAGCGAATCTGGCGTTGTTGGAGCAGTTGGCTAGTTTGAAGCCGAAAGATGGTGAAGTCGGGCGATTGATTGGCAAGGACCTCGCGCCCAGCGCGATGGAGGAATTGCTGCAAGTGGATACGTTTGCTGACACTCTGCGATGGGCGGTGCGTTTCACGGATATCTGGACCTGGGTTATTGTGCTGACGAGCGCGTTGTTGTTTGTCGATGTGCTCAACCGGCGCGTGGTGTTGGACGCACGACCTGCGGTGCGCTGGTTGGGACAGGCCTGGCGAAGACTCACCGGCGGAAAAGAGCGACCGGAACTGACCTCGCAAATGCAACGATTGAAGGCCAAGAAGCAGGCCGTTGAGGCGGAACGAGAAGGTACTGGGCGACGATTCCAATACGATGATAGTCAACCCATTTCGGCGCAGTCGGTCATCGACACGGTCGAGGATGCTCGACAATTGGCGGCCAAACGACCGACCAATGTGGAGACACCTAGCTTGCAAGTCGAAGAAAAATCGGCCGGATATACCGAACGATTGTTAGCGGCAAAACGAAAAGCTCAAGTGGATAAAAAAGAGAAAGAAGAGGGATAAATGTCCGAAGTGGAAGCGATTCAACAAGAAGTCCGCGAATTTCAACAACGTTATCGGTTGGTCTTTGACGAAGTCCAGAAAGTGATCGTTGGCCATGAGGATATTGTCCATGGAGTCCTGACTGCCTTGTTTGTCGGTGGACATTGTTTGTTGGAAGGAGCTCCGGGGCTCGGGAAGACGTTATTGGTTCGGACCCTGTCGCAAGTATTGAATCTGGATTTCAATCGAATCCAGTTCACGCCGGATCTGATGCCCGCCGATATTTTGGGCACCAATTTGGTGATGGAAACCGACGACGGCAAACGGGTATTCGAGTTTCAAAAAGGGCCAATCTTCACGCAGTTGTGTTTGGCGGACGAAATCAATCGCGCGACTCCCAAAACTCAGTCCGCGATGCTCGAAACGATGCAAGAAGGGACAGTCACCGTTGGCGGCGTTCGCAATCAACTACAGCAGCCATTTTTCGTTCTGGCGACACAAAACCCCATCGAGCAGGAAGGGACGTATCCTCTGCCCGAAGCCCAATTGGATCGGTTCTTGTTCAAGCTGATTGTGGGCTATTCCAAACGAGCCCAATTGGCGTCCATTATCTCGCGAACCACGCGCGGAATTTCTATCGAACCGCAACGAATCATGGATGGGCCGGAGATCATTCGCTGGCAGCAGTTGGTCCGCAAAGTGGTTTTGGCCGATAACGTCCAAGATTACATCGTGCGGTTGGTCTTAGCGACTCATCCGGAGGGCGAGTATGCTCTGCCGATTACCAATCAGTTTTTGCAATGGGGCAGCAGCCCGCGCGGCGCACAAACCATGGCCTTGGCCTCCAAGGTTCGAGCGCTGTTGGATGGACGTTATCATGTAAGCTTTGAAGACGTACGCCGAGTCTATCTCCCCGCGATGCGGCACCGAGTGATCCTCAACTTTGAGGCTCTGGCCGAGGCAAAGACGACAGACCAGGTCTTGTTAGAGATCTTGGAGAAATTGCCGGAGGCCGTTGGCGATGTACCGGTCGCGGCGCGAGCCTAATTTGGTGCTGCATTTTGTGTGACTGGCGTGTGTGATCGCAACCTACTCGAGTCCGAACGTGAACGAATCCGAACCACTACTGTCGCCTGAAACGTTGGGCCGACTCGAACGACTCGAGTTGGTAACGCGCAAGATCTTTCGCGGCCAATTGAAGGGCGAGCGGCGGAGTCGTCGCAAGGGCCAAAGCGTGGAGTTCGCCGATTATCGCAACTACGTATCCGGCGATGACCTGCGATTTATCGATTGGAATTTGTACGCACGATTGGATAAATTGTTCGTGCGACTTTACCAAGAGGAAGAGGATCTCCATTTCTTTGCGTTGTTGGATTCAAGTCCGTCCATGATGTTTGGCCAGCCAACCAAGTTCCGCTTCGCTCAGAAAATGGCGGCCGCATTGGGTTACATTGGGCTTTGCCGTTCGGACCGCATCAAACTTGAGGTTCTGTCCGACCAAGTGTTGCCGCCCGCAGCCGCCCTGCGCGGGAAAAGTAACTTGTGGAAGTTGTTGCGACAATTGGAGACTCTGCCGACGACCTCCAGTACGACCTTGGACGCCGGCGTCAAGAAATTCTGCATTCGCAATCCGGGAAAAGGGATTGTTGTACTGCTGAGTGATTTGATGGACAAAAATGGTTACCAAAATGCGATCCGAGCTTTGGTGGCACGGCAGTACGATGTGTACGTGATTCAAATTCTCTCCCCGGAAGAGTTGGAACCTGATTTGACTGGTGATTTGCAATTGATCGACTGCGAAGATGGAGACGTCGCGGACATTTCGGTTTCCCCCAGGTTGCTGGAACGGTACAAGGCAACTTTACAATCGTTTGTGGGGGAGATACGGCAATTTTGCGCGCGGCGCGGAATCGTCCATTCGGTCTGTAGCACGGCCCAAGATGTCGATCAACTGGTGGCGTCGTACCTGCGGTCTCGGGGGCTCGTGCGATGATACTCGGCGGACCTTGGGGATGGCTGGGCTGGACCGTATTGGCGACGGTCCCCGTCCTGATCTTTCTCTTGTATTTTCTAAAGCTGCGGCGCACTCGGTTGGAAGTTCCCAGCACGTTTCTCTGGAAGCGTTCCATCGAAGACCTGCAGGTAAATTCGTTGTGGCAACGATTGCGGTCGACCTTGCTGTTATGGCTCCAATTGGCGATCGCGATACTTTTGTTATTGTCCCTCTTGCCGATGGGATGCCAGTCAGAACAACGAGTCGGGCAACGTCATATCTTTTTGTTGGATACCTCGGCCAGTATGTCGGCGAGTGAAGGGGACCAGATCCGGTTCGACTTGGCCAAGCAGCAAATCGACGCGCAATTGACACAGCTGCGCGATATCGATTTGGCCATGTTGATGACGACCGACGACGAAGCACAAATTCGCCAAGCCTATACAAGCGATCGCGCTTTATTGCGGCGAAAATTGCAAGAGGTTGCCGTTCGCCCGCGTCTGACTCGGATGGACGACGCGATCTCGGCGGCGTCCGCTTTAGCGAACCCTAGTCATGTGCGCGATGCGGGCGACCAATTGACGCCCGAGCAGGTCGCCAATGAACTGGAGAAGAATCGGGCGACTCTGCATCTTTACAGTGATGGGGGATTCCCACCGGTAAAAGATACCGACTTGGGCGAGTTGATTGTTAATTTCGTACCAACCGGCGGCGAGAATGTTCGTAATCTGGGCGTGACGACGCTAAATGCCCAGTGGAACGAACGTCGACGTGGATCGGTTGATCTGTTTGCTCGCATCGAGAATTTTTCCGCTGTGCCCCTTCCACTCGACGTCGAATTGCGCCGAAACGGCGAAGTGATCGATGTGGTTCGTCGGGAGGCCATCGATGCCGGTGAAGCTTTGTCGCTAGATTTTCAAGATTCGCTTTCCGCCCAACAAGACTTGGTCACCGAGTACGAACTGAGAATTGTGGGATCTGACGACTTTCTCCTGGATAATTCCGCTCATTGTGTCGTGAACCCCGGACGCAAGCCCCAAGTCATGTTGATCACCACCGGGAACTCCGGTTTGGAAGCCGTGTTGTCGACGACCTTGATTGCCGAGGGATTGGAGCTCTTGGTGCAACCTCCGGATTTTATGGAGACCGATGGTTACCAAGCCATGGTGGAACAACCGCTGTTTGACTTGGTCGTGTTTGATCGAGTGACGCCCAAGCAATTGCCGGCGGCCAATACCATGTTTTGGGGCAGCGCTCCGTCTGCCGAATGGCAGTTGACACCCTTGATGCCGCCCGTGTTTGTCTTGTTCAGTAACAACACTCATCCACTGACAATGAACTTGAATTTGGACACATTGGCATTCCTGAAAGCGTCGGGAATCAAAGGCCCGCAGGCGACTGTGGATTTATTGACCGCGAACGATGGCGTGTTGATCGCCATCGGACCTCGCCTAGGATTTCAAGATGTCGTGTTGGGCTTCACTTTGACAGAAGAAGAGAATGGCAATCGGATTCCATTAACGGATTGGCCGGGGCGAATTAGCTTCCCGGTTTTTATGTTCAATACGTTAGAATACTTGGGGCGATTGGGTCAGAAGGAAATTGCTTCCTCCGTCCGTCCTGGGCAGATGATCCGCTTTCGCTTGGAGTCGGACGAAACGCAGTTGGAGGTGATTTCGCCCAGTGGCAAACGTCAAAGGTTGAATAAGCTTGGTGATGGAGGCTTTGTCTATTCGGGTACCGACGAACTGGGCATTTATCGCGTGAATGGTACTGATGACAAACATGTTCGTAGTTTCGCGGTAAGTCTCTCGGATCGGCGTGAAAGCGACATTGCCGTCAATCCGCAAACGATGGTTGGCGACTCGACGGTGACCGGTGCCGCGGAAACAAAAATCAAAGGGGATAGCAAGGCATGGCGCTACGTGTTGTTGGTGGCGTTGGGGGTTCTGTGTTTGGAATGGGTCGTCTACAACCGACGAATCCTACTGTAACTTCTGGAAAGATGGATTGAATGTTTCACGCGGTGATTATGGCAGGTGGCTCGGGGACTCGTTTTTGGCCCGCGAGTCGGGCGACTTTTCCCAAGCAGTTCCTGCGACTTGGTGGCTCGCGCACCTTGATTCAGTCAACGGTAGATCGAATTGCTGGGCTGATTCCTTTGGAGCGAACCCAGATTGTGACGAACCAACAACTGGTTGGGTTGGTACGTGAGCAGCTGCCGGAACTGCCCTCTGCATGTGTGTTGGGGGAACCTTGCAAACGCGACACAGCGCCTTGCATCGCTTTGGCGGCAGGATTGGCGTACCGCCAAGACCCCGAAGCCATTCAGGTGGTGATGCCATCGGACCATGTGATTCAAACCGATGCCGACTTTCAAGCCGGTTTGCGATTGGCCGAACGATTGGTGTTGGATCGACCTGAGCGAATCGTCACGTTTGGGATTCGGCCAACCTACCCCGCGACGGCGTTTGGGTATATCCAACAAGATCTGAGCCGACCGGTTAACGTCGTGAATAGCTCTGCATTTCAAGGTGAGCGAACCAAGTCGGCAGCGAACGTCGCGACGCAGTCGGTTCCAACGGCTGTCCGGCAGTTTCGCGAGAAGCCGTCGTTGGATGCTGCCCAAGAGTTTGTTCGCTCAGGAGAGTTCCTGTGGAACTCAGGGATTTTTGTCTGGCGAGCCAAAACCATCTTGGACGCGATTCGACAGTATGCGGGTGAAATAATGGGTCCCATCGACAAGATCGTCGCCGCAGCCGGGACGCCCAGTTTCGACTCGGTGTTGGCCGAGCAATTTCCTTTGATTCAAGGTCGCAGTATCGACTATGCGGTGATGGAAAAATATCCCGAGGTGGTTGTGGTCCCGGCGCCGTTTGCGTGGGACGACGTCGGCAACTGGAATAGCTTGGCTCGTTTGGTACCGGCCGACTCCGAGGGCAACCACGTTGTTGGCGAACATTTGTCGCTGCAGTCGCGAGACTGTGTCGTTCAAACGACCGGGAATCATTTGGTCGTGATGGCCGGCGTGTCGAACTTGGTCGTGGTTCAGACTCCCGACGCGACCTTGATTGCGGATCGAAGTCAAGAAGAGTTGGTTCGCCAAATCGTTCCGGCCCTGCAATCACGTCGCGCGGACCTGGTTTGAGAATCCGTCAACCTCGCTGCCACTCTTGGAACATGGCTAGTTTGATCCAATGTTCCAGCCAAACCGAAGATTTCCCTGTCCAGCGGCTCCAGTGCCAACGGAGCCAATGATGTCGGATGGCTTGCGTTAGTTCGCGAGCGGTGAATTTTGGTTGTTGATCGAAGTAAGTCTGCACACGTGCTTGGCCAGCGAAGTACTGGCGGATGTACGCCAGGGTCGCACGATGGGGCGGGATGAGATGCTTTAGTTTCGCCTCGGGGACCCACATTCCCGTGTGACCCACGTGAAGCAGACGAAGCAAGAAGTCTCGCTCATCTTCACCAACCACGTTTGTACCGTGGCGTCCCAATTGTGTGTTGAACGGAAACTGAAGACAAAGGTCTCGGCGAACGGCAAAGTTGGCGCCGTACGGAAGATGTTTTGCATCCAAAGCGCGGGGCGCGGAGCCCAAATCGCGCGCGGCAAAGCAGCCTGCCAATTGCCCCCAGTTTTCGTGGATCCATCGGGGCGGTTTTGCGAGAAACTTTGGTTCGATGGGTCCACCCCAAAACGATCGAATGGAATCGTCATCGATAACTTGGCGATAGGCCGCTAACCATTGCGAGTCAAATTGCACGTCGTCATCCGTCCAGAGCACAACTTTTCCGCTGGCTTGAGCAACAGCGCGATTGCGCGCGAAGCAATGCCCTTGCTGCGATTCCGTCACGATTGACAATGGCAAACGATTTGTAAATTTCGCCAAAGTTAGCGAGGTCTGATCCGTCGAGTTGTTGTCGACTACAACGACTTCGACATCGGAGGCCTCGATGCCCGCGACCTTACTAAGCGAACTTAAGGTGCTGCTCAGTAAATCCGCTCGATTGTAAGTGCAGATCGCGATCGAGTAGCGAATCATAAGGCCGCTCGTTGGACCAACCGGTCTGCCAAGTCTTTCTCAGGTGACGCTGGATAACGTTCGGCAATGTGGCGTTTCGCTAATTCGCCCATGGTTGCGAGGCGATATTTCTCGTGATACACGGACCGCAGTGCTTCACACACCAAGTCGACGGTCGCAGCGGGAGCGATAAATCCAGTGACGCCATGATCGACCAATTCGCGATTGCGTCCGGTATCGGTAGCGATGACCGCTCGGCCGGCTCGCATGGCTTCGACGACCACCAATGCAGCCCCTTCGTAGCGCGATGTGAGTACGAGAGCTTGATTCTGTGACCAGATCTCTTGGACTTCGCTGTAGCCTTCAATCCGGAATCGATCCGGCGTGGGGCTGGCGGCAATTAACGCTTCCAACTGTCGTAGGTTTCCTTGGTTACTACCATAAAAACTGACGTGCCAATCGCGATCGTGCCATTCGGGTTGAGACAACGCTCGCACGATCAGGTCTTGACCTTTCGATTGGAAATGAATCCGGCCGACGCAAGCAAGTTTAAGGGTGCTCGATTCAGGCCAACTCAGATCAGCATCGATTTGGATCTTGGACGGATTGTCGATTTGGACCGCGTTGGTCAAGCGAACACCGAGATTGACTTCCAGCTTCTCGAGGTTTTCCCGCGAGACGACCATCACCTGATCGGCTTTGCCGTACCACGATTGAAATTGATCCATCGCGTTTTCGTTGATGAACACATGGTCGCTAGCGCATTGGACGTTTATCGAATACGGAATCTTTAGTTCCTGACAGACTTGTGCGATTGGCAATCGGTCCGGATGGTACCCGATGGTGATCAAGACGTAATCCGGACGATGTTGGTTCAACCAGCTTCGGGCATCAGCCACGGGATCGGCCGGCACTTCGTATTTGCCGCCCCACCAGAATCGTTTGACTTGGTTGGGAAAGGCGCGAAAGTGAACCTGCGCGCCACGTTCGCGTAGTCGCTCCAACGGTGCGACTTGTTTGGGCCATTGCCGGTAGTTGATGCAAACGTCGATGTGGCGGTTGAGCAAAATGTTGGCGGTCCGGTACCAAAGCTCTTCGCTGCCGCCCCAGGGCATTCCGGTCATGCATGAATAAAAACCGAATTTCACTCAGGTACTCCTGGCCGGTTAGGTAAGTGCCGGTTACTACGTAAGTCGATAGGTTTCGCGTGCGAATTGGTAAATTTCATGCAGGAGCGGATGGTTATGGTAAAACCACTGTCGCAAACTTTCCGGCACTTCCTCATCATACTTGGAGACGTTACGCAGCGGCATCGCGACCGGTGGTTTGCCCAATCTCTTCCGCAGTTGGTCGATCGAGGTGGCCATATCTTCGAAAATACCGATATAAACGAACCGTTCAGCCAATGCTTGTCGCAGCCGAAACAATGTTAGATCTTGTGGCAAGTGATCGTACAACCAGACCGGATGGTCGT
Organism: Pirellulaceae bacterium; assembly: GCA_041741535.1. Lineage (GTDB taxonomy): Bacteria > Planctomycetota > Planctomycetia > Pirellulales > Pirellulaceae > M30B19. The sequence goes on from JBGSJV010000135.1 coordinate 49,119, forward strand.
GGACGTACGCCTCCAATGTCGGGTACAAACGGCAAAAATCAACTTGACGTCCTTCGTGGAAAAACTTGCCGGCCATGGCCTTCCCCTTCGCGAAAAAATACATCGAAACCACGATGTCGAAGGGGTCGCGAAATATCGTCACGTACTGTCGGACTTCCGGATAGAAGTACGGGAGCCCGTAGCCGCGGCGATGGTCAAAATGGGCATGAATGCATTGAACATTTCGATCCCACTTTCCGACCGCATCCTTGGTTGGCACATGTTCCATCGGCAACCCCAACCGATCCTCCGTAAACGTATGATAGTAGTGGCCGCGAAACCAATGCCGCAATACTCGCACGATACTGGTCCCGGCGCATTTCGGGATATGCGTGAAGATCAACGGCTGTTGTGGGTTGTATTCCAACATCGGTAGTTTCTGGACGCTCTAAGAATGGTTGGGTGGGGGTGGCGTCAAGGACTCCAGCTTCGCTTTGAGCTTTACGTGCGCTTCACGGATTTGCTGGTAATGGGTTCTCAGGTCGTTGATGCGTTCCTGTTTTCGTTTGGCATCGGCGTAAGCTTCGGTCAGTTGCTCATGGGCTTGGATCTTGTCGGCGACTAACTGCGCCAGGCGTTGATTCAAACTTTCAAACTCCGAGTTACGTTTGTGGAGCAAGTCATTCAAGACTCGTAGTCGTTCCTGGACTTCTACGAGACATTGCTGGAGATGTTCAATAAAAGTTGACTTTTCCACCAAAGCGTTCTCGTACGTTTGAACCGCACGTTGATGAATGTCGGTCAGATAATGCAGTTGTCTCCGCTCCTCCGAGTACTCGCGCGCTCGCAGAATCGCCGCTGAGACTTCGGTGAGTTCCCACAGCGACGATTGTTGGTCTCGAGCAAGGTCCAACCACTGCTGCCGTTGGGGAGTCAGTTTGTCCCAGGCCACATCGCTCGAGTGATCCGCGTGAGAAAGCGGCAAGATTCGATCGGGAAAACGGATGGGTCGCCCGGCCACACGCTGCCGCCGCGCGATTTTTGCCATGCTACGGACCAAGAGCCACATGCGATCGATTGCCGACGATTGGCACCATAGCTGATCTTGCAGAATCGTTTGTTGATAGAACAATCGCTCTGGGGTAGGCTCCAAAATCTCCGAAACCATGGTTGAAATTTGTGATGGCGCAGAAATCTGCCAGGCGGCCGGGACGTACAGCGGGACGTTAAAGAAATCCAAGATAGCGACCGGACGGCGCGCCAACATAGCTTCCAATTGCATGGTCGAAGGTGTAGTAATTACGGCGGTCGCTTGTTCAATCGCCAAATTGACGTCACCCGTTGAAAGTTGTTCTGGCCCGAGTTGCAAATGTTCGCGAATTCGATCGGACACGCGCCAGCGAATATCAACGAGATGCTCACCAATGCGCGGCGGGTTTTGCGTCAAACTTTGTTGGAGACAGGCAAACTGACTCAGCACGACCTCCCATTGCGATTCGGAAAAAGCCGGCGTTCGCGCGGAGCAGATCAACAACGTTGCCGCGTCTGTAGCCTTGGGTGTTTCTTCCGATTGCGCCCGGGAGCGGCCGTCCGCCTGCCACCAACCGAAATACTGCGCCCGTTGGTCCAAACGAGGAAGCCCGACAATTTCGCATTTCCCGCGATTACCCCACGACTCCCATAACCGGGCCTGCGCGGCACCCAGTGTCGCGATCTTATGGGCGACGGCCGGCTGCATCAAACTTCCCGCGGGTGTCGTTGGGTTTTGCCAACTGTTGCGAAACTCGGTAATCCCATCCGCCAACACCAGGACGCCTCGATTGTTCTGGACCATGGCTTGCCGGAGAACGGCCAATTCATCCCAGCGATAGTGATTATGGGTCACCAAGAGATCGACTTCGGCGGGCAACTCATGCGTCACCTCGTAGTCGGCGAGCACTCGGACTTCGACATCCTCCGAGCAATGTTCCAACCATGGTCGGTAGAGCGGAGAATCAAGCGCCTCTCTCCATAAGATCCCAACAACGGGACGATCAGTCGTTGGTATTCCAAGGGGATAGTCCATCGTCACAATTGCTCACTCGGTCAGTCGATCAATTCGCCAACTATAGCCGCCGACGAACGTTCGGCGGTCCACGCCCATTTTAACGTCCATTGTCCATGTCGTTTAGGCCAAACGAGCTTGAACCAGGTCGTGAAAATGAACCATTCCGACAATCTTGGCCCCATCGACCACCGGTAGCACGGTCACGCGATAAGCCTCCATCAAGGCAAGGGCGGCCGCTGCCAGGCCGTCGGGGGCACATGTCCGTGGTGATGGCGTCATCAGTTCCTCAACGGACACGTCGAGTGGATTCTCGTATCGCTGAATGGTCCGACGGATATCGCCATCGGTTAACAATCCTCGCAAACATCCCACCGAATCGGCTACCATCGTAGCCCCCAGGGACTTGCGAGTCATTTCAATAATCGCGTCACGGAGAGTTGCGTCGGTCCGAATAATGGGCAGCTTGTCGCCCGAGTACATGACATCCGACACCCGAATCCGCAGTTGGCGACCCAAACTACCACCGGGATGTAGACGGGCGAAATCGTCGACCGAAAAATGGCGTTTGTGCATGACGACCACTGCCAAAGCATCACAAACTGCCAGAGTTGCGGTTGTGCTGCACGTGGGCACATTCCATCCATCGATGGCTTCCGCAGGGACTTGCACTTCCAAGACGACGTCGGCCAATTTGGCCAAACTGTTATCCCGGTTGCTAGTAAAGGCAATTACTTGAACTCCCCAAGGCCGCACGGTCTCGGCCACTCGCAAAACTTCGTCGGTCTCGCCGGAGTAGGACAACGCGAGCAACAGATCTTGCTTGGTGATCATCCCCAGATCCCCATGCAGCGCTTCACTGGGTTGGACGAACAGGGCGGGACTGCCCAAACTAGCAAAAGTGCCCGCAGCCTTTCGACCAATAGCCCCCATTTTACCCATCCCGAGGAATACGCAGCGGCCCGAGCACTCGTTGATCAGATCAATCGCGCTGGCGAGTGCCGCATTCTCTAGGCGTTTGGCCACGTGCTGGATGGCCGCTGCCTGGCGTTCAAGAACATTCAGAAATGTCGCTCTGTCAATTTCGTTCATGAGATCGCGGCAACGGGTTGAGGTTGGCGTTCCAACGCCTGCAAGCAGGTTTGGATCAAGAGTGCCTTTTGAATTGGCTTGGTCGCGTAAGCATTGCAACCCGCTGCCAAACATTTGGCTTGGTCGCCACTCATGGCATGGGCTGTCAAGGCAATGATGGGTCGACTCCAACCTTTTTGCCGCAACTTCGCCGCCAAGTGATATCCGTCCAGTTCCGGCATTTGCATGTCCGTAATGACGAGATCGAAACGACATTCGTCGGCCAATGGTCCCTCGATCGAAGAGTCTTGAGTCAATGATTCCAATGCGATTCTACCATTGTCGGCGATGGTCACTGTGGCGCCGGCTCGCCGCAGGTGGAAGGCAATCAACGCTTGGTTATCCGGTCCGTCTTCAACCAATAGAATTTGGCACCCCGCAAGCGGGACGGATGGACGCTCCTGCACCGAGCGAGGCTTTTCTTCGGCGGCGATCAAGGGTTCCACTCCGACCGGCAAGAACTCCGAGTCCGGAGCCAGTTGAATGGGCAACGTCAACGTAAACTTCGACCCTACCCCGGCCGTACTCTCGACGGTCAGACTTCCGTCCAACAATTCGGCGAACGACTTTGAGATGCACAACCCCAAACCGGTGCCGCCATATTTTCGTGTCGTGCTACTGTCTGCTTGAGTGAACGGTGAAAAGAGCCGCTCCATTTGTTCGATGGTCATGCCAATACCCGTATCACTTACGGAAATTTCCAACCGCGGTTGGGTGTCGCGATTCAGCAAACGGGTAGCGATCGTTACTTTTCCAATCTTGGTGAACTTGATCGCGTTGCCTACGAGATTCACCAGGATCTGGCGAATGCGATTCGGGTCGCTCACGATGGTAACCGGGATTTCACTTAGTCGAATATTCTCCAGCGTCAAATTGCCAGTGGACGCCCGGCGTTTCATCAGTTGTTCGATATCATCCAACAGTTGCTGGACGCGCATCGGGATTTTTTCCACAACGACCTTTCCAGCCTCGACTTTACTCAAATCCAGGATGTCATCAATCAATTGTAGCAAGTGCTGGCCATTGCGATGAATCGTCTCGGCATAGTTCTCCGTTTGATTTTTCGAAAGACTCACAGAAGAATCGCACAGCAATTCCGCGTAGCCCGAAATCGCGGTCATCGGCGTCCGAATTTCATGGCTCATGTTCGCCAGAAACGAACTCTTGGAACGATTGGCCGCTTCTGCCGCTTCTTTGGCTGCCTCCAACGCAATTTCGTGTTCGCGCTGTTTGGTCAGGTCTCGAATAAAGCAACACAACCGAATCTGGCCGGCGATACTAATCGGGCACACCGTCCACTCGACGGGAAACTCGCGTTCGTGGCGATCGATCGCCGTCAATCTGGTTCGCTTTCCGACAATTCTTGATCTACCCGTTTTCCAATACGAGTTAAGCTCTTCTGTTAGCGAGTGCCATAGTCCATCCGGAAAGATCGTTTCCACGAGATTCCGGTCCAAGACTTCGCGACGTGACCAACCAAAATACTGCTCGGCCTGAACATTCCAGTCGAGGATGCCTCCATCCGAATCCGCTAAAACGACCGCATCTTGCACGGTTCCTAAAATTGCGGAATTCGTGGCCATCAAAACTTGTGCTTGCTGATCCGCTGCCAATTTTCGCCGTTGAACCAACCACGCCAAACCACCGGCGGCCGAACTGAGACAAACGCCAACCATGATCGCGATTTGGGCAGCCTGATGAATTCGCGACAGTCTCGATAGATAACTTTGAGCCGTGGTATCCACACCGACAACGCATTCGAGCCGCCCATCCGCATCAAAAACGGGAGCATAAGCCGAAACAAAGGTTCCCCATTTGTCCTCATAATGGGATTCGGATACCTGGACACGGCCAGTCTCTAATGCGGCCAGCATCGCGGGGTCAGGAGCCTCATAGCTTTCCCCAAGTTCCGCCTGATCGATTACACCATCACCATCACCATCGATCGGCTCAGCAGCATCCGTGATAAAAACTGGATTGCCATCGACCTGGCGTAGGGTGTAGATATATCGGATCGACGAGGCCGATTTCAACAGGTCGCGAAACGGCTGGACCACCTTCAAATAGGTTTCACCGTTTTGTTGTGCCGGGTTTTGCAACTCCCGATGCAAGGACCAATCCACTTGTCGGGCTGCTATTTGACTGACCGTTGAAAGTTCCTCATTCAGGGTTTCTTTGACGACCTTCTTGGCCACCGACTCCGCCAGCCAGACACAGGGAATGATGGAACACAACGTAAACATGCCGATCGACAAACCGAACAAGGACGACGACCAATCCGACCACTTCGCATGGCCGACGCGGTTGTTCCGAGCAGAAAATACATTGATCCGGTCAGCGACCGATTTTTCGGCCGAGGTATTCGGAGCGTGCGGTTGGGACAGATTTTTGAATGACACAATATTACCCGTACTTCATGGACCATAACCGTCCCTGGCCAATTTCGCGTGTGAACGGTCACGGGAAACGATACGATACGCGAATCCGGGAACGAGGGCCCAGTAGGTCAGATCGGAACAGGCGAATCGAATCAAGTCGTTAAAATCGCGCCAATCGGTACGAACACAGCCGAGTCGCAACGACCCGAAGACTTCGACTTTGATTCAAGGGATCCTTACGGGCCGGGATCCGGCGGTTGCGGCGGACGAGTCGGGGCCATTCGCCGACGATCTTCCCCAGTAGGTTCGCCGCCAAATTGACTCCAGTACCGAACGGCAAATGGATTCAAGTCTGGGCCAACCACAGCTTCGTTGCTTAAGCCGCGTTGAACTTCAGCCCACCATCGTTCAAACTCTTCGCTCAATTGCTCGACGACGTCTGGGTGTTCACCAGCAACATTGGTCTGCTGGCCATAATCGGTTTGCAAGTCAAACAACTCCCACTGTGGTTGGGCAGCTCCCTGGGCACTGACCAAGCTCCAACGCGTATTCCTGACCGCAGCCCCGCGATACTTGAATTGATCCGGAGCGGCAAACTTGGGCCAGCGTCCCACATGAGTAACCAAATATCGATCGGGAAAAGTCCGTTTCGGATCTTGCATCAAGGGCAACAAGCTGCGGCCTTCGACTTGCCGCCGCACGTCTTCGTGTATCTCAACTCCGGCGAGTTCGGCGAGAGTCGGAAAGACATCGATATGCGCCGAAAGAGTCGAACAGTCCGTTGGTGTCAACGTTCCGGGCCATGACCAAAATGAGATCGCGCGAGTTCCTCCCACCCATGGAGTGCCTTTGGCGCCCCGCATCGAGGCGTTGAAGACTTTCTGACCGGCCGAGGTGCCATTATCGTTCATGAAAATCAGAAGGGTTTCGTCATCAATCCCTAGCTCTTGCAACTTGCTAACAACGGCCGCCACGTTGGTGTCGATGTTGTGCAGCATTCCAAAAAAATTGGCGACATCTTTATTTGGAGCCATAGATTCGTAAAGCGCCGCATCTTCTGGCTTTGCGTGAAACGGGTCGTGTGGGGCGTTGCTGGGCACGTACGCAAAAAATGGACGCCCCGCATGATGCTGTTCTTCGATCCACTCGATGGCCCGGCCATAAAACACATCCGTACAGTAGCCTTTCGTTTTCACGAATTGCCGGTTGTGCCAGATCAGTGGATTGAAGTACGTGTTTCCGGGAGCGTCGCCACAGGAACCTGGGTAAACTTGGCCGATGCCGCCCGCTCCATGTATAAAAACTTCGTCGAAGCCACGTCGATTGGGCAAGTATTCATCTTCGTCACCCAAGTGCCATTTGCCAAAAACGCCCGTCTTGTATCCTGCCGACTGGAGTACTTCCGCGATTGTCGTCGCCTCCAAGGTCAAGCGTTCGCGTTCGTGAATCGTGTGCGAGACGCCGTTGCGGAATTCATGCCGGCCAGTGAGCAATGCACTTCGCGTCGGCGCACACGTTGGACTGACTTGAAAGTTGGTGAACCGAATGCTTCGCGAATGCAACTGGTCCAAGTTCGGCGTCTTCAAGATCGGGTTTCCGTGTACCGACAAATCGCCATAGCCCTGATCGTCAGTCAGAAAGAAAATGATGTTCGGGCGGCGACCTTGTAAACCATCTGTCTCCACCAAACGGCCCGGGGCGCTTGAGACACCGTCAACCGCAATCCCATCTTGCCCCGCAACGATCACCTGTTTCGTCGTCGGATGAACGACAATCGCATGAATGGTCCCCACCCCAGGTTGATGTTGAGCAGTGATCTCCAACGAGTCCTGTTGGAGGCGGTACAACGTTCCATCTTCACATCCAACCAAAACCGAGTCGCTCGCGGTATCCCAAGTCGCCGTGCTCGGAACGCTTGGCAAACGTGTGAAACGAATCAATCGTCCAATCTCCGGTTGCCACAAGCGAACCGTCTTATCATCACCGAGCGAAACCAATCTTCGAGCTCGCGACGCCTTGGTTCCCGGTTCGGCCAAAACGGCGGAGACTATTCCCTGATGATTGTCGAAGGTGCGTTGAATTTCACCCGTCGAACCCTGCCATGAGCGAATCGTGTGATCGACTCCCGCGGACAGAAGTTGATCGGGACTCCAGAAACACACTGCAAGCACTGGCTTCGAATGCCCCGCGAAACTCTTCACCAATTGCCCGTCCGCGCAATTCCACAAACCACACGTTCCATCAAAACTTGCCGTTGCCAACTGGAGTCCATCCGCGGACCAAGCGGCTTGCATGATCGTGTCGGCATGCCCTGAGATTTCACTCGTCATTTCCTGTCGTGGCCAGTCCCAATACTCGATGGAACCAGCCTCACCGGGTATTCCGCCGACAACTGCCAATTGATTACCGTTGGGGGAAAACTGGAGATCCTGAACAACTTCAATCTTTGTCTCCATTCTTCTGGAATGTTGAAGCGTTGGCCAGTTCCAATACTCGACACCTGTCGCCGAAGCTCCCACCAGAAATTGATGGTCTGGAGAAAGCGTCAACGCGGTTAGCGGAACTGCTGAACGAACGACAACCGTGAACTCATTTGTTTCACTAGCGTCACCATCCGAGGCGGAGAACCAACTTGCGTAGGAAACGCATGGAAGAAAACACCACAGCCACACCAAGCAACGGCATGTCCCATTCATCAGGTTAATCCTTGGATCCATTGACCACCTTGATTCAACGGCACGGGGCGTCCATCCGGGGCCAGTAGTTCCGTGTTTGGATCAAGTCCCAACAATGTGAACACACTGAAGGCTAGGTCTTTGGGAGTGATCGGTTGATCGCGCGGGCTTTCGCCCATACGATCACTCGAGCCAATGACCTGTCCCCCTCGCACTCCACCACCTGCCATTGCGACGCTAAAGACTCGCGGCCAGTGGTCGCGACCGCCCTGTGAATTGAGTTTTGGTGTCCGTCCAAACTCGCCCATGGCCACAACCAACGTTTGCTCCAATAAACCACGCTCCGAAAGATCACTCAAGAGAGCACTGAATCCCAAATCAAATGTCGGAATCAAACCAACACCGGACTTTGCGCCGCTATAGCCTTCTTTCAACTGCAGGACGAGGTCCGCATGGGTGTCCCACCCCGAGTAATTGACCGTGACGAATGGAACCCCGCGTTCGACTAACCGGCGCGCAAGCAAACAACTTTGACCAAACGTTCTTGGTCCGTAACGAGCTCGCACGTCTTGTGGTTCTTGCGAAAGATCAAACGCCGACTTGGCCTCGTTGGAAGTAACCAGCCGATACGCCTGCGCGAAGGCGGGATCACGGGACGGAGCCAAACGTTCAAATTCCGCTTGTCGTTGATCAAATTGCTCCAAGTAGGCACGGCGACGATCAAGCCGATCGACATCAACGCCAGGAAAAAAATCAATGTCGGGCACGCGAAAACTTGGGTGGGCCGGATCTCCCTGTGTCGCAAATGGCTCGTAGGCGGAACCCAGATAACCGGCACCTGCAGAACCAGCCTTGGGAATAGCAACGTAACCCGGCAATGCGCCGGATGATTGTTGGAGATGGATCAATGCCGCTCCGTACGAGGGATGCACCAACGCGGGTGATGGTTCGTACCCTGTCAACATGTACTGATTCGCCAGCCCATGCTCTCCCAACGGTGACGTGAGTGATCGCACGATGGTCAATTTGTCGGCCACTTTAGCGGTCTGATTTAGAAGCTCGCAATATTGGATGCCGGGAACATTGGTTGCGATAGGGCGAAATGGTCCGCGAACCTCGGCGGGCGCATCCGGCTTGAGATCAAACGTCTCCAAGTGACTTGGTCCACCGTCCAACCAAACCAAGATGCAAGCCTTCGCCGTTTGTCGTTGTTGCGATTGAGCGACCACGACACGTGCGAAATATTGCGACAAGCCCAACCCCCAACCCGTCAGTAAGCCGACCTTCAAGAGGTCTCGCCGTCCGACACCGTCGCAGCGAACCGGCCGTTGTTTCATTTTCTTATCCATCCTATCGCTCGAAGAACGCTCGGCTGTTCAAAAGACTCCAGGCGAAATCCTCTAACCGCTGCTGTTGCTCTTGCCGGTCGTTTGTCGCCAGTTCGTTGGTCCAGTGTTCCAGTTCCGTTGGGGAGGCCGACCGCGAAAGTGCCACGAGGTACCATTCTTGGACAATTTGCTCCAACGGCAAGTTCTCGGCCCATTGCCGCTGCAAGCGACCACGTGGATCACGAAGTTTCTGGTTGATTACGGCGCCATTTAGCAATTGTAGCTGCGCCGACAGGTTGTAGGTCCCCGTAGGAGTCGCGTCACAGGACGGTCCTAATTGGCACCTCCCCAAAGCGTCCAGCGTCGGCAACGGCAAAGACGAATCAACGAAGTGAACAGCGCGTTCAAGGTTGGCCTGCGCGAACGGTTCGCTAATCTCCGTAACGTCCTGAATCGCATCGACAAAAATGGCCGGTTCCATGGGACGAGGAAACGCCCGCGAGTAATACCGATCGTCGGCTTGGTTGCCGGGCAAACTCTCCTTCGACCGAGCGTAGCTGTGCGATAACGCCAACCGTCGCAACGTGTGTCGGAGGCGGAAACCGTTCGCCGCAAAGTCCCGAGCCAACAGAGCCAACAGGTCCGGATGGGTGGCGGGATTTGTCAACCTCAAGTCGTCCACCGGTTCGACCAATCCTCGACCGAACAAGGCTTTCCACAACCGATTGACCATCACGCGGGCAAACAGATCCTGTTGCTCGTCCAAGACCCAGTCGGCGACTTCGCTGCGGTGATCACCAAGGGCCGGTAGGTTACGCTGGCCCGGAATCCTGGGTGTCGCGGGCTCGCCAGTTCGGAGATTTGTGACATCGCCGCGTCCTCCGAAGCTAACGTAACGGGATCGCTGGACCCGAGCAAAGACCGCCGCCAAGCCATGGTAGTCGTCTTGAGTCCAACGATCCAAGGGATGGTCATGACAGTTGGCACAACCCAATCGGACTCCTGCGAAAAACTGGCCGACCAATTCGGCGTGCTCGCGAGCATCACGGACCGTTCGGCCAAAATTTGCCGGACCAATCACATGCGAGTCGCCGTCGCTGGTCAGCAGCAAACGAGCAAGGCGATCGAACCCCTGGTCCTGTTTGATGATTTCTCGCAGCCAATCGTGATAGGCGGCTAACGGTTGTTTCTCGTTGGGAAAACTTCGCATGCGCAAGTCCCCAGCGAATCGCCAGGCCCAATAGTCGACATACGCGGAGCTATTCAGCAATTCGTCCACAATCTTCTCGCGCAGTTCCGCCCGCGTTGTGTCGTTCACGGATTGCAAGTAGCTTTTCACCGCGTCGATCGCTGGCAAGCGACCGGTCAAATCCAAATGCACTCGGCGGTGCCACTCGGCATCGGTGGCTAATGGTGAAGGCGGAAGACGCAGTTCGTTCAACTTTTTCAATATTTCTCGGTCAACGAAATTCTCGGCTGTCTCCCAATGAGCGTTTGACGGTGCGTCTCCCAGTGGAGCGCTAAATTGGATCGCCTCGACATGGTCCATGTATCGAGCCAACAGAACATGTTGGCCGGGTCGCAGCAGTTGAATTTCACGACCGGAATCGACCCGAAGGGCGGTTGGATCCATGCTGGTGAACGTAACGAGTTCGGTGATGGTCCGCCGTGTTCCATCGGCAAACGTCGCCTCGGCCCGCACGTTGGTTTGGTTCGGAACCGATTCGAAGTGCGTCTGCTCCGCCGTCACCATGAGCCGTTCCAATGGGGGCGCGGCATGGCGTCTGGCTCCCTGGCCAATCCATTTCAAAATGATCTGCGATTCACTGGCATTCAGATCGAATAATTGGCCGCCGCCATGCTCCAATTCTCCCGTGGGCTTGCGCAGCAGTAGACTGCGATCGGGTTGATGCAGATTGACTCTTCGTCCCTGGAAGGCATCAACGATCGAACGATGATCGGCCGCTGGATTCGAACCGAACAAAGACAACCGAAAGTCGCCGCGACCAGCCGCCGCGCCATGGCAACTCCCTGCATTGCACCCGGCCTTGGTAAGCACCGGGACGATCTCTCGATCAAAACAAACGTCGTCACCCTGCGGCGCGAGAAAAACCAAAACGCTGAACCAACTCCAAGATAGAACGGTCAACATGATCCAGCCTTTTTATTTTCGACTCGCCATCGATGTGCGTTTGTAGTCGTAATAATTTGTCCAGCTTAAGAAGTGGTATCGCTGCGTTGATCAAAACTCGAACGGGCTTCCGTGACACTACGCTTCGGCAAGCGTAGTTACCCCAAATCATGGTGTGGCAAAGCCTAACGATCCGGTCCTTTCTGATCGGGCGACAGCTTTCCGAATTGTTCGGCCCATTTCTTGAAATACTCTTGAGTCTTGGGAGAGCCGTAATTGCCCACCTTCCCAGCATCGACAATCGTCTTGCAGGCTCGGCCAAGTTCCTTTCGCAGCGCTTCGTCCTTTTCTGCCGCTTCCTCCACGACAACAGCGGCGGCATTAATTTGCTCGTCGGTGGCGTTTTTGTTCAGCATCGGTTGCAAGAGTGGCCGCAGATTGGGCGGCTGATTTCCGTTTGTAGCTTGCTCCCGCATTGGAGGTACGCCCTCTAGTTCCGACAGCTTCGGAACCGTTCCACCAACGACGGCCACGATCCCCTCGAGGACCTTGGGCAAATCCACCTGGATACTAGGTTGAATCAACGCAAAGTTGCTCGTAACGACGTTGTCTTTGGCAATGAGTATCGTAAGTTCGACCTTGCGGTTCAACCCGTAACTTCCGGGGCCTTCTTGACCATCGATCGACACGCCAGTCAGCACACCTGGCGTTACCGCATGTTGGATCCGGCGAAGGTTGGCTTCTGCAGCCGTCGCATCCGAATCCAAGAACACCACGCCCGTTCGTAGTCCATCGGCTTGCCGCGATTGTGCATATTTAGACAACACCCGGGTGAAGCCAATCGACGGGCGATTCACCTGATGCACAAACACCAACAACAAAGGACTTCCAGCAGCCTCTTGGACCAAGTTTAAGTCTCGACCGGATTTTTCCACCAACAATTCCCGAAACACAAATTCCGGCAATGGCTCGCCCGGCTGCGGGCCTGAAAATACCTCCGACGTTGACTCGGAGGAATCGTCTTGCCCTTGAGCCACAACGGGCATCAGGCCAACCACCAACACTCCAACGGTAGCGATTAAAAGAATCGACTTAAAACGCAACCGACCACTAGAACAATTCGTCGTCATGTTTCTTATCCAATCGAAGTGGCATCACGTGCCAATATGTTTGTTGTCTCGCGAAGACAACCGCTACCAATTGTTGCGCTCGCCGAGCCCCAAAACCACCGAGAACAAATCGGATGGCATGCCTATCGAACATCTTAGATGCCCGTCAGCTTAAATCATACCGGGGCCCGCCTTGGACTTTGTGTTTCTGAAAGTCGCAGGGGTGGTCGGTCCCTAAGGGCAACGCTGTAAAGTATTTTGACACGCGGCAATAGGCCCGAATGGGTCGAAACAACCCTAGCCGGTGTGCGCGAGCCACCGGTTAGGGGGGCCTCTCGTGCAGAAAAGGCCTGAAAGGCCGACACAAAGAAACAACGAACCGGATACGCCGATAAAAATGCTTCACAGCGTTGCCCTAAGGGTCCTCCGCACTTTCAGACCGTGGAACCGCCTCAATGAGTCGTGCAACGACGGACATTCCGCAGAAGTCCATGTTTTGCGATGGTTTTCGAGACTCGGCAGTCACAGACCAGATATTGACGCGTATCGTTGGTGTGGGCGGAGAGACAAACGGAATCCCAAGAGCAAAGGAAAAATCGATGAGACGAGCCATTTTGACCGCAGTGTTGGCCTTGTTGGCGGTCTGTGTCACAACTCCGGCAATGGCCCAAGATCCGATGGCGCAGATCCAACAACTGTTGAACGAAGGGCGGCAACGCGCCAACTCGCAAATGCAACAAGCCATTCAAAGCTACCGTCAAGAGACCGGCGACTATCAAAACTCGGACGAGGCGGTCTGGAATTATCTGGTCGCCGAGTCGCGGCGGCAAAATCCCGAATGGTACGCAAACTTGAAACAACGGGAGGCCGCTTTTCAACATCAACAGGCCGCGTACGTTCAACGCACCAACGCGTTGATGGACATGAGTTATGAGGGCTATATGCAGCGATCCCATTCGCAGCATCAAGCTCATCAAAACTACATACGAAACGTCATTTGGGAGCGTGACCTTTTCCGAGGCTCCAATGGCACGATTTATGAACTGCCGAATTATTCAGGCGGTGAAGTTTATCAAGCGACCGACGGCTCGACATTCTGGCAGAATTCTGCGGGCCAATATTACCAGTCGAACAATTGGGACTGGGCATACGAAATGTCTCCGTTCGGTGGATAATCGGTACACCTGAGACGGCAGAATCCTGCGATCAGGATTCTGCTGTCGTCGGTTTTTTGAGCATGAAAATTGCACATCCGCGGGGGAATGAAACCAGAAACCGAACCATACGCCGAACAAGTTGGCGTGGTTCGCTTGTCACTCGGCTTGCCGAGTTGAGTGCTTCAGGGACATCCACCGATTGATGGTTCCTTTGCGAGTCGCGCCTTTTCTGATTCAACCCCGCGCCGATCTAGTGCCTTTCGGTGAACCAAGGACTCAACACCAACACACGAAACGTTGAGATGAAAGCGGTCGCGTTTCAAAATGGTTTGGCCAACAATTCAACCGAGACTGCAACGGTCGCAAGTCGCAGGCTCAAGCCTCGATCCCTGTGATCAAACCAAATTCTAAATTACGAACCGAATGCCAGTCAAAACTGCGCAGTCGCGACGTTCCCCCTAATCCTTCAATCGTTCGTCACTCCGAAGTGTTTCTGAACGACAACACACGGCAAACACAAGTCGTCTTCCGAGAAGAATCAGACTTGCCACAAGCCATCCGGAACTTGTCGCAAACAAGATGGTAGGAAATAATCGGAGCGTCTGATATATTGGCCACATGACCAACGTAATGACGATTCCTTCTTCAAAATAGTAGCGATTGTTTCGGGCAACGTCGACGCCAGCGGTTACCAGAATTAACCCTATGACGTTAACGCATAGTGAATGCAGAATAACCAAGGCGAGGGCGAACAACAAACCACGAATACCACCATGAAACGCGGAGTTCGTAGAGATTGAGGTTAAAACGGTATAAACAGCGGTGCCAAAATACAAACTCGTGGGGGTAATCTCTCCCGAAAATACCGACTCACGAACGACATAGGCAATCAGGGATACCGTGACTGCAAATTGAATCAAGTCGCAAAGACGATAGTTCCATAGTTGCATACGGAGTTTCGATTACCACAAACGTCGGCGGAGATTGGCAAGCCCTTCGAAGGCGAGCAGTCACGAACACACGAGCAAACGTTCACGTGACTTGCGAGTTTACCTGGATGCCTTGCTCTTAGGTCACAGTATATTGGGCCCGCTACGGATGTGAAACCTTCTTGGGTTTTTGTCCGCTTCGTTGATTTGGGTTTCTCTTGTGCTAACGTCGAGGAATAGCCAGTTTGGTGCACTTTCATCGATAATTATGGTTTTCCTGTCCTAGCTTCTGTTTCATCGCGTGAGATTAAAAGGTAGACTCGGGTTGAGTTTCCTTCCGGGAGTTGTATCGATGCAGCGAATTCGTTTCATGGTGTGGGGATTTGGGTTGTGGGTCGGCGTTTGCCTATCTGGAGTAGCCGCAGGACTGGGGTTGGCCCAGGAACCTCGAACGTCGGAATCCCCGCGCAACGCCGTTGATTCAGCGTTCCAGCGGAAAGCGCCGGACGTCGGAGAACGGGTGCCGAATCTGACAGCGTTCCGCGCGGACGGATCCAAGGTCCAATTGTTCGAACTCGGCGGCAAGCCCACAGTTTTGGTTTTTGGCTGCCTAACGTGACCGCCTTTCTTGCGTAACGTCCCCAGTTTGGAGGCGATTCACCAAGACTTTGCTCCTAAGGGAGTCCAGTTTTTTTACATCTACAAATCACTGGCGCATCCAGAAACCAACGGCTACGTAGCGCCCGTATCTTTGGAAGAGCGGCTGATGCATGTCGCGGAGGCCCAGCGGACATTGGGCACAAATATTCCTTGGTTGTGTGACACGATGGAAAATGACGTGAAGCATGGCTTGGGCGATGCGCCCAATTCCGAGTTCGTCCTGGACGCGGAAGGCCGAGTGCTGGTCAAACGCAGCTGGAGTGATCCGAACGAATTGCGGGCCGACCTGGAAAAGTTGGTTGGCAAAGTCGATCGGCCGACAACCATTGCCTCGTTAAATCTTCCCACGAAGAAGACGGACCCGGAAGCTTCTCAGATTGCCTCTGGCGTGCTCCCGAAACTGGAGTTGCCGGAGCAAATGCGACCGTTGGTAGTTGAAACGGTCCAGGCGGGCGGCGAGCCATTTTACGTGAAGTTGCGCGCCGAAGCGGAACCGGCCTTGTTGCGCGATGGTGAGGGTCGACTGTACTTGGTGTTCCATCTCGATCCGTTGTATCACGTGCATTGGAACAACTTGGCGGCCCCCTTAAAATTTGAAATCCAAACGAACTCTTCGACGACCTTGGCCCCGCCTAAGGGCGAGGCACCCAAGGTCAACGTCGAAGCCGACAGCGACCCTCGCGAGTTCTTGCTTGAGGTCACTTTGGTGGATCGTTCCAAGCCACTGGAGCTAACCGTCCAATATTTTGCATGCCACGACGAAGAAGGCTGGTGCAAGCCAATCACGCAAACGTATCGCATCGAGTGGCAATCGGACCAAGACGGTGGCAGTGTGCGGCGAGGAAATCGTCCGCGTGGCCTTGCGCAAAATAACCGTCGGCCTGAAATGGACAACGGTCCGGGTCGGAATGAACGCCGACGCCCGGACCAACGGCCTGGTATGAATGATTCGCCCGGGACGGCGAACCGACCGATCGCGGGACGGATCGTCTCGATCGACTCGGAAGCGCAAACGATCACCGTGCGACTGGCTGGTGGGTCCGAAGTCGAATACAATGCCGCGTCGGCTCGATTGATGGACGCGGACGGCGCGTTGGACCTGGAGCAGTTGAAAGAGAACGATCGAGTGATGCTGGGGGTTACCAATGACAAAGACGCAGACGGGAGAGCCGTCCTTCGACGCCTCATGAGGCGATAGCCCCCAAAGTCGATCGTGCAATTCCGAACGAGTGAACCTCCGTGATCCGCTGGTCTCCCTGGAAGACTTGAATCGGTCAACTTCAACTCGAGAATTCGGTAGGTTGCGGCGTTGATATACGGCGAGTTATGGCATGCGGTCTTCGCAACGAATGTCGAATCCGCAATGGCCGAGTCCGGGATTCTGGGGCAATGGGCTTGGTTGGACGAATATCGTCAATGGCTATGGGCCTTGGGGGCCCTGAGTGTGGTCACATTGTTGTTTTCAGCGATTGCATTGCCGCTGGTGTTGGTGCGTTTGCCGTCCGACTATTTTGTAAGGCGACCCGTTCGGGATTGGCCAACACGACATCCGGCCGTTCATGTTTTTTTGGTCGCCGCAAAGAACTTGTTGGGATTGGTCTTTGTTCTTGCGGGCATCGCGATGCTGGTATTGCCGGGGCAAGGCTTGCTAACCATCTTTATTGGGATTCTCTTGCTCGATTTTCCGGGCAAACGCCGAGTGGAACGCTGGTTGATTCGCCTGCCGAGAGTGTTGCAGGCGGCCAACTGGATGCGGGCTCGTTATGGGCAACCGCCGTTTCATTTTGAACTTGGTGACGACGATTGATGTGGTTCGATTCGTCTACGATGGTCGCCTGACATCGGGTTGCCAACGAAGTTTACTAGTCCCATAATCGATCCTCGTCATGGCCCGCTCCGCGGTCCAACATTGTCGTGGATCGCTCTGCGGTCCAACGGTGGTTCACAATAGGGTTTCACCCAACAATCGAGAAATAGCTTTCACATGTTTTTACATACGGTTTTGTTTTGGCTGCGGGATGATCTGACATCGGCGCAGCTCCAGACGTTTGAAGCCGGTTTAAGGGATTTGGTCAGCATCGAGTCGGTCCAATTCAAGTTCGTTGGCCAACCGGCTTCCACTCGGCGGCCAGTCGTCGACTCCAGCTATTCCTACAAACTAGTGGTTGGATTTGATGATCTGGCGGGGCACGATTTTTATCAGGAGGCTCCGCTGCACCTCAAGTTTATCGAGGATTGTCGAAGTTTCTGGACGAGGGTTCAGATTTACGACGGACTTTCCAGCTCGGAAAGTTCAGGCGGTCATTGACACCGACGTGACGAAAAAAAGCGTTGGTTCAACACACGCCTCAGACCCGAAACGGACGATACCACGTTCCAACCCATTGTTAAAAATTTGGGAACAGAAGGAAACGAAGGCCACGAAGGCCACGAAGAAATCAAAAACGCACTTTAAGTTCAACCCATCTTTCACCCGACATCTTTCACCAAATAGGGAGCGACAACGACACAGCACGAAAGTCCCAAAACGTTTAAAGGGGATGGCTTCAGAAATTCATCGCAGACCTTCGTTTCCTTCGTTCCCTTCTGTTCCATTTTTTCGGTGAACTTTGGAACAACTTTTTCAATACTAAACGTTAACGGAAAACAGATTCCGACACCGGTGCTCTCTAAGTTAGCCTTGATTCGGTCGGCACCCGTTGCCGTTATCTTTTGATTTAGAATCACTAGCAAGACTGGTGCGTAACGGGTTCGACGTGGACCACGCCAGACTTGATTTTCAAATCCTTTTGTGCGACTCTATCATCGTCAGAAATCTGTTCGTTGGTATTCGTCGCTCATTGTTTCGCTCTTTTTCCCCAAAATGCGAGTTTAACCCATTGGATATTTCGACGGCGCAAGCCGAACTTCGTCGAGCATTTATGCACGGCGGGCCAGGTACTATTGTTTCAGGATTCGTGTGGCTTGCGGGGGGAATCGTCGCGTCCTCGGCTGGGATCGCAACGGGGTTCGCGGTGTTGTTCTTTGGTGGCATGTTCATTTTCCCAATCACCGAGTTCATTGTTCGCGGCATTCTCCGGCGCGAGGCAGCGTCGAAAGCAAACCCCGGTGGTTTGACAGTCATTGAAACTATTTTTCCGATGATCGGTGGGTTGTTGGCCGCGTGGTTATTGCTACCGCACCGACCTGACTTGGTTTTTCCGATGGCTGCCATTGCGGTTGGCGCTCACTATTTTGGTTTTCGCACGGCCTATGGCGATTGGACGTTCTGGGTATTGGGCGCGTTCCTGTGTTTGGTGGGAATTGCAAACATTTTCTTTGGGTTTCCGCCGTCTAGTGTTGTTCCTTACGTGATAGCTGGCATCGAGCTTGCGTTTGGAGTTTGGCTTTTATGGGTCAGCAATTTGCAGCAAAGCTCGGGCGACTAACTTGTCGTCGATGCAGAGTTCCGAGATAATGAGTGACGTCGGCTGAATTCGGCAGGGAACGGCACGATCGTTGAACATTAAGAACTCAAGCAAACGGAACAAGGTGCCAACATGAGAACAACGTTTTTTGCAGTCCTGGTAATATTCATGTTACCGATGATGGGCTGGGCTCAGGACACTCCGTACCCTCAGGCCAATTACCCTCTGGCCAAGGTCAGCTTCCGTGATTTCAAAGAGGTGATGACTGAGGTCGAGACACACCGTGAGAGTCGTTTGATCGACTTTGATACATTCCTCGTGATGGGCAAAGAGCCCGGCGTTGTCATTCTGGACACTCGATCGAGTTTTCGTTTTGAGCGGATCCATCTAAAAGGGGCCAAGCATCTCGCCTTTACGGATTTTACGCAGGAGAATTTAGCAAAACTGATTCCAGATCCGTCGACAAAGATTCTAATCTATTGCAACAACAACTTCGAGGGAAACCAAACCGACTTCGCGACGAAAGTTTTCGTGCCGAATTTGCTAACCGGACCTAAAATTGCGACTCAGATCGCTTCGCAAGAAAAGCCGCGAATGATGGCTTTGAATATTCCCAGCTACATCAATTTGTACGGGTACGGCTATCGCAACGTTTATGAACTACACGAATTGGTGGATGTGAAAGATTCCAGGGTGGAGTTTGAGGGTTCGGTTGTGGCAAATAATGCGTTACGCCCCTTGGAGCAGGGGTCAGAACGTTTGGACCAGAAGTCAAAACCATTGCAGCAGAAACTTGGACGATTGAAATAAGCGAAGCGTTCGTTATCACGAATGTCGAGTTCCCGAAAAGTGGATTCTTTTTTTTGCGGCTCGCCTGAAATGTTGGGGCGATTTTTGGTTGGCAAAACCGTATCCTTTGGAATAAGCCTTGAGGAGTCGAATTGAATCAAAGGCGGCGTTTGACTTGGTTGCGGTGGGGGATATGGTTGGCCTTATGGCTAGGGTACAGCTATTTTGCGTGGCAAAACGCGGCCGTGTTGATGGTTCGGAATTTGGCCACGCCCCAGGGTTGGCTCGGCCTAGACCTTCAGGCATGTCTACAATCGGATTCTCCCGAAATTCGCCTGGCCGCGGCTCAACGAGTGGCGGACTATTCGGGTGATTCGTCCGAGCTTGCTCCAATCCTTCGCGCGGTCTGGTCTACCGAAGTACGGGAACCGGAACTCGGTTGGTTTCTGGCTCAAGCCATCGCGCGTATGGACGACAACGCCAGCGACTTGTTGGTGTTGGCAACGATTGATGGATTTGATTCTGCGAAAGAGCGATTGAAGGAGTTACCGGCCGACCATCAGTCCGCAGCATTGCTGAGGGTGTTGGAGGACTTGGATCTCGAATCGGAACGGGGAGCGATCAAAGCGAGTGCCATCGTCCGTTGGTTGGGAGGTTTGGGCGAGAATGTCGCTGGCCAATTGGCCACCGATCTCGAGCCAGATCGGTTGGCGCCGTTACGATCGTCCACCCGAATGGACAAGGACTTGGCGGCCAATGTCGCCACGAAATTATTGAATCGTTACCAAAATTACGAGCTGCCACCGGCCGTGGAATTGGCATTGGTTCAGTTAGGAAAACCCGCGGTCGCATCCATTTGTCAGCAACTTGAGGAGCGATTGCGCCCGGACGTGCCATTTGGCATGCGGATGGGTTTGTATAGAACGCTGATACGATTGGGCCCATTGGCCAATGACGCGTTTCCCACGCTGTTCCGGGCGATTGAGTTCGAACCGGTGAATCATGCCTTTGGGCTGGCGATGCAAGCCATGATCGAGGTGGAGCCCAGCGACCGCACGGCGGTGGCCAACGCGATTCGGGCGGCGATGGTTGCCGAGCGATGGAAGTCCACGGGATATAACTTGGCGACAATTGAAGCCGCGTGTCACGCCGCGTTACTGGAGTTGGGTGACGACGAAACGATTGATGCGTTGATCGCCGAATTGCAAGGCCAGCGAGCAAACGAAGTTGGGGTTCGAATCAAGTCGATTGACGCTCCCGAATCTTGGCAGACCGTGCGAAGACTCGGGCAGTATGGACCAAGAGCAGAGCGAGCGCAACCGATCTTAACTGGAGGCCTGGAAAGCCGAGCGTCTTCGGTGCGGATTGAAGCGGCATGGGCATTGGTCAAAGTTGGCGGAGACGTAGAGTTGGCTACCGAAGTGCTCGCGTCGTTCCTCGATCCCACTCAATCGACACCAGAAGACATCAGCCTCGCCTTGATCGCCATTGCCGAAATCGGTTGGCCTAGGGATTGGCCAGCGGAACCATTGCTCCGGCTACTGGAAACGGGAGTCAGCTCCGACGTGCGGAGTTTATCTTCCAACGTTTTGCACAAGACGTATCCTAACGATATCGATTTAACAAACAAATTTGTTAGTCGTTTGGTTGTCGAGCCGGATGCTCAAGTGCGCCGAGTGATCATGCATTGGTTGGAGGTTCGGCTAGGCGATCGGGATTCGCCAGAGCTTGCGACCGTTGAGTTGCCGCAAGCCGTCCAATGGTTGCGTGATAACTGGTCGGACTCGGAAAGATCTCAGCCGACGGGTGAGCGAGAATTGCAGGTGTGGTTAGCGGTGAGGACGCTGCGGGCTGCGGGTGTGGATGGCGCGGTTGCCTTGGCGGAATGGTTGGCCGAGGATCCAGAATGTCCCAAGCAGGCGATTGAGCTGTTTGATGGGCTTGGTGAGATGAGGCGGGCCGCTGTCCCGGTCTTGCAAGAAATGCTGCGTTCCAGCGAGCAGGAAATCGCCAGACGCGCGGTGGCCCGACTTGGCTTGATGGGAAACTGGGCTGTTCCAGCCTACCAGACCGTTGCCGCGACCCAGTTCCCCGAATCGGTAGCCGCGCTGCAGGCAATTGACTCGAATGCGTTCGTGGCCGGGACTTCTCGGCACTTGGAGTGGACCGCGTTATGGTTGACTCCGATCATCTTGGCGGTAGGGTTGTTAGTAGACTGGGGTTGGACGAAGTCCCGCATGTCAGCGATAATGCCGGAGGGCAACCTTTCCGGCGCGTGAATGTCCGGGCAGATCAAGCGTTCGATTCTTTGAATCCGAGTGACCTCTGATGAACAACCAAACGGACCCAACGAACATGCGATTGCGACGCAACGGAGCGCTCGATTGTCGGCTAACCCTCTTGGTGTTGGCTTGGATGCCGGCTGTTCTGAGTTCCGGGACATGGGCGATAAGCCAAGAAGAGGGCCGTCCTGGGGTTACTTCGAACGCAACGTCGACTCAAGAACCCACGGAGCTGGCCCGGCGCAGCGACGCGTGGCAACAAATGGTGGCCGAATTACAGTCCCCCGAGTTTGCCCGGCGCGATCTGGCCTCCAAGAAACTCTGGGCAACGGATTTTCCAGCGATGGTCCAAGTTCTACCATTGTTGACGGCCGATGATGCGGAAGTTGCCTGGCGAGCCAAGGAAGTGCTGATTCAGCAAGGGGTTCGTGGATCGAGCGATGTAGTACGTCGGATTGGAGTGCTCTTACGATTGTTGACGGCGGCCGGACACCAACAATTCGCGGAAGACGCAGAAAAGTTCGAATCACGAATTGCTGCGTTGCGAGTTACCGAGTCGGTGCGCAAGCTTGAGTCGATTCCCGGGGTCAGCGTGATTCCAGGTCCGCAGGTCGGCGGAATGTTAGTCGGCGGAAATATTATGCGACTGCAGGGGGGCGTCGTGATCGGGCAAGCACAGATCGAAATCGGCCCACGAATCGTATTTCCCGGTGATCAGATTGAGATATTGGACGTTCCGCAAAAAGGCGCCGACGGTGGCCAAGAGAAGCTAGGCCAAGTCCCGCCAGTTCCAACGGAAGATGAAACAGCCACAACCGCGACTAACCAGACTGAAACGGAAGGGGCTGGGGATGCCGAGATTCGCCAAGCGTATTTGAATGAGAATCTCGGAACTTGGTTGGAGCAGTGCGTGACGGCATCTCCTGAGGAATTGGCGGCCTTAGAACAATCGTGGCAAGCCATGGGGCTCATTGACGTTTCGACCGGGTCGACAGAGCAAGTCGCACAGTACTTTGATTTGACAATCGCCAAAACGCTGGACAATGAGCAAGTGCAGGTGCTTAAGGACTTTTTTCAGAGTCCAGTTTCTGTGGTTCTGAATATGGTCGAAGTCGACATGTCTCCTGAGCTACAGAAGTTATTGGTAGAATCCGCGGGTGCGGGAAAACTGCAATACCTCAATACCCTAAAATGCGGGTACAACTTGGAAACTTGCAAGGCACTGATGCAGGCGCTGAAGGATGGGCGGTTGGGTTATTGGCATGCACAAGGGCGGGCGATGTTGGGTATCAAAGGACCAAATCAACTAATTCGCGAGGACTATTCGAACCGAGGTGGTGCACTGGTGGGTGAGGTTACAGGAGGTTCGTCGGCGGAACTCGGCGGAATGCTGGCCAATGACGTCATTCGCCGGATCAACGACATGCCCGTTGAAAACTTCGACGAACTTCGCCGAGTCGTGGCGGCCTTTAACGTTGGTGACAAGATCAAGGTGGAAATCACTCGCGGTGCTGATGACCGGCCACTGACGCTGGAATTCGAATTGATGAAAAGTACGCAATAGTCGAATTGTTCTTCGTCGTTACCACATGGCCCTATGGAAAGTTTGATAAAGTGCCTTATCGCTTGGACGTCGAGTCCGATCAAGATTCGTATCCCATTCTGATTGGCAACGGCGGCTGGACGGAAATGGCTGCCGAAATTGGCGAACGTCTTCGTCCGACCCAAATCGTGGTCGCCATGGACCGGACGGTTGCCTCGCTGTATGGCAGCTTGGTTACCGAAGCGTTGGGAAAATTGGGCTGTCCGATTGGCGAGCTGCTTTGCGCCGCGGGTGAAGCCTCGAAGTCGTCGGAGGTGGCTGTGGCGTGGTGGCAAGCCTTGGCGGCCAGGGCGGTGGATCGACACGCCGTGCTCGTTGCTCTGGGTGGCGGGGTGGTCGGCGACCTCTGTGGATTTGTCGCCGCGACTTATTTGCGGGGTTTGCGTTTTGTGCAAATACCCACAAGCCTCTTGGCTCAAGTCGACAGTTCGGTCGGCGGCAAAGTTGGAATCAACTTACCGTCGGGAAAGAACTTGGTGGGTAGTTTCTGGCAACCGTCTTTGGTTTGGATCGACCCTACCGTCTTGCGGACCTTAAGTGACCGAGAGTTTTCGGCTGGTATGGCCGAAGTCATCAAGTATGCTGTGTTGCGGGACGACGGACTGATGGATCTTTTGGAGAAACAAGCTCCAGAAGTTTTAGCACGTGACCCGGCAGTGCTTGGGGCATTGGTGTATCGTTGCTGCGCGATCAAGGCGGATGTCGTCCGACAAGATCCACGCGAGACCAATGGCATTCGGGCAACCTTGAACTTTGGCCACACGGTAGGGCATGCGATTGAAAACTTGACGGGGTATTCCAGCGTCCTGCATGGGGAAGGCGTCGCGATGGGAATGGTTGCCGAGACACGTTTAGCCGAACGCGTGGGACTGGTCGCTCCCGGATTGGTGAATCGGTTGGAAGCGTTGCTCCAGAGTTATCGGTTGCCGACGGAATTGCCGAAGTTTTCGTGGGAGCAATGGCACGGTTCGATGTTGCGTGATAAGAAGAATGTGGCTCAAAGCCTTGCCTTTGCGTTGCCGAGTCGCATCGGATGTGTTTCGCTGAAACGCGACGTCCCACTTGGTGATGTGAAAATGATCGTTTGTCGTTAAGCGTGGTTGGTGCGGGTTATTAGTGCGTCCTGGGTCAAGTCATGGTTATCGAAACTAACGCAACTCACGTCCGTCGATTATCGGTTCGGCAGCTGAGCAAGTCGTTCCCTGGGGTTCGGGCCTTGAGCGGCGTCGATTTGGACGTGCAAGGTGGCGAGGTCGTGGCGGTCATCGGCGAGAACGGTGCGGGGAAAAGTACGCTGATGAAAATCTTGGCGGGCGTTCAATCGCCTGATCAAGGACAGATCTTGTGGGATGGCCACGCCGTTTCGTTCGCGAATACTCGGCAGGCCATGGAGCAGGGAATCGTGTTGATTCATCAGGAGCTGAATTTATGTGACAATCTGAATGTGGCCGAGAATCTCTTCTTGGGCAATTATCCCAGTCGCGGTGGATTGATTAATTTTTGGGGGATGTATCGACTGGCACGGCAGTCGTTGGAAAAGGTCGGGCTAAACGTTTCGCCCCGCCTGCCATTGTCGCGATTGTCGCTAGGGCAACAGCAAATGGTAGAAATCGCCAAGGCGTTGTCCATTGACGCGAAGATCTTGATTTTTGACGAGCCAACCAGCAGCTTGTCCAACCCTGAAGCAGAGGCTCTATTTCGCTTGATTCAGGACTTAAAAACGCGCGGGGTAGGGATCGTTTACATTTCGCACCGTTTGTCGGAAGTCATGAAGTTGGCGGACCGAGTGGTCGTGCTGCGCGATGGCCAAAACGCTGGTGAATTACCGAGTAGCGAAGTGACTCACGAGCGGATGGTCAAGTTGATGATTGGTCGGGACGTGTCGAAGCTGTACGTTCGGCAGAGAAATACGATTGGGGATGAAGTGTTGCGTGTCGACAACTTTCGGACGATGGCGTGGCCGCAACACGCCAGCAGTTTCCAGGTACGTCGTGGAGAGCTGGTAGGGATCGCCGGACTGGTGGGTGCGGGGCGAAGTGAGTTGTTGCGGACGATCTTTGGAATCGACCGATCATTGGGCGGCACGATCCACGTTGCGGGCCGCACTTTGTCGCTGGGCTCTCCGCAGGCAGCGATGAATGCTGGACTTGGGTTTGTTCCGGAGGATCGCAAGAAAGAGGGGCTGGTGTTGGAGTCGTCGGTCGCGCGCAATGTCGGTTTGGCCGGCTTGGCTCGAAATGCTTATTGGGGCGGTTGGTTGAATGGGCGGCAGGAACTCGCGGACACTCGGCAGGCGATGACCGACATGAGAATCAAGACGCCTTCGCCTTGGCAATTGGTCAAGTTCCTATCGGGCGGCAATCAGCAGAAAGTAGTGATGGGCAAATGGCTCGCCTTGTCGCCTCAGGTCTTGCTAATGGACGAGCCGACTCGGGGCGTGGACATCGGTGCCAAGCAAGAGATCTATCAGTTGATGGAGAGTTTGGCGGCTCAAGGACGTGGCGTCTTGTTTGTTTCCAGTGAATTGGAAGAAATTATTGGGATCGCGGATCGAGTGCTCGTCATGCACGAGGGACGCTTCGCGGGTGAAGTGAGTGGCGACCAAATCACGGAACATGCCATCATGCAGTTAGCGACGGGAGGCTCGTTGTAGTCATGCGCGAAAATTTAGCGGGTATTGTCAAACTAATTGGTATATCCATCATCCTGGTCGCCCTGTGGGTGTTGATGATTCGACTGACTCCGGAGAGTTTCTTGGACTCGGGCAATATTGAGAACTTGCTCCGCCGAACAGCGATGTTTTCGATTTTAGGTATTGGGGTCGCGTTGGTGATCATGACGGCAGGCATTGACTTGTCGTTGGGTTCGATTGTTTGCCTCACCGGTTGTTTCTTAGCCATGTTTCTAAAAGTGGACTACCAGCCCTACCAGAGTGCCGTGGTGTACGAGATTCGCAAGTCGGATGCGACTTTCTTGGTTGACCCGGAAGGCTTGGACGTGGTCGAGAGCGGGGCATCGCCCACGGGACCGAAACCAGAGGAGATTGGCAAGTTGGCGGTCGGTCAATGGGTACGGCTCTACCAAACAAAGCGCTCGCGGAGCGGCATGCATCAGATTACCGCCGTTCAAAAACAGCCGAACAATGGGCGAGTTTTGTTGACGGTTGCACCAGCTCCGGCCCGCGATGAATCGGCGGATGATGGGACGTCGATTGCCAAGATTGCTACAGCGTTGCCGCTCTCTGGGTTTTCGGAGGATGGCGGAAACGTGCTGCACTTCCAAGCTGGCTCGGACAATGTACCGACATTAAAAGCGCGCGATCGACTTTGGCTTTCCGACGCCAAGGGCCGTCTCAAAGAACATGTTATCGCAAGTACCGAGTTAAAAGGCGAGGAGCAACAGGTCCGCTCGGACTTGGATGCCGCGATCGTTCCGGCCGATTGGTTTTGGGTAGGTTTGGAACGACGGCAATTCATGAGCGTTCCACTGGCGTTGCTGTCCGTCTTAGGAATTGGACTGGGATTGGGGGTCCTGCATGGCTGCTTGGTGACGTACGTGCGATTGCAGCCTTTTGTCGTGACCTTGTGCGGTTTGCTAATTTATCGCGGATGGGCTCGGTGGTTGTCGGACGACCAATCCGTTGGCTTCGGGAATGAATACAAAGATTCGTTGAACTGGTTTTCGTCGGCTCACTATCCTTTGCAAATGTCGGAGACTGGATGGACGGTCAATCTGCCTTCATTTTTCTTTGTGTTGGTGTTTGTCGCCTTACTTGCGGCCTTGCTGCTGAACTGGACGATTTGGGGACGCTACATTTTGGCCTTGGGCAGGAACGAGGAAGCCGCGCGATTTAGTGGGATCAACACCGGTGCCATGAAGCGCTTGGCCTATACTTTGTGCGGACTTTTGGCCGGCCTTTGTGGGATCTTGTTCGCAATGGATTCGGGGTCGATCTCACCCTCAAACCAGGGATCATTCTTCGAGTTGTACGCGATCGCGGCGGCGGTGTTGGGCGGATGCAGTTTGCGAGGTGGCGAGGGTTCGATTTCGGGGGTGATTATCGGGACCGCATTGATGCAAACGCTCAACAATATGATCACGTTATTAAAGATCCCGAACACCATCGAATTGGTGGTTTTGGGTGGTGTGATTCTGTTGGGCGTGGTGTTTGATGAAGCGGTGCGTTGGTTTTTCAGTTGGTTGGGCCGAAAGCGTCGCGTCTAAGGGCAAATGCTTCAATAGGACTTTGAGACGGCGAACTTGCGACCCTGGGAAAAGGTGATTGGTGGCGCTTTATCATTTCAAGCGGCAGCGACTCTTTTACGATTTACGATCGCCAATTGTGCCGATGGCGCCCCCGATTGGGTTTTGCGTCGTACCTTGGGATCCTGGCCTATTGGAGATTCATGCCAAAGTCAAACACGCCAGTTTCGAGCATGAAGCAGATGCCAATATTTTCAACTGTTTCGCGACTCGGTCGGGATGCCGACGATTGGTGCAAGAGATCGTAACTCGGGATAATTTTGTTCCCGAAGCAACTTGGCTACTGGTTCCCATCGAGCCGGATGTCAGACCAGATCCGAACCTTGAGGCCAAAGAGTTTATTCGCAACCTGCAACACCAGGGTGTCCGATTGGGCCAGGCGTGTGGCACGATTCAAGGGTTGGCAATCAACGAACTATTGGGCAGCGTGCAAAACTTGGGAGTGATCCCGGCTTTTCGCGGACGAGGACTGGGCCAATGGCTGCTACATTGTGCTTTGGTGGGGTTCCAAAAACGAGGCCTGGATCGAGTGGTGTTGGAAGTGACTTGCGACAACTTCGGTGCCACGAGACTCTATCAACGTTTGGGATGGCAGTTGGACGAGATCACCTACAAGTGTGTCGAACTGATCGACCGCTACGGTTGATTGGAGGGCGCAGACTGCCACTCGTGAATGGCCAACACGACATAGTAGGATCGCTGGCCTGCGGATTCCGGGTAAACACGACGGTAGGGGAGTTGGCGACCGAACCGATGTTGCAGTTCATAGGCATATTGGGTCATCACCAAGTAGTCGACGTCATACTTCAACGCCAATTCATGGATGGCCACCGGGTCTTGAATCGCAATGCCCAAATCGCTACTCCACAACGGGGCACTATCCACGACTCGTTGTTGCCAATCCAGTAACCCTTGACTGTCTTGCGGAACATCTTTCCAATTAACCACTTCACTGCGGTGGGCATACCATTTGAAGGTTTGTTGCGAACGAGGCGTCAGAAAAATGGCGTCCGCGGGAGTGTGTTGCTTGATCCAATAACAGACGTTTTTCCAATGTTGAAAAATTGCTTGCGTTCGCCCGAAATCTTGATCACTGGGCAAACTGGCTTTGTCGGCGTTCGGGCGTCGATCCAGCACCGCTTGCTGGTAGACGAGGCCAACTTCCCACGCAATGCTCCACACGATCAGGCCAAACATCACGGTACGAACTCCCGACGCGGACCAAGTGCGATTGATTCCCTTGGTTTCAGAGTTTTTTCGGATACGAGCCGGCGAGAAAACCGTTTGACATCCCAGCAAAACGAAGCCGATCGGCAAAAATACATCTGCAGTCCGAAACCAATAGTATCTCAAGCAACCGACGGCGAAGGCGTTCCCTGATTCGGCGAAAAGCACCAACAAGCTCCATCCGAGTCCGACGGCACTTAGCGCTAGGGCCGCGTGCACCAGTTGGATCAATGTCACGCGGGCATTGTCCTTCGTGGGCAAACTCGTCGGATGGTCAACCCCGGTTAAGGTGGCGAGCCAAATCAACACGAGCCCACAAAACGTCAGCAACTGAATCGGTTGGAATGCCCAAAACACCAAATGATGCGGCAACCGTTGGAGAACGTAAATGGAATTCGCTGCCTCGATCAGATCCGGCGAAGCCGAAGTCGCCAAGCCCAAGGCTGGCCAGAGCCCGCCCATGGAAATGAGCCCGCCAACCGCCAACCCGCCCAAGACCGGACGGAGATTCTTGAGCGACGGTTGCTTCCCTTGTCGCAAACTCCGAACTAGGAAATAGGCCCCGACCAAGAATAGACACAACACCGTCCAGCCGCCGACCAGGACATGAAACCCAGCACCAACACCGCCTGCCAAAAACGCCGTTCCCCAACGGCCTCGGCAGGCAGCCGCGAGGGCAAGGAACACGGCTCCAAACGCCAAACCTTTGGCTTCGGCTCCTCCAACGACCCATTCCCCTGATAAGTGACACCAGCGGGTAACGACAACCAACAGTGCCGCACTCAGCCAGACTTGAAATGAACGTAACTCAAAGCACTTCGCCAAGGAGCACCAACCACCGGCCATCGCCAACCAGACGATCCAACGGCCCGCCCAGGTCGCGGTCTCCAAGGACAAAAACCGGGTCAGTTGGCCCAACGTCAAATAGAACGTCCAATGGGCATCCGCCGAATTCAAGAAGGAATCGGCCGAACAAAACGTTGGATCCCAAAAATGTTTGGCTTTGCACCAATAATGAGCTTCGTTGACATCGGGAACTGGACTGCAGGACAGGGCGAAAAACACCAGCGTCACGGCCAAGATATCGACTAACTGCCGAAGAAACGTGGCCGAAGGCGAGTCGGAAACTGGACCATCGGCCGTTGCGTGCATGGGGTGGACTCGGAATGGTTTGCCGTCGATTGGTCGGCCATTTGTCGGCGAGCCGATTGATTGTGTCAAGCCCAATTCACGCAAAAACCCACTCGATTCCGGCATTTGGCACACTGTTTGCACTTCGCCTGCCACCACCGTCGGAGCGCCAAATTGTCAGACGTGGCCCGGGTATTGGATCAGGTGGTTGATCTCCAGCCGAGTGCAACCTGTTTGGCTGGGATAGAAGATACGGCGATTTGGGGCAGATTGTTTTGGGTTTACCATTTTTCGAAGGAGTGCTGAGAGAATGACTGCGACCAAGTCGAAGACGAAGTGTCGTTTGATCCCGCTGGGTGATCGAATCGTTGTGGAACGTGAAGAAGCCGAAGGCCGTACTGCTGGTGGGATTTTGTTGCCCGATTCGGCTCGTGATAAACCATCTCGCGGTCGAGTGATCAGTGTTGGTGACGGGAAGTTGTTGGAAAACGGCAAACGTGCTCCGCTACAGGTAAAAATTGGCGACCACGTCTTGTTCACAACGTATGGTCCCGAAGAATTCAAAGTGGATGACAACGAATATTTGCTGATGCGTGAATCGGACGTATTGGCTGTCATCGGCTAGGTTGCCGAGGACAAACTCTTGAAGGGTGCCGTAGCTACGTTTGCCCAACCGTGGAACGTTTCACGACAAAGTCACACGAACCACGCTTTGGCAAGCGTAGCTATGAACTAGACATGCTTATCACGCTTTGGCAAGCGTAGCTACGAACTAGTCACAGGCATTGGCAAGGGCAGTTGCGAGTTAATCGCACCCGAAACAGCTGTACAAAACAGATTTCATTTCAGAGATAACCGAACTCACATTAGGAGAAGTTCACATGGCAAAGATGATCGCATTCGATCAAGAAGCTCGCGAAGCCATTCGCCGGGGTATCGGCAAGTTGGCGCGAGCCGTCAAAGTCACGTTGGGTCCAAAGGGCCGCAATGTTATTCTGCAGAAGAGTTTTGGTTCGCCGACCGTGACGAAAGACGGTGTTTCGGTGGCCAAGGAAATCGAACTGGAAGACACCTACGAAAACATGGGTGCTCAGATGGTTCGCGAAGTGGCCAGCAAGACCAGCGACGTGGCCGGTGACGGAACGACCACCGCGACGGTGATGGCCGAAGCGATCTTCAACGAAGGTTTACGCGCGGTAACGGCCGGTGTGAACCCGATTCAGATGAAGCAAGGCATCGAAGCCGCCGTTGCCGACATCAACGAAAAGCTTTCGAAGATGTCGATCAAGATCAAGAGCAAAGAAGAGATGGCCAATGTCGCTTCGATTGCGGCCAATAACGACCGCGAGATCGGCAATTTGTTGGCCGACGCGATGGAAAAAGTCGGCAAAGACGGCGTGATCACCGTTGACGAAGGCAAGAGCCTGACCACCGAAGTGGAATGGGTCGAAGGAATGCAGTTCGATCGTGGCTACCTATCGCCTTACTTCGTCACCGATTCCACCAGCATGCAAGCCGTGCTGGAAGAACCATTCATTCTGGTCTTCGAGAAGAAGTTGACCAACATCAAGGAAATCGTTCCCTTGTTGGAAACAGTCGTTCAGCAAAAGAAGCCGTTGCTGATTATCGCTGAAGATGTTGAAGGCGAAGCCTTGGCAACTTTGGTAATCAACCGCCTCCGAGGCACCTTCCAATGCTGTGCCGTCAAGGCTCCTGGCTACGGCGATCGCCGCAAAGCCATGATGGAAGATATTGCGATCTTGACCAACGGCTTGGCTGTGTTCGAAGCATTGGGTCGCAAGCTGGATAGCCTGACTTTGGCTGATTTGGGACGTGCCAAGAAGGTGATCGTCGACAAAGACAATTGCACGATCATTGAAGGCGCTGGCAAGAGCAGCAACATCAAGGCTCGGATCGACCAAATTCGTCGCGAAATCGAAAACACCACGAGTGATTACGACCGCGAGAAGTTGGAAGAACGTTTGGCCAAGCTGGCCGGTGGCGTCGCCAAGTTGAACGTTGGTGCTGCGACCGAAAGCGAGATGAAGGAAAAGAAGGCGCGCGTCGAAGACGCCTTGCACGCAACTCGCGCTGCGGTTGAAGACGGAATTCTGCCAGGTGGTGGCGTGGCTTTGCTGCGAGCCAGCAGCCAAGTTTCCCCAGCCGATACCTTGTCGGATGACGCCAAGACCGGTTACCACATCGTCCTGCGATCATGCCGAGCTCCATTGACCACGATTGCCGCCAACGCTGGTAAAGATGGTGGCATCATTTGTGAAAAGGTCTTGGAAGGCAAAGGCAACTTTGGTTACAACGCCTTGACCGACGTCTTCGAAGACCTGGTCAAGTCCGGTGTCATCGATCCCGCGAAGGTGACCAAGACCGCCTTGGCCAATGCTGCCAGCGTCTCGACGCTGCTGTTGACCAGCGACGCGTTGATCGCCGAAATGCCGAAGAAGGACAAGAAAGCCGCCAGCGGACCGGGCGGTGGCGATTACGACATGTACTAAACCGATGCGTGGAGCGGTGCACCCGCCCATTCCTACGCTTCGTTGATAATGAACGGCCATCAGTTTCAACTGATGGCCGTTTTTCGTGCCAACGCCGATCGGCTTGCGAAACGCCACGAACGACGGATTTTCTTGAACGAAGTGTGCTGAGGATTCCAGTGCCGAGGATTGCAGTGCTGGGGAAGGATTCCGACACAATCGCTCTGCCGCAATTCAAGTGCCCAAGAGCTTGACTCGAATATCCCGTTGTGATTCATCCAGTTTCGATTCAACGTCATGTCTTCCGACGATGGGTCGACCAAAACCATCAGACCGTTGCGTTAGGCTATATGCGATCGTGAACAAAGTCCGGCACTGTTCTCGGGCGGGCCGGCAAGTGGATCTGGAAGTGCTAACGAATTGACAATTTCTTCTGCATCGCCAAAGCTTTTTTCCGACGATTATTGGGATCGGATCAGTATCGCAAATACTGCCGGCCAATGGCTTGTCGTTTGCCTTGCTCGTTGCATTCTTAACCCTGAGGAATCCGAAAAGTCAGTGTGGTCCAAAAGGACTCCCATTCATAATCATCCGCTTTCGGCCGAATCATATGTGTCAAGCGAATGGCGACCAGCCCGAGCTTTTCGATTGGAATCATTGCTTCGCCCTCCGAGTTCGTACGTACGGTGCCACTGGGAGGCTCTCCATCGCCGGGGTGATCCCAGCCAAGGTTCGCATCGGGCAGTGGTTGTCCCTGAAACAGCACGCGAACGCGAAGCGTGCCGCCAATTTTTAATTGGAATGGATTGTCCAACGGAACGATCTCCAACGGCAACCCAACCACAATACTCGGGTCACCACCGCCACTAGTCCCCACTTGAATAAGGGCCTTGGGTGATTTGGAATAGCGTTCGCGCCCCGGTTGATCAAGCGTTTTCTCTTCGCTGCGAAGGCGATAGATGTTTGGTAGGCCATCGGACACCAAGTAGGCGTTGAACTCATCCGCCTCTAGCGTGATCAACTTCGGCGTTGTTTGGACAGCAACAACATGCACCCCGGCCTCGACGGGCGTAAAATCTAGAAATCCGACATTTTCACCTGTTCCCGCTGATTCGATCTTGCCTTGAGCTCCATCGGGCTGCAGCAACAAACGCCGCAAGTACTTCGATGGATCGGAAGCATTGACACTGACGGGAAAGTCCATCCCAGAAAGTGCCTGAACTTGCACGGTCTTGTTCGGCACCGCAGTTTCTGGCGGCACGATCCAAAGATCGTGAGCGAAACTAGATTTCATTCCACTGAATAGGACCACCGCCATAACGGCGAACAGATTCGTTTTTCTTGAATGTGTCATAAGTAGCTTCTACCGCTTTTAATTCCGGGCCTCAGATTTGGTGGACCAGGGCAAACTCCATCGGTCGCACGTTCACTATCGCGACCAACGAATTTGGCCCCAATCCACTGGGTAGTATAATCGACCTCGTCCCAAACAAACAAGCCAACGGTTCCTTTACAGCGTCATGGGCAATGAGCGTGTTTCGTTGAGAGAGTGCAGCGAGTGATTACTTGCGATCGATCGTCGCCACTCACTGATCCGAACGAGCGGAATCAATCGGCACGTCACAAAACGTCAGTGCGGCGCGGCCGTTTTCGCCATAGAGCAGGTTATCCGGATTCCAGTTTGCGCTGTCCAGATAGGTCAAAGTTCTGGACATCGTCGGTCCGCGCAGCTGCAGCACGATATTGGTTCCGTTGGCCGAACCACCGATCACTTGATTCGCGTCACCGTCAAGCTGAAACTGGCTGACCAGCGAATCGTTCCAATTCATCTCGCAATCGAACTCCAGAATCAGTTCGTCACGTTGTGCGGAAGTGAAGGAGACACGGTTCAGATTTGGCGAATTGGCTTGCGGGACATGTCGGTGGTAGAGGTGGTCCTGCATCATCGGATGGAGAAACCGAGCAAACTCGGCGTACCCAGCTGCGGGGAAGTGGCACCCGCCGGGCGGCTTGACCCCAAGCGTCGAGATCACGCTCATGTTCGAGAACATCTTTGGCAGCGTACGTTGCACCTCGCGCAGGCGATTGTCCGAACCGTTGATCCCCATCGCGCACGATCTCGGCCAGATCTGGAAAGCGTAGTAGTGCTGGATGTTCGGAAAATCTTCTTTCCAACTGGCAGCCAAGTCCACGAAGAGCTGGCGATAGGTCTCGTAGCCGTAGCCGCCAGTCGGGCCATCGGCACCTTGGTCATTTTCACCTTGATGCCAAATGACCGCGTGGACACCGTGAGTCAACTTCGCTTGTTGGACGCGCCACAAGAGACGACCGTAGATCGTGCGAACATCCGTTGGGTCGAGGTCGTTCCGTTGGTGCTGGTCAATGCGAGTGCCTCCAACGGCTCCGTTGATGATACAGATCGGGATCTGCTCGCTCTCGACCAAGCGTCGCCCCAGTTCCATGCCCCAATAACCGATCTCCGATTCGCCGCCGGGACTGCGCGCTTCCGCGTTTGCCCACAGTTGCAATCGCGCACCTTCGGGATCGCCAGTCGTTGCACCGAACGTCCGCACCCAGTCGCTTGGCACCAGCGGATTTTCGTCGCCGAAGTCCGTCGCAACGGCGTTCGATTGGCCGATGATGAGGTACACATCCCCGCAGACGATGTTCTTGGCCGTGTGCAGCAGGGTCTCTTGGTCCCCGATCTTTGATCCGAACTCGGTGCGGTACTTGACGAGCCCCAAATTCAACTTCACGGATAAAGAGTACTGTTTATCGGCGTTCAACTTGGCGGTCTCGGTCGCAAAGAGCTGATCGTCCGCAAAGACGCGTACAAAGACCGAATCAGCGGCATCGGGAAGTGTCCCGGCATAGACCAACGATCCGAATTGTAGGCCGTCACGCCCTGAGGTCGCTCGGGCGATAAACTGATTATCTTCCGGCTGCTCGGTCGCGGCGAGAGGCCGTGGAACCCAAAGGTCCAGCGATGGGCGCGGCTCCTGCACAGCAATCGAGATCGATTGGACGACCGACGCGCCGCCGTTGTCGATCGCGGCGTTCACGCGCATCACTCCATTCCCTTGAGCTCGCTTGAGGATCAATTTCCCGGCTTCGATCCGCTTGATCACCGCAACATTATCGATGGTCCAAGTAATGTTGACGTCGCCCGCGCCTTTGGCCTGCATCGCAGCGAGATTCGTGATCTGAGGCACGACTTCGATCGTCTCACGACCGTCCCATTTTTCTGGAGCCACCAGGGTAAAGACAGGTTCGGGGATGTCGTCGCTGACGGTGATCGCAATATCTTTGCTCTTCACCTCGTCCGCGTAAATCGCTTTGACCGTCAGAGTGGCGGTTAGACCATTGTCGCTGATCGCTCCGCGATCAGACTCTTCGTTTTCCGGACTACGGATCGACTTTGCCACTCGTCCCGCATGGAAGGAATACGAGAACCGATCCGTCGCCACAATCGACTCACGCCCGTCTCGTTTCAAGATCCACAAAATCTTCTGAGCACCGCCTGCCTGGGCCGTGATCGTCGCGCTTTGATTTTCGGCCACTACAAGCTGCGACTGTGAAATCAAAAACTCATTGCCCGGTTGCACGATCGGCCCGACCAACGATTGATTCGGCTTCTGATTCTCGAACTGCAACTTCACCCATTCGGGGGAACGAACGACCTGCGAGACACGCAATTCATCCAGATCGCCAACGAAATCGTAGTTGTTGTACCAACCGCCAAGAAACAATCGCGCCGGCGTTCGAATATTGAGCGGTCCGCCGTCAGCGACGTTGGTGCCGTCGAGCACGCCATTCACATACAGCCGTGCTTCGCCTTCACGATAGGTGTGAACGACATGCGTCCAATCGCCAACGGGAACGCGGCTGGCGCCACCGACATTGCCGCCCGAAAAGTAACAATCCATCCGAATGTGCGGCGGACTGCGATATTGCATGACAACTTTGCCCTGCCCTTGCTCGTTGCCCCACCCAATGAGCGTGGAA
The DNA here is from genome assembly GCA_041741535.1 of Pirellulaceae bacterium. Lineage (GTDB taxonomy): Bacteria > Planctomycetota > Planctomycetia > Pirellulales > Pirellulaceae > M30B19. The sequence continues at coordinate 85,836 of JBGSJV010000135.1, forward strand.
TTTGGTCGTTCGGGACGAAACCAAACTTCGGTGCTGTGCGAGTCCGAACCGGTCGGATAATTCGGAATCTTATCGCCGCAAAAGACACCGTGGTTCTCGGAAAAGTGCCGAGCACCACCGATCACTCCTTGAGTCGCCGTCGTGCCCGTGTCGGTGCTCATCAGCGTACCGGTGGTGTCGTGTACGGAATCGTTCATGTGCCAGACGCTCAGATAACCGTTCGACTCATTAAATACCGCCGAACCATCGGACTCGGGCTTCGCGTTCGAGTTGCCCCAGTGCAATTTGATTTCTTGCCGCGAGTTACCTGTAATGACCGGCACACGCACCCAAATGCTCGCGACCCCGCTGGCCGCATCCCACTCTTCAATCTGAAACGCAAGTTGCTCACCGGAGCTCAACGAGAATCGCAAGTCATCTCCGTTGGGCATTGCTTGAGCGAAATTAAAAAAGTCGCGGTGCAACCGCACGAGCACAGGGAACTGTTCCACCTTGGCGTCGGCTGGCAGATCAGCTCCTTCAGGAGTCGTCAGCAGCCAAATCGAACCCGAATGCTTCCAATCGCTAAGCCTAATCGCTTGCGGCGCATCAATCGCGCCCGTCCCTGCCGAGAGAATGGCATTCGAGTTGGCAATCAACATGAGAAACACAACGACAAAAAACGATTTCATTTTGCAATTCCTGGTGTGCGGTAAGTAGAAACTTCCAGCATGCCGTAAAACTTCCACCCCGACAAAATCACCGGACGGTTGGCCCCATCCGCGGGAACATCCAACGGAACTAACGACCCGAACGATCTTATGAACATTATCTGGACTTTCGCGTGTGAAAGCCCGATCCAAAATCGATCACCAGCGTCCGCCAGAATATCATGGAACACACGGCCGTGTATATCGATTCGACCTCTTGGACAAAAAAAGTCGATTGACTTTGCGCCCAAGAAGATCCCGAGTCGAATTTGGAGGTGGATCACCAAGTAAAGTATCTAAAGAAAACCATTGGAGAATTTGTTTTGGTGGATTTGGGGGCGGCACGCTGCCCGCGTCACTGCGTCAAGAATGTTGCCTTGTTCAACCGGCGGTGTAGATTCGAATAGGAGTATCCTGTCCGATCCCCACAAAGTAGTTGACGTAATGAAAAAAAGCCGGGGCCACCAAAATCATGCTGTCGAATCGATCTAGGAACCCGCCGTGCCCTGGAATCGTCGCGCCCATATCTTTGATATCAAGATCGCGTTTGATCGAAGACAACATTAGATCGCCCGTCTGGCCTAACAAACTGAGCATGGCGCCCAACACCAACAGGTGAGTTGTTGTCGCGAGATCTGTTCCGCTAAACACAAATCTGCCCATGATGAAAAACAGCAGCGTCGTCAGCAGCAACGCTCCCACCGCACCCGCGATCGTTTTTCCGGGACTGGTGTTCGGGGCCAGTTTTCGACGCCCCAGCGTCTTGCCAACGACGAAACCGAACACATCATTCAGCTCCACACAGAGAAAGATCAGGATCAGCATCGCGCGATAGTTGGCATCATTCGCGAGAAAACCCAGATGCCCCAAACATGATCCGAACAACAAGAAGCCCAGCGCCGCCAACCCGACTCGCTGGATATAGCCACGCGGTTGATCGCGCAGAATCGCCACCGCCGCGATCGCGCAGACAGTCAAAGGATTTAACGCGACAAACAATCGGTACCAATGGTCCAGTGAGGCCCAGGTTAGCAGAACGATCCCCAAACACGCGATCGCGGCGATGCTGAGTTCTCGGTTCAACGCCGTCACACGTGAATACTCTCGGAAACAAAACAAACTGAGCAAACCGATTCCGATCATCGTCGGGATGGCTCCCATCAGGATCGGAAGCAGGATGATCGGAACCAGAATCAACCACGACTGATAACGCAGCATCAATTCGTGGTACAGTTTTTCGCTAGTCCAACCTTTCCGTTTCAGCGCGATGATGATGATCGGCGTCAGCACCAATAGCATCCCGATTCCCGCCGTGGCCCACAGCGTAAACGGCGAATCAAAGGCGTGAAGGATATCGAACCACTGCAGCCGCGAATCAGGGGGCATCGTGATCTCCTTGAGGTTGAACGGCTCCCTCATGGCTGGCCTGCTCATGATTCGCCCGGCAATGTGCGACAACTCGTAAGAGTCGGCGAATGGCGGTGAGCAACGAGCCGATGCTGATCAATAAGAGCGCCAGAGAAATCAGTTGTCCGGAGATGAGCCAGAACCCAGCGGGATGCCACGCTGGCGGCGTGATTCCCAGGTAGACGGCGACCAAGGTCAGCACGGCCATGCGATGTTGCTTGGCCATCGGTCCGCAAAACACTTGCCCGGCGCCAACACTCTTCCCGATGGCTCGGATGTAAGCGGTAGACATGGCTGCCAATGCAGCCAAGCAACCAAGAACGGGACTGCCACCGATCGCCAATCCGGCTCCAATCAAAATGGCAGAATCCGAGACCCGGTCCGGCACTTCGTTGTACAGTTCACCGACCACCGAAGCTTGACCCGATTCGATCGCGACCATCCCATCGAGCAAGTTCGCCAGCAATCGAAGTTGAATGAGTAGCGCGGCCGCCAGCCATTCCCAGCGCGCGAAATCGGGTTGGAATGAAGTCAGGGCAAACGCCAACCCGGCCAAAATACCCGCAACCATTCCAGCCACGGAAATGGAATTGGCCGAGACCCCAGCCTTCACGATCCGCGCCACGATCGGCTGCCAAATCGACCACCTCCGCGCCGCAATGGGACGCCGATCGGTGGGTTGATAGACTTCTTGTTCTTTGAGTTGCATGACACTTTCGAATCGGACACTAGGATGATGGTCGAACAAAGAACCTCAGGTTGCGATTATGCCCTATTCGATCCGTCGAAGTAAGCCAACTCGTTCCAGCCAACGGATTCCCGCCAACTTGTCGTTTCGTCGGCACGTTGCTGAGCGCAGCATAGTAGAGCGAGCGCCCCGATCGGTCCTGCTGTAGGATTGAACCCAGGGCTAAAATTTTTTGCCGTGTGTTCCGCGACGATGTTCCAAAGAGTGATCCGCTCGCTGGCGATTGAACGCCATCTTCTCATGGAAGGCACGATGCAGGTCCAGCCCGAAGCCGCCGGCATAGTCCAGGATCCGGATCAGAGCGTCGGCCAACTCCACTTCCTCGGCGGATCGATGGGGCAACTTGGTATCGGGGGCGTTGCGATGGATCCCCTCCAAGCACTCGCTGATCTCACTGTGGATCAAGCAGAGCAATTCTGCCTTGTTCCGTACGATGGGTTGGCCAGTCTCAAGATCCTGCCACCACTGCCGATTCGCTTGGTGCACCCAGCCCGCCAAGTCATTGAGATTTCCCGACGGAACGGCAGGAGTTATCGCCGAGTCGCCCGTCGCCACGGGAGTCGTTTCCGGTAGAGAGTCCAATCGACCATCCCTCGCATCGTCTTGCCAACGTCACTCACGCCCCACAGACTCGCATTGTTCCGCAAACACACAAAAAACCAAGCCCATGAAACCAGACTTGAACCCGAAATCGACATCGTCCGACGTTCAACACACGGCCGTCACAGGTATCGGTCCAACCCCAATGTTAAAGGTGACAAAACACTAGGGCTTGCGGTCGAGACGACGGAATAGCTCCGCGATGTTGACGTGCCAGCCCGGAAGCACATGGCCACCGTCAATGGTTTTGTCTTCAGAATAAACCGTCGCATCCTGTGCCGAACGAAACACCGTAACGGTTCGATTCCGGTGATCCACCATCCATAGCAATTCAACGCCTGCGTGAAAATACTCGCGGCGTTTGCGCGACATTTCCGCGTAGGTGTTGCTCGGACTGAGCACTTCGATGACAAAATTCGGTACCAGGTCAGGAATCGGGTCTGTGGGGATTTGACCATTGGGCATTCGATCCCAGGCAACAAACGCGACATCAGGTCCTCGCACCGTATCACCAAACAGCCGTGTCATGCCGTCAGCTCCCGTGGCCACTCCAATTCGGTGTACATCAAGATAATTGTTAACCCAGTGTATTAATGCTCCAGCCAGAAGTGATTCTTGCCAAACATTGCTCTTCTCCACCAAAGTGCCATCCACCAACTCATACAGTCGTCTCTCGGTGTCGCGTAAGCGAGTCACATCGTCAACGGTGGCGGTACCCGGCGCAGGATTCGTACGGATGCGGGAAGCTGGGATATTTCCAAGATCGTGAAGTCGCTCCTCCCAGGTTGACGCCAGTGCGATGTTCATAATCGTCTTTCCATGAAGTTTGCGGTTCGGGGAATCGTATCCGTTTACTGCCTAACGCAATTTTACTAGCTCGGCGGTCCTTAGCAAACGGTGAAACGTGACGATCTCGGGACCGAGACCAAAATGTGCGTCGCCACTCCCGTGGCGGCTTGCAGTTGGAGCAACTCTTTTCCAAACAATAACCCCGTGGGCAGGCGTTCCTCTGCCAAGGTCACCCCCGCCCTCTTGTCGTGGATCTAGAACACTATTTTACGTTGTTATCCAATGACGACTCTATTTTTTGGATCGCCGCCAAGTGCTTCAGATCTTGATCATAGACCTTGCATGCTCGTTCGTAGCTCCCCGTTGTTTTATTGCAGACCAGCACTTGGGGGCTTCCGATACGAAGGGTTTCATGCGTGCAATCCAATAGATTACGGTCAATGATGCCGTGCAAATGCTGCCGTCGATGTTTTGCCATCGGGAATCTCGCTTCGGGTTGTGTGGGGTCGGCCAAAAACGCCGACAATCGCTGGCAGTCCGCGCAGTTGCAGTTTGCTATTTCGCTCGGGCGTTTCCAATTTGTCGGTTTGACTGGAGCCGTACGTGTCCGTGAGCGCAGTTCTCGTAGTATGGCTTTGGTCCAACTCCGAAATGGTCGATTGTTTTTTGCATGCTCCTTGAGAATGGCTGCGAGTTTGATTGCGGCCGTAACATTTGTTTCAATCAACTCGTAACGACGATGGTCTGTTTGCCAAGTCAAGAATCGACTTAGAAGTTTGGCTTCCCCCAGTGCCGCGAAAGACCGTACCATGTCAATGATCACTTCCTTGCGGTCCAATTTGGGGGCGTTCCATGCGTCATGCTCGGGCGAATCAATCCTCTCGATGGCTTCAATAAGCAACGCTGCCAGTTGACTGCACAGCAACTTGTGCCCACCACTTTGGTTCCGCATCGTCGCAAGCATGCGAAAAATGACGATATTCCGCCCCAAGGTTTCTCTATTCGTTCGCGTAAACATCGAAATCAATGACGGAGAAAAATCCGACCAACCTTGTTTCGAAATCCACTTCAGGAAAGTCGTTGACAGTAGAAGAGACTGGTCCTTCACCATCACTTCTTCGAGCACTCGTCCAATGAGTCCCGGTTCGCCTAAGTCGGCCAGAGCCATCCAAATTGATTCGCGATCCAACGGGGCCTGCTTCATGGCGTCAGGCTCGCTACGGTCCCAGTAGTCGTCCGTTCGACTTGAGCACCAAGTTTCAATAATTGTGGCAGCAAATTGTCGGCACTCGACGAGTCGATCTTCTCGTCCTTTTTTGATCTTCTTGAGTTTGGCGACCATTTGACATAGCCCGGCGATGGCGGCATCGGTTCCTGCTTCACACCAAACTTGAAACTGATGACTTTGCGGCCAAAGAACAATTGCCGCTCGGTGGTACCATCGTTCCAGAGTCATCCCTGCATTGCCCGTATAGCCTTCGAAATCCTCACGGTTTGGGTCCGTATCTGTCAACGCATCCGGTGGCACGATCTCGTTTTCTTCCATCGGAATCTTACCGAAGGAGACTTTCTTGCCGTCACGGTTGGACCAGTGATTGGCGGTCAAGCTATAATCATAGATCTCACCCATCGTGTACTTTGAATCGCCAGCGGCTACCGTGTCGTCTTGTTCATCATCGTCGTACTCTCTGTGCAAGTATCGACGGCGTGAACCATAGCCGTAATCGTCATAGCCGCCCTCGGCGGAACCGTTTTGCCATAGAGTTACCAATGCCAAATAGGCATCACATTCGGCTTTCTCGGCCGCATCCAATAAAATTTTGGCTTTTGCTAAATCCACACCTTTGAGGTTATCGATCGATAATCCCGATTGGGTATAGCGATGCTCTAACAGGACGGCCAGTTTCTTTGGGGCGGAATCGTCGACTGATTCGCTCGGCCATCTTGAGAGCACGGTTGCGATTCGTTCAGTTGTCGCTTCAAAGTCAGGGGCCGCAATCGATACATTGCTGCGTGGCTTCGCGAGAACGAGATTGTATGTCAAACAAAGCCGGTTTCCGCTGAGGAGCGGTTTCACTTCGTGTTGGCAGTCGGCATAAAATGCGGCATAGTTGGCTTCCAATCCTAATGCAGCTCCAGGCATTGTGATCACTTCTTGTTGGCCTTGATGATAAATTACTAACTCCCCACCGCTATGTTTTGAGGGCAAATTGACCACCAAAGTCGCGACCATTCGATCAAGCTTTTCGCCATCGCGATGGGGCAGAAAGAAACCACCTTTCTCATAAACAAGCAATTTATAAAGATGGGCGGCTAAGGACGCGCTGGGTAGACCCAGCCGGTTTTCAACTTCGCGCAGTATCGACTCAATCGTTTCCGCCCATTTCGGATTGTTCAGTGAGAAATGCGAGGGGTCCAGCTCCCAAACTTTCCGGACCTTCGTGTCGACAACCGTTTCCGTTCCTTTTCCATAGGGAGCTTGCTGGCAAACTTTGATCAATCGCTTTGCTTCTGTTGCCGAAAGAGGCAGCCCAATGTCGCCGATTTTTTTCACATACAATCCGGGAAGGGTACTTGGACACTCCCCACTAGCGCAGAACTCTGCCGGACGATCGATCTGAGCAACGAGTTCAAGAATTTTGGTTGCGACCGAATTGGGCCGGAATGGTCGTTCATTTGTTCCGTTTGTCATGTATCGGCCTCCTTAGGTTGACGTAAATATGGAGATCACATTGGAAGGCCGCATACGGTGGCGATTCACAGCTACCGACCAGCAGCAGAAGCGTTGAGAACCCCCGAGTTGCCCCGAAAAATGATGTTCAAATGTCAAACATATCGTGCATCGTTGGCGCTGGCTTGGTAAACCACTCTGGACCGGAATCGGTCATGTAGAAATGGTCTTCGAGTCGGACTCCGAATTTTCCGGGAATGACCAGCATCGGCTCGCAGCTGAAGACCATGCCGGTTTCCAGCAATTGGCTGTTGCCTCGAACCACGTTGGGTGCCTCATGAATATCCAAACCGCACCCATGTCCCGTGCGATGCGGCAAGCCAGGAAGTTTGTAATCCGGCCCGTAGCCGTTTGCTTCCAGCGATTTTCGAGCGGCGTCATCGACCACGGAACAAGGCAGACCGTTCCTGGCGGCAGAAAAACCCGCGATCTGGGCTGCTTTTTCAACGTCCCACGCTTTTTACTGATCCGCCGTTGGTTCGCCAAACACAAAGGTTCGTGTGATGTCGGAATGATATCCGTGTAGCCGGAAACCGGTATCGATCAAGACCCAATCTCCCTCTTTTAATGTCTGAGGGTCTTTCACGCCGTGAGGAAAAGAAGTCGCCACGCCAAACAGCACAATCACAAAATAAGAATCCACCCCGGCAACATTGCGATGGGCCTGCCGGATGAATCGGGCCACTTCGGTCGTCGTTATGCCTGGTGTCAGAATCGATGCCGCCGCCATGATCACTTCCGCGTTGATCTCGTGCGACCGTTTGATCAGCACCAATTCGCTGGCCGTTTTCCGACCGCGGGTCAAATCAAGCAATGGAGTCGCGATTTCAAATTGAAATTCCTCGCCCAGACTTAGCCGCATGCCATCCAGCATAAAATACGGCGTCGCCGGATCGACAAGCAGCGTGCCCCTGGCCATTCCCCGTTCAGCCAGCGAGCGCTTGAGGATCTGACCGGGCACTTCATGTTCTTCCCAGGTCACGACATCGCCCGGCAGCTGCCAGAAGTCCTTCAGCGTTTCGACTTCAAAGCCGGGGCAAACGTAATAGGGATCGCCGTCGGCCGGGATGATGCCCGCAACCATCCGCTCACTGGGGCTCCATTCGAGACCAGTAAAATAGTAGAGGTTGGTACCCGCATGCAAATACATGGCCGCGCAGTGATGTTGCTTCAGCCACGATTGGGCTCGTGCAATCCGTTCGCGAAACTCACCCACCGCAATCGGCTGGACTCCTTGCGTCATGTCGCCCAGTTTCGCCAGCGCTTGCTCTGGTGTCTGCGTACCAAAAATGCTCATCGGCACTCCACTGCAAATTCAAAACTCGATGTTGGACTCGAGTCGGCAGTTTACACGACGGACCACGCCCGGTCATGACGGGAGGAGCGACAGCCGATTGAGTTTAGCAAGCCCCACGCGAGCAGCGGTCGAGGAAGGCCATTTTGGTGCCAGGCAACTTGACAGCGAACACACCCTCCCCTATGCCTGGACAACGGCGACAGTCCAGACCAAGTCGGGAAACAAATCTGCTTGATCTTGGCAGCGACGGCGAGTAGGATCGTGGACCATTGAGTGTGACACTGTCAATTCGTACAACACTATTTGGAGATTCGAATGTCAAACACGGTTGATCACGTAGCCGATGCGCAGAAACAATCGAGCAAGAGCATTGTGTTCGTGGTTGTCATTGCGTCCGTGGTCGGTGCTCTTTTGATGGTCGGCAGCGCAATTTTGACTTTTTATTGGATTAGCCAAAGTTTGAGCCCGAACTTTTCCAAAATGGAAATTGAAGCGGGCCAACGGTCCAAGTCGATGCGACACGTCCAAGAACACATCGGTACATTTGAGCTTGATAACGTCAAGTACGACAAGAAGCAAAGTGATCACGAGACCTTCTGGCAGCGAAAGCCGTTGGTCGCTTTTAAGATCACTGGCTCAATAGGCGAAGGGTACCTTGTATTCGCATATGACAAGGAGTACGGCCTCGGAGCGTTTGATGGTTTACTGGTGAACTCGACACGATATCGATAACCGATGCCTCGGACGACTGCATCATCAGCCATCGACGTTTTTGGTAGATGCGTCTAGTTCAGCTTCGCTTTCTCAAGTTGGGTAATAGGAGTGCGAAGTCGCAGTGTTTTTGATAGTTGGTACGGCGTGCCGTTAGTAGATCCAGTTCTCCGAACTAGATCTGTCGCAGGGTTATCTGTGGCGGCATCAATTCGCCCTCGAGCCTGTTCGGGAGAACTTGCTCTACGATTGCCCCCAAATGGGATACTAGGGACAGGAATTCTGGGGACACACAGGACACACAACATTTCGCGACACCCGTCCGGGGACACGCCGGACACACCATTACAGCCCGCGGTTGCGTGTACAGATGTCGGGCGGGTCGCACGAGCCGAACTGGGGGAATGGGTTACCGCGCGGTTCTAGCCGCCTCTCGTGCTGGCGCAGTTCCAAGTTTCCTCACGAAAAAACTAATCCGGTAGCTCTAGCAACCAAGCAGCAGCGTCGGTGGCGTAGGTGGGTAAAGTCGGCAGCCGAGTCTCTTCGTTCTGGGATGTCCATGGGATCGTCACAAACTCCGAACCGCGTCGCCCCACAAAGTACCTTGTGCCCTCCGCTTGCGGATGCACGCGACCGTCGGCCAAGATCCACGTCCCACGAGGGCGTTCAAACTCCGGTTCATGTTTCTCCATGATCTCCTGATCTTGTGCTGACCCATGAAGCCCACCGAGCTCCGCAGCATTTCTCGACGATTCGGATCGCAGCGAGTGACTCAAGGGCATGACCGCCAACTTCTGTCCGTCATGGCCCAACGCCATGAACTGATCGGGACGAGCGACCACCCACCCGTTGTCGGTCGCCACGGCCGGCGTTCGTAGTTCGCCGGTCCAGCCGCCATGCTCGTGGTACTTCCCGCTCTCCAAGTCAATCACTCCCACGCCGCTGAGCATCGTAAAGATCAGTGAACGACCTGACGGGTGCCATTGCGGCAACGTTGAATCCGACATTCGCCATTCCCAAGCCAAAAGCTGCCGCTGCGGCTGCCCTCCCGCTTCGCCCGCCGGCCATTGTGTCAATGTCAGACGATGCGGCTCGCCCCGTGGGTTTTTGATCCAGCTGCCGTCAGGTTGCTCCTCCACTTCCGTCCCCGGCGGATCGACGATCTGCAAGTATGCCAGGCCCGTCGGCGAAACCACCAGCTCGTCATTGATGCCAATCGTCAATTCTTGTGAATCCGTCCATTTTCCGTCATCCCATTTGCCACGGATAAATTTTTGTCTGAGATCGGGGTTCGAGGAGAACCCGGCCGACCCCTGATGGAAAACCACATAGGGTGCCGCCAGATGGGACGGAATCCATTCCGCGAATGACTCGCCCACTGACAACGCCCTGCCCACCGCTCGCGCGGGATCCAACTCAAAGATCTCGCGGCTACCGTCGAAGGTCAACCAGAAACTTGAGCCTACGCCTTGCAGTAGCTGCACCGGTCGATTCACCACACTTTCGGGGAGACACTTGGTCAGATCAAGAGGCGTGAGGCTGGTCAGATCCAACACCACCGTGGGATCGACGCGTCGACGTCCCGCGACCACCAACCAACGCCCGTCCGCCGACCAGGCGGTCATCAACTGCGGTAGTCTTCTATTTCCCGGAGGGCCACTCCGCCGCCCGACCATCGAGGCACCGTCAATCGCGGTGCCATTCCCCGAACTGGCACGCCCTGGACGACCACTTCGCCCACCGCCATCATTCCCAAACGCGCCAAAGTCGTACAATACTTCGTTGGTCTCCGTCGACCACAAGCGGTTATCCCGCAGCTGATATGCTCCGTCCGGGCTGCTGGACTGCAACCACTGCGTCCAATTCCTGTCCCACATTGTCGACAACGGAAGTTGACTCAAAATGCGGTATTGGCCAACGGTTCGCTCATCGGCACTCAAGCGACTCGCGGGCCCCGGCTGCCACAAGAAATGATTTGGGGCAGTCGTGCTGGGGAACTGAGCTCCGCCGGCACTTTGCAGCCGGAACTGCCTGTTAGAGGTCGATGGAACTTTACCAACGTACTCGGTCACACGGCCGTGCAAGTCATCTATTCCTCCACGCCATAAGTACCAATTCGGCGAATTCTGAATCAACAAAGTGCCATCCGGCTGCCAAGCTAAATAATGGCCTCGTCCACGCAGTTGTGTCGCCACGATGGTGGCCGTTTTTAGATCGAACAACCGCATGATCGTCAACTCGCCATGTTCCGACAATCGCGCCACGCGTTGGCCGATCGCATCAATCGCCTGCTCGACCCGCAGCTGCCGCCCGGAGCCAGGCTCGGTAGTCTGCGGCGGATCGATTCGCTGCAATAACTTCAATGGAGCGACTTGCCACAACTCAATCGGTTGCGTCACAAGACCGTCCACCACCAATCGATCCTCATGCCACTGCAGCTTGTAACCATTGTTGTTGAACTCGCCCAATGGCTGACCGCGATGCAGATCGTGGACTTGGATCTGAGTCCCCAGATCCGAGTACTCCCGGAATGCCACCCAACGCCTGCTGGGCGAAAGCGAGTTCTCGACCAAATCGCCTGCCACCGAGTCGATCAGCCGATAGGTTTGGCCGTTATCCAGCCGATAGGTCCAGACCCCACCGTCGCGTTTGAACAACACTCGATAACTGCCATCCCACACCACTTGATAGTTGTCAATTGCCGCCGTACTGAGCAGCGTGGCAGAGTTCGCATTCAATCGCCAGATTTGCAAACAATACTGCGGCGTTGGACTATCGGTGGTCTGGACCTCGTGAGGAGGCGCGGCCATCAACGGACTGCCACGCCAAGCGATCGTCGCCAATAGTCGCGGTTGGGTCGGTGCCGGGAAGGCATTGACCGGCATCCCCAAGGTTGGAATGACGTAACGCAAATGGCCATTGGGGTCCGCCACCCAGACCATGTCTTGCACTCTGTGCCCCACGCCCACCCAGAGCGATTGATCGGCGTTCGCTTTCCAAGTTAGCTTGTCGTCGGAGGGCACCTCCAACGACCAAGTATCGTAGCTCGGCAGTTTCACCGGGTTCGCAACCAAAGCCGTTGGCGAAATCGCCGCCTGGGCAGCGTACTCGTCCAAGTTCCCTTGAGCGGGCAAGTCGTCCAAACGTGCGGCCAATGTGTCTTCCACTTCGGGTGCGTACGATCGATCGACGATGAGATCCCGCGCGATAGGCTCACTTGACGACTCACTACCCGAGTCATCGGCAACGGGATCGACCAAGGGCTTGGCTCCCTGAGGCGACTGGGCACCGGGGTCCGATTCCGCGTTGTCCGTTGTGTCTGGGGTGACTTTGTCCGGAGCGACCTCCGCTGATCGCACTCCCGATTCGATGGCCGGACGCAGTCGCACGGTGACCAAGGTCTCCTGGCCGCGACGAATGACAATGGTCTGGGAAGTAAACTCCAGATCCTTTCCCTCGACAGACGCTTCCAACAAGTACACACCGCTGGGCAATGGCGTCGCACCAATCCCGACCTCATAGACCTTCTCCGTCACCGGATCGGTCACGGTGACGCGATGGCCTTGAATGCGAACTTCGACTTGTTCATCATGCGTCTCGACAACCAAAGTGCCTTTGTCTTGGGACTGCCAGAGCAAAAGGCCCAACCAACAGAAAAACGCTCCCGCCAAAGCCGCGACCACCAGTCTTACGCCACCTCCACCGCGACGCCCCGCAAGGGACGCCGGCACCTCGAGTAACGATGGCGGCGAGGTCAGAGCCAACTCCACTTGGTCCAAAGCCTGAATCAACTCGCGAGCGGAACCGGGCCTTTGATCGGGAGCCTTGGCCAACAATCGACCAAGCAAATCGCACAGCGGAGCCGGTAGGGGCTCTCGATCCAAGCGACTTTCAATGTCCAGCTCATCCGTCGCCACCGACATCATCGTGGAAAACAGGTTATCGCGACGAAACGGCGAATGTCCCGTCAGCATCTCCCATAGGACCACGCCCAAACTGAACAGATCCGAACGACCATCCAGCGGCTTGCCGGTCACCTGCTCCGGCGACATGTAACTGGGGGTGCCCAAAACGGTTCCCGCCAAGGTGATCGGTTGTTGATCGTCGGCAGTCCGGGCCAAACCGAAATCCAGGATCTGCACTTCGCCGTTGGGCAAGATCCACAGATTGTCCGGCTTGATGTCGCGATGCAAGATTCCCAATCCATGGGCATGCTCCAGACCCTCGGCCACTTGTCGCGCCACTCGCACCGCAGATTTTGGGTCCAGTTGCCCGTCGCGATGCAGTCGAGCGCGAAGTGACTGACCAGCCAGCAGCGGCATGACCAAGTACGGCAACTCGCCATGCAGAGCGACTTCGTGAATCGGAACGATGCGAGGATGTTGTAAACGGGTCGCTGTTTTGGCCTCGCCCAAGAATCTCTGCCGCGCTGCGAAATGTTGGGCCCGATGAGGTTGCAGCAGCTTGAGACAGACGGTTTGCCCCGAGTCGCCATCAACCGCCTCAAACACCAATCCCGTCCCACCGCGGGCCAATAACTGGCGAACGGCAAAACGCCCAATTCGGCCGATCGACTCCCTGTCGCTCGGTGGATCCAAACAGCGTCTCCAATCGTCGCTCGCCTCGTTGGGAGATACCAACCTCTGGCCGACTTGTTCGGCAAATGCGCGGACATCCGCCTGCTCCAGTTCCTGGCGGGGTTTCTGTTGGAAAGCCTGCAGCAAGTCATCGTGCGCCTCGATGACCGCCGTCGCGGAAACGGTCTCGAATGTCGCCAGCAACGCTTCCGCGGTCGCTACTTCCGCATCGTTGGCTCGACCAACTAAGAATCGATTCAACACCTGTTGTGGATCGGAGCTCATGGTCACACTTCTATTTCTGATGTCGGAACTTTGCCACGATGGGTTTCGATCTCTTTTGGACCGCCCGCTAGACTTGACGAAGTAGTCCGGGACAATCTGTCCCACAAAATTTCCAAAATGCCGACGAGTCGTGTTGCCCCAGGACGCGAAATCCACCCAACGATCACCGATCCGGTTCTAACCTGTCTACTCCCACAAACCATCCAATTCCTGACGGAGTCGTTTGAGCACGCGGCCTCGAGCCAAGTAGACCGCGTTTTCCGAGATACCCAACTCGTGGGCCACGTCCGCCGCGGAGCGTCCTTCGGCGACATGTTCCCAACAGGCTCGCCACGTGCTTTCAGAAAAACAGTCACGCATGAGTCGCAGGGCAGCCCGGGCCAAGTAGCTGCGGTATTCTTGTTCGCCCAATTCATCCTGCGGAGCCGGAATCGCGGGATCGAACTCCGCCTGCCATTCGGGTTCGGAATGCCGCCGTAGCCGCCGCTGCAAATCGTGACACTTATTGGCGGTCACGGTATACAGCCAAGCCCGGAAGCTTGTCGGCGGCTGCGACTCTAGCCACTCGCGACGTTGGATCAAGACCACAAAGACCTCTTGGCAGATGTCTAGCCGTCGCGACGGCTCCACGCCCAAACGCGTGGTCCAGTAATGCAAGAGCGGAGAATACAATTGCACAAAGCGACTCCAGGCCACCGAATCCTCGGCCGTTCGCAATCGTACCAACAAGCTCGAAGGTGTTGAAATCACGTCACGACTCCTTGCTGCCGTAAAACCGACTCGCCCGCGGTCCCATCGTAATCCATATTCGTGTTCCTGGCTCCTGTCCCGTACACTCGCGTTCGGCGGCGAGCGCATTCGGCGGCGCGCCAAGTTACACTATTGGAAGCTCACACCAATCCGGGGACACACCATTCTCGCCCGCGGTTGGATGGACAGTTGTCCGGTCGGTCGCACGAGCCGCACTGGGGGAACGGGTTGACGTTCAATCTCCGTCCTGTGTTTAGCTGACGATCGTCGGTTTTCGGCTTACCGAGTCCGTTGGGACCGGGACACCAATCATTCTCACGACGAACCACCGCTTGCTTCGTGGCAGTCTCGCAACCGCTCGCATCGTCGGTCTCGTTTTGTGGAGGTGCGTTAGTGCTGAATGGGTGACGAAGCCCGGAGCAGAAACATCACGGAGCAGAAAAGTTGGGTGTCCCCGGGGCTTTCTTTCCATACAGCGATCGACGGCGCGAATCCCCACCTTGAAAGACCGCAAACCTGATACTTGATGACCCGCCGTTCATTGCCAAGATTGTCGAGTTGGGTTGAGCGGGACACTGATTCGTAGCATTCTTCTTGTCCACCGGATATGAGATTCATTTGGTTACACAGGATCGGATAATACCCGCTTGATTTGGTCGCGAGCCGCAGCCAGTAGCACTAGAAAGGGGTGTTGATGATCGCCCGGCAGTTTATGAAATCTGGGAAACGACTAAAACTTAGTGGCGGATATTGCTTCTGACTTTTGAGGCTGAATCACAGGTCGTGGTCTTGCTAACGAGAACTCTGATTTGATCCTTCCGTTGTTTTTTTCAATCATTCGTCTTGCCTTTCGTGCGGATGATGGCGTCACATGGTTTCTGATGCGGGCCAGGCTTCTCCAACACGCCAATTTTTTCGATGCCATGCATCAAAAAACAATGCATCATTTCAAACAAGGGAGGCTCCTGTTCTGTGGATCGCGACTCGTTGAACAACTTTGACGAGTTCCACCACAGCCACGGGCGTCAGAGAACAGGCGGCGATCACGCCCCAATCTGAGATCGTGGGTGGTACGGTATGCAGTACCTTCTGCAATAACGGGAGGTAGACCGCTACGGATTGAAGGACTAGACACATTCCCACCGCCGCCCACAACCAGCCATTCGTAAACAATCGGCTGGTGAACGCCGAACGCTGCTGCGATCGCGCGTTGAAAGCGTGGAAAATCTGAGAAAGAGCAAGAGTCATGAACGCCATTGTCGTCGCTTGGCGCAAGCCCTCGCCCTCGGTTCCGTGCCAGTTCATGCCGACGCCAAAGGCGAGGAGAGTTACGCCGGCGAGTAGGAGCCCTTGCCAGAGGATCAGGCCGATGAATCGTGGAGTAAGTAGAGACTTCTTTGGATCGCGTGGCGGGCGTTTCATCACGTCGGGCGCCGATGGCTCCAGCGCCAGGGCGAAGGCGGGGAAGATGTCGGTCACCAAATTGAGCCACAGAATCTGGAGAGCCACCAGAGGTAGTGGCCAGCCGATCATCAAAGCGATAAACACGGTCAGGATTTCATCGATGTTGCACGACAGCAGGTACTGTATAAATCGGAGAATGTTTCCGTAGATGATCCGCCCCTGCTCGACGGCACCAACGATGCTCGCAAAGTTGTCGTCGGTGATCACCATGTCTGCGTTTTCCTTCGCGACCTCGGTTCCCATAATTCCCATCGCGATGCCGATGTCCGCCTGTTTCATGGCCGGAGCGTCGTTCACTCCGTCGCCCGTCATGGCAACAACATGCCCTTGCTGCTGCAACGCGGCGACGATTCGCAGTTTGTGTTCCGGCGAAACACGGGCAAACACGGCTGCGTCTGCTACTTTCCGCTTCCAGCCCTCCGCGTCTAGGTCAGTCAATTCGCGACCGTGAACGGTACGCAACGGACGCCCATCCGGATCGACATCGATTGCCAATTGGCGCGCGATCTCGGCGGCGGTGTTCTGCTGGTCGCCGGTGATCATCACCGTCCGGATGCCCGCCTCGCGACAAGTAGCAATGGCGGCTTTCGCTTCATCGCGGAGCGGGTCGCTCATGCCGACCAATCCAACATAGGTCAATTCCCGGTCGAAGTCGGCCTCAGCGAACCCCTCTGGCAATTCGCGAAACGCCAGGCCCAATACACGCAGCGCCGCATCGGCCAACTTCTCGTTTGTCTCTTTCAAGTGTCGCCGATCATCGTCCGAGAGGGGCGTCACTCCGGCGGTCCGCATTTGTGAAGTACTCGCCGCGATCGTTATCGAAGGCGAACCTTTGACGAAGGCCAACGTCGGACCTTGCGGCGAGCGATGCACCGTCACCATGCGCTGGCTCATGCTGTCGAACGGCACCTCGCTAAGGCGAGGAAAGTCGCGGGCCAGATCGACTAGGTTCATCCCTGCCTTTTCCGCAGCGACGATCAAGGCCGCTTCGGTGGGATCCCCCAGCACGATCTCATGGCCATCGGTGCGTTCCACTTTGGCATCGTTGCACAACATCCCGATTCGTAGGGCCAGTGTGAGGAGCTCGTCGGCGTGTGGGTCAACAACTTTGTCACCGTCCCGAAACTCACCCACAGACGCGTACCCGCTGCCGGAGACTTCGACGCGGCGTTGGTCCAACATATAGACGCACGCCGTCATCTCGTTCTTGGTCAGTGTCCCGGTCTTATCGGTGCAAATGACGGTAGTCGATCCAAGCGTCTCGACGGCGGGAAGCCGACGGATAAGCGCACGCTTCCGGGCCATACGTTGCATGCCCAGCGCTAGTGTCATGGTGGCCACAGCCGGTAGACCTTCGGGCACTGCGGCAATGGCCAGGGAAATGCCGATCTCCAGCATGTGCCAAAAGTCGGTGACACCGCGAAGCCATCCGGCCAGGACGATAACACCGCACAGTGCCAACACCGCCACAACGAGCAGGCGACCGAGACGAGCCAACTTTTGTTCAAGCGGGGTAGCGCGAGTCGTCGCATCTTCAATCAGGAGACCGATCTTGCCGACCTCCGTTTGCATGCCAGTGGCCGTCACCAACAACTGACCGCGTCCGTCTGTAATGGTCGTCCCCAAAAACGCCATATTGAGGTGGTCCCCAAGTGCCGCTTCCTTGTCGGATAGCGGATTGGTGGTCTTGGTGACCGCGTTTGACTCACCAGTCAGTGCGGCCTCTTCGATTTGCAACCGCACGGACTTGACAAGGCGTCCATCGGCGGGAACTCGCGCTCCGGCAGCCAGGACAACCAGATCACCAGGCACCAACTCCGCTGCTGGAACCTCGCTCTCCCTACCGTCTCGGATCACCTGAGCACGTCGCACCGACTGTTTTTGGAGGGCGGACAACGCTTGCGCCGCCTTCCATTCGGTGAAGAAGCCGATGCCTGCGTTGATGACGATGACAACCAGGATTGTAACCGCCTCCATGGTGTCTCCTACCGCGAAGGCGATAATCGTGGCCGCAACCAGCAACCCCACGATCAGGCTCTGGAACTGAGCCAAAAAGATGGCAAGAAGCGAGCGTTGGCGAGCCTGGGCCAGGGTATTGGGGCCATGCTGCGCGAGCCTCCGAGTCGCTTCGACTTGGGTCAGACCGAGTGCCTCATCTGTATCCAGCCTGTCCTTGACCGCCATGATTGAGAGCACGTGCCACGACGGCTGGGCAACCGATTGAGTAACCGTCTTTACGACTTTGTCACCGGAGGATCGAACATTGCCAGTTCTTTTCAAGATGGACTCCCTGACTCGCTAGAGGCGGTCTCGCTTCGCCAATACGAGTCAGCACGGAGCAGCATTTGTTTCGCGACTGTCCCGGTTTCGACGGCGCGACCAAGTCGGCGTGCCATTATTTATACAACAAATTGCACGTTAGCAACACACTCCGACCAAGAAACACTAGAGTTTCGCCTTAGTGCGTCGCAGCCATTGCGATCTTGCCACATTCGATGGCTATTACCATGTTTGAATCATCCTTGCTGGTTGTCACTCGTATCGGAGTACCAGCCGTTAAGTCCGCGAGCTTGCTGGTTTTGCCATCGCAGGTTACTTTCGCGTCCCTGGCTAACGTATGGTGATGCTGGTTTCCGTCGTTGCAATTCGAAACAAGCTTGTCACCCGCAACGCTAACAAACTTGCCCTCGTGCGTGTTTGATGGATTGTTCTTCATCGAGCTCTTCTTTGAATGTGTTTGAAATGATAGATCCGATCAGTCACAACGGGGCAGCGAATGAACCGCTTTCACGACCCGATTATTGCATTGTTCGTCAGGATCGCAACCAAGAACATCATGTCAACCTTGAAAGTGGAGTGGCGGATCTAGCCATTAATACTGGACGAAGCGTTGACGCAGGTGTTGGATGACTTTACGACGTCATTGTCAACGTTCTTTCGACAACGATTCATCGCCTGATACGACATCGAATTGCATCATAAACTTCGTTTTTCTGCAAGACCGTTGTGCTTTGTTCAGCCACACCCTCGCTTCGACCGAATGGGCGTGATCAAAGTCTTCAATGAGTTGGATTGGCATGGTCTGGGATTCCTTTCTAGTTAATGATTGAGGTTGAGAGTTGCACTCGATACGCATGCTTGATATCTTGCCCTTCGGATTTGCATCGAACAGTCCAACCTTCCAGGGCTTCGCCAACACTCGCCAGACGTTCAGTGATCTTGGCCCGGTCAGAGGTAGACTCGAGTGAATATTCAGCTAGTTCGGCAATCCATTGCACCTGTTCGCTAAGCGATTGCCGGCGACTTGGACAATCCGTCAAACTTGCAAGAGTTTGCATCGCACCGAGCATCCGTGACATAATGGCGACGTTGCCTTTGGCGTAGCTGCGAATTTGGTCGAACGCTTCTGCCAGCAAGTTTTCGAAGGTTGGCCCTTTCGAGATCACAGGCAATTCCCCTTGTTCGTAGCAGTCCGCCGGAACCGGGACACCAATCATTCTGAAGCCGGACCGCAGCTAGTTTCGTGCCAATCTCGCAACTACTCGTAGCGTCGGTCTCGTTTTGTGGAGGTGCGTTAATGCTGAATGGGTGACGAAGCCCGGAGCAAACACTTCACGGAGCAGAAAAGTTGGGTGTCCAGCAGGCGTTCCTAGGAGCAGAAAATTTGGGTATCCCCGGAGCGTTCCCTTTTTTCCATCGACTCGTTTAAGAGTGCCAATCGGCGTGGGGGGCGAAATTTCCCAAAATGAAGCTTGGCCCCGACGTTGTTCCGATTTCGCATTACAATGGTGAAAAGGCGTGTACCAGGTTCCGGACCGTGAACCGGGCACTCGAAGCAAAGCGACGACAACACGCGGTTTTTATGTCGTCCCGTATAGAAATAACGATGTCCGAAGAATTCACCAAAATTCTTGCGCAGATTGAAAAAGGCGATACGACTGCCGCTGCGGATCTATTGCCCTTGGTATACGCGGAATTAAGGAAATTGGCAGGAATCCGGCTTCGCCGAGAAAAGATCGGGCAAACCATGCAGGCGACAGCGTTGGTCCACGAGGCGTATATGCGGCTGGTTGGAAATGCAGAGCTCCGTTGGGACGGGCGCTCGCACTTTTTTGCGGCCGCTGCCGAGGCCATGCGACGGATTTTGATCGATCACGCCCGGCGTCGCCAAAGTGTCAAACATGGTGGCGGATTTGATCGTCAGGAGCTTTGTGATGATGTCGCGATTGAACTTGGCGACATTGACCAACTACTCGATTTAGACGCGGCCCTAGCAAAACTGGCTGCAGAGGATCCAGGTATGGCGAGAATGGTTGAATTGCGCTACTTCGCGGGGTTAAGTGTCGAAGAAACAGCACACGCACTAGGAGTGTCCCCTCGAACCGTCAAAAGGAATTGGGCTTATGCCCGAGCCTGGCTGGGACGCGAATTAAGAGATCAAGAGTTGCAATGAACAGGCTACCTCAATTGTGTGAAAAAGCGATCTTCTTAGAGGCGCTCGATTTAGAGTGCCCGGAGGACCGAGCCGCATTTGTCGACGCGGCCTGCCGGGGCGACCAACCATTAAGGGCCTCCGTTTTGAAACTGTTGCGAGAACATGCGCGAGACGATAACCCGGTCGATCGGCCCATCGTTGTCAGCGACAAGCACAGGAACGTTGCCAAAATGCACACCGACTCCGGCGATCGGCCAAATGAATCATCGTGCCAACACGAGTTAGGCTCGATGATTGGACCGTATAGGTTAATGGAAAAAATAGGAGAAGGTGGGTTTGGCGTGGTGTATGTTGCCGAGCAGCAAACGCCCATTCGCCGGAAAATCGCTCTAAAGATTATCAAGCCCGGGATGGAATCACGCGAAGTGCTTTCTCGTTTCGAGGCGGAACGGCAAGCAATTGCGATGATGGACCATCCCAACATTGCGCGCGTATTTGATGCCGGTGTCACCGCAACATCGCAACCTTATTTCGTCATGGAGCTCATCCGAGGTGTTCCGCTGACGGAATTTTGCGATGTACATCAATTAAGTGTTGCCGAACGATTGCAGCTGTTTGTTGATATCTGTATCGCTGTTCAACACGCCCATCAAAAGGGAATTATTCATCGCGATCTCAAGCCTTCCAACATTTTGGTGACACTTCAGGATGGGCATCCGTTGGTCAAGATTATCGACTTTGGCGTTGCCAAAGCGATTGGACAAAGCTTGACGATCAAGACGATTTACACGCGATTCGCGTCTATGGTCGGAACGCCGGCTTACATGAGCCCTGAGCAGGCCGGGATGAGTGCGGGTGATATAGACACTCGCAGCGACATATACTCACTAGGAGTCTTGCTATACGAGATTTTGACCGGAACGACGCCATTTACATCAGATCGCTTACACAGTGTTGGATTTGACGAACTGCGTCGGATCATCCGCGAAGAAGAGCCGCACCGTCCAAGCACGCGACTAAGCACGTTGGAGAATCAAGTTGCAACGACCGTCGCTGCAAATCGGAGACTGGAACGGGAGAGTCTGGCATCCTCGATGAAACGCGATTTGGACTGGATCGTCATGAAGGCTTTAGATAAGGATCGAAATCGCCGCTATACTTCGGCTGGCGCGATGGCGGATGATGTGTCTCGATTCTTATACCATCAACCGATTATAGCGCGTCCGCCCTCAAGCTGGTACCGATTCACGAAATTTGCACGGCGGAACAAGATTGCAATATCGACCGCATCATCAGTCGTCGCGGCATTACTACTTGGGACCGTCGTCAGCGTTTGGCAAGCACGCGTAGCAATTAGTGAACGCGACGAAAAGATGGTTGCACTGCTCGAAGCTCAGCGAGCGGAAGCGAAGGCGAACCAAGCGAGATTGGACTTGGAAGGATTCAACCAAAGACTTAATGCGACAACCGTTCTTCTAGCGTCCGCCCGAGTCCATACGGATTCCCAGCGATGGCCGGAGTCGTTTCAAGCTTACTCGCAAGCGACCGAAATATTGCCCAAGTACTTTCTGGTTTGGCTGGAGCGTGGCCGCCTGAACGCAAAGCTCGGCCGTTGGAACGCGGCCGCAGACGATTTTTCGCTAGCGGTCGCACTCGGCGGTTCGGCAACTCACGCCGAATTTTTGGGCGTCCCACAGATACTGTATTTTGCCGAACGGTTCGAAGTGTACGATCAAATCAAGCAGGAACTGGAAAAGTCGGGAGGCAAAGATCCGATGTCTATTGTGGCCCGTGCGGTGTTGATTGGCGAACCCACACCGGCCAAAGCAGCTGAATTGGCCAATCAGGTCGAGCAAAACCTCGCTCAATTCGAGAAACGACGCGACGGCCCCGACAATGCCCGAAAACACACGTTATCGTCGATGTACTATGGCGTCAACCTTTATGTGGCGGGTTGGGCACATTTATACTCTGGCAATACCGAACGAGCCATTGAGCTACTCAACCAATCGAATGAAGCGGATTGGTTTGGCCGTGGAATCGCTTATCCACTCCTCGCGATCGCCCAACATCGGGCCGGACGAGCTACGGAGGCCGTTGCCGCGTTCGAGCAGTCTCAAGTTTTGCTGGATAGGTTGTTAGACGAAGGATTGAGCCGCCAATCCGGAACTCCCAGCATTCCCTGGATGGATTGGATTGAGTTTCGGACAAACATTCGTCGCGCAAGCGTCGTCGTTAAAGGCCACACCCCACCAAGTGATCCACGTCTGCGCGAGATGGAATCAGCCGCAGAAGCTGCCATCACGAATTGAGACGATTTCCAATTCGTTCAGTTTTGGGTGGCCTCGGTAGGTGCGAGATTTCGCATTACTACTATAACGCGTTCCTCTAATGTTGCCCGTGTCACCAATGAGGCCGCGTCACCCTAACCTTTGCAAAGGCCAAACCATGCGCCAGATGACCGTTTTCTTCGTACTTCTCTGGACGATTCCGTCGGCTGTCGGCCAGGATTGGCCCCAATGGCAAGGCCCAAACCGGAACGCTGTATCACCCGAAACCGGCTTACTTCAGGCTTGGCCGGAAGGTGGACCAGCCCTAGCGTGGCGAGTTGACGGTTTGGGCGGTGGCGACAGTGCCCCAGCGGTCGCGAACGGAAAGATCTATGGCCTTAGTAATCGAGACGGACAAGAAATTGTTTGGGCGCTTTCGGAAAGCGACGGAAGTCAAATTTGGATCAGCTCCCTTGGTGAAGCCGCCTCGCAAGGAGTTCCACAGTCAAAAGAGGGACCCGGTGGAACACCAACCGTCGACGGTGATCGGGTCTACGTGATTGGCATGAGCGGACGGATCGCGTGTTTGGACGCAAAAGACGGGACTGTACTTTGGCAGAAGAATTTAAAAGATGACTTTGGTGGGACTGCACCCATGTGGAGTTTCCGTGAGTCACCACTAGTCGATGGCGACAAGGTGATCTGCACACCCGGGGCGGCGGATGCCATGTTGGTTGCTCTCGACAAGGTAACCGGCGACGTGATTTGGGAATCGAACTCCCCAGCGGAACCGGCCGCGAATCCTCCGACCGGCAATACGGACCAACCAGGAAAAGGTGGTCCGGGACGTGGTGGTCGCCGTGGTGGGTTCGGGGGCAGTCGACCCGGTGCTGCGTATTCTTCGGTTATCGCGATCGAGCAGGACGGGGTTCGTCAGTACGTTCAAATGACCTCCACTGCTTTGGTTGGCATATCCGTGGACAAAGGAGAAGTACTTTGGAAGTACACCAACGCGGCCAACGGAATGGGAATCAATTGTTCGACACCAATTTTTCAGGATGGGCTTGTCTTTGCGGCATCGGCATACGGTGCGGGTGGCGGCGCTGTCAAATTGAAGAAGAAAAACGACGGCAAGTTCGAGGCTGAAGAAGTTTATTTCACAAAGAACATGCAGAATCATCATGGCGGCATGATCGTTATTGATGGGGCACTTTACGGGGCCAATGGTGGGAATGGTGGTGGTATGATGGCTTGTATTGATTTTCAAACCGGTGAGACTCTCTGGCGTGATCGAAAGGGCCCTAAAGGATCGTTGCTTTTTGCGGATGGCCGGTTGTATCTACGCAGTGAAGATGGGCCGATCATTCTGATTGAACCTTCCAAAGAGGAATTCGTCGAACGAGGTCGCTTTGAGCAGCCCGAACGAACCAGTCTTCCTGCGTGGGCCCACCCAATTTTGGCCAACGGCAAACTGTACATTCGTGACCAAGATTTATTGCTCTGTTACGACGTGAAGGCGAAATAGTTCAGATCCATAGAACTATGCTTTCTCGATTTTTTCGGATTCCCCCCAATTGAAAAGTTGATCGCTCATGAGAACTAAAGAGACGCTAGTCGTCATTTGCTCCCTCGTCGCTTCGCTTCCGTTTCTTGTTGCCAAACAAGAAGTGGTGGCTCCAGCGGGAGTAGATAAAATCAAACAAGAAGTCCTTGACCTCTCCAAACAGAAGTGGCTATGGATGGCTGACAAAAACGTCGCCGAATTGGACACCCTATTTCACAACGAGTCGGTCTTCGTCCATATGGGCGGCTCCATGACCAAAGAGCAAGAGTTGGCCGTCATCAAAAGTGGTGGGATTCATTACAAGAATGCGGAAGTTCAGGACGCATCGGTACGAGTCATCGGCGGTACCGCAATTTTGTTGAACCGCGTTCGGCTAACCGCCGTCGTCGGAGGCAACGAAGTAGTCAATTTGTTTGTCGTGACCGAAGTTTACGTAATTGAACAAGAAAAGTGGAAACTGTGCTCCTTGTCGTTTACTCGACTATTGGCTCAGTAACGTTGTCAATCTGATGCAAATAGATGAATCGATGAAAGGCCGACGGCGCATTGAGGGTATCACACTTCGTTTCTTGGTCGGATTGCAGGGACACAGGTCTCATGGTCGATACGATCAAATGCCGGTCAACCGTTCGGTTGAATCGCCGAAGTGGTCTACTTCTAGGCCGCCCCAGTCCATGAGGTGGAGGAAGAGGCTGCACATGCGGCGGTTCGGTGAGTTGAGATAGTCGAGCACGCGGCCGCCGCGAAGTTTACCGCCCGCGCCACCCAGCAGCACGATCGGCAATTGCGTCGAGTCGTGGTTGCCGTGCAACATGCTAGAGCAGTGCATGATGGCCGTATTGTCCAATAACGTGCGCTCGCCTTCTTTGACTTCCGACATCCGCTGGCAAAGGTAGGCGAGCTGGGAGGTGAAAAACTGGTTGACCGCGATCAGTTCTTGCGGCTGAGTATGAGCCATCTGGTGATGCTGGTCTTTGGCACCCACGTGAGCATGCGTGAGGATCGAGCCGTCGTTGCAATACTTGAGCGTGGCGATCCGCGTGGTGTCGGTACGGAAGGCCAACAGCACAATATCGTTCATCAGTTTCCAATAGTCCGGGATCTCGGCAGGAATGCCATCGGCTGGCCGTGGGAGATCGGGAGCGGTCAAGCTCGGGGTCCAGTCGCCTGCCGCGCGCTCTTGCCCAGCACGCTTGATGCGACCTTCGATCTCGTGAACGCTGCCCAAGTACTCCTCAAACCGCTGCCTGTCCGAGACCGAGAGTCGCAACCGCAGCGAGCGGGCATCTTCCAGAACGGCGTCAACAACTCGGCGGTCACCGCGATTGGGCTCGGTGCGAAACAGTTGGTCGAAAGCCAGCGCCGGACGCGTCTCTGTCCACGTCGGCGATACCGCCGTGCTCCACGAAATGTGCGAGCTATAAAGCAACGGATGCCCGTCTTGCAGCCCGGGAATTGGCCCTTCGCAACCCAGCACCAGCGAAGGGATCTTCGTGCGGTCGCCAATCCGCTGAGCCATCAAGCGGTCGAAACTGACGCCGGTGTGGACCTCGGTCTTTGACATCGGTGCGCCGCTGAGGAGGTTCCCCGTCTGCATGCAGTGAATGACTCCGTTGTTGGCCTGCTCGTTCCACAGGCCACGCAGAAAGACCATCCGCTCCTTCCAAGGTTCTAGCGGAATCAGGCACGGCCCAAGTTCCATGGCGGCTCCTTCGCCCTTGGCCCACCAATGATTCGAGTGGAAGCCCATGCCCGTGAACGTAACCAGCGTGCGGGTCGGCGGCTGTTTCGCGGCGTTGGTTCCCACGCTTGCAGCAAAGGATACCGATTCCAACCACGGCAGAGCCATCGAGACACCGAGCCCGCGCAGCAACGTGCGGCGCGAGAAGGTCGTAGAAGTGGTGTGGGGCATGGGAACGTCCTTTCGTAAATATCAGGGAGATGTCGTTGCCGCTGTAGCCGCCGGGCGAATACAACGGAACTGCTCGCTGCGGACAATGACGAGCATGACTTCCGACCAACGACCGCCGTCGACCATGGTCTTGGTCAGTTCGTCGACCAGCGTCCGATCGGAAAGCTGCACGGCGCGGCCCAGCGCATAGCCCGTCAGTTTGTATGCCATCGCTCGCAGCAAGTCCTCGCGTCGCGGACCAGCGATGTAGTCTCGCAGGCCAACGAAGCCATCGATCTCGACACCGTCACGTGTCGTTGCCTTGGCATCACCGAGCTTTAACTCTTCAGCGGGTCGCAGTCGGCCCAGAGCATCGAATTGTTCCAGCGTCATGCCGTAGGGATCGATGCGGAGGTGGCAGCCGGCACAGGCGGCGTCCTGACGGTGACGCTCGGTGATCTCGCGCACGCTGAGTCCTTCGGGCGGAGTCTCGGGCAGCGGTGGAACACCGGGTGGTACCTTGGGCAGCCGCTCGCCGACCAATTGAACCACCCACGCACCACGCTTCACGGGACTCGTGCGGGACGCCGCGGATTGTTTGGCCAGCACCGCGCCCAAGCCGAGCACCCCACCGCGACCATACTCTGAAACTTGCTCGACGCGACGCCACTCCGGACCACTCACGCCGGGGAGCCCGTAGTATTGGGCCAGGACATCGTTAACGACCACGGCATCGGCGTCAATCACGTCGGCGACCGGACGATCGTTCACCAACAGATCTTTGAAGAACTGCACCGGCTCTTCGGCCAACGCGTCGCGCACGGCCGGAGTGAATTCGGGGAAGTGTTCGAGGTTCCGACCGTGGTCGCTGACAAAGTCCCGCACA
Organism: Pirellulaceae bacterium; assembly: GCA_041741535.1. Taxonomy (GTDB): domain Bacteria; phylum Planctomycetota; class Planctomycetia; order Pirellulales; family Pirellulaceae; genus M30B19. Next base: position 112,930 of record JBGSJV010000135.1, read on the forward strand.
CCCAGCCAACGCGCACCGAACTCCTCGGCCAGGCCCCGCACGCGACCGTCCTTTAGCATGCGGCGTAGTTGTTCTTCCATGATCGCAGGTTCGTGCAGCCGCGCGGACTGGGTCCGCAGTTCGTCGTCGGGGATCGAGTCCCACAGCAGGAAACTTAGCCGCGTGGCTAGTTCGTCGCTCGATACCGGTTGCCAGTGCGGCCCGGTTGCTGGTTGCTCGACTCGGTACAAGAACCATGGCGACGACAGGACTCGCGCGAGCGAGGCTCGGAACGCGGGGTCATGCTCGAGGCCGTCGGTCCGGTCGCCATGATACGACGCGAGGAGGGTCGTGCGTTCGTCGTCGGTAAGCGACCGACGCCAGGCTCGGGCAGCAAAGGCCAGCAGCGTTTCGAGATGTCCTGACTCGGCAGAAGCCTTGACCGCGCGCAGGGCTTGCTCTTCTTGTATCACTTGCTGTCCGAACAATTGGAGATAGAAGAACATGATCCGCGCGCCATCGTTTGGGTTACGGTAGTACTGCACGATCTCTTCGTACATGCGCGGGGTAGCAAACGCTTGCTCGCTGACGAACTCCAGTTCGCCCCAGAGGCGGTCGAGTTCCGCGCGGCCCGCTTCGTCGAGCAGCAGTCGTCGCAGTGGTTCGTCCTCGCGGTGGTACAGGAAGACACTGCCTTGAGCATCGCGCGGGATGATCGGTTCGAAGAGAACGGCGGGCGGGAAGAGGGCGCGAAATTCTGCAGCCTGCCGAGCTTGTTCGTCGGCGACTCGCGGATGGACGATCCGTGCGACGCGCGGGTCGCCCG
>JBGSJV010000136.1:0-1979 GCA_041741535.1 Pirellulaceae bacterium
GGCTCTAGTTTGTCGGGACCAATCGGTTTTTGCAGCTGGAACTGGCGAAGCTTGGGTAGCTCAACGGACATGTCGTACGCCGCCGTTGCACCATCGACTCCGTAGACGATCGCGGTGTACTCACCTGCCGCGAGTCCTTGAAGCGAAATACGTTCAACATCGTTAACCGACTCCGATTTGAGGACGTCAAAGCCTCTCGCGTCGCGGAGTTGGACATTCAAATCACCTTCGGCATGTGAAAAATTGATTTGAAAGTAGTCCTCTGCGGTACCAGTTAGTCCGACCGGAATCGTAATTTTGTAATAGTCTTCATCGGTTTCATTATGAATCGTGAATGCACGGTCGCCCGAAGGCGGCAGTGTGTCTGGGTCACTGAAAGGGTTGTCGAGATTCCCAAACAAGTTTCCGAAGTTCAACACAGACGCCCTGACGACATCGGTGGACTGGGATTGACGCAGCGAACTCGCTGTTGTCGCATTGTCATTGGGTTCATTCCTATCGGGCAAAAGTGAACGGACCTCGGGAAGTTCAAAGGTAATCTGGTAGTTTGCCGTGGCGCCCGCGCCCGGTTGATCGGCAACGCCAAATACGCGGATGAAGTATTCGCCAGGCTCGATCCCTTGCAGGGAGATGACTTCAGAATCGTCGGTGGTTGTCGAAGCTAATGCCGTTTCACCTGATCCCAGCTTGAGTTCGAGATCGAGGTCGCCCTGGTCTTGATCGAAGTCAATTCTGACAAAATTATCAACCGTTCCAACGGCGCCTTCGGGAATCGTAAACCGGAAAAAATCCTGGTCGGTGCCGTTGTGGATCGACAATTCGATGTCGACGAGGTCCTGGCGGATGCTCGTTGCTGCAGACAAACTGTCGTTGGTGCCACCGTTATCGAACGGATCCGCGGAGATGCCCGACATGGATGGCAGGTTGTATCTCATGTCGTATGCCGCCATCGCTCCGTCGACGCCGAACACTCGGACAACGTAGTCACCGGGTTGCAAACCATCGAGCGAGACGCTCTCGCCATCATCGACACCCAATGATGTATCGAACACTTGGCCGGACATGTCCGTCAACTCCATGTTCAGATTGCCCCACTCGTGGGCGAAGAATATTTCGATTTTGTTGTCGGCTGAGCCAGTCTGTTCTGCCGGAATGGTGAACTTAAAAAAGTCCACGTCGGTCGCGGTGTGGATCGTGCGAAAATCCAACTGACCCACGTCAGAAATTAGCGTCGCTGCGCCCGCCGAATCGTTAGCCTCCGAATCGTCCGCGGTCAAAGCTTGATTCGTCGGCAAATCAAAGTTGATGTCGTAACGGCCTGTTGCCGGCACACCTCCATTTTCCGAGAAGCCATAGACGCGGACGAAGTACACACCGCTGGTTAAGTTCTCCAGCGAGATTCGTTCGTTGTCAGTACTGGTTTCGGAGCTATCGAGTAACCTGAACTGCAAAGGATCCGCATCCAAGTCGACCGCTTGCAACAATTCCATATCCAGGTCACCAACGGCCTGGGAGAACGTGATCTCGACATGATGGGTGCTGAAGCCCTCAGCACCCTCGGGGATAGTGAATCGAAACAGGTCTTCATCGGGGGCGCCGGTGCCTGCACCATCCCAAATCGCCAAGTCCAAGAACTGCGTCCGGTTCTCTTGATCGATATCGATCGCACCCTGGCGTTCGAACAAGTCGGGTCCGAGTTCACGTGGTGGCTGGATCGTCAACTCGTAGCCGTTGGTGGCGTCTTGGAAACCGATAACCTGGATCGTGTAAACGCCTGCGGGAAGACCTTCCAACGAAATCTCTTCTTCGTCAATCGGTGATTCAGAACTTCCGACCAACTCGCCAGCGGCGTTGAACAGCAACAGATCCAAATCGCCTTCGAATAGTTCATGCGTCAAACGAACGTAGTCCGCTGGCTCCCCCGCTGCGACGGTGCGAAATTTGAAGAAATCGGGACTCGGCGAGCTGTCAGCATTGTT
>JBGSJV010000137.1:0-55328 GCA_041741535.1 Pirellulaceae bacterium
CATTCCATAATCGCCATCGAGGGCGAAAAACTTAACTTCTTCGCCTGGCTCGAGAAGATTTTCAAAATTTTCGGCTCGTGTCAATAGGCAAACTGCGCGCACAAGTCCCCCAGGGGCTCGGCAGTGCCATTCACTCCTGACCCCTTTACCAGACCCCAAGTTTTGGTTGAGACAAAGCACTAGCTGGGTGAGATAACCAAGCAGGTACAATTGGCGGTCGCCACCAACCGGCCCGACTGGCTAAAGATCTCGGCTTTCAAGAAACCGACTCGGGCTCCGCGTTTGACCATGGTCCCGATGGCGGTCAATTCGGTCGTTCCAACGGGGCGAATAAAGTCCACTCGAATATCGATTGTGCCAAAAGTTTGATTTTGATCCAGCGTTCGCCCGAACGCGACGCCCATCGCCGTGTCCGCCAACAACGCCAAAATGCCGCCATGGACGGTGCCCATCGGATTGTGATGGCGTTGGTCAACCTCCAAACGGACGCGGGCCTCGCCCAACGTCTGATGTGGTTCGATGATCATGCCAACCAGATCGCCGACCGGCGCGTGATCGTAGCGAGTCAAACAGGGATTCGATTCCGTCACTTAGTCCGCATCCATATTTTCAAAAATATCTGGCGTGATATCCAAGCTCAGTTCGGCGGCTTTGCGGATGGACGGATTTTCGTCCACCAGATAGCGACGAATGAGCCCTTTCGCTTCGGGAACCGTTGCCCCCGCCAAGGTTCCAATGGCTGCGATCTTCAAGCGCATATCGGGATTTTGCGCCAACTTGAGTACCAGGGCGCACAGTTCGTCAATGTTGCCAATGGAGCGAATGGCTTGCAAAGCGCGTACTTGGCGGATCCGATTTCCGGAAGATAGCTCATCGGCCAACACTCGATTGGTGGCTGGGTCCACTTTTTGGACAAGTTGCCCGGTACTGCGGCGAACGGCTTCATCCAACAAGTCATAGGCTGCCAAGTAGCGCTGGATCGTACAATCGTGAAACGCTTCTGCGGACTTGCGACGCACGCCTTCGTGACCATGATCCAACAGACCAAGTAGTTTCTTCATGGCCCGAGCCAGGTTCCGCCGACGTAGTTCGGGAATCAACGTGATCAATATTTCGCCGTCGGTTTCATGTTCAATTAGCTCCGCCACCAGTTGGTTGGCGCGCATGCCCGACAATTGGCAAATGAGGGAGACGATCTTTCGTCGCAGCACCAACGAAGCCTGAGGCAGGATTCGCGACAAGGCCTCCAAGACCTCGTCGTCTTGTGGCAAGCAGTTTTGGACCAACGTCAACAAGGCTTGTTGTTCGATCAATGTTAGCGGTCGAATATCGTTGATCAATTCGTTCAACCAAAATGGTTGCGACAGTCGGCGTAAGTTCCCCGTGACTTCGGGTTCTTGCTCACGCGCAATATACTGCAGGAAGCGACGCAAAAACGTCAAGTCGTTCCGGCGACGCCAAATTGACGTGATGCACGGCAATGGCCGTGATGTGCTTAAGAAGCAGGACAACTTTTGCACGACTGCTTCATTGGTATTGTTTTCAAATAAACCCAACAGATCGTCATGGGCCGGATGCAGTTTGTCCGCTAGAATTCGCTCGATCCACAGGTCGTCGAAATCTGCAAACGACAGGTGCACGACCAAGACTTCGCTGCGGCCTCCCAATTTGTAATGTTGGAGTGCCGCCTCCATGATTTGGCGTAGCTTCGCAATGCCCGCTGGCCAGCGAAAAACGGGACGTGGCGGCAATTGCTCGGCGGTCGGCAGATCGGCCCCCGCTTCGTTCATTGGCCGAGCACCGACGGGAACTTGATTCTGTTGGTAGACCAACTCGGTAAGTTGCAGCAGCACGGCGGACGATGTTGAACGGTGCACATAACTCGGCTGCATTGACAACTTGATCAAGTCCGGCAGTAGACCAGTGACTTGGAGTTCCGTCGCGGCGTCAAAGGCGTTGTGTTTGACTTGCAAGTCACTTTCGCACAGGGCCGTTCGAATGGCCTGGGCGAAATCCAGCTTACGGCCCCTGAGTTCGAGGCGACGTTCCATGGGCCAAACATGCCAATGTTGGACAATCGCCAATAAGTTTTCCGGCGAAGGGTGTTCGAGTAGCTTCTCCCATTGCTCCATCACGGCTGCTTGAACGGCGACTCGGGCCACGTCTTTCGTGACGGTCGTTGGGTTCGCGAGCGGATTGGGAACGACAGGGTTCATCGAGAAATGGATCCAGCGATATTGGGTGGGGCAATTGGCGCGGTCCGGTGCTCCATTGCCTTGAAATAAAACAAGGCACCGCGATGAAGATATCGGCGGTGCCTTGTTCGGTCTTGCCACTCAACTAGCCAATACGCCGCGAGTCGCCAAATTCCTGGCATTCTTTATCGCTTGTACCAGCTTTACGGGGCCAACTACTTTTTCAAAGATTTGATTAGAACGTCTTTGAACTGCACTTTCATCGGCGGACCGGTATGTAGCTGAAACGCCAGAATTCCGTCGGCTTCACTGGCGTCGGTCTGTTGGTCGTCAATCTTTACAGTCGTGATTCCATTGACGATGTGTTCCAGTTGATTGCCGCGGGCAATAATTTCGTAGGTATTCCATTCCTCCGGTTGGTATTTCTTCAAGAAGGCTTCTGGATCGCCATCCAGCTTGGTAACGGCCTTTTCGCCATCCTTTTGAACGGTCACGGATTCCATTCGTGTCGCCAGAATTCCGCGTCCGCGTTCGTCGTAAAGAATCCCGACCCATTGCTTCCCAAAATCAATGTCGGCTTGGTAACCTCCCACGACAAAATTCTCGTGTTCCTGACTGCGATATTGAATCCCCGAATTCCCGGCCGTCAAGCGAAACTTTAGTTTCAAATGAAAGTCGCCAACTTTGCCGTCACGCCAGATCAAAAAAGTGTTGTTGGGCAAGTTGTTGTCGGCAGTAAATTGGCCGGTAATGGCTTCGTCTTCGACGCTCCAATATCCTGCCGCGCCTTCCCAACCCTTCAGCGTCTTGCCGTCAAAGATCGATTTGAACTCCTCCGTCTCTTGCGCGGTCGATGACTGGGGGCATGTGCTCAAGCCAATCGCGATTAACAACAACAAACAGCTACGAATCAACCACCAACGAGAAATTACCAAAGTCATGGATCAAGACTCCCAATAGGCACGGGGCCAAAGAACAACGACCCTCACATCGATCGTCACCGCAACGATCCAACAAGTCGCTATCTGGGCCCCAGTCTAATCGAACTCCCCGGACGGTGCGACTACCATCCGCGACTACGCAGCCAGTCGAATTGGTCGAAGTGAGGGGCGCAAGTCGTATCCCACCGCCAATAGGTCGCGGACATGTCGTCGAGTTTGCGGATCCTGCTCCACGTGATAACTCACCAATTGTTGGACAATCGCGGAATCAGCGATTTGGATCACGACTGTTTCGTAACCTCCCGGGTGCGGCTCTAATCCCAATACGTCGTACCAATAGTGTTTTCCGACACCCATTTGGTCGCACGTCGGCCCCGCAGCCACCAATTCACCGCGGGAGTCCAATAAGATGGTCATCAACATTCTAACTACCTGTTTCATTGCGAGAACCGAATTGGCATGCAGTGCCGGCGCCGGGAGCGTCGCGCGACGCACGTCTTGGGTGTCGAAGCCGTAGAAACCAAACGCTCGGCAAATCCCCCCGACCTCGACCGCGGATTCTTCAAAATTATTCAGATTTCTCAAAGGGCAATTTTTTTCTCCCGACAGCTTGCTGGAATACCGGTTAAAGTAGGGAGGTCTTGGAAATCGCAGCTAGCTTGTGGGAGATTTGAATTGGCCAAACCACTGGTTGTGGAATTCGATGGGCTGAACATCGAATTCGAAATGAATAAAATCGATCGCGCCAAATTGTATGGGTACAAAGAGGTCGAGGTATTGGACGAACAGGGCGTGAAGTGCGAAGTCGCGATCTTGGCCGAAGACGGGCACACGTTGATCGGCCGTGGAGGCACGGGCTTTGCCTATCTTTCCGCCGACGGGCAGTGGTGCGACAAATCGCAACTGCGCCCGGTTGATCTGGCTGGGCAAACCTTAACGCCCGTCGCTTCATCTTTTGCAGCGCCGATTCGCCTGACCGAAGAACAACGAACGACGGCCGATGATTATCTCCACCATACGATTCGTTCGGTCTATCAAATGACGGTGACCTCGGAGAGTCCTTTGATTCAATCGATCAAAGACGGGGCTCTGTACAAATTCGCGTATAGCTTCCGGGGCGGCTTGGAGGCCGATACCGCGTTTTTGCTGGCGAATGAATCCGGCGAGGTGTTCATGGCCGTGGGCCGACCGGCATCCATAGGCATGGTGGGATTACAACAGGCAGCAGCAACAAACGAGGAGGTCGCCATTGAGGAAGAAGACGGCGACGACATGGATTTTGGCATGATCTAGTTGCTGTCCTGCAAGAGGGCTGGCCTGTGTAGGACAAAGCCTCATCCGTTTGAGTGTCTCATAAAATGTCAAAGGAACCCAGATGGCCGAGTTAAGCCTTTCAAATAGCGCCGGTCGAGACGCCGTTATCAATATCTCGAGTGTGCAAGAACCCTTGCGAGTCCGGTGGCTCGATGCGGCGCAACGACCAGCGTCCAGCATGCGGTTGGTCAAATCAACTTTGCCACACGACACACCGGCTCTGCTGAAACAATTTGCCACGCTCCCGGAATTGGGTGCGCAGTTGATCGCCAGCGATCCAGAAATCGACTTTGACTCCGTCGGTGGATTTTTACAGAATGCGTCGCGGGTCTTGGTGGACCAACAGGGCCACTTGGTGCACAAATCGCAGACCTTCGAAATCGTGCGCGCGCCGGATGGTTCGATTCGCGACCGGCGCCCGAAGGCCGTGTCCTTGCCGAATGTCTCTCCCGAGTCGCCCTTGCGGTGGTCAGGGAAACTCATCAAGAAAGCGGATGCGATCCGAAAATTTGTGTTCTCGTCCAAGGTGCAACTCACGCACATCAATGGCCTGACGTACGATTTCTTGTTTGGCATCGCGCGAGAATTGGAGCAACAAGACAGTCTGCTCATCTTGGGGGCTGGTCCCAAAGCCAATCAACCGCTGATCCTGCGTCGCGGCAGCACGCCTTATCGCGGATTCTTGGAAGGGCGAACGTCGGGTGAGCAATATGCCTTGGTACTGCACCTTTCCAATCTGGAACTAAAAACGCCCGAAGTCTCGGTTTCGGCAACCGCTAATCCGGAATCGTAGGCTTTGTTCCGCAAGGAGTCTGACTCGATGGAGGGCAGGCAAAAACCCGGACAAGAAGATATGACGGAAGAGGGCAGACTCGGTTTAGATTGATGCCAAGTTTTTCCGTCACCCGTAAAAAGAAGTGTTCGATCCGAAATCAAGTTCCTTTTGAGAATCTAACGAGAGCTTCTGAAGATGAGTACCGCTCGGCTGGTCGATCCACAAGACTTAGAAATCAAACTTGGGCAATACCGTGTTGGCAACGCCATGTACTTGACCGATCCAACCCTATTGGGCCTAGTCCAAGATTACAAACGACAAGTTAGTGGCCGAATGATTCCGCTGGATCGGTCCGAACTCGAGAAGAAAGTTCCTCCCGCGGAATACTGGGCCAGTCGCAAGTTGGACGGCGAATTTTCCGTGTTGATTCATCGCCATGGTCAGACCATTCTGCTGAATCCTGGCGGAACCGTGCGCTGGGGCATGCCATTTTTCCCTGAGGTGGAAGCTGTTTTTCAGAAACATGGCATTTGGAACGCGATACTGGCCGGTGAGTTGCACCTTGATCCGGCCATCAAACGGGAACGCGTTCACGACGTCGTGCGATTGGCCCGCGCGCCGGAAACCGTCGCGGATTTGGAGTCGCTGCGGTTCAGTGTGTTTGATGTTCTAGAACTAAATCAAGAACGGCGCTGGGCGGAATACGCCACGACTTGGAGCAAAATCGAGGAGTTATTCTCCCAATCCCGAACGGTTCGCCCGGTCCCAACTGCCAAGATCAAAAGCACGAATGAAGCTGTGGCCTGCTATAGCGAACATGTCGAAAGGGCCGGCGCCGAAGGGATCGTGCTCCGCAGCGATACGGCGGGAATGTTCAAGATCAAACCACGCTTGACCCTCGATGCGGTGGTCATCGGATTTACGGAATCCGTCGGTGAACGAGCAGGCATGATGCACGACTTGTTGTTGGCCGTGCGTCGAGCAGATGGAACGTTTCACGTGCTGTGCCGCGTGGGTGGTGGCTTTACGGAAGAGCGTCGCCGCGAACTGCTGGCGGATCTCAAAGATCTGATCGTCGACAGCGAATATGCCGAGGTTAACTCGGATCGCGAAGCGTATCAAATGGTCGAACCAAAACTGGTCGTGGAAATCAACTGCCTGGATTTGATCTCCCAGTCCACTCGCGGAGCTCCCATTCAACGCATGACTCTGCATTGGGATCCGACCGCCCGGAAATATCAGGTGGTGCGAAGGCTGCCCTTGGTGAGCGTGATCTCGCCGCAATTTGTCCGAGTTCGCGAAGACAAGTCGATTGCAGTCGACGATATTCGCATCGCGCAAGTCTCCCAAGTGGTTGACGTCCCACTGGTTGATCGGGACGCGCGGCAAATGAATCTGCCAGCCAGTGAAGTGACCCATCGTGAGGTTTACACGAAACAACTCAAAGGCGAGACCATGGTGCGAAAGTTTGTCGTATGGAAAACCAACAAAGACTCCGTCTCAGCAGACTTTCCGGCGTGGGTGTTGCATTACACCGACTTCAGCCCCAACCGTGCGACGCCGATGGCCCGTGAAGTTCGTGTGAGTAGTTCCGCGGAGCAAATCCTGCAATTGTTCCAGGAATTGAAAGAGGAAAACATCAAGAAGGGTTGGGAACTCGTTGGAGCGACACCCGCGTCCGAGTTGGTACAGCCGGCCAATTCAAGCGACGATTCCGCAGCCGAAGCCGGTTCACCCACGGCAGCGAAACCCGCGAAAACACCCCGGAAGGCCGCTATTAAGAAGACCACCGAACCTGATGCAACGATCGCGTCCATCGAGCCTGAAGCAAACACACAGGTAGCTGATCCAACGGCCGATCCACCTACTGATTCACCGGCCAATCCACCGACTAAATCGACTCGCAAAAAGAAGAGTTCTTGACCGTGGTTCCTGGGACGCGTGTAAAAGTTGCGATGTTTTCGGTCCGCGAATGTTGAACGCGAGTGTTGATCCGCGAGTGTTGATCGCGGGTGCCAACACGATAGGGTACTTCATCGATTCGCATGAAGAGGATTGACACGCGCCTGAGCCCCAGTTTGAATCGGGATACGGCGAGCAAACTTCACGAAAAATTCACATCGAGAATTCGCAGGGAACATGAAACTTGTTTGTCTAAACGAAACTACAAGTTACAACGTGTTCGTTGTTTAATGTTCGTTAACACAACAATTCAAACGGTTGACAATCCGACTCGATGGTTCCAACAATGCACCGGTTGACAACGGTGTGGGACCTGACGCAAGAATGGATGCGAGAGCGAGTATGTGGCAACGTGCGGTTTGGAATTGTTTGTTCGGTTTCGTGTTTGCATTATCGACAACTTGCGGCTTTGGTTTTGAACGCTCGACCGATCTCAATCATCCGCTTGGGAAAGCGACTTGCGGGACGAGTGATGCTTGTACCGAAACCACCGGATGTGGTGCATACTTGCCCCGACGAAAAGTGTTGGTGATTGGTGTGGACGGGCTGCGGCCTTCGGCGCTGGAACGAGCGATGATTCAAGGCTTGGCACCGAATCTGGCGGAATTGGCCCAATCGGGAACCTATTGTTGGAATAGCGCGACTTCCGATCTGACCTTTTCCGGACCGGGATGGACCGATTTACTGGCAGGGGTCCATCGCGATCAGCACTTGGTGGAGACCAATTCGGTCAGCGGTAACAAGTTTGCGAACTCGAACCAACATGCATTTCCCGATCTCTTAGCGCTTTGCAAATCACTGGATCCAACCCTGCGAACCGCGCGGTGGACGACTTGGTCGCCGTTGAGTATCACGCGAACGCCGGGGGGGGACGGATTACAATTTCTTTCATGAATACGCGCAAAATGGCGATCAAATCGTCACCGACGATGCCGTGCGGTTTTTTCGCGATGACCAGGCCGATGTGTCTTTCTTTTATATGGGCGACGTGGATATTCAAGGTCATGCCAGTGGCTTTCATCCGCGAATTGGCAACTATCTGGCCGAGATTTCAACCACCGATGCATTGATTGGCGAGGTCTTGGATTCGATCCGAGCGCGGCCGGGGTACTGTGACGGCAGTGAAGAGTGGTTGTTTATTGTTTGCACGGATCACGGCGGGAATCTTGGGCGTGGTCATAGCGGCAATCGTCCGTGGGACCGTCGAACGTTTTTGATTGTCAGTGGCGTGGATGCTATTCCACAAGAGTTGGGTTACGGTGGGCATGGTGTCGACGTGGTGCCAACGGTGCTCCAGTTTCTCGGGCTCGACAAACCACCGCATTTGGTCGGACGAGCGATTGGCCTGAGCCTCGATCCTCGACCGCCGATTTCGTTTGGCCAAAATCTTTTGCTGAATGGCGACGCGGAGTTCGACTATGGTTTTGGCGCGGTCCGGTTTGACCAGGCAATCAGTGGCTGGGACGAGTTTCCTGATGCGGATTTTTATTTGGAAACGGCGACCCGTATTGGTTCGCAATCGGTGACGATATTGAAGTACGGAAGCGAGAGTTTTCCTTCCGGTGTTTCGCCAGGACCTCCCAATCGCGGTACCAATTTTTTCACAGGCGCGGAAGCCGCGACGATCACCTCGATGACGCAAACGCTGGATTTGAGTGACTTGAAGACGTGGATCGATGGTCGTCGGGCCGGCTTTTCATTGTCAGGGTATCTCGGTGGGGTTGGAACTCAGGTGGATCGCGCCGACTTGGTGTGTTCGTTCCGCGATGGAAATGGAGAAGAACTGGCGCGATATTCGATTGGTCCCGTGACGGCGGAAGATAGGAATCAGGCGACGGGATTATTGTATCGGGAAACTTCAGGCTATGTTCCGCCGGGCACCACGACGGCTGAGGTTTCGCTGCACTTGTTGGGGCGGCTGGCGTGTGCCGACAATTTGGACTTTCGCATGGATGAGGCACCAGCGTTTCCGGATATTGTGGCATTCGACACTTTTGACGATCTACCACTGCTGCCGTTTGTCGCGGTGCGCAGGACGGGTGATGGAACGGACTTCTGCAACGAGATCCCAGGTTGGACAATCGATCTTTCTGAAATGACTTCACAAAGTCTGGAACCGGCGTACGACGGGGTGACGGCGATGGATGTCGATTCTTGGATCTCCGAACAAGGCGTGCAAATTGGTCGCGGTTCCACCGGGCGGTTCAAGATCGGACAACGAAACACCGCCTTGGTTTTTGACCCCGATGCCTGGGCCGATTTCTCTGGTGCGGAAGACAAAGGCTTTAACACTTCGATAACGCGCGAATATCAGCTGCCGGCCAACGTTGTCGCGGCGTCGTTGTATATCGAGTTTTCGTGGGAGTTTGCGGCAGAAGCTTCACAGACGGCAAAGGTCGAAGTCTCGTTTAATAATGGGCAAACGTGGCAAGAGCTCTTGATCTTGGATTCCGAAGATCTAACCACGAATCAGATTCTGGGTGAACGATCCCGATTTCAGGCGGGATCGGACTTTAGCTTCGGCGGTCCAGAGATGCTCGTGCGACTTTCGGTATCGGAAGCGGGCAACCATTGGTGGTTTATCGTTGATGACATAACCATTGGGGACGGCCAAGGTGTCATAGAAGCTGAAGACTTCGAAGGACTTCTGATGAAACCGTTTACATTTGCCAACCGCGATTCACCAAGCGATGGAAGCGACTACACTGCGGACATTGTCGGTTGGACGATCGACAATTCAGGGATGCAGCAAGAAAGCCGAGAACCGGCCTATCAGGGTTGGCGAGTCCTGGACGTCGAGTCCTGGGTCAAAGAGCAAAATGGCCAATCAAGGTCGGTGCTTTTGACAAATGGCAATAACCAAGCGTTGATTGCTGATCCCGATGCTTGGGCCGATTATATCCCCGGAACCCCAGGGACAGGGTTCAACAGTCGTATCTATCGGGATGTTGATCTCCGAGGATTTCGCCCAGAGACGTTGTCGGTTTACTTTGATTGGGAATTTCGTGCCGAAGGGCAGCAACGTGGTCTTGTGGAGATCTCCTTCGATCAAGGACAAAGTTACCAACCGCTGTTGGATCTGGACTCTGCCGGTGGCCAATTGATTGAAAACGGCATTTACTTTGGACCGAGCGTGTTTGAAGCGGGCATTGATTTTGAGCCATCGTCGTACAGGGCTCGGTTGCGGGTGACCTGTGCGGAAGGTGGCAACAATTGGTGGTTTGCACTCGATAATATAGTGTTCTTGGCGGAGCCGACCACGATTATCGCGGGCGACGCCGACGGCGATGGTTCGTTTGATTTTGGCGACATCGAACCGTTTGTTTTGGCTTTGACGGATCCCGAAAACTATGCCGCCAGTTATCCTGGGATCGATCCAAATTTGACTCTCGACATGAACCTTGACGGTTGGTTCGATTTTGGCGACATCGATGGGTTTGTCAGCCTGTTGTTGGGCGAGTAGTCGCGTTAGAACGTTCGGAGGAAAACGTTGAAAGGCCGACGTACACAATTAACGGGAGGATCAAAGTTAGTGCGGAACGAATCGTATTGCTGAGCTCGGACGACCAAGTCCATGGAATCAGATTCCAATAAGCCGTCACAAATGAAACGACCACGATGGAGATGAATGTGATGCCGGCAACAATCCACCACTTCTTTTGGGAGCCCTGTGCTCGACCGGACTTTGATGCGGCGACGATGGCGATGATTGCCAATACCACGTTAGGTGTGAATGTGGCGCAGAAATTCGTATTGAGCTGACTGTGCATGGTCGCGATTCGTTCCAAGTTGTCCATCGCCGCAGGCCACCCGTACGTCAGCCCAGACAATAGTCCCAAGCAAATAATGGGCGCAAAATAGCCAACAAGACCAGCCACAACCACCGAGCCGTGGAACGCGAACCATCGCACTGGCGACAAGTTTTCGACCCTTGGTTTTACCAGTGCATTTCGGGTTGTGACTTCGTAGGGATTCATACGGTTCTTTAGCGGCCAACCAGCAGCCATCTACTTGATAGCCTGGGTTAATTACTCGGCAGGTAGTCTTTATTCCCAAAGGGCTCTGACCCTCTCCGGTCATGCCTTTTAGTCCGAAATTATTACATGCCCTCCAAAGGGTCAGACTCGAATTGGTACAGAGCCTAGATTGATTCTAGAATCGGCACTGGCGATTGGCAACTAAGTTTGATGAGTTTAAACACACCGAATCTCGGATCGACGACGAAGCCCGGACCACAATCGAGTAGGAATTGGGCCACTCGATTCGCGACGCTTGGGGCAAGAATACGAGTCGCGTTACTTTGGCCCCAAGGTCGGATGGGGTCTCCGGTTATCTCTCGGCGGCGACCCAATGTTGGCATTCTTGCAGATACCGCTCACAAATCTCAAGCATCCTTGTGAGGTCCTGGTCGGTAGTTTCGCGGTCTCGCGAGATCCTCTTCATCACGGACTTTAGGTGCCGGTACGCGTCCTGGTGCTTTTCCTGTTCAACTAATCGGGCAAACTCTTGTAGTCCCGTCGCCAACTGTGCGATGCGGTAGTTCTTTTGGAGATCCTCGATTTGTTGACGCGTCGCCTTCGTTTCCCCAAGTTTTAGTTCCTGCTTCTTCGTGATGCTTTGGCCGGTGGCTTCATCGACGTAGGTCAACTTGATATGCAAGTCTTGTGGATCCTTCCCGGAGGAATCCAAGATTTCTCCGACGACGACCTGAGTTGCGTCGTGGTTGAGATCGTCCAGTTCAAAGCGATGTTTCTGTTTGACCAACTCGGGGCGGTACCCGAAAAAGCGAACTTGTTGTTGGTCCACATCGATCTTGATGTCGAGTCGCACGTCACGGGCAGCCGACGAGAGCAGGCTGTCGATTTCGCTGACAAATACCTTCGTGAGGTCCTGGTCGTCACCGATAAAATGCAGCAGCCCGCGACCGGCATCGGACAGACTGCGCAACAGTCCTTGATCCAGATCACTTCCCAGACCGATGGTCGATAGGTCGATATTCTTCGCGTTGAACTTTTTCGAGTCGGCAGCGATTTCGGCGGGTTCCACGACGCCTACATTGGCGATGCCATCGGTCAAAAGGATCACCCGATTCGTTCGCTGTGCGTCGAAGTGTTTCTCGGCTTGTTCGTACCCTAGCATCAAGCCCGCGTGCAGATTGGTCGAGCCGGCGGCACGCAGTTCGCGAATCAAGTGGTCGACTTTCTCCACATCAGTTTTACAGGCCGCTTCCAAGGCCACCCGGGCGGTCGATTCGTACGTGACGATGGTTACCAAGTCTTCAGGTCGCAGTCGTTCGACAAACGAGCGAATCCCGCGTTTGACATTTTCAATTCGTTGACCGCTCATGGAGCCGCTGCAATCGATGACCAGCACCAAATTGAGTGGCCGAATGTTTAGCTCGGAACGACGCTGTGATGCGGTTGCCAAACCAACTTGGAAAATCAAGTTGCCGTTGTCCGCCCGAGCCCAGCTGGCGTCAAGCGCCACCGCCTCGCCGGCTGCTGGTTGAGGCAAGTTGTGTCGGTGGTAGTTGACGAACTCCTCGACGCGGAACTGCGAACTTCGCACGACCACTCCCGCGCGAGTCATTCCGACCGTGGCGGATGAGACCGATGCTTGAGCATGAAGCTCCGAATCCAAGTACAAGCTCGCACTCATCCAACAAAAAATGCCGCAACCAATCCAGCGAATACCATAACTTGACATGACACGTTCCTTTTTGCACACCGTTGCCGTGGAAACAAAACCCTATTGATCATCATTTGATGACAGAGGACCGTCCGACTCGCCTTCTAATTCGATCAATCGGTCACTTAGTTCAAGTTGACGATTTAAATATTGCGTCCGCTGATTGCGAAACACTTCCAACTCTTTGTTCATTCTTTGCAACGAGTTGAGCTTGGGACGAGCCTGTTGCATGGGGTGCAGAAGTTCGTCAATCTTTGACAATTTTGCCGATACTTCAATTCGATCCATCGCGACCTTGGCCGACAAGTCGGCGGCCCAGATGGCCTCGGGGCCACTTGTTTGTTGAGGTTCGTCAACTTCGAGAATTTGTAGTTCGATTTGAATGACACGTTTGCGACTTTCCGCGATCTCACTCGTTGAACCTGCACCCTTCGCATGCCTTTCCACAGACTGGGCATGGGCCTGCTTTTCCAACTCCAATAGCTCTTGTAGTTTTTGCCGTTTGGCCAAGGCTCGACTGTCGGTTTTTTCTTCTCTTGGAGAAGTCACTAAGTGCGCCAGCATTTCCGCTTTTGCGTCCAAACCAGCTTTTTCGATACTGAGGTTGATCCGCTGCACTTGCAATTGCATAAGGATTTCGGGATAAGAGATTTCGGAAACGTTTTCGGACTGTAGTTGTTCGGCGTACGCTTCGACTCGCTTTTCGTGATCGTTAATCAACTGTTCGATTTGTGCCATTTGAGCCATGTTTCGTTCCAACGTTTGTCGTGCAAGTTGGACCTGACGCTGCTTTATTAACTCCCCGGCGCTTCGTTCTCCTACGCTTTGAGCGTGGGCGAACGCGCCAAGTCCACCGATAAGCAGACTAGACACACACAAACCGGTACTCAACCACATCGATTTTCTCAACATGAGTTCTTTCCTTTGCTGTTAATTGGACAAAATGTGCGCGGCAAGTTCACTGCCCTTGGTTGCGGGAAATGCTCGTACCACTTGATTCAACTGTTCTTGGACGACGGGCGTTGCTCCGGCCCATTCGTGCATCAATTCACCCGACAGGGCGTACGCCAACGCGACGGTTTCGCGGTGCGACAGTTCCGGCAACGGCTCCCGTCGCGCCACAAGTTGACGATCGAGCAACTCCGCAATTTCAAGTTCCACGATTTCATTTCGGAGGGTTTCGGTTCGAGCCCGATGGGCGGCAAGCCATTGTTGGGTCTCGATTTCGGCATTGAAAACCGCGTCGTGCTTCGATGCATTTTGATTCGAATCAGTGATTGGTTGCTGGACCAGTTCTTGTGGCTTGTTGTCTCGCAAGAATGCTTGCCAACCCCATATCGAGGCCAACACTCCGGCTGCCATCGCAACTCCCCAAATTATCCCAAGTCGCCATGCGACCGCAGTGCGTCGGATCGTCGGTGACTCGTCGTGATCCCATTCTTGGTCAGGGATCTGCAGCAGTTTGGCCCGCAAGTCGTTAGGAACCATGGTCGTACGGAGTTGCTGACGGAGAGTTTCGTCGCTCAGGTCGGGCATCGGATCATGCGGATCGTGTTCACTCATGGGTTGTTTCTCGTTCTAAGATGGCTCGCAGCTGTTGTTTTCCGCGGTGCAAATGCGAAAGCACGGTTCCTTGCGGCAGCTCCAAGGCTTGACTGATTTCCTCGACCGTCATCTCCTCCATCAACTGCAAGAGCACCGGAAATCGGTAACGGACATCAAGTTGTTGAATGGCCCAGTGGATCAAGTCGCGATGTTCGCTTTGTTCCGTTGGGTCGGGAACAAAGGCCTGCTGTTCGAACCAAGAACTGCCTTGGCCAAGTCCGTCGTTGTCCGTGCCGGATGGAGCCACGTCGGTCGCTAGCCATTCTTTGGACCGTCCCAGCGATTTCAAGAACTGCCGACGAAGGATGGCAAACAGCCAAGCTCGCATGCGGTCGACCTCGCGGAGCGAATCCAGGCCCCGCCACGCGTTTAGGTAGGTTTCTTGGACCAACTCCGAAGCGGTTGCCTCGCGACCGGTCAAACGAAAGGCGACCCGATACAGCCCCTCGTGGTGCTGATCAACGCACTGTTCGAACTGTCGTTTTCGGGCAGCGCTTGCGGACATTTTGTTCCATTGGTCGAAGCTCCCAGTCGCTCGCTGGGGTAGAAGTACCAAACGCAGACCGGATTATTGCAGAAATCTTTGAGAATCTCGCGGACTGACGGGAACCATGGTCGTCGGGCCCGAAATTTTGGGATCATGAACAGGTCTTTGCTTGCGGGTGGCGCGCGGAGCGGCGCTGGGTTGGTCGGATACCCGCCCATCCCAGCTCTGCTCCTGCGGTTAAACGATTTGCTTGCGGCTGGCGCGCGGCTAGACGCTTTGCTTGCGGCTGTCGCGCGGTTAAGCGATTTGCTTGCGGATGTTGTTTAACCGCTGGAGCAGAACCTAACGAGGTCGGGTATCCGACCTCGGTAGGCGTCGCTCCGCGCGTGCTGTTGGGCCTGAACAAGCAATTCCGCGTGGGACTCAATCATTCAATTGGAAGAGTCGCTTCAAAGAGTCGACCAATTGTTGGGGCTGGCCGGACTTGGCTTCCGCTCGTAGGGAGGTCAGTGGGCGATGCAAGATTTTGTTGACCAAACGATCAAACGCAATTTCTAGTTCCTTGCGCAGTTCAGGTGTCAGGTCGGGAATCTTGTTGAGCAACCGAGCCAGTTCTTCTTGTTTGATCTCGTCCGTGCGATCTCGAAGTTGTTGAATGGCTGGGACCGAATGCCGGAGGTTCCATTCTTGTTGAAATCGCTCGACCTGTTGTTGGACAATGGCCTCTGCTTTGGGCAATTCCTTTTCACGCAGGCGCAGGTTGCGTTGGCATTGGGCTTTTAGGTCGTCGATCGTGTACAAATAGACGTTGGGCAAATCGGCAATTGCAGGTTCGAAGTCGCGGGGAATGGCCAAATCCAAGACCAACAAGGGACGTTGGTGTCGCTTCTGGTACAACTTTTGAAAGGTTGGTAAATCCAGGATGTGGTGCGTGGCCCCCGTCGTCGACACCACCAGATCGGCCTGTTGAATTTGCTGGCCAAGATTTTCCCAGGGATGAGCCAATCCACCAAATCTCTCGGCCAATTCGGTCGCGTGGGTGGCGGTGCGATTCACCAAGTGCACGGATCGGACACCGTGATCACGCAAGTAGACCAATGTTTCTTCGGCGATCTGTCCGGCCCCAACGAGCAAGATTCGCTTGTCCGCCAATGATTCAAAGATGTCGGCCGCGAAACCACTAATCGCGACGCTGGGGATGCTCACGCGGTGTCGATGTAAAGCGGTTTCCGTTGTGATCGACTTTGCGACGGCGATGGCTTTCTGGAACCACAGATGCACGACGGGCAACAAGCGTTGGGATTTGGCCGCCTCCTCGTAGGCTTCACGGACCTGACTGACGATCTGTGATTCGCCAACGACCATGCTGTCGAGACTGGCGGCCACGCGAAACAAGTGCTCGGTCGCGGCTTGATCGACCAATTGGAATAGAAAGGGTTGAAGTTGTTCGATCGTCCGTTCCGCGCGTTGAGCGAAGAAATTCAAGACCCAACATTCTGCGGCTTCGAAGTGGTCGGACGGGACGGCCAGGTACCATTCGATGCGGTTGCAGGTGCTCAGCAACACGCCTTCGACGGCGGGTAGAGCGTCCTGGAGTTGTTGCAAGAGTGTGGCGACTTGGGCTTTGGGAATCGCCAACTTTTCACGGACGTCCAAAGGCGTCAAGTGATGACTGGCACCGATGACGACCAGTTTCATCCGACTCGGCCTCCCCCGCCATGGCCAGTCAGCCAAACGACAAACAGTTCCACAGCGAGGAACAATCCCGTGGCAATCGTCAAATAGGCAACCTTGCGGCCATAACGGGCCGGTTCGTACAGGACACCAAACGAAGTTGCCGCCAATAACCAGCCAAACAGTAGCGAAGCTGTCCAGACCACTGGATGCGACCACACAACGATCGGTTCACCGGCCTGCGCGACGAGATTCATCAAGACGCCACTGATCCAACCGAGTCCTACGGCCAGCGTGGCAAACAGTAGACCGCGTTCCCCAAAAAGTTGGAGCTTTTCGAGACTTGGAATGGCGGACCCGAGAGAAGGGCGTTTTTGTTTCAACCGATTCGATTGCAGCATGTACAACACGCCTGCTGAAAAAGCGACGACCGCCGCCAGACTGCCGACCACGAGACTACCCGCATGCAGCGAGCGCCAAATCATGGGCGCCGCGGCCCGCTCGTCCGGCGTTGGCCGATGCGCGAAATAAGCCAGCCCAAAGAAAACCACGGCGACCGGCAACACAAACAAGCCAAACACATGCATGCGGCGATGGTTGAGTTGAAGCACCAAGCCCGCGATCAACAACCAGGCTCCCAGATTTCCCCACACAAACCAGCCGGAGGGAAACATCGAGCGAACCAAATCCAATTGAAACGACACGATGAGAAACGCGGACTGCGCAACCAGGCCGCTCAACACCAAGGCGTTGAAGCCCAAGTTCAAGCGATGAACCGACACGACTTCATCGCCGGCGGAAAAAAGTTCGTCGGTGGTTGTCCGGGAATATTGCCAACGCCACCAGCCCAGAATCCAAGCGGAGGCATAAGCCCCGACGACCAGCAACGCCAAGATCAAATCCACACACTCACTCCTCTTTCAGATCCGGAATTTCGGATTGATCCAAGCCAAACTCCTTGAGTTTCTTGTAAAGCGTGTTGCGATTGATGCCCAAAAGTGTCGCCGCTTTCGTTTGGACTCCGCCGCAGCGCATCAACACTTGCTGCAAGAGTTCTTTTTCAAATTGATCGATGACTTGCGCGTGCAGCCCGCTATCTGCTGGATCGGCGACATGTAGTCCGCGCTGAACGACATGACGAACCAATTCAGCCAGCTCGATATCGTCCAGTTCTTTGCCGTCCACTCCCACGACGGGAGCCGTCAAACGTGCGGCAACTTCCGAATCGAAGAGATGTTCGGGCAAATGTTGTCGCGCGATCGTGTCGTCTTCTGAAAGTATAATTGCTCGTTCGATATAGTTTTGTAACTCGCGGACGTTGCCGGGCCAACTATATTTTTCCAAGGCTTCCAGGGCTTCGCGCGAGATTCGATTGACCATCACGTTGTTGGCGTCGCTATAAATCTTGGCAAAGTATCGTACCAAGGGTGGCACATCGGCCGGTCGAGCTCGCAAAGGTGGGATCCGGATGGGAACCACGTTTAGTCGCCAATAAAGGTCCTCGCGGAATTCGTTGCGTTTGACGAGGCCCCACAAATCGCGGTTGCTGGCTGCGATCACGCGGACATCCACCTGCACGGTTTGTGTATCTCCAACCCGTTCGAATTCTCGCTCTTGTAACACGCGAAGCAGTTTGATTTGCAGTTGAAGACTGGTCGAATTGATCTCATCCAGAAAAATCGAGCCGGTGTGAGCCGCTTCAAAGCGACCCGTACGGTTGGCTACGGCTCCCGTAAACGAGCCCCGCACGTGCCCAAAGAGCTCGCTTTCCAGCAGGCTTTCGCTGAGGGCTCCGCAATTGACCTTCACCAGTGGGCCACTTTCCCGGCTGCTCATCAAGTGCAACGCGCGAGCCACCAGTTCTTTTCCGGTTCCGGTTTCGCCAATCAACAAGACGGAGGCCTGGGAGGCGGCAGCTTTCCGCGTCATCCGGTAGACGTCCTGCATCGGCGCGCTGCTGCCAATCAACCCCGAAATGAGGGGTTGTTCATCGGTCGGCCGCAAACTTTCGATCGAGATCCATTCCATGGCCCCCAAGTTTATCGCACTTCAATCGAACGAACAGACGTGGACGAGCCCCCTTTCGTAGGTCCCGCGAGATTCGATAATTGATGACGATGGGGTTATGATTCTTGCCGGAAGGGAGATCCGATGCTTCGACACTGCCAACTTGCTTGTCTGTGGCTCCTTGGGATCGCAATATCTGCATTAGTCAGCGGTTGCGGGCGCGATCCAACGCATCACGACAATTTGCAGCAAATTCTCAGCGATACGAACTTGAGCGAACCAGAGAAACTCGAACTACTGGCGAAGCAAATCTTCAATCTAGCCGAGTTCTCGTTGACGGCGGCCGATCCTCAGGGACACGAAGTGACTTTGTCGATTCGGAGTAACGACGATCAGGTTGTCCGCAAAATCATGGAAAACAAAGACGCGACCGAACTCAACAAGGCGCTCAAGGAGTTCCATTTGAAGGCCTTGAACTTGCAAATGGCCGACTATTTGGTCCGCGCCCAAGACATGCACTTGCAGGACCTCACCGTTATCTTGCAAGTTGCTGACAATAGTTCCGGGACTTCGGCAGCGAGCGGCGAGACGCTGTATCAACTCCATTTGCCCCAGAAACACTTCGCGGAGTTCTTGACGATTGCCAAATTGCGTCCTCAGGAAAGCCTGCCTAAAGCCGAGAAACTGTGGAAAGTTGCGGTCGACCAGTTTCGCTGATGTCCCGGATGTTGTTTGTCGTACACGCCCGGTCTAATATGGAGCCGTCGTTTGTGCTCCGTTTGCTGTGTCCTTCCGTCAAAGGAAGCTCGTTCTGCGGAATGCCCGCAAGCGTTTGTTCCCGCGATGCCTGAAAATACGCCCAACTTTCGAGGAGTTTATTCCATGCCGATTCCCGCCATTCACCGACGAAAATTCCTCCAAGCTGCCTCGGCTGGTTTAGGAGGCACCCTGTTGGCCGGTTCGGCCGGAGGAGTGGTTTCGACATGGGGTGCGACCGGTTCGGCCCCAGTTGTCCATTCGTTGCGCGACGATGTTTCTCTTAAAGGCCGACTCTACAAAACGCTCAAGATCGGCATGGTCGGTGTCGAGGGAACGCTCATCGACAAATTCACGGCGTGTAAAGAAGCCCGGTTTGACGGCATCGAGATGGACTCGCCGGGCATGGACGTGAAGGCCACCATCCACGCGATTCAGGAGACAGGGTTACCGGTCGATGGTACCGTTTGCTCCACACACTGGAGCATTCGCCACACAGACCCCAATCCGGAAACTCGGCAGAAAGCGTTGGATGACCTGAAGCATGCTTTGGAGGCAACCAAGGCGGTTGGCGGACATACGGTGTTGTTGGTCGTCGGGCATGGCAACGACGGACCGCTCCATGAGATTTGGCCACGTTCGATCGAAAACATCGCCAAAGCCCTGCCATTGGCGACCCAATTGGGGGTTTATATCGCGATCGAAAATGTTTGGAATCACTTCCTGTACGACCACAATGGACCGCACACCCAAACGGCCGACCAGTACGTCAAGTATGTCGACGAGCTGAATTCACCGTGGGTCGGCATGCAGTTCGATATTGGAAATCACTGGAAGTACGGCAGCATGGGCGACTGGATTCGCCAACTTGGCAAGCGAATCGTCAAGCTCGATTTAAAAGGTTTCTCTCGGGCGGAAAACAAGTTTACGAAGATCACGGAAGGGGATTTGGACTGGGCGGACGTCCGCAAGGCCTTGGCAGAAATCGACTATTACGGTTGGGCAGCGGCCGAAGTCAATGGCGGGGGACTGGAGCAACTAAAAGAGATTTCCGCCGAAATGGACACTGTTTTTAACTTGTTGTAACCAACGGCCATAGTCGACCGGAGCTGGTAGAAACCGGTGGGTTTCTCGACGCAACCGCCGATGCCTGCGGATGGCAAAGCAGTTCTGTGGATCTGGAATTCCTTGCAAATTTTTCTGGGCGTAAGTACGCTGGTAGAGGTCAGGACTCTGATTCCGCGATCTGGGGGTAGGCCCCGGGATGAGTCGCGCAAGGGCGGCCGTCGATTATTGACTTGGGAAAACTCCTATGAATTTCGAGCGTATTTCATCGATGACTACCTTACGCCGTTTGTTGTTGGTTTGTGCCTTGGCCGGGTTTTCTGTAGCAACGGCCCAGGCTCAACCGTATAAAGACGCGATTGGTTACAACGCACTGTTTGGCGAGTTGGGCGGAAGCTTGGAGACGGGCGCCGGAATCGAAGTGGCGTTGGTCGAGGCCAGTTTTGGTGCGGCCGGTCGTTATATGCCAAATACCGCCGACGCTGAATTTACTGGCAAAACGATTGTCGCCGGGTCTGGACCCAGCAACGGGAACTCGAGTCACGCGTTGTCGGTTGGTCGGTTATTTTTCGGTAACACTTCCAGCATGGCACCGGGCATTACCAATGTGACCGGTTTTGAAGCGGTGGATTGGATCAACGGTCGATTGGCGCCTGGGGGCAGTGGCACACCACTCACGGAGACATTCCGAGTATCCAACCATTCGTATGTGGCAAGAACCGGAGACGTCTCGGAAGCAGATGCGATTAACTTTTCGATGCGCATGGACTACTACGTCAATCAAAGCGGCACAACGGTTGCCGTCGGGGCAGATAACGGATCAACTTCGGCTTTACCGCGCTTGTTCACGCAGGGTTACAACACGATTGCCGTCGGGCGTTCCAATGGTGCTCATTCGTTTGGTTTGACGAATCTCTATGGCAATGGTCGGGTCAAGCCGGACTTGGTTGCTCCATTGGGTTCGACTAGTGATGCGACGGGAGTGGTGAGCTCGGCGGCGGCGTTATTGCATGCCAAGGCCGACAATATGGGCTCGGACGCTGCCGATGCACGACGATCCGAAGTGATCAAGTCCCTCTTGATGTCCGGTGCGACCAAGGAACCGAGCATGAATTGGGATCGCACCAACACACGGCCGCTGGACGAACAATACGGCGCCGGGCAATTGAACATTCGCAACAGTTACCACACGATGGCGGCCGGACAATTTGATGGGCACTTGGTCGCTCCAACGTCACAAGTCGGTTTGATGGGTTGGGACTACGAAGCGTCGCTGGCTGGGAACGATACGGCCATGTACTACGAGTTTGCGGTGGGAAATTGGGGTGTGGAAGATCTTTCGGTCATGTTGAATTGGAACATTCAAGTCACGGATACGGACCCAAGTGCGGGAGTTTTTGCTCCAGCAGCGAACTTGGCAGATTTCAGCCTAACACTGCTCGATTCGACGGACGCCGTTGTCGATTTCAGCAACAGTTCCGTGGACAACGTCGAACATTTGTCATTGAGTTTTCTGAGTTCTGGAACCTATCGCTTCCGAGTACAGAATCACTCGAATTTCTCGAACAGTTTCGCCCTGTCATGGCGAATGACAGCCGTCCCCGAACCAGGGTCCGGGGGCGTGCTGTTCTTATTTACGGTTGGACTCCTAGCCCGCCGTGCTGCTCGTCGAGCGCGATAACGGATCGCTCGAGAGCGGCTGTTCTGCCGCTATTTGACTCGCACGCTTGCACAAGTTAAGTTGCATTCCGGTTCTGAATCGATCCGGGGACCGGATTGGGTAAATTGGCCCGCCGGCAAAATGCCTCTCCATTTGTCGAGTCATCTTATGCAGCGTTTGATGCTCCGTCGCGTCGTTGTGGGTGTGTGTTGTTTCCTGGGAGTTATCGCAAATGCAGTATCGTTTGCCATTTGCAACAACCAAGTAGACGATCACTGGCAGAACGTCATGGTTCCGGCTGCTTGGAAAGAGCCGCCCAATGGACTGGAATACACGCGCGATGGATTTGCTTGGTTTCGTTGTGCCGTGGAGGTGCCAGAAACGTGGGACAATCAAGGACTGGAACTATACGTCGAAGCGTTGGATGACGCGCGCGAGATTTTTTTCAATGGCGTCGCCATCGGCCAGTTCGGTCAATTTCCTCCCGAGTTTCGCAGCGGACTGGGCCATGACGGGTATTTCAAGATTTCCCCGCAATTGGTGTTAACCGATCAACCGAACGTGATCGCCATTCGCATCTTCGTCAGTGATGCGAGGACGAACTTCAATGTGGCGGCTCCGGTGTTGTTTGGCGGCGAGCACGCGATTCGGTTAGCAGGCGCGTGGCAACATCGGGCCGGGGATGATGGCTCGTGGAAGCGTCCCGTCGAGCAAGTGGATGGGTTGCCAACATTTCACGAGTTGGTCGATGCGGTTGCCACGAAGAGTTCTCTAAAGAAATTGCAAAATGAAGTGGGACCTTTGTCGCCGCAAGCAGCGCTGGCAAGATTCAAGACTCCAGACGATCTGCGGTTGGAATTGACATTGGGTGATCCGGATATTGGTCAACCGTTGTCGTTTAAGTTCGACGAACGTGGTCGCTTGTGGGTTGTCCAATACCTTCAGTATCCCAACCCCGCTGGTTTGACGGCCGTGAGTTGGGACAAGTTTCTGCGGACGGTGTACGACCAAGTTCCGCCCGCCCCACCTCATCATTTTGTGGGTGCCGACAAGATCACGATTCATGAAGATCAAGATCATGACGGATATTTTGAGACGCAACGGACCTTTATCGATGGTTTGAGTTTGGTTTCTTCGTTTGCCATTGCCCAAGGTGGCGTCTGGGTCTTGAATCCACCTTATCTATTGTTCTATCCCGATCAAGATCGTGATGATCGTCCGGACGGTCCGCCGGAAGTTCACTTGTCGGGATTTGGAATCGAAGATTCGCATTCATTGGCAAATAGTCTGCGCTGGGGACCCGATGGGTGGCTTTACGCCGCGCAAGGCAGCACCGTTACCGGGGTGATCAAACGCCCAGGCTCGGACGAACCTCCCACCTATTCTCTGGGACAAGCGATCTGGCGCTATCATCCGGTCCAGCGGCGCTACGAAATCTTTGCCGAAGGTGGCGGTAATTCATTTGGTGTAGAGATCGACAGCAAGGGGCGAATCTTCTCCGGGCACAACGGGGGCGACACGCGTGGGTTTCATTTCGTTCAAGGTGGATATTATCAAAAAGGATTCGGCAAACACGGCGAGTTGTCGAATCCGTATGCGTTTGGATATTTCCCACAGATGAAACATCCCAACGTGGCGAGATTCACTCACGATCTGTTGGTATATGAATCGACCGAATTGCCGAAAAACTATCACGGTCGCGTGTTTGGCGTGGCTCCTCTGCAAAGCCATGTGACCATTTCCGAACGGCAACCGGACGGGTCGTCGTTTCGCACATACGATGTGGGGCACGGCTTCACAACCGACGATTCTTGGTGTCGTCCCGTCCACATTCAAGCGGGTCCGGACGGGGCCGTGTACATTGCCGACTTCTACGAACAACGCATTGATCACGCCAGTCATTATCAAGGTCGAGTGGATCGCGAGAGCGGAAGAATCTATCGTTTGGTGGCAGCGACCGAAGGTTTGTCACCGACGCGAACAAACTTCAACTTGACCGAAGCATCCACATCCGCACAGTTATTGTCCTTGCAGTCCCAGAATCGTTGGATTCGCGAAACGACCTTGCGGCTGGTTCGCGAACGCCACGACGAAACTCTGGTCGAGCCGCTGAAGAGGCTACTGTCACAAAGCGACACGCCGTTTCCACTGGATTGTTTGTGGGCTTTGCACGCCGTTGGTGGTTTGGATTCGGCGACCGCATTCGAACTATTGGAACACGCGGACCCTCACGTGCGGTTATGGACGATTCGGTTATTGTGCGACGAACGCGTGATCTCGGAAACGATGGCGGCGCGACTGGCGATGTTGGCCACGACCGAGGCAAATGTCGAAGTGCGAAGTCAATTGGCTTGCTCGGCTCGGCGACTGCCACCGGAGCAGGCGTTGGCGATCCTTCAACCGCTGTTGGGCCGCAGTGAGGATCTCAACGATGTCCATTTGCCCTTGTTATTGTGGTGGGCGATCGAAGCAAAGGTTGGCGAAAACCCAGAGTCGGTGCTCAAGTTGTTTGAAAGCGCGGAGCTTTGGCAGCAACCACTTGTGCAGCATGTGATCTTGGAACGATTGATGCGGCGGTTTGCCCAATCGGGCACGCAGCGGGATCTGGTCGCCTGCGCGCGATTGTTGCGGCAAGCCCCGGAGCGTCTTCACATCGAGGTGTTGCTCAAAGGATTCGAAGCAGCGTTTCAAGGCCGATCGTTGGCTGCTTTGCCGCAAGAGTTGATCGAAGCGTTAGCGGAAACTGGCGGTGGTTCGCTGATTCTACGCGTGCGCCGGAGTGACCCTCGCGCGATTGAAGAAGCCGTGGCCATTCTCGGTGATCCGCAGGCTGATCTCCAAACTCAGCTGCAATTGCTCGAAGTTTTGGGGGAATTGGGGCGATCTGAAACCTTGAACGCGATCATGGCCGTGGTGGAAAGTTCGCGCGAGGGGAAACTCCGCCAGGCAGCACTGCAGGCGTTGTCCAAATTTGACGATCCCAAAATCGCGGAAAGTTTGCTGGCCGGCTACCGCACCAAACCGGAAACGGAACAAGTGGCCATCCAGTCTCTATTGGCGACACGCGCGAATTGGACCCAGGCAATGTTGATGGCCATGGATGCGGGCCAGATCGATCAAGCGTCGGTTGACGTCGCCCAGGTGCGGCGAATGCGGCTGCATAACGATGCGACAATCCAAGCAGCCATCGAGCGTTCTTGGGGGACTTTGCCCGGCGCGACGACCGCAGAAATGCAGGCCGAAGTGGACCGGCTCAATCGATTACTGGCCGCCGCCGCGGGAAATCCCTATCGCGGCAAACAGCTTTACACCGCGAACTGTGGGAAATGCCATGTCTTGTTTGGGGAAGGGCATACCGTGGGCCCCGAGTTGACCAATTACCAACGCGATGACTTGCAGCGATTGTTGGTGAACGTTGTCAACCCCAGTGCTGAGGTGCGGGAAGGGTACGAAAATACCATCGTGGCAACCTCGGACGGCCGAGTCCTGTCGGGATTTGTTGTCGATCAAGACAATCGAGTCGTCGTGTTGCGTGGGGCAAATGGCGAGACTTATGTGTTGTCACGTGAAGACATCGACGACATGTCGGCCATTGCTCCTTCGTTGATGCCCAGCGACCTCTTGAAACCGATGTCCGACCAAGAGCTCCGCGACCTGTTTGCCTATCTCCGCGCGACACAGCCATTGCAGTAACGTTGGCGGCATTCGCCATGGTTGACAATCACCACATAGTGGAACTTTTGACATGAACTTACTATTGAAGATGGACAGGGCGATGGTTAGAGCATTACGAACAATTGCGCGTGTTGGGTCAACCTCGTAAGTAATAAAAATAGTCGCAAGGCGGTAGGCGATTGTACGGATCAGGCTGCAGAAAAAATTTGTAAAGTGGGAACGAAATCAAGTTGTTGAGGAACCACCAAGCCGGCATCCCATAAATCGCCCAACGAAAGGATGGGTAGCCCATCATCACTGCAAGCAGCGATAACAACCACAGGTACAGTGGCAGCTTGAGTGAACAGGAGACACGGACAATCCAAGGTATCGCGCACTCGCGAAAATCGATGAACTGTGAATAGGCGATTAAAGATTCCAACTGGTTCTCGGTAACCGCCTTTAACAAACCACGCTTTTCGAGCTTCTGGACTTCTTGGCTGGCTTTCTGCCACATTTCCTGCCAAACTGCTTCGTGATTCAAATTCGGCATGGAGGACTTCGGACGGATTCGATCGCGATGACGATGAATCAACACCGACAACTCGGTAGCGGGCAAGAGTAAGGTATCGACCGAAGAATCGTCATCGAAGTTGATTCCCGAATTTGTCGTTTGAGTCGACATTTGATCATGATGCCGAGTCAGCAACACTTGGATTGCTGAGACTTTCTTGCCACGACGGATGGAAACCACTTGGACCAGCAGGTTGATACAGATCGTGTGTTCGTCGTACCAGAGCTCGCCCAGGTTTTTCGCCAAACCAAATGTGGGGCCATTGTAGAACCCTGCAAATTGGAAACCTTCCCGCACTAGCACTGGATGTTGCTCTGAGAGTCGCTCGCGGATATGCCGCTCCAAATCGTCGATTTGAAGATCTGCCGGTGATAAGGGATTGACAATTCCCGTTGTAAAACGATCACGAGGTCGAGTGAGCCATGGTTGAAGGATCCAATACAGCCAAACCAAGGGATGTCGACTCAATTGGTAAATCGTGGAAAAATTCAACTGTTGCGTCACTAACCCATAAAAGCGAGCTTGCCCCAATGGCGGGCCGGGCGTTGTTGTTGGTGCGGCGTAGGGGTTGTCTTGAAAGAACTCGGACATTGACGTCAGCGCCGAAAGTTGAACAGAAATTCTCAGAGGCGAACCGATCTAGTCTACGCTCGAACACGTAACAACACAACACAATACGATAAACCCGGTTCGGCAGGTAACACTCGTTTGGACTGCGTCCAAACGGGCCGATATTCGGAGGGAATCTCGCCGATCTGGGGGACGGTTCCTCCGGCAAGCTCTCGACCGGGCGCGCCACAACTCTCGCAGGCGTTTCAAGAACCAACCGCCAAAGGAGAAAACTAAAAATGGACCAGCCCGATCATCGCCCAAGCCGAAATCGTAAGCCGCACGACCACCCGAGACCTGCGACTAACCGTTTGCGGCACAGGCGACACAATTCGCTGTGAAAGGCAATGCCTCCAGCCGTGTCAAGGCAATCGGGGAATGACACCGCACGCATGTTCCGTAGGTCCCATCGGCGATCCGCTTCAAGGCCAACCGTATGTCGTGGATATCGCCGTCTGCTCGCTCGCTCAAAGCAGTCAAGACCTCGTCGTCTTCGTGGATGACGGCATTCTCTTCCCAATCCGGACTACCAGGATCACTCAAGCGAGCCTCTATTCGCTGGGCGCGCTCCTCCAGTATCCGCAATTGTGTTTCAAGTTTTTGCTTGATTTTCGACAGGTCTCGATTGCTCATTGATTAATCTCCGATTTCGTCATGACGCGATGACAATGCTCTCCCCAGGATACGGGGCCAG
The DNA here is from genome assembly GCA_041741535.1 of Pirellulaceae bacterium. GTDB lineage: Bacteria > Planctomycetota > Planctomycetia > Pirellulales > Pirellulaceae > M30B19. The sequence continues at coordinate 27,661 of JBGSJV010000137.1, forward strand.
GCCAATGAAAGCAATTTGCGTACCACATTGATTTCGCCTGAAAACTCCGAAAAAATGTCCTGTTGGGGGGCAAACCATCGGAAATTCAGAGCGAATTCGCACGCCTGTGAAACAACGAGCGCGCTTGTTCACAACTCGCGCAACCACGTGCGATTGGAGAAACGCATGTGGTTGCCAGCATGTTCCGACGTGGTCAAAAATATTGGGGTTGCCGTTTTTTTCAATTCGGAACACGTTATGAATTCTTCAGTCCTGAGGTGACTGGAGTGGTTGGCGCGGATGCATGCCAACGGGACGAAATTACAGGTCATGGATCGACCGCCGGCTTTCGGGCCGGATACCCAGGGAAGGGTTTTTTATGTTTTGCAGAGACTTGTCATTAAGTTTCTACGCTGCGGGTCGGCAACGGTTTGGGCTGTGGGTTCGGAGGGCATGTCGTAATCTCGGACAAAAAGGCATGACGCGAAAGGGCCAGACCCTTTTTCGGACAGAGCCTAGGGTGTTCTGGGCCACCGTGTTGGTCGCAACCATCATTACAACAACCCTGTTGTCCAGCGATTCGCACGCGAATTTCCCTGACGAACCACGTGAGACCGTAAACGCCGCCCTGGCGTCGAATGTCTCCAACGGATCGGACCCAGCTGTTGCACCGGCTGGCGTGACCTTGCTGTACTTCACGCAGCAACAATGTCCACCGTGTCGGCAGATGCAGCCCATGTTGGACCACTTGATTGACCGCGGCTTTCCTCTGCAAGTCGTCGATACGCATGCAAACCCCGATCTCGTCCGGCAATTCCAAGTTCTCGGCACCCCCACGTTTGTACTTCTAAAGGACGGACAAGAACTCAAACGGCATAGTGGTGTCTTGAGTTCGTACCAGGTCAACTCGTTATTGATTGACGCGGGTCATGTGGCAGACCAAAACGTTCTAACCAAACCCACGGCTCTGTCCCCGATCGTTAATTTCTTTGATCGGCTGCGCCCGGCGGCTCGTCAGACGGGGCGAAATCTCGACTCGTCCAATTTGGAGCCGAGCAATGTCGATCCAACGGCCACGATTGAGTGGGCTGATTTGACTGCCGCCGAGAGGCAAGCACTGCAGGCGACGGGGCGTTTGAAAATCGAGTATCAAGATCGCGGGCAGTCGGTGACCGACTATGGAACCGCCACCGTCATCCACCGGCAGGGCCCCGATATCCTCTTGCTGACTTGCGGCCATGTATTCCGCGACAGCCAGGGGCAGGGGACCATTCGCGTTGAATTGGACTTTTCCGATGGCCAACCCAAGGAAACAGTTTTGGGACGGTTGTTGTTGTTCGACGCAGGCGCTCCCGATGTCGCATTGGTCGCTGCCCGAACCAATCTGCCGATCGAACCCATGCCGATTACCTCGGCTGATTTCAGTCCAGAACGTGGGCACGTCGCATTTAGCGTGGGCTGTGACCAAGGGGCTCCCGCAACGGTGCGACGCGGCGAGCATTTGGCCATTGTGCGCTGCGGCGCCGTTCAAGTGCCGGGTCAACCGTCCGACGACCGCATGGCCCGGAAGTTCGCGGTGCACGGTCGCCCGGTCGTGGGGCGCAGCGGCGGCGGTTTATTCACAGCCGAGGGCCATTTGATTGGAGTCTGCAACGCGGCGGTTGTGGGGAGCAACGAAGGACGTTATTCGGCAATCGACAACGTACACGAGCTGCTGGAACAAGCGAGACTGGCTCATGTGATCGCCAATCCGTCGTCTACCAACCAATTAAGTGCGGTTGCTAAACCACGGTTCTTGCCCATCGTGGAACACGATTCGACGGGTCTTGCCCAATTCGATGGAACGGGGGAACGACCTTTCCGAGCCTTGGGGCAATCTCGGCGCTAAGGATTATTCCTACGCGTCGGACACGCCACATTCACGCTCTGGCGAGCGTCGCTACAAAAAACTAAGGACTTTAACGGTCTAGATTCGCCAGAACGTGGACGGGCTGAGAGATCGAAGCGGGCCTACGCCGCTTATTTTGCGGCCGCGTAGCGACGCGCGACTTCGTCCCAATTGATCACGTTAAAGAACGCGGTCACGTAGTCGGGACGACGATTCTGGTAGTTCAGGTAATAAGCATGTTCCCAAACATCAACTCCCAAAATCGGTGTTCGCCCTTCCATCAACGGGCTGTCCTGATTTGGAGTGCTTTCGACAATCAGTTTACCTTTGTCGACGCTGAGCCACGCCCAGCCGCTACCGAACCGAGTCGCAGCGGCGGCGGCGAATTTTTCCTTGAATGTTTGAAAGCTTCCAAAGGTCGCGTCGATCGCGGCGGCTAGTTCGCCGGTCGGAGTTCCGCCACCTTGTGGTTTCATGATGGTCCAAAATAGCGAGTGATTCGCATGGCCGCCACCATTATTGCGTACCACAGCCTGTTTATCGGCGGGAACCGCACCCATGTTCGAGATCAAATCTTCGACGCTCTTGCCTTCCAATTCAGTTCCAGCAATCGCGGCATTCACGTTGTTGATATAAGCGGCGTGATGTTTTCCGTGATGGATCTCCATCGTCCGGGTATCGATGTGGGGTTCCAAAGCGTCTTTGGCGTACGGCAATTCAGGCAGAGTATAAGCCATGGGTCTAGAGTCCTACGGAAAGTTGGGGCACGGAATAAAATTCAGTACCGGAATGAATACCGGTTACTGCTAACCGTGTATTGAACCACCTTTTAACCGTAGAGACAATCCCCACCCGTCTTACGAGCCACGGATCGTCCACTCCATTTAGCAACGAACCAGTCTTTGTCACTAAAAGGCGCTGGCCAATTGGATGGTATGAAAGATCACAGACGAAACGACATCACGGGAGAGGGGCAGACTACTTTTGTGACTCGGCCTAAACTCGGCCTTCCCCAGGTCGGGTCGCGGCTGGTTCCAACATTCCGACGGTTCGTTCGCCTTTTTCTTTCGCGACGATATACGATCGAAGGCTGCGATAGACGTTATCCATGGCTTCGGCAATTTCCGTTTGGCGGCGATTTCGCGAGCCGGTCGGAGCGATGCTGACAAGAATGGAGGTTCCGGACCCGGGGCGTTGATCTTCAGGATCACCAATGATTAATTTTACCCGGAAGAATCCGGTGCGGTCGTTGGAGCGACGGGCTTGTTCGACTCGTGATGAATCGATATCAAATGCAACATGTTCGGTGGACGCCGATTCGATCTTGGCATCGAAGTCGCTGATGTAGCCTTTGATCTTTTCGATCACGATCTCGCGTGGCACCGTGCTGATCAGTTCTTTTCGCAGTTGCATCTTGATATCTTGACCGCGACCAAACAGCCACCCGAATAGGGAACTGCTTTGAGCAGTTTCTTTGGTCCTTTGCTCTAGTTCCATTTCTTGGAAGCCGGACAAGCTAACGACTCGATTTCGCCCCTCTTGCTTGGCTTTCATCAGTGCCCGGTCTGCTCGACGCATGATCGATTCGACGGTATCGCCACTTTGTAATTCGGCCACGCCAAAACTACTGGTTAGGCAACGGTTCTTCAACGACTTGAATGGCAATGCTTGCAAGGAACTGCGAATTTGTTCCGCTCGTTCGGTGGCTTTGTTGATATCAGTTTCGGGGCAGAGAATCCCGAACTCTTCGCCACCCAGTCGGCTGACCAAGTCACCTAAGCGGCCATTGCGTTGCAGGTGAGCCGCGAAGCCGATCAAGGCTTCATCACCGGCATCGTGACCGTAATCGTCGTTGATTCGCTTGAAGAAATCGATGTCGCAGAATATCAAGCTCAACGGCGAATGTTGAGCCGCATGTTCGTCCAAGACTTGGCGGAACATCCGATCGAATTCGCTGCGGTTGGCAACGCCAGTCAAAGGATCAGTATTGGCCGCGATGGCCAATTGCTGCACGCGTTGCTTGAGATTTTTTTCGGACGACATATCGTTGAGCACAACGGATGCGCCCAAAAGCACTCGTGACTTGGAATAAACGGGGCTGGCTGTTATGGACACCGCGCAACGGGTCTTGTTTGGACGTTCGATGGAACCTTTGAACGTGATGGGTTTTTGTTGTGCCAGGCAACGGGCAATCGGGCAACTCCCGGAATCGGCCGGCAATTCGCACTCGTCGTGGGCTTCAAACCGAGCCCATTGCCAACGACGATTGTAGATCTCCATCGCGGGAATGCCCGTGATTTCTTCGGCCGCGGGATTCCACAACGAGATGCTGAAGTTCGTATCGACAAAGATTACACCGGCGCTCAGCATGCTCAACAAGACTTTATCGTACGCGCGATCAAATGCTTGCTGCCCCGCGGTTTTTACCCCGACGTTGGTGCTCCAGAGGTTGTCGTTACTTAGTTCTTTGAGAGACTGTAACCACTGCCCGACCGACTCGCCGCTGGTCCAAACATTGTGCGATTCAATAAATTTGGCAAACGAGCGGACCAACTCCAGATCAAATTGTCGGTCGCCCTGAGCAAACAGCTCCGCGACGGCGGACTCCACGGTTCGATATTGGCGGTAGCACGATTCCGCGGTCATGGAATCAAAAGCGTCGGCGATTGCCAACATCCGCGCGGCGGTTGGAAGTTGTTGGCCCTTGCGAGCAAACTCGCCTTTGGAACCATCGAAATGTGCGATGCCAAAATAAATTGCTTCGGCGATCTCTCGACTAGCCAAGGCTGGTTTCAAAATGCTGATGACGTTGTGACGATTGTAATCAACAATGGCATATTCTTCGGGAGTCAGCACGCCGCGCTTCTGCAAAATCGAATCGCAGACGCCGATTTTTCCCAGATCATGTAGGGCTCCGGCGATTTCAATGACTTGGGATTGGACAGGGTCAAGTTTTAGGTGTTGGGCCCAGCTCCCGAGTCCGATCGCAATGCGAACCGAGTGCATCGCAGCGGGGCGATATTTGGCGGCCAAGGCCAACAACAGGCTGGATGCGACACCCAACCGCGATTCCGCGTATTGTTTGATTTGTAGGATGTCTCGCTCGGCCGAAAGATCCCGCCAATTGGGCTCACAGCGATCCACCAAAGGCGGAATCACGCAAAAAGCATTTGTGTGCGGCAAAGTATTCGGAATTGTCGATTCGTTCATGGGTAGACTTGATTTTGTTTCTAATGACCCCGGTGTGTGTTGCGATCCGACCTTGGCATCCTGCCGCTCCGACTCTCCCTGACGCGCCGAGTCCCCGATGAGCAGTACCTTGACTACAGAAAATAGGCTCTGCCGGACATTGTGCGGTGGACTTTTTTGATAACATTTGCCATCCCGCCGCACGGTTGGGCAATTGTCCGGAAAAAAGCGATTGTGGCAATTTCATGGATAATGCCGCAGTTGCGTTGGCCGCCGGCCATCGGCGGATTGCAGAAAACATCGCCGAAGTTAACATGACACTTGAGCAGCGTTTCTCACAATCGAATCCGGCGACCATTTTGCAGGTCGGGTATTCAATTCCAGTCGCGTTAACGAAGACAAATGAACGATGAAGATCGCACTAATCTCCAGCGCTAACTACGGATCGTCCGATTCGACCGTCCGGTCCAACGTATTCACGCCCAGTTTTCGCGAGACTCCCGCGACGTTGATTCTTGGTAATGAGTCCGATTGGTTTTTGGGTCGCGACCTGCTTCCGAACGGATTTTGTCAGGGGCTCGCTGCGGATTCGACCAAGTTGATCGAGCATTGGGCGTCGGTGCGCGGCCAACTAAATCGCGACGCTCGGCCCATCGAATTGCCGCCCGAAGTTCGTTGGTTGCCACCCGTGGTCGAACCCAACAAGATCTTATGTATCGGGCTGAACTACGCGGATCACGCCACCGAGACGGGAGCCGAATTACCAACGATTCCGGTCGTGTTCAACAAGTTTCCCACAACCTTGACCGGACACGAGCAACCGATTGTGCTCCCCGTGATTAGCGACAAGGTCGATTACGAAGCCGAATTGGTCGTTGTCATTGGCAAAGAGGGGCGGAACATTCCAGCCGCAAACGCTCTGGATTTTGTGTTCGGGTACACCTGTGGACACGATGTGTCGGCTCGGGATTGGCAAAAAGGAAAGCCCGGTGGTCAATGGCTTTTAGGGAAAACCTTCGATTCCTTTGCTCCGCTGGGGCCTTGGATCCAAACGGCCGATGCATTTGAGAATGCCGACGACGCAAGCGTCCAGTTTCGTTTGAACGGAAATACGATGCAGGATTCATCCACTCGGCACTTTATTTTCAGTGTTTCGTTTTTGATCGAGCATCTTTCGAAATTCTGCACGTTGCGGCCAGGTGATTTGCTGTTTACTGGTACGCCCTCGGGCGTCGGTGTGGCTCGGACTCCGCCGGTCTTTCTCCGACCGGGGGACCGGACCGAAGTGGAAATCGCGGGACTGGGTGTGCTAGCAAATCCCGTTGTCGGCAGTTAGTTGCTTTGGCATATGCTGGCGCGGAACGGTAGCGGTTCTGCGGAAAATCACAGTTTCCATTGCTGATTTTAGTGGCGATCCTCGGGCTGCCGAAACAAGTCAGGGGCAGGCTCTTCTCATCGCCTTGAACAACTTACATAAGAAAGTCAGTCGAAAATGGATTTTCGACATAATGCGGCTCGGCGTCGCCGAGTGATGCGGGACGAACGACTGGATGTCGATCAGCCCCTGCCGACCGAAACGACGGCTCAGCCGTTTACACGCTACCAAACGGCCGCAGTTCTTTCGAGCCAACCATCGATCTTGGATGTTTTACCCAAGGCGGCGTGGCTGAATGGACTTTGCATTGCGGGGGCGATTGGCATCGCCATTGGATTTGTGTTTTTTCCCTTGAACCTGGTAGGCGATGGTTCCCTTTGGGGGATGATGTTAAGCCGAGTGGAATGGTGGTCGATTGAACAACCGGGTTCGCTGGGGCAATTGTTCCTTTCGGTCGTCAGTTGGTTCAATGTCGGATTGTGTTATCAGATTTATCATTTGCGTCGTCACCGCAACGATGATTACCATGGTGCGTATCAAGTTTGGAAATGGGCGTTGATTCCCACGTTGTTATTGGCCGTGATCGGGACCAGCGTTCCCTCGGCGATACTCGGCTATTTCGCGGCGGCCGTTTTCCCGCAGGCATTTACCGCGGCTGGGACCGGGCTCGCACTGGGTTCGGTAGGAGTTGTCATGGTCGCGTTGCTCGTGCGACTGTATGCCGAGGTTCGCGAGTCGCGAGCCACGGTTGTCTTTCTCGCGGCCGCGAGTGTTTCGCTCTCGATCTGTTTGAGTTTGTCGTGGAATCGTCTTGCTGGCGTTTGGTCGTTGCCAACGAATCCACTACTCAGTCCAACCAGTTGGTGGTTGGTAAGTATCATGATGATCTATGGGATGTTGCTAAACTATTTTGGTTTTGTCTATCGTGATGTCGTTGGCGAAGAACTTGGTTCCAGTAGCGTTGCCGGCTTGGGCCGCGGAATCTCGATCGACTTAGGTCAGGAGCCGTTGTCTGAAACGAAGCCTGAGAGCGCTGCTAGCGAGTTGGTTCCGGACGTCACAAAGGTCCGTCGTCTGAGCCCCGAGCGAATCGTCGAACCGGAAGCCGAATCGAACGTTCGAGATGAAGAGCCAGTTGCTGATAATATCCTCTCTCGGCGAAAACGCCGCCGCGTGGCCTGATGAGTTTTGAAAAGCCACCTTGTTGAAATTTGCGAAAACGATTAGTTTCTGACAGCCGCAGGGGGTTGGTACAGCCGTTGCGGAGATCGAAGTTGTATGCCCACCTCCAGTGGATAGGAAACCGATGAACTCGCGAGAAATCCATTTTTTTGGGGACCATCCCCACGTTTCGCCGAAATTGGCGGAGCTTTCGGGAAGTGCGGACTACCAGAATTCGCACGCTTATCAAAACTACCAACGCCAACGTCAGATGACCTTGGGCGATTTGTTGCTCGAGAACCGGATCGTCTTTCTACAAGGCGAGATTTATACCGGAAACGCCAACGAGTTGGTGATGAAGCTCTTGTACTTGCAGAGTGAAAACCGCAAGAAAGATATTCATTTTTACATCAACTCGCCCGGCGGCGATGTGATTGCAACGTTAGCGATCTACGATACGATGCAAATTCTGTCGTGTCCGGTTGCCACCTACTGTGTCGGGCACGCCATGAGCGGTGCGGCCATTTTGTTGGCGGGTGGAACCAAGGGGAAACGCAGTGCGTTGCCAAATTCGCGAATAATGGTACACCAACCACACGGTGGCGTCGGTGGACAGGTCAGCGACATTGAGATTCAGGCGAAAGAAATTCTCCGTTACCGCGATGTGCTGAACCAGATTCTGGCCAGACATACCGGGAAGGCCGTTGAAGATATCGTCCGCGACATGGATCGTGATTTCTTTATGGGTGCCGACGAGGCTAAAGAATATGGCTTGGTGGATCGAGTCACGGAAAAGACCAAAGCCGATGGTGACGATGATGGGGTCGAGGTTTAACCTTCCGATTCCAACACCACGGCGAACGCAGGTAGGTTTGTCGGGTGCTTTACATTTCGCAGCCCAATTCCAGAACTTTTTACGGAGCCGGTCAGCATGGCCTTGATTCCTTACGTTGTTGACAACAACGGACGCGACGAACGCGTATACGACATTTACAGCCGATTGCTGAAAGATCGCATCGTGTTCTTGGGAACGCAGGTCACGAGCGATGTGGCGAACTCCATTGTTGCTCAGATGTTGTACCTGCAGAGCGAAGATCCGAAAGCAGATATTCACCTGTATGTGCACTCGCCTGGTGGTAGTGTCACGGCCGGATTGGCGATCTACGACACGATGCAATATGTCAGTTGCGATGTGGCCACGTATTGCATGGGACAAGCGGCTTCCATGGGAGCGCTGTTGTTGGCGGCTGGAGCGGCCGGGAAACGATTTGCATTGCCCAATGCCAGTATCATGATTCACCAGCCATTGGCAGGCATGCAAGGAACGGCTGAAGAAATCAAGATTCACGTCGCGAATCTGACAAAGATGAAACGTCGGCTTAACGAAATATTGCTACGACACACCGGCCGATCGCTTGAAGAAATCGAACGGGATACGGATCGAGATAATTTCATGTCCGCCGAGGAAGCTCAAAGCTATCGCTTGGTCGATCATGTTGTCAGCAGTATCGCGGAAACTGGCGCGAAGAAGAAGTCATAATACTGAGCCGTAGGATGCGGCACCTAAGGACCACGGATGGGGATCATGGATGAAACCCGATCTAATCCCGAAATTGCGGGGCGATTTGCCCAGCGAACCTCACGCGATCGATCCTGCTTCGGGTCGACGTCTGGGGCTGTTGTCGCGTTTTCTGTCCTGGCCCTTGCCGGTGCGACGTTTTCTGGTTGTCAAACCGATCATTCGGCCCAAGACGCCATCAACCAAATGCGTTCGGAAAAACTGGCGTTGGAAGATCGCTACGCGTCCCTGCGAAATGAATACGAGAAACTGAGGAATCGTTTAGCCGCCAAGGGTGATGCCGCTGCTCAGAACCCGAACTATCCTTCGGCGTTGCCATTGGTCTACCCGCCTGGCAGTTCCCCCTTGGACCTCGAATTGGGAGATCCGACTGGGGAACAGGCTTGGTCCTTGGAAGAGCCCACTGTCAATGGCGGTGGTCCTGAACCACAGCGGGCGGCCGTTCCACAGTTGGGTAATGGCGCTAGTGTCTTGGAGGGAGGCAACGCGGACGTCGCGGTTCCGACTGCTACTCCGACTCGTGTTCAACTTGTCGAGGCTCAGACGCGGGTAACGCCAGGTTCCAGCCCGAACAGTTTCGTCTTACGGATCATTGCGCGATCGATGACAGAACTTGGTGAACCCGCCAATCCTGTGGGCACCTACTCCGTGCGGCTCATCAACCCGCGTGGTTTGGGAGCCGATTCGTTGCTGGGGACGTGGCAATTTCCTGCCGAGAAGATTCGGAATTTCGTTACCAACAATCCGTCGGCCGTTAATGATGTTCCATTGGAAGTTGGTTTTACAGCGGCCAACGCGGCCATGCCCGAGTTAGTGGCTGAAGTTGATTTTCACCCGGTTGGTGGTAAGAAACTCACTTGCCGTGGATTCGTGGGTGGAGAGATGAATGGCGACGGCCAAGGCAAGCCCTGGATCGATCAATTGCCTGTCCCCAAAGACGCCCGCGGTTTGATGGAAATAAATAATCCGCCAGTCCAAGGCCCAGCGGCCACAAACGGACCGGCGTGGAGTCCTCTGCGTTAGATGTCGGTGAATTCGGGGGATGCCTGCGGATGCAAAGCCGTTCTGCGGATGACAATCCGACTTAGGATGGATCGACGTCGTGATTCGTCGTTCCATCCGTGGCCGATCTTGGGTCGCCACACGGACTTCGCCCGTTTGTGTTATTCCGAGGAAAAATCTGACGTCCAGGCGACGTACCGGCCAGCCGTCGTTTTGCCTGGCCATCTTGCCGGCATTCCTCCAAACGTCAGTCTTTGTTTGAATCACGGAATGGCCATTCGGGACTTCCCGGCGGATCCTTGCGGGCAGGGGATTTGCCCAACTCAAAATCCGAAATTTTCAGGTTGCGCGTCGGCCAGAACTTTTCGTCCGTAAACCCGTAGAAGCTGGCGTCAAACGAGTCGACATAGGCCACGTTGGCATCTTTGGGTACTTCAAGGTCGGTCAAATAAAATGCTGCGTTGACGATCAAGCGTCGCAGGTTGGGGTCTACCAAGTCAACGGCCGCGCCTGCCGTTGTGCACAGGGATTTACCAGTCACACCGTCGGGAGCTTCGTACTTGTGCAACCATACCAAAGGCTGCATGGGGTCATTCTGTTTTCCGGGCAGGTTTGGTGAATGCGGTTCCAGTGACTCGGTGACCGCACCGAGCATGAGGACTTGATCGGCTTCCGTCAGATTGACGACTCCGTAGACGTCGCTCGGCGCGAAGAACTCGTCGACGGTGTTCAGGATGGGATGTTGTTTGAATTCTGGGGTCGTTACGCTGCGGGCACCTTGGACTTTGTGTCCCCCGTGATGGCTGACCCAACGTTCTCCCAAAATCTTGATCCCAAAGTCATCATACTCCAGCCAATCACCAAAACGACCGCGACCCGTGAAGGCGTGTGTGGCGGTTCGCAAGCCGATCACTGGTTTGCCTTTCTTCAGAAAGCGATCCAAGTAAACGGCCTGTTCTGCGGACGGTCGTCGAAACCGAGTCGCAATGATCAAAAGATCCGCATGATCCAGGGCTTCTAGTCCGCCCACACCGGTTTGATTGTTGGGATCGATAATCGAACCATCCTGCGACATCGAAAACAAAACCGTGCAATGAAAGCCGTGATGTTGACTGAGGATTTTTCCTAACATCGGCAACGCTTCTTCGCTGCGATATTCCTCGTCCCCCGCCAACAAGACAACTCGCTTGCCGTTCGATTTTTCCGGCGAAGGAGCGTACGCCAAGCCAAACGCGGGATCGTTATCAGATGCCGACGCTGCATTAACATCGCCGGACCAAGCTATCGCATTGGCACGATCACTTAAGGCCATCAAACAACTGGCGGCCAACAACATCCAGCCAAAATGAAACGCCCAGCGATTGATGTACTTCTGTTGCATTGCGAGTGCTCTCCTTCGAACTGCTTATCCCACGGGTTGCCAAGTCCCGAGTATAGTCGATTTAACGTCGTCTATCACGACTGGGGGAGTATTTCTGAAGAACTGACTTGGTTCGCCAACTTTGCCGAGGGGAACACGCCCCAGAAGGCAACCCGCAAAATGCCTTCGTTAGTTGTCAATAGCCACCAATTGCCGTTGTGGTTTGTCGCCAGAACTTGAACTGACCCTCAACTACATCAGCAGCCAATTTCGAATTACCACTGTGCCATTCGTAATAGGGTGGTTTTTCGTAAGCGGGTTCGGTCGTGAACTTTGTTGGTTCTCCCAAAATCTTTTTGGCGTCGTTGAGGGAGATGCCATCGTAAAGGACCTTTGTTTTCAGAAGAACCCACCAAAGATAAGTATCGTTGCGATAATGGGGCATCAAATCGGTCGCCAGTTGGCTCGCATTAAATCCCAACACAGACAATTGAGCGGGGTCGTTCAGCGTTTCTCGCATTTGCTGCAAAGCGAACCTCTTTAATTTGATTTCATCTTGCCGGACCTGCTCCAACTCGGCGCGCAGTTGCCGTATTTCTGCATCGGCTTTCGCTTGCTGTTCGAGGTGTTGGGATCGCGAGATCGTCAGCAAGGCGCCCAACGCAATGCAGGATAGGAGCAAAACAAACGTAATCACGGAAACTAAGTTCGAACGCATCGTGGTTTCTCCAGTGGCAGAATCACACTCACAGACTGTGTTAGCTTGACTTGGTGGGTCGGTCCGTTCAACCAAGGATACCAGAATATTCGGGGTGCCGGTACAGCCGACCGGCTCGCTAGGCGGGGCGGCTAAAACGGCAGTTGGTCTGTTTAACCGCAGGAGCAGAGCTTGGTTGGGCGGGTATCGGCCCAGCCAAGCGTCGCTCCGCGCTCCCAGTACGTGCGAGTGGGACCTGCAGGCCGACTCGCTTGGCGGCGCCCGGCAGTGCTGACGTCCGCTCTACCGATCTCTGCGGCGCGGCTAAGCGATCCCACGGGCCGACCGTCGCTCTCCGCGTTTCCTCTTCCCGCCGAACCGTTGCGGTGATTCTATCCCTGCCGGGTTCGACCCGGTATGCTGGACGGTGGCAGGATACAAATCGCCTCCGAAAACGGAACGGAATGATGAGCATGATTGCGGAAGGTTGGCCATATCGTCGGACACGGGTGTTCGCGTTGTTGTTGCTGTGTGTGGGCTGTGGCCTGGTAATGGAGGCCCAGGTTTCCGGTCAAGGACCCGACGGCGAAGCTAATTTCGATTGGACGACCAGCCGATCACTTGTCCCGGGTATTCAATACACGACGTTAGAATGCGAATACCCGAATGCTGACGGGCTGACATGTCCGAGCTACTTGTTCTTCAACGCGCAGGCTCCGCGGAAACTCAAGCTGTATGCGGTGCGGGTCGATACGCAGACGCCAAGGCTAAAGTTTGTCGCGACCGATCGAGCTGCCGAATGGGGCCAACCGATGCCGGACTTTCAAGAGCAAGTTCTTCGAGAGTTCACAATCCGTACGCAACGCCAAACGACACGAGCCTTTCTCAAGGAACAACGCCAACGCGGGATTCCGGTCTTGTTAGCAATCAATGCGGCTCCTTGGAGCCCGTTTCAAAGTGGCATCACGCACCCGTTTGCGGACAAGATGGGCTTGGCGATTTCACAAGGCGAGCTGGTCTGCCCAACCGACGGTCGTCCATCCTTGGTGATCACCAAAGATGGCAAGTTCGATTTGAGGGTTGTGCCCAACGAGTCGGATTTGGAGTCGATTGAACTCGCGGTGACTGGCTTTTCGTTTTGTTTGGCCGAAGGAAAACCATGCGAAGTGGACACGACCTTGCATCCTAGAACGGGGTTCGGTCTGTGTCGCGACAAACGTTATTTGTTATTCGTGATCTGCGACGGTCGCCAGGCAGCGAGTCAAGGTGCCACGGTCCATGAAGTCGGAGGCTGGTTGAAACATTTCGGAGCCCACAACGGATTGAACATGGACGGTGGAGGCTCTACAACGTTGGTCCAGTGGGACGAGTCCCAGGACCGTGCCCAAATCCTCAACCGCCCGGCTCACGGCGAACGCGCGAACGGCAATAACTTGGGCATTTACTTTTCACCTGAGTCCCCTTAACCAAGGCGATCAATATGTTGACCTTTCTTAATCTTGCACGTCTGTTTCCTCCAGCAGTTGGGAACTGGCCCCAGTGTTCCAGAAGCCATTGGACCAGCAACCCGAGTGTGGTGATCGCTGGGATGGTGATCGCGGTCGCATCCACGTTATCGGCTCAAGAACATTGGCCTCAGTTCCGTGGACCGGGAGCGACCGGTGTTTCGGATTCCGCGACGTTCCCGGAAAAATGGTCGACCACAGAAAACGTCGCGTGGAAATGCGATTTGCCGGGCCGCAGTTGGTCGTCACCTGTTGTGTGGGGCGACAAAGTTTTTGTCACGTCAGTGATCAACACCGGCGATTCCGAGGAGATTAAGAAGGGACTCTACTTTGGCGGTGATCGTCCCAAACCTTCGGAGGCCAATCATCAATGGAGGGTGTATTGCTTGAGCCTGGACTCCGGCAAAATACTGTGGGAAGAGCAAGTTCACGAGGGGGTTCCCCAAGCGGCGATCCACTTGAAGAGCAGTTATGCGTCAGAGACGGCCGTGACCGACGGTCAACGAGTATACTTCTGTTTTGGCAACCTTGGCATCTTCTGTTTCGACTTGGATGGGCAAGCGGTTTGGCAACATCGATTGACACCGCAGGAGACTCGGTATGGTTGGGGGACGGCGGCCTCACCTGTGTTGCACGATGGACGTTTGTACTACTGCTTCGACAACGAAGTCCAGTCTTATTTGGTCGCATTGGATGCGGCGACGGGGAAAGAAATTTGGCAAACCCTGCGCGACGAGAAAAGCAATTGGGCGACTCCATACGTGTGGGTCAATCCACAGCGGACGGAAATCGTGGTGCCCGGTACCGGTCAAGTTCGTTCGTACGATTTAAACGGACAACTGCTGTGGTCGTTGACTGGTATGTCCAGTATCACGATCGCGACCCCGTATGCCGTTGACGATTTGTTGTATGTTAGCTCGGGATACGTGATGGACCCGCTCCGGCCGGTGTACGCGATTCGGCCGGGAGCCAAAGGCGACATCTCCTTGCGCGACGGTGAGACCGCCAACGAATTCATCGCGTGGTGCCAAACTAAAGCCGCGCCTTACAACCCTAGTACCTTGGTCTACAAAGATCGGCTGTATGCTCTCTACGACCGGGGTACGGTTGCCGTGTTCGATTCGAAGAGTGGCGTGGAAATCTACGGTCCGGAACGGCTGCCCAACGGCCGCGCGTTTACTACTTCGCCGTGGGCCAGTCGCGATCGGATCTACCTCTTGAACGAGGATGGAGTGACGTTCGTTCTGAAGGCGGGGGATGATTTCGACTTGCTGCACACCAACGAATTGGCTGAAGACGACATGGGAATGGCTTCGCCGGCATTGGTTGGCGACCGCCTCCTGATTCGCACGGCCGCTCGAATCTACTGCATCAAATCTCCGTCGCCACAGCCTTGATTTCCCAGGTCGCTTGATCTAGCACTGGGAGGACGTCGAAGCGATCGATCTGAGCGGCAAACTCCAGATCCTCGCTGCGACCTTGAGCGATCAAGTTCGAACCGCCTAAGGAGCGGCGGAACACGCCGAGGATCGCTTCGGTCGTTGGCATCCGGTCCGAACTGGTCAATTGTTGCCAATAGCTCCGGGCCAATTCCGCTTGATCGTTGATTTCCCACGTGATTCCGGACTCGCGGCCCAACCGCAGCAGTTCGGCGGTAACGGCTCCCGCAAACAAGACGTCCTCGCAAGTGACGTGTTTGTCGGTCCCCGAACAGACAAGTGCGACACGGTGGGCTTGGCTCAAGTGCTGGACAATCCGGGAAAGATTCGCGAAACTACCAATCACGATTTGCTGAGCCCCTCGGCAGCGATCCATGGCTCGGGTGCCGTTGGTCGTCGTCATCACAATCGTGCGACCCCCGATGGCTGTTGACGAATACGTTGCGGGAGCATTCCCAAGATCAAACCCTGGCAAGGGTTTGCCCAAACGCTCTCCGCCCAGCAGAACCGCCGAAGAACTTGCTTGTTCGATGTTCGCTTGCCCAAGTTCGTCGATCAGTCGCTGCTTCGTCAAATGAGCTTGGTCGACGCCGACACACGGCACAATCCGAGCGGCTCCGTTGGCGATGCCGGTCGTCATCGTGGTGGTCGCTCGCAAAATGTCGATGACCACCGAGACGCTGTCCGACAACAGTCCGTCGGGAATGAGATCGGGCAAAAAGAATGTGTAGATTTGCCGAGCTTTCACGGTTCACTTTCTAGGGGTACAACAACACCGAAAGTAGCTACGTTCGCTTCACGGAGCCACGTGCGCTCACGGTAGTTACGTTCGCCAGAACGTGGATTGGCTCCAATCCCATAACCCAATCGGCCAACAAGCCAACGCCCACGATGGCCTGAGTAGAATAGAGATCCCATGTCCAACAGTCAAACCGTTGTCGTCGACAAATCGGGCCAGAAAGTTCGGCAGATGTTTGCCGAAATTGCCCCGAAGTACGACTTGATGAACCATCTGTTGTCGATGAACGTCGACCGGTGGTGGCGATGGCGAACGGTCGAGCGCTTGGCTCCCCAAGCCGATTGGAAAGTTTTGGACGTCTGCACGGGCACCGGCGATTTAGCGTTGGCTTTGCTCAAGAAAATGAACAAGGGCTCCAAAGCCTCAAACATGACCGTCGCTTCCCCTGAGGGGGGGCCAGTCGAGTGTTTTGGGCGTCGAATTTTTTCTTCCGCGGAGGCAGCGCAAAAGGAATGGGATGGGGTCCAAGTTGTGGCGTCCGATTTCTGCCGCCCGATGTTGGAGATCGGACAGCAGAAGGCCGAGCGTCAAAAAGTAGCCAATTTGCAATTTGTCGAAGCCGATTCCTTGCAACTTCCGTTTCCTTCCGACCAGTTTGATTTGGTCACGGTCGCCTTCGGCTTGCGGAATGTTTCGGACACCTTAGGCGGGCTGCGAGAAATGACCCGCGTGATTCGTCGCGGAGGTCGCGTTGGGGTCTTGGAATTTACCATGCCGAGGGTCTGGCCGTTGAGTTCGTTGTATCGATTTTATTTCTTGCGCGTGCTCCCTCGAGTTGGGCAATGGTTCGCGAAAAATCGCAGCGATGCGTATAGCTACTTGCCTGAGAGTGTGGGGCAATTTCCTCAGTACGAGCAGTTGGCAGCGATGATGAACGAGGCTGGACTGCACGACGTGAATTTCTACCCAATGACCATGGGGCTCGCCACATTGTACGTAGGCACCAAAGCATGAGCGAGCGAGTGCCGACCGACATGTCCAACGTGATGGAGACGCCCGCCAAACGCTTGCCGATTGTAGTTGCAGTCAGTGGCGGCAGCGGCGCGGTTTACACGCGACGACTGCTGCAAGTGTTGGCGCGTGGCGGATACTCGGTCCATTTGCTGTTGAGCGCTGCCGGGAACCAAGTGATTCAACAGGAACTTGGCCTGAGACTGGACTTGAATGCTCCAGACCTAGAGACTTGGCTCGGTTTAAGTTCCGACGAAACCCGACGTATCCAATTTCATCAATTGCATGATTTTTTTACCCCGGTTGCCAGCGGAAGTTATCGGACTGGCGGAATGGTCATCTGTCCGTGTTCAGGTGGGACGCTGTCGGCGGTTGCTCATGGGATCAGTAGCAACTTGATCCAACGCGCGGCGGAAGTTCACTTGAAGGAACGCCGGAAACTCATTTTGGTCCCACGCGAAACTCCGGTCAGTCATGTCGCCTTGAAGAACATGTTGGCAGCGCACGAGGCTGGGGCCGTGATCATGCCCGCCAGTCCAGGTTGGTACCATGGCGTCAAAGGTCTGGACGACCTCGTGGATTTTATGGTCGCTCGGATTTTGGACCAATTGAACATCGACAACGAGATTGTCCACCGGTGGGGAACTTGATTCGCACGAGTTCCCTAGGGGTTGCGAAACAGGCACCAATGATTGCTCGTTTGGGTAGCTACCGGCGGCCGTGTTCCAAGCATCGTTTTCAGGACCGGCACTTCACCTGCGGCAGGTATTCAACAAGATCCGCCGCCATTTTTACTCGGCGTCGAAAAATTTTACCGTCATCACGGATTTCTTGAGCTAGATTTCATGTGGTAGTCTCTTTGTCCCTCTCGAGGAACATTCTGTCGTGAATCGTTTGGCCTGCTTTGTTTGTTGTTTGGTCCTGTCGTCTGGGGTTCCCGTACACGCTCAACTGCCGGACGCGGTCGATTTGCGTCCCTTTCAAACCGCCGTCAAGAGCCAGGGGGTGCGCGGAAGTTGCTACATCCATGGCACCGTCGCCGCGATGGAGGCAGCCTACAAGCGAGCAGGTTATGGTGACCTAGATCTTGCCGAGCACTTTTCGGACTATGTCGCGCGAATGATGTACCTCGAGACCTGCGAGTTCGACGGCCGATTTCGGACGAATATCATGCGCGTCCCAGCTGCCTGGGAACGGGAAAGTGGAATGCCGCTTTTTGAAACCATGAGTGGGTCGGTGGACTCGTTGGTTGGCTGTGAACCCGCGAGCACATTGGCGATCCCTCTGGAAGTTTATATGCCGCTGACGGATGCGATGTTCGATACCGAAGGTCGCGAAGAAACCGATCTCTACTGGCAAAAACAATACGACGTTAGTACCCACTTGTTGGACGAAGCTCGCTTGCCAAAGTCCGCGCTGCATGCACCGTTCTACTACAAAGTAAAACGCACCGTGTTCCTGCCCAAACCTGATGCAACGAACCCGCATGCCGTCGAACAAGTGCTCGCGTCGGGCAAAGAGGTCATTTGGGACTTTCGCATGGCCGGTGACCATTTCGGCCCGGTGTGGAAGTACAACCGACCGGCCGGAGACACCACGAGCCATCGCATGTTGATCGTGGGGTACGATCGTCGCGACCCGGCAAATCCATATTTCATGGTCAAGAACAGCTGGGGACATCCGGCTGCGAACCAGCCGGGTGACGATTTTACGTACATTGCGTACGACTATTTGAAGTACGGCGAGTGGGCGTCATGGCTCGAAGTCGAACAACCGGTTGCCAAACCTGAACTGTCTTTTGTGGGACGTTGGAACTTGGAGTTTGGTCCAAATCACGGGACGTTGGACATCTATCACCTACCGGGACTCATGCAACAATCGTTCGAGCACAAGCAGTACAAAGATGAGCAAGGACACATTGTTCAGGAGCGCCGCGTTGGTACTTTTTACCGCGAAGGAGACCCGGATCAACCTTTTCGAGTTAACGGAATTTTGCATGGAGATCAGATGCGGATCTGGATCGATTTCCAACAACCCGCTCCACGCTGGGATAAGCTGCATGGATGGCGAGTCGAATTGAAGCGGCACTCGGATGAGAATCGCATGGTTGGTCACGCCATCCTGCCCTCGGGTCAAGGGCATGCCGCATCGGCCCAACGTATCGTGATTCATTCTGCCGCAAATCGTTCGGTTGCGACGGCCGTCGTCGAGTCGTCAGCTAAGTCCGAGGATGCCGCACCGCCAACGGTCGACGCTGATCCGGAAGTCGCTCCCAAAGAGATCGAGGCGAAATGGCACGCGTCTGGCGGTGCTGAATTTCTCGGGAAACCGCTAACGGGCGTAGAGATTTGTCCCGATGGACGAGGACGTTACACGCACTACGAACGCGGCTCGATCTATTGGTCGCCACGTACTCCCGCCAGCATCATCTATGGTGCCATTCGCGAGCGGTGGGCTGGTCTTGGTTGGGAAACAAGCGACCTGGGCTATCCAACTTCCGACGAGATGGATTGGGGAACAGGCCGAATGAACCGATTTGAAAATGGCCTTATTCTCTGGGATATGGAAAACGGCGCGCGCGAAGAACTCTCGGAAATCGCTCGGCAAAAAGTCGACCAATGATCGGCCACCAAAGTCTGGTTATCGCGGCGGATTAGGTAATGCTGGTTAACGAGTGTCTTGGTTAAGTCTGCGACAACGACAACATGAACGGCCAGTCGGCGACCGCCGCGTCACCCACGGGCAGATCGCTCTTAGGACAATCCCTAGGCGTAGGTGTCGATGGAATTGCTACTGACCTGGGCGGCCATTTTGACAGCGGCTTCCAGAAGTTGCACCGCAATGTTGCCTTGATGACGTTGCGAATCCATCTGCTTCGCAGCAACCGCGTAGGCGACCTGGGTTTTTTGTTGGGCGGACTGCATGGCAGTTGCCGACGAAATCATTTGATTAATCATGGGTATACTCCCTGCCCAACACACCAAGAAATACCATAGTAGCGAACTACTGACGGATCCCCATTCTGTTGGATCGACCCATTCCGCTAAAATTTTGACCGTTTTCGTTAGGGAAGCTAGGAAACTGGGGGGATCCGGAACGATTGTAGCGATCGTGCCAAAAACACCGGACATTTGCGGGAAAATTGGTGCTGCGAACGCACAAATCGAACGATTCTAGCCGCGAATGCCAAGCTGCCGAATCAAGACCAATCTGTTAAAGTAGTACTTTACACGATGTCGCACGGTCATCGTCGTGGAACACGTCACGATGCAACTTTGGTTCGCGGAGCGAACCACGACTATTGACGGTTGGTTCGCGGAGCGAACCACGACTGACGACCATTGGTTCGCGGAGCGAACCACGACTATTGATCGGTCACCCAGAAGCTCATGAAACTGAATTGCGTCTACTGCGGCAAGTTGTTTTCGATCTCGGCTGAACAATTGGGCGGCCAGGGCAAGTGTCCTCATTGCCATGAGATCGTGTTTCTACCGAAAGCCGAACAATCAGGGCCCACCGTCGACCTGGTTCCACTGACCAAGACCTTGTCAGGCCACTACGTGGTGGCGGTGTTGTTTGCCGTGGCGTTGCACGTCCTTTTGCTTTTGGGGTTAGGACTAATGGTTTGGGGTGGGAACGACGCGTTTTATTCGACTGAGGGAGTGAGGATTCAAATTGGTCGTCCCACGGAAATGCAAGCCGCCGAGGCCCTAACGGAAACCACGGCCCAGGCGGTCAATGCCCCCGTCGAGATATCACCTCATCAGCTGCAAGAAGCCTTGGCCCAATGGCAATTGTCTGCGTTGCAGCCGAGTTTACCGGCAGAGTCTGCCACGTCGCAAATTGTCGATTCGCAACCGTTATCGGAATGGCTGACCCCCAACGAATCGGTGGCTGCGAATCTGAATGAGGATTTTGGAGCGCTGTTAGAACGACTAAAACGCGACGGACTGGATTTGGTGATTACCTTTGATAGCACGGGTAGCATGACCGGTGAAATCAATCAGGTCAAACGCCAGATTCAACGCATCGGTCGTACGTTGATGGAATTGATCCCGCAAACTCGCATTAGCATTTGCACTTACCGCGATACGGGTGATGACTACGTGGTCAAAGGATTGCCGTTGACTCGAAATCTGGATCAAGTCCA
Organism: Pirellulaceae bacterium; assembly: GCA_041741535.1. Lineage (GTDB taxonomy): Bacteria > Planctomycetota > Planctomycetia > Pirellulales > Pirellulaceae > M30B19. The sequence continues at coordinate 48,735 of JBGSJV010000137.1, forward strand.
ATTGTTCTTGAATGAGGTGACGGCGGGTGGCGGAGGCGACGAACCTGAGTCCGTTGAACAAGGACTGCGGTGGTCGATCGAAGAAAACCAGTTTCTACCCAATACCCGAAAGGTTATCTTGCTGTTCGGCGATGCCCCACCCCACGAGGCTTCGATGGATCAGATCATCAAACTGTCGGCTGGGTTTCGTCAGCGGCAAGGAGGCGTGATCTCCACAGTCACCTGTCGCAGCCCCAATCGACTTCATTCGTTCGAGCAGATCGCTCAATACGGGGGTGGAGAAGCTTTTTTGACTCAAAACGAACGTGAAATCGTTTCGCAATTGATGATCTTGGTTTTTGGAAGCCAACATCAAGAGAAAGTGCTCGAAGCATTCAAATTGCTACAGCCTTAAAGATTGATGGGTCGATTGGCTTCGTTCAAGTGCCGTAGAAGTCATTGTGCAGAAACAGCAACTGATCGGCGACATTGAACATGTGGACCAACAACGCAGCGCGAGCCCACATCCCATTCCGCGCCTGTCGAAAATACATCGCCCGCGGATCTGCGTCGATAATGGTCGGAATTTCTTGAACGACACTATCGCGTGGAAAGGGATGGAGAATTGGGGCGTACTCGCGAAGTTTTTCCAACCGCGCGGGGGAAAGATGATAGGGCGAAAGGTCCATTTCATTCAACGCGGCCGTATCCGCCGACGTGTTGTGTTCGATTTGAATCCGCGTCATGTAGAGACAATCGGTCAACGACAAAATGTCTTGACCTTGAAGTGTTGCATCCAACGAGTCAAATTCGTGAAACTCCACATTGGCCACTTCCAATCGTTTGCGAAGGGCCGAGTCCAGCCGAAGTTTTTCATGGTTGGGGGAGACAAAAAACATGCGGACGTTGCGGTAATTTGTCAGTGTCGTGGCCAACGACCGTACGGTTCGACCACGCCCGAGGTCGCCGCAAAAGAGGTAAGTTTTGTTGCTCAAGCCGGTCGTCAACCCCGAGAACTTCTTGTTCAACTCGGCCAACCGATTACCCGAGGTTCCGGTAGTGCTGTCGAATTGAAACGTTCGCTGGATGGTATAGACGTCCAAAAGCGCTTGGGTTGGATGTTCTTCCGAACCCGACCCCGCATTGATAATGGGTACGGACCGCTTTTCTTGGCTCTCCAAGTCATTCATCAGATAGGCACAACATTCGGAAAACCCGGCTTCCGGGCTCCGCATGATGATCACATCAAAATAGCTACTAAACATTCGAATCGAATCCAGCGGAGATTCTCGTTTCATTTCGCTGCTTGTGGCGGGGTCTCGGACTTCATTGCAGGTCAGCCCTAGGATTTGGCAGGCGGCCATGAACGAGAGAAACGTTCGAGTCGAAGGCTGGGTAAAATACAGCATGGCCCGCTTGTGACTCAGCAAGCTGCGCAGCGCATCACTGCCCTTTTTCGTTTTGGACAGTTGCCGAATGATGTCGGCCAACCGTTGGATTCGATTCAGATGCTCCAATTCCAATTGGGAGGCAAAAATCAGATGCTTCAGTCGGCCCTCTCGTTGGAACTCGTCCATTTTCACTCGTAATGGTCGAGATTGGCGGGGCAAAAAATCTGACAGATCCAGAAGCATGCGGCATCCTTCTATGCGATGGTCCGACCGAAGTTCACGCGGATAATCGACACCCCACTCAGTCCGTGGTCCGGTGTGGCGACAAGCCATATGACGAACGGGATTATCTCACAGGAAAAATTGTTTACAAGCAGCGAAGGATCACTAAAATGGGCCGAGTTGCGCTATAATATGTGGACGGGCAACGAATTTCTGGGCGATCAGTGCCCGATGATTCACCAGGGATATACGACCGGACGACCCGGGGAAATACGGCAAATGAATTGGATTGTTTCTTTGATAGTGGCGACCTGTATCCTTGGCGATGGCCTAAACACTCCGAGTGCTTTGGCCGTGCAGATGATTGACGATTCGGGGCGTGAGTCGGTCGGGGCCACTGATGCAGGTCTGGAAGACCCCCTCGGAGTTTTGGGCGGGCAAATTGACAACAAAAAGATTTACGAGGCGTTTGTGGCGGCCGGGCAGAAGATCATCGACTCGCCCGTAGGACTTGACGTCGAGACGATCCAGCGGTCGCTCCGTTTTTCGGAACGATCGACGCTGATGTGTCCGGCGACCGTGGTCGGCGATGGCAAGTTTCCCTACGAACACGTTGCTAAAAGCAGTTTGTTGTTTGGGACTTTGTACGATTGTGGCAAGTGCGACGAGATGCATGGAAATATTGCGGGCGGGGTTGTCATATCCGACGATGGACTTTGTTTGACCAACCATCACGTGCTAGAGCGCCGCGATCAGGACACTCGAGTCATTTTCGCTATGGACTACGCGGGACGCGGCTATGCGGTCGAGGAAATCTTAGCGTCGAATCGTTTGGCGGACGTCGCCTTGGTGCGGTTGAAAGGCGAGGGCCCATTTTATCCGGCGCCAATTGCCGCACAACTGCCGCGTCCCAACTCGCCAGCGTATGTATTGAGCCATCCAAGTTCTGAGTTTTATATATTGACTCACGGGATTGTCAGTCGTCACGTGACGTTGGCGCAGAGACGGGGCAAGAGTCAATGGTTGGAAGTCACGGCTCCATTTGGAGCCGGTAGCAGCGGTTCGGGCGTCTTCGATGAACATGGTCAGTTGATTGGGTTGGTTTCGCGGATTTATCCGATCTTTCGCGGCGCGGAGCAAATCGGACCTGTCGACGATGGAAATCCCCGCCAGCGGTCAACGCCTTATGCGGAACTCATCTTGCGTCGCTGTGTCACCGTCGCGGCGATCCGCAGTTGCTTCGCTGAGTAGTACGAACGCCCCGCAGGGCATTCGGCAGTTGTCCGTATCATTAACAGTCATCGGAGCGGAACTTGATCATGGAACGTCGGTCGCTAAAGCTGCCGATCACGTTGGGCGTGATTCTGATTGTCCTCGTGTTGTTGTTGACAACCGGATGGGTGTTGTTGAATGTATTCACGGCGATCCAAGATCCAGCGCCCCATTTGTATTGGGTGTTGTTGACCGTCGGTGCGATCTGTTTTCTCTTGGTGTTGATTGGCATCATCATCTACTTGGTTCTATCGATTAAAGTAATCAACTCCACCGCTCGCCAAGCCAACTTTATCGATGCGGTGACGCACGAACTAAAGACTCCCATTGCATCACTAAAACTGTTGCTCCAAACCTTGAATCGGCAAGAAGTTTCCGATGAGGAACGCGAGCAGTTTTATCGGCTCATGTTGGCCGATGCCCAACGGCTCGATACGATGATCAATCAAGTTTTGGCGGCAGCACGATTGGATCAGCCAATCAGTCAGGAACGAATCGACGACGTCTGCCTCAGTTCGTTATTGAGTTCCATTATTAGCGATTTTCAAACGAGCCACCCCAACGCAAAACTTGAATTAGTCACCGAATCCTGCATTGTGCGAGCACCAGAAAGTGAATTGCGGATCCTTATCAACAACTTGGTGAACAATGCAATCAAGTATGGTGGTACGCCTCCGCTTGTGCAGGTGACATCGATTTTCCGGGCAGACGATCATGAAGTGCAGATCTTGGTCAAAGACAACGGGAAAGGTATACCGATGCGCGACCGTGCTCGGATTTTTCGCCGCTTCGTGCGTTTAGAGAACGAACTTGAGCGACGTACAAAGGGCACCGGTCTCGGACTGTACCTGGTCAAAACGATTGCCAGTCGATTGCGAGGAACCGTTCGGGTCCTGAAGAGTGACTCGCGAAATGGAACCACTTTCGAAGTTCGCTTGCCGGCTATTTCAAGTGCATCATCAGCACCGCAATGTCTGCCGGAGTAATACCGCTAATCCGACTCGCTTGGTCCAAGTTTGTTGGGCGAACGCGCGCCAGTTTCTCTCTGGCCTCCGCTCGTAAATGTGAAAGTGTTCGATAGTCCCATTCCGATGGAATTCGCTTGTCGCTCAAGCGGCGTTGTCGTTCAATCGCCACGGTTTGACGTCCCACGTAACCCGCGTATTTGACGTCATAGGTCACGGCTTCGGCAACTTCGGGAGCGAATGCTTGAAGTGACGGGAGGATCTCGCACAATTGGCTCCACGTCGTTTCCGGCCGACGCAGAAATTTCTCAACCGATTGTTCTTGGTATCGGTTGTCCGCCACGATACGCCGAGCGTCTGCAATTGCGAGTTCCTTTTTTTCCAGCGTGCGAAATCGCGATTCATCGACCAAACCAAGCTCGTAAGCGCGACGGGTCAATCGTCGATCGGCATTGTCTTGACGCAACAACAAACGATATTCGGCCCGGCTGGTGAACATTCGGTACGGCTCGTCGACGCTGCGTGTTACCAAGTCATCGATCAACACGCCCATGTATGCCGAGTCACGCTCCAAGACAAGCGCCGGCTTCCCAGCGATTTTTAGCGCGGCGTTCGCGCCCGCCAACAGGCCTTGAGCTGCGGCTTCTTCATATCCTGTGGTGCCGTTGATTTGACCGGCCAGATACAAGCCCGCGACAGGTTTGCTTTCCAAGGTCGGCCACAGTTGGTCGGGCGGGCAATAGTCGTATTCGACCGCGTACCCATATCGCATGATTTGCGCGTTTTGCAGGCCCGGGATCAAGCGGATCATTTGATCCTGAACGTCCCGTGGCAGACTGGTTGAAATCCCGTTGACGTAGATCTCGGTGGTCTCCCAACCTTCTGGCTCCAGATAAAGTTGGTGGGACGTCTTGTCGGCAAACCGCACAATCTTGTCTTCAATCGACGGACAGTAACGCGGTCCGCCCGCCGAGATTTGTCCACTGTACATTGGCGAACGGTGCAAGTTCTGGCGAATCAAATCATGCACCGCAGCGTTGGTGTGGGTGATCCAACAAGGAAGTTGCTCAACCGTCAGTTTCTGATTCAAGAATGAAAATGGTTGAGGATCAGGGTCCCCGGGTTGGACTTCAGTTTGTGAATAATCGATGGTGCGGCCGTTCAGACGGGCCGGGGTTCCCGTTTTGAATCGTTGCACGGAAAATCCTAAGCGGTGCAAGGCTCCGCTAATTCCGGCCGTGGTGCCTTCACCCGCGCGACCACCGGCCATTTTCGCTTCACCCGTATGCATCACGGCCTGCAAAAAAGTGCCGGTTGTCAGCACGACGGCGGACGCGCGATAAACGGCCCCGCCTTGAACCGTCACGCCAACGACGCGAACACCGTCGGCCGATGATTCGGTCAACAGGTCCAAGACCGTCTCTTGCCGAGGGTCGACATTCGGATGATGCTCGACCAATCGTTTGATTTCTCGCTGATAAAGTTTTTTGTCCGCTTGCGCCCGCGGCGAATGCATCGCGGGGCCTTTGCTGCGGTTCAGCATCCGAAATTGGAGTCCCGTCCGGTCAATCGCTTGCCCCATGATGCCACCTAACGCATCGATCTCCCGAACGATATGTCCTTTGGCGATCCCACCAATCGCCGGATTGCAACTCATTTGGCCGATCGTATCCAGATTGGCGGTTAACAAAGCGCAACGAGCACCCAAGCGAGCCGCCGCCATCGCGGCCTCTGTTCCAGCATGCCCAGCCCCCACCACAACCACGTCGTAGTTGTAAATACACTCGCCAATTCGCAGGTCGGTTGTCATGATTCTGAATCGAGGCTTGGGGCTGTTTGAAGATTCGCGGGGCAATGGGTGAAAACCAAAAGTCTTGCGGATTGTAACAAAGTTCAAGGACAGCAGAAGTGGCAAACGATCGAAACTGGTTTGCATTTGCAGTACGTTTGGGTTATGATTGCTGGGCTTCCCAAGATTATCTTACCGCTTGAAAAAGGCCCGGCGATGTCTATTTCTTCGACCTTGAACACCGACGATGCTCGGAAAATGATCAGGGAAGCCGGTTTGAGAGCCACTCCCGCGCGAATTTCCGTCCTGCAAATGGTGCAAAGTGCGACAAGTCCTCTGACCCACGCGGAGTTGGTAGAACAGTTGACGTCCAACGGCTCGGACGCGTCCACCATATTTCGAGCCCTGAACGACATGACGGATGCGGCCTTGTTTCGGCGTTTGGATCTCGGTGATCATGTTTGGCGGTACGAGATGGCCATGGAACTGAATGCTGGGATTTCGCCCCATCCCCATTTCTTGTGCCTGGATTGCGGCGAGATCACCTGCTTGGAGCCCGTTGATATCCGACCATTGACGAAGGAAAATCGGGAACTAAAAAAAGTCGGCAAGGTCACCGAAGTGCTGCTCAAAGGCAGTTGCTCCAATTGTCAAGAAGATTAGGTTTTGTCTTAATAGAGGTCTCGAAAACACCGCATTGACGAATGCTTAGGGATTGTCTGGAAACAACTTCCCGATTTGGGAGAGTCCGACCTTGGTTAATCCGAGAACCCCTGATCGTTGAATCTGCCGAGACACCAGGCCTGAGCCGCCGAATGGCTGAGCCGCGAAGCGGCAAAATGAGAGCGTTTGGTAAGTCCCACGGATGGCAAAGCCGAACTGCGGATGAACAGTCCGCGGACACTTCCATGACCGACAGCAACTTGTCCGACTGCCATGGTCTAACTTCCGAACTAATACTTTGACGGTCTTCAAT
>JBGSJV010000138.1:0-26920 GCA_041741535.1 Pirellulaceae bacterium
GCCGGTGTGCGCGAGCCACCGGTTAGCGTGACATCTCATCCAGAAAAGGCCTGAAAGGCCGACACAAGTGCTGAGCATACACATTCAAAAATGCTTCACAGCGTTGCCCAACCCCTCTCTCCCATTCTGGGAGAGGGGAGCACTGTACACATACCGTAGTTTCGGGGCTCTGAGGCAATGAGCTGAGGCTTTTGCAACACGGGCTCGCCCGGGTGGACAGAACTCTCCGATTGTGGGAGCAGAAAGCTCGGTACTTATTGAGTCGCTTCGGATTAATTTTCCTTTAGCGAACACCACCTGGGATAGCCGGTACTGGGATTGGCTTCCATTCCAAAACCATTCCGTCGGCCAACAATCGTTTGCGAAGTTTATCGGTGTTGATTGCTTGCACCGCCACTTCTTGCTCGATGGCGTGTATCGCGGCGGTTGCGGCCGATTGGCCCAGGACCATAAATACGGGCTCCATCCGGATGGAGCCAAAAGCCATGTGTGATGAAGACAAACAAACGGGAACCAACAAATTTCCGCATTGATCGGCGCTGGGTACAATCGCGCGGTAACCAATCCCGTACGGCGAGAACCCACCAACTTGGACGTCGCCTTCATTCCGTACAAAACCGTCCGCGTCCACGTGACGTTGGACGTGATGGGAGTCCATCGTGTAGGCGGCCAAACCTACAGGATCGGCCGCAACTTCCCGTCCTTGACAATGATGTTGCGTCATAACCAAATCACTAACCATCCGCCGAGCCTCGCGAATGTAGAGTTGATCCTGCCAGCCTTGTCCCTTGATAAACTCGTCACGGCACATTCCCCAACGCGAGACCTCCGCGCGGATCTCTTCCGGAACGCGGGGATGATTCGCCAACGTCCACATCAGGCCCTGTTGGTACAATCGGTGTTGAGCAACGATTTTCTCTCGTCGCTCGTAAGTCGCCTCGGGATAGTCGTAGTTTTGGCCAATAAAGTCCGTCGAGAACCCAAAGTTATTGTTCGTATCGGTTTTGCGATTGGGCATCAAACCGATGCTGAGCGGGACGCGGCGCTCTCCGGCTGCGAAGTTTCGCAATAGCAGTTCATACCATTGGTCCTGATGCCCGTCCGGCTTCGACCATGGAATTCGGTTCTCTGGATGGTCGGTCATGCACATCCGAAAACAGTACGCTTGCAGGCGATGATCGCCACTGCCGTCTGGTTCAGATTTGTTCGGATTGATAAACGGCAGTAGGCCGCTGTTTCGATCACCGGGAACGACAAACGGATCCACGCGTCGCACGAATTGATGGTGAATGGCACGCTGGGTTTGAACTCCATTCAACGTCTCGTTGTAAAGAACATTGGCCTCGCGACCGACGATGTACTTGACGCCCGCCGCTGCCATGAGATCGCCTTCGTAGGTCGCATCGATGAACATGCGACCTTGATAAACTTTCCCGGACTCCATCGTGATTGACCGAATCGTCTCTGGAATCGCTCCCGTGAGTCGGACTCCGTTTTGTCGATCCAACCGCTCGTTCATGATGACTGGGATCTGAATTTCGGCCAGCCAATCTTGGTAGATCTTCAACGCCACATGCGGTTCAAATGTCCACATCGTATCTTCGTCGGGCGACGTTTCCGATTGCCCGATGCTACGGTATTCACCTCGGGTTTGCCATTTCCAGGCACTCTCTTGCGAGTAATAGAGGCGGACTCTCCGATAGAACTCACGTGACACGCCGCCAATCGCGGCTTTGTTGCCAATGTCTGTCTGGCCCAGTCCTCCGGTCGTTAGTCCACCCAGATGTCCTGAGGGCTCGATCAAAATAACGGACCGCCCCAGACGTTTGACTTGAATCGCCGCTGCGATCCCGGCAGAGGTCCCTCCATAAATTACCACGTCCACAGAGTTCTGGTCATCCGAGTGCGTTGCACGCGTGACCGAACTTGCGGCCGTGGGGAAAAGCAAAAGGCAGACGATCACGCAAAAACTCGGATGGAATCGAAAGACTGATAAGCGAAGAAAGCGGTTCATCATCAGTTATCCGTTGTCCGAACATTCGAAAAAAACAGTCGGCTTGTGCAGCAGCCCGTGGTTGTCCTGGCTAAGCGTATCGGCATTTTCATCCCGATACAACGCGGACCTTGGCTTCCGCCGTGTCAGGCTTGCGAAAACGCACTTTTTCGGTCGACTTGCTACCGACCGTTGTAATCGATTTTCATTGTACTTGTATTATGATATTGAAGGTCATCAATCGAGCGTCCATTGTTGAAACGAGCATCACTTGTCGTTGTCCAGAGCCATTAGTGAACTGAATGACTTTTCCCCGCGATTATTGGTCGCCGGGTATTTGGTCATTCAAGCCCTTGCCGTGGGTGTTTGGTGGTGTTGGCTCATGATTTGGCCAGCAAGTACGGCTTGGTTCCATCCCACGACTTGGCCGGTCGAGAGCTTTTGGGCGTTTGCCATGAGCGATTGGCTTATGTTGGTGTTGGGATCGGCAGTCGTTGCTTGGTCGGTGGCGACGGATCAGCCATTTGCGGCTTTAAGTTTGTGGGCCTTGGCCGCGTGCGCCTGGTACCCGACCCTTTATTGCCTGGGCGTCAGTTGCTTGACCGACGAAGCCTGGTTGGCCACGGCCATGATGACGGCCATGGCCGGCTCAACTTTGGCGATGGCCACGATTCAAGGCACACCTATGCAAACACCGGCAACTTACCGAACCGTTCGACTGGATTCCAAACCCGCCCTCCTGTGGACGATGCTTCAAGTCATTATTTTCGGGGGCACTTTTTTGGTAATACTTCCCAAAGGCATTCAGGAACTCGAACATAAACTCGGCGGGCCCAGTTTTAGTTTTGCTGGCCAAACCTTCGTCGCGCTCACGACAATTGTCTTGGCATCGAGCTTGGGCCTCGCCAGTGGCCTAACGATGGCCGCGTTGGGCAATGGCACGCCGCTGCCGACCGCGGCGGCGTCGGAACTCGTGTCCGCCGGACCCTATCGTTGGATCCGAAACCCCATGGCGCTTGCCGGAATCGCCCAAGGCGTTGGTGTCGGATTGTTGATGGGGAGTTACGGCGTCATCGTCTACGCAATTGCCGGCGCATTTCTTTGGCATGTTGTGGTGCGACCGTCGGAAGAGCGCGATTTGCATTTGCGATTCGGGTCCGCTTACGACGACTATCGAAGTCGCACGGGACTCTGGATCCCAGGTTTGTTCAAACAATCGGGGGAAGAGTTCGATGAGTTCGGCAGTGACTAACAAGTCTTTGTCCAATCAGGGGACTTACCCTTTCGAGGGCATTCATGATCTCGGACAGAACAGCCATGACCAGAATGGGTCAGCCTCCTGTTGGCGTAAAGCCTAACATGTCTGCGGATGCAACCATGGTGTGATTGCTGCGAAGTGATGAACCTGGAGACAAGGAAACTCACCAGATTGCGTGGCATTTCCTGGGCGAATACTCAACAGGACTTTGAAACCGGCCGCATCGGCCGCCTGCAATTCTTCGACGACATCACTCACGAATAGAATTTCGTGACTTGGCAGCCCCCAATCCGTTGCAATCGCTTGATAACTGGCCGCGTTTTTCTTCCCACCAATCGTTGTGTCGTAATGACCGCTGAACAAATCAAGTAAATTGCCGGCCTCGGTATGCCCAAAAAACAACTTCTGAGCTGCAATGCTTCCCGACGAGTAGATCCGCAGGTCAACGCCCCGTTCGCGCCAACGGTGCAATGCGACGGGAACGTCCGGCCAAACTTGGGCCACCAACCTTCCGGATTCAAAACCGGCCTGCCAAATTTGACCTTGCAATTGTTTGAGGCCGGTCGCTTTCAAATCTTGATCCATCCAAGCAAACACTTGGCGCACGACTATCTGTTGGTGTTGCTCGGCATTGCCATGACCGAACCAGGCTGCAGCGTTGGGTTGCCCTGCATCGGCGGCCAATGCTTCTAGTGTCGCGAGCATCTCCGGCGCGCTCCAGCTAGCCTTTAGATAGTCGCTCAGATGTTCTCGGACATAAGGAAACATCACGTCATGGACGTACGAAAGACTGGAAGTAGTTCCTTCGATATCCAACAGAACTGCTCGGATTGGTCCGGCCATGATCATGCTTTCAATGCCCCGGGTTTGTTACGTTGACCACTCGGCGGCGCAGTCTAAATGCCCGCCGCTGGTCTGGGAAGCGGTGCAGGATTCCTGGAAGAAAACAGTCGACGCCCAAGCAACACGATCGCGGATGAATCCGCGACGGGCAACCACAAATGTGCTCGCCTCAACACTTCCTTAGTTGGGCAACGACTCGCCAAAGAACCGCAACCAATTGCCGTGAAACAGAGCTTCGATTTCCGCAATAGAAAAACCGCGAATCTGCAGACGTTCAACCAACGATTGCAGGTCACGATAACGATTCAAATCCAATGGAGTTTGTTCGTAGCCAAAGGCTCCATCCAAGTCCGTGCCCAAGCCAATGTTTCGCAAAGATCCGCCAGCCAGTCGCTGCACGTATTCGATTTGCTTGATCGCTCGGTCCAGCGTCACCTCGGGAACCGAAACCCCGCGTTCAAAACCCGGCTGCAACATGATGACGTCAAAAGCCACTCCCAACACGCCATCACGTTCGATCAACACGCGAATTTGGTCGTCGCTGAATTGTCGTTGCCAATCGCAAATGCCTCGCGCGTTTTGATGGCTGGCGTGAATTCGCCCCTGAAAATGATCGACAACTTGCCAGAACGCCGTGTCCGACAAGTGCGTGACGTCGATCGTCATGCCCAACTGTTCGCATAGCTTCAATAAAGGAAAGGCGGCCGGAGCTAACGGAGCTTCGGTACTTGTCCCTCCGCCATAACGATTGACACCGTAATGTGTCAGCCCAAGGGCCCGCAATCCCGCGGCATGGAACTCGAAGATAGTTTCTGGCTCCAACAACGGATCCGCGCCTTCCATAGTCAATATAAATCCCAAGGGTTGCGATTGCGGATCTTGACGAAACGCCTCCCAGTTACGATGCAAGTCGGTCGCGGTTTTGAGGAATTTCAAGTGCCCACCGACCTCCAAGGCTCGGTAGTAAGCCAAATGGGCATGCGCCATGGCGTAACAGGTTTGTGGCGAAGTCCAGCCAAACGAATCGTTGATCCATGGCTCTTGACGGGCTAGAAGCGTTGTGAGGCAAACGGCGACCTCGGCCGCCCGCAGTTCCGGCAGTGAGAGCGTGTTGTGACGTCGGCCGGGAGCGGTCATTTCTAAGGCGATTTCTTGGTTGCGAATTTCCTCGACTGGTAATAACAAATCGCGATTCCAGTCCACACCGTTGAGCGCCAAGTCCAGATGGGCATCGAAGATCAACATAGAATTACTCGGGTTGTTGAGGACGCCCAAAATATCGGCGCACGATGTCGCGAGACGGTTGCTCGTTGGCCAGGGTCACGCACACCGAGACGACGAGCGAAACCAAAGTGCCACACACAAATGGATGAAACCCAAACGGCTCATAGGCCGTCATTGCGAACGTTGGATGTCGTCCGGTACCAATCGCATAAAGTGCCACGTGGGTTCCAAACCCTGAGAGAATGGCGCTGACCGCACCCGGCAGATTGTATCGCGGCCAATAAATCATCAGGAACATCGCCACGAGAAAACTAGTAGAAAGCCCCGTCCCGGTAAAGATAATGATGTCCTGAAGTAACGTTGGGGGATTGATCGCCACAACCATGCCAATCACACCGACAATCAACGTCGTCGCGTAAGTGATTCGCTTGATCGTCTTTTCCGAAGCATTCGGGTTGTAGTTGTTTTGGTAGACATCGCGGACCACTGCCGACGAAATCATCAACAAAAAACTATCCATCGTGGACATCACCGCTGCAAAAGGTGCAGCCAACAACAGCCCCGCTAACCATGGCATATTCGCCAACGCGGAAGTTGCTCGGGCCATTTCCGGCATGATTCGATCTGGCTCCGTCTCCCATCCCGGTAATAGCACCCGCGCGCAACAGAAAATGATCACCAACGGAAAGTAGATTAGTGAATAGTAGATCGATACCGCAAAAATGGCCCGGCGCAATGTCTGCGTATTGCTGAACGCCATCAAACGCACCATGTTGCTGGGTTGACCTGCGGTAGAAAACGTCCACATAAAGAAGAACGAAACGGCCAGACTGATGGGAAGAAAGCCGTCCACTTTGTTCGGGTCAGGACCAGGGGCAAACACGTAAGTAGCGGCTTGGTCCGCACCAAACTTGTATGGCTCGCGAGTCAAGACGGTCACTTGAACCGCTTGCAACGACTCCGTCACCGTTTGCCGATCTTTGTGGCCCGCGTAGGTCAATTCAATGGCGGGAATCGACTCCGCATTTTCGGCGGTGTTGCCCAGTCGAGCAAGCGTTTGTCCGATCGGTATCTCGCAGCGAACTTTCGTACGAAAAACTTGTCTTTCGGCACCCACTTGATACACGAGCCATGAATTGTGTGGAATCACCAGTGGCACTTGGGCCGGTGGTTCAAGCACCGAAAGTTGCAAGTGAACATGAATCGGGGGTGTCATTTGGGCCATCTCACGAGTCGCCTTGTCCAGACCACCGACCGACCAAAGGGCCAACGGCAACAGGATTAAAACACCTGTCAACATCACAAGCCCCTGCATGACGTCGGTCCAAACAACGGCCCGGAATCCACCGTACGCGGTGTAGAGAATCACGACGACCGCAAAAACCATCAAGCTAATCAAATAACCAGGTTTTCCGGCAGCCTCGCCAAGGAAAGAATAACCCCCGATATGGTTCCCAAACCAAAGGCTAAGTTGCTGGAAAAGCGGTTCGTCTTGAATCAAAGATTGCAGGATCATGCTGCCGCTTTTGAATTGAGCGACAAGATTGAATATCATGAAAAACACAACCAGCAAAGTCGCCAAGGTTCCCAGCCCTGGGCTGTTGAATCGATCGCGCAATACATCCGGCAAAGTGATCGAATCCCGTAGCCGAGCGATTTGATTTAGTCGTTTACCCAACAGCGCCATCGCGACGATGGGAACGATCATGTAGCCGCCAATCCATAAGGCCACGACCCAGCCATGAGAGTACACCATCGCTGGAAAGCCTATGAAACTGCCTCCGGATGAACTGGTTGCCGCAAAGGTCAAGGCAAATGCCCACAGCCCCAAGGCTCGGCTGCCAAGAAAGTACTCGCTCAAGAAACTCGTTCCGCGAATTCCTACACTAGACAACCAAGCAATAAACAACACGGCGATAATGTAGAGCGCGAAGACCGCCAACGCCCAACTGGGGCCGGTCGCATCGGCCAACAACATCGAACTGCCCGACGGTTGAAGAAAAGACATCATGATTCGATCGAACTTCCGTCATTGGTTTCGATGGTCGCTCGTGGCATTGCAGCTCCCGAGGGTGTCATTCCTTCCGAGCCAAGCGGCGCTTCATCTTGCATGTAAAAGAAGCAGAACCAAACCGCGGCGATGTCGATAGCCAGCCACGGAGCCAGAACGCCCCAGAAAACCCAAAGCGGCATTCCCCAAATCAGAACTAGTTCCTTTGCCTCTTCGGGCGACGGCGTTCGGTACCCCAAGAGATAAGACGCGGTCATCGTCCAAACAAAACTCGCAAAGAACATTCCGAGGACCACGAACATCTCGCGCCGAGCCTGCAGAAACTGCGGATCAAGTTCCCATGCCACTTCGTTGGGTTCTGATGGTCCATGCATGGCGGGAGAAGCTTTTACAGGAAGGGAGGCGGGTGGCTGACGGTCACCAACGACTGGTAGGCGTCGGGTCCATGATACTCGATCCGTACCCTCACGGACAACCAAACACGAACTCCGGCCGATGTCACCGCCCAAAACGCATTTATTTTCCGCAGCCGTGCCATTGTCCGGCCCAACAGACACCCAGATATTCGTTGTAACGTTTACAACCGGAAAAGTCGCAGCCGGCAACAGGCAGAATCTTTTCCCCAGACTACATTATTAGAATATGGCGTTAACTCCATGCTAAACGTTGGGATGGAATCTTTTCCATCCGAGAACCGTGCCGGGTAACAGTGTTACCAATGGGCCATGTGTCAGCGGTTATGTCACCGTTTTCCCCCGAGGGAATCATGAAAAGTATGAAATTGCAGTTGGTTTTTCGTTCATTGACGAGTCGTTGGGCTCGCGTAATGGCCGGTGGCTTGGCCTGCTTGTGCGTAACGGGATTCACAGCGTTGGCACAGGAAGTTCCTCAAGACTTGGCCGGTCAGGAATTGCCGGGCTCCATTGTGCCGGAGCAAGACGTGCCTCGGCAAGATCTGCCATCCATACCGGGCTTGGTTCCGGAAGTCGCCGCTCCGAACTACGGAGTTCAAGGCTTGTTGCCACAAACACCCGAAGGTGCTCCAAACTTGGGTTTTCAACAACCCGCCGAAGTGAAAAAGGTCAACGACTCCGTGGCTGGTTGGAACTCGGCAGAAAGTGGCCAAGCATTTAATCTAGGAAACACCTTACGACGTTCGTGGGTCATGCTGGACTCCGAAGGCAAACTACGCGGCCAATTGCTGGGTAGTGAAATGGATCACTCCAAGACCGAAGTGTACTTCTTGCGTGAAGGCCGCATGATCGAGAAACTGTCGGCCAATCAAAATGGCGAGTTCCTGGTCTATGGGCTTGAGGAAGGTGTCTATTCGCTGATGGTCGCTAACGATGGGCGTTACGCCGTGAACTGTTTGCTGGTTCTTGAGAACAACCAAATGGGTGGCCCGCCTAGCTCGTTCGATGTACCCGTTAGCGATCAAAGTCCTCGCAGTGTCTTTGAACAAGTTGTAAGCCGCTCTGCCAAAGTGACGTTCCGCAATTTTGGTGAGTTTGCCTTCGAGGAAACCTCGGAAGATCCAGCCCGCTTGTACGGCCTCAAGGGCATCAACGAGCATCGGCCGGAGACCGTCGCCTCCACGACGCTGGGCAACAACCGAGTCGAACGAACCGCCGATGGACATTTGATCGGACGACTACGTGCGGTGGATCATTTGACAGGTCGTCCCGTGGACTTGATGGTCACGGAAGTTCAACTGATTGCCAAAGATGAAGTCGTTACCACCACTCAGACCAATCGCTATGGCGTCTTCTCCTTCACTGGAGTGGCACCAGGGTTTTACACGCTGTTTGCTTCGGGCAAGGATGGCATCGCGGTAACCAGTTTCGAATTGGTTGACGCAGCACCGGCTGCCGCCGTGGAAGTCTCGCCGGTAAGCTTCCGCCCGCAACTGCCCTTGAACTTTCTTGATGTGACTCTGTCGCCGCGACGCGACATCGGTTGGATCAATGCGTACTTCCGCGATCACGTTCCGCCGCCACGAATTCAACCCGTGGAAGATGTTCCCTACAACCCATACGCAGACTACGGCTACATGGGCTGGGGATCGGGCTATCCCTATGGAATGGGAATGGGGATGGGCTATCCAATGGACATGTGCGGTTGCGGTCTCTGCGGGGACGTTGCCTGGGCAACCACTTGGTCATGTGGCTTCCGCCACGGTTGGCTCCGCCGTTGGAAATCCAAATGTAGCCGGCATCAAGGTTGCGACCAAGGCGTTGGACACGGTTGCGGCCAAGGTTGCGACTGCTGCGGTCATCAGTAATAACCCTTAAGACACGGATTGGCCCGTCGAAGACCCACGCTACGGTTCTCACGAATCGTTCGACGCCAACTAGGCACTCCTGGAAACAGGAGTGCCTTTTTTGTTGGCTCACCGCTTAAGTACGGTTCTTGTCGTAAACCGCTTGCAACATGGCTTCGACATCTTTGAACTTGGGACGACCAACCAGTGCTTGATCAATCAGCCGACGAGCCTCCGATTCACTGTGTCCCAAAGTCAGCAGAATCTGGTAGGTTTCCGTCACGACATCTGATGGCGTCGCCGTTTCGTCGGCGGCCGCCGCTTGCTGGGTGACCAGCAACGCGAATTTGGCCATCTTTCTCCGCAACTTGGCAATGATGCGTTCGGAGGTCGCGGGTCCAATTCCCGGCAAGCTCGCGATCGTCTTGACATCCTGCTCCTCAATCGCAACGGCAATGTCTTGGACCGGCCGGACCATCGCTCGCAACGCCTTTTTGACGCCCACGCCGTCGACCGAGCAAAACAGATCAAAAAAGTCGCGTTCAATCTCCGTCACAAACCCGATCAATCGCGGCGTCATTCGTCCGCCTTTTGTCGGATTTCCGTCGATATAATGCACGGTGAGCAGCGAAACGATTTGCCCCAGTTTCAGCTGAATGACTCGTCGGGAAAAGTCCGGAATCAGAACTTCATATCGCAACGAGTCAATTTCCAAGATTGCGGACTCCTCACTCAACGCGACCAATGTTCCTTTGATTTCCGTAATCATGATTTTGCTTCTGGTTGAAGGCTGCGACCGCGGCTCGAAGACGACGCATTATTTAGAACCGATGCCAACTGAGCAAGGACTCCTCAACCTGAGTGTCCTCGACTTCCTCATCGCAAAAACCGTTGCCACAGCGTCCTGCTAGCAAAAACTCCGTTGGTTTTCTTGTAGGTTTATGGGGCGCAAAAAGACGCCTCAGAAATTGCTCTGGTCGTAACCGCGACGGCCAATTACAACATGAAACCGAACGGAAAGTGCGCTCGAACCCTTGGTATCGACCGCCAACAATTCGCCGGTGCTTTGTCAAATCCAAAACTTCGGGTCTGGTATAGGTGTCAGGAGTCAATTGTGCGAAGCACCCAATGGGCCGTAGCGGCAATTGACTCCTGATACCTATACCAGACGCGACCCTAAAATTTGACTTTGACAAAGCACTAGTCAAAGCAGATGGAATAGAACGGAAGGCCGACTTGGAAGACGACGCTCCTCAACCAGAGTCATGGCTCAAACGTACGTCGATCCGAGCCGTTGGGCGGTTGTTTCGGCACGCGTTGCAATTGGGGCCGCGAACGCAGAACTTGCGTTTACTGGACATGACCGGAGGCTACTGCCCACCGCTGGGTCCACTGAATCGACCGGCCATCTTGATCATGTGGCACGAGAACATTCTGCTGCCCTTGGGCTTAGGATTTCACTCGCCCGTCGCTTTACTGGTGAGCCAACATCGGGACGCCAATTGGCTGACCATGGCTGCGGAAGGCATGGGATTTGACATTGTCCGCGGTAGCTCGACCCGAGGCGGCGGAGCTGCCTTGAGAAGGCTCAAAGAACTTTCACAAACACACGCGATGGTCATTACGCCCGATGGTCCCAAAGGGCCGCGTCGAACAATGAACATGGGGGCGACGTACCTCGCCTCGCTGCTCCAAATGCCGCTGATTCCCGTTGGTGTTGGCATGAGCCGCCCGTGGCGACTTTCAACCTGGGACCAATTCGCAGTGCCGAAACCCGGGCATCGCGCCCGAATCATTTTTGGGTCACCGATCCATGTGCCACGTCGTTGCGAACGAGACGAACTGGAACAGTACAACGTCGCGATTGGGCAAGACCTCGAGCATATCACGTCCATCGCTCAAGCCTGGGCCACCGACAAGTACGAGTTCCAGTCGACCAAGCGAATCGGTCTGACGGGAAAATGGGTCGCGGCAAGTGAGAGAAGTCATGCCGTGGCTCGGCCGGAATTAAATCCAAATATTCAACAGCTACAAACGGAGCAAGATCCGGGATTGCCCGATGACTCCTACGCGCGGCGTTCGGCTTGAGAAGCCGAAATTGTTACCGACCCGCGCGACGCAACACCACGTGCGTCTTCAGAAAGCGATCGTGCAGGCAAGCCGCACCGGGCAACACGATGGCGGCGATATCGACGAAAAAGACCGTCCAAAAAACTCCCGCCATCAAATAGAAGAAAGTTTCGCGTCGAGAATCCAAAGCCACAACACACCCTAAGAAGAGCCAAAACACAATCGTCCGGAAACCCTCGCGCAGGATCAACACCTTGCCCACCGGCAACTGCCCCGATGCGTCCAGCAAACGTAATTGCATCGCAAAATAACCCAGACTCGTCCCCAAGCGACTACAGAGCACACTATAAGCCATCGCCGGTATCAGAAAAATCATCCACCATAATTCCAGACGGGTTGGCAATTGTGAGATCGCCATCGTGGCCAGTCCCACCACCACCGACGCAATCACGACCTGGTCTACCGACCAAGAAACGAGCCGTGGCAAACGCCCAGCGGGCAGCTCCGTTGATGGTCGAACATTGACCAAGCACTGCAACAATTCGTCGTAGTCCCGAAAGCCTTTTTGCGGGTCAAGCTCCAACAACCGTTCCAAGATCGGCAACCAATTTCTCGGGATATGGTCGATCTTGCCTTCCGGCGGTCGCAGCACCAATTCTTTGCGTTCCGCAATCCAAGCCGCGACGTTCTTTCCCGTCAAGTTCTGCGGAGGAGTGCCAAACGTTAATTCATAAAGCGTAATTCCCAACGCGTACATGTCCGAACGAAAACTAGGTGGCTCCCCGGCCATGATCGCGGGAGATAAATAATTGGGCGTCCCCCTTAAACCGACGTCGTCGACTTCTTCCCCATCAATTCGGCGCGCCAGCCCAAAATCCGACAATTTGACGGTTCCCAACCGATCTACCAACAAGTTGCTGGGCTTGATATCGCCATGCACCACGTCCAAGTTGTAACTTGCTCTTAGGGCTTCCGCAACTTGAATCGCTGTGTCCATCACAGCCGCAAAGGGAATCGGTCCCCGACGTGTCGATGAGGCCAACGAACCATTCATCAACTCCATGGCCAAAAACGGAGTTTGTTGCTCGTGGCTCACATAATAAATCGTCACCACGTTTGGGTGATGCACCCGAGCCTGAGCGACCGCCTCTTGCAACAAAGCTTTGATTTTTCGATCGTCAGGCAATTGATCCGCCGACGTTCGAATCAGCTTGACCGCCACATAACGTTGCAACGAGCGATCCAGGGCTCGATACACCGCCCCCATCCCGCCACCACCCAATCGATCGATAATCTCAAAGTGCCCCAGTTGCCGTCCCACCCAAGGATCCAGTCCGCCATCAGGGATGGCTTGATCCGCCAACAGAGTCGAGTGCTCCAAAAACGATACGGTCGAGGAAATCAATTCTTCAAGTGCATTGGAGCTAACTCGGCGATGGCACGTTGGACACTCACCGCCACTGTTTACCGAGACCAGAAATTCTGTCCCACAGGGACAGCGGTACTTTAGTTTGGCCGCATCGGTTATGGTTTCGTCCATAAATGGCCAGTTCCAAATCTAGGATAAACCGAAGATGACCAGAATCGTTGGTGGTGTCTTGCCCATCGTATTGTAATGACCGAATAGAAAAGTACGACCCGGAGTTTTTGTAACCCCAAAGTAGCCCAAAAAAAAAGACAGGCTCGGCCAATTCAATTTGGCCGAGCCTATCTGAGTCCAACTAATCGCTGCAAGCCGGGTAGAATCAAAGGCGGTCGTGCATCCGCCGATGTATCCGACTACGCTCAACTAGTCTTGATTGTAGTTGCCCGTCGCTTGACCGTTGACGGTCTCGGATCGTTGAGTACTAGCCACTTGAGCCACGTGGGTCGCCACTTGTTGAGCGGCCAAAATTTGCTCTGGTGAAAAGAACTTCTCGACATAACCGTTTCGCAAAACGACGCGGTTCTTGTCCAACAATTCGTCCCACGACATTTTGTCCGTGTAATGCCATACGGCTGCTTGAGCAACAGGCTGGGAAATTTGACCAGCGGTCAGCAATCGACCCGTCTCCACGATCTCGGAGCTTTGTGGGAATTGAGCGACAAATTTTTCGACCGGCACCATCGTGTAGGCGATACTCGGACGCGGATCTTTCTTTCCGTGTTCCAAACAAACCGTGGTCACTTTGGTGCGTACTTTCATCCCCGGGGGAATGTTGAACATTCCACCACCCATACCGCCGCCACCCATGCCGCCGCCGCCCATGCCGCCACCCATGCCGCCACCAAAACCGCCCATGCCGCCTTGATTTCCGCCGCCACCCATGCCGCCGCCCATGCCACCCATGCCGCCCATGCCACCCATGCCACCCATGCCGCCGCCACCCAAGCCACCGCCGATTCCCATACCAGCTCCCTGAGCCAAGACCGGGACAAAGGCGAAAACTTCAGGCAGTTCGATGCTCAACGGCTTATCCGTTTTGTTTTCGAACCAAACGGACGCTTGCGTAGCATCTTTGGGAATGTAGGTTACTTCAATCGAACCGGCTTCCGCCGCCGAGAACATCTCGACCGCTTCAAATCCAGCCGGAACGGTTTGAGTTCGCGATGGACGTAGCTTTGGAGACTTGTTTGCTGCCGACTTTAGGTTCTTTTCTGGACCAGCAGCCGTTTCAGAGTCGGATTCCGAATCTGATCCGGTACTCGCTAGAACCACCGAATTCACCGAATCCGCACCGGTTGATTGATAGCCATGCAGATGAGTCGTCAGCCACATACCACAGCAGGCTGTTGCCAAAAACGCAAAACCGATCTTCGTCTTCATTCGCAGTTTTCCTTGTTTCCGTCGGTAATTCACCGACCATCTGTCATACCGAAGCTTGCTGACTTCAGCCCTTGTTCCCTGGTACAAGTCGACAAGTTTAATTTCTACCCGAAGTAATCGAGGCTGCTTGTAAGTGGGTCCGTCCAAAGATCCCAAATCACAAAACAGAGACTCGAAATACCGATTTATTGGAGCCGACCCCTAGACCCCGGAAGCGATCGTGCCTGACGCTACCCTCGCTAATGTAGCATGCCGCCGGTCCAATTTGGCGACAAAACCAACACTTCACAAGATTTCTCGGCTATTCCAACATTCTAGCGTAGTTGCTTTCCCAGGCAATTTCCAGCCAGTTTTGTTAAAACTTTCGAGCTTGATAGTAACAGTGGAGCAGAGAATAACGGTTTTCCGTCCCTAACGACCGAAAATTTGGCTACACCCACTGGTCGTTTCCGCATAATCATCACGTTTCACCCCAATTCGAATCGGACGACCGACCTAGACCAAGAACATGTTGTATGTTTCCACGTGGGCACGGCGAGAACCAACCGTCCGGCCTGACGACCTCGTCGGAACTGTCGTTCCCTCTGCGGATGAGCCCGAGTCCTTGATAAAGTCGATCTCCACCTCGAAAAACGCAAAATCGATTCACCGCGTCACGTCCCCGCGTCCACGCCCCGCCTTCTCGTTGATCGAACTGGTGATTGTCATTCTTATACTGGCCGTTCTGGTCGCGGTCGCTGCTCCGCGATTCTATTCCGTTGCCGACGAGGCCAAAATGAACAGTGTGGTCTCCGAGGCAAAAAAGCTAAACCAATTGGCAGTTGTAACGCAGCAACTCACGGGAGAATGGCCCGCCACCCAACCTCCTGGAGTCGTTCCTCCCGAATTGATCGCATTTTTCCCGTCGGCAAAATTCCCCTCCCCGCCCGTCGCCGGCAACTGGCAGTGGGTTGGCCCCGTTTCCGGCAAGAGCGAATTTGGAATGGCGATCAGTGTTCATCCCAAACGCGAGGAAACCGCCCTTTTCGAACTGGCCGAAAAAACATTTGACAACGGCGCATTGGACTCTGGTTGGATCATCCAGGATCAATCTGGCTCGAATAACATCTGGCTGTTCTCAATCAAATAGAACATCCACAAATAAAACGCCCAGGAGGCAGACCTCACGCAAACAAGAACCTCAAGCTCAGCGTTGCCCGTCCAACGACTCCGAATAAAACCGCCACGTCGGCTGCCAATCGGCCTCCAACGGCAGCTGCAATAACTTGGCTCGCAACATCTCAATAGGCATCGAATGTTCCTGCAAAATGGCATCGTGAAATTGGCGATTGCTCCAACTTCCCTTTTTTACCAACTCTTCGTGCAATTGCCGAATTTGTAAACCGCCCAACATGTACGCCGCTTGATACAACGGTCCGTAACTACCGGCAAAGCTGCGACGGACCTCCGCCGTTGCGTTGTTCCGTTCATGACCGACACGGTCCACCAAATACTCGATACATTCCTCCGGTGTCATTCGTTTGAGATGATAATTGAGCGAAAAGATAATGCGTGCACAACGATGCTTCCGCCAAAACAGCATGCCGATTTTATCTTCCGGTGTATCTGCAAAGCCCAAATCCCACAACAGCATCTCCCAATACAACGCCCAACCCTCCATCCAAAACGGCGTCGCGAACTCGCTGCGATACGGGCGATAACGCTTGAGCATGAATTGCTGCAAGTGATGCCCCGGGATCAACTCGTGATGCACGACCGCCCGGGAAAAGTGCGGGTTGTTCCCCCGCAAACTCATCAGCTTTTCCTCATGGGTCATGGCATCGGTCGGATAAGAGATAATGATCGTGTCACCCCCCAGAAAGAACGGACTGACTCGTTGACGCTCGGGACTCATCATTTGCGTCCGCCAAACTTCGCGGGCCAAATCCGGAACCGTGACCAAATCCCGCGCCGTGATGTATTCGATCGCCTCTTCGGCCATATCGATAATCAACTTGGGTTGATCTCCCGGCGGCACAAACCGATTCTTCACCGCCTCTTGGGCCGCGCGCCATTCCGTAAACCCCAACTCTTTGGCCGCTTTGTCCATCTCGGCATCGCACCAAGCCATTTCGCGTTCCGCAATTTGCACCAATTCGGCCGGCGAATACGCAATCATCGCATTGCGTAACTCGGCCTGCAGCGCTGCCTCGCCGATCGGCAAGCCGACAATCGCGTCCGGATCTTCGCCCGCGCGACCCAGCGCCGCTTGTCGCAACGCTTGTGCATAGGCACGTAATTCCTTTTGCAACTCCTCCCATGGTTTCCTGGCCCACCACGAATAGTCGGGATCATAACCATCATAAAAGCGATGAATATTCTCCATCGTTTGCGATTGATGCTGCAAGCGTTTTGTCACCCATAGCGCTAACGTCGGGTCCGCGAAAATCGCTTGCAATTCCGCCGAAGGCTCGCGCAGGTTTTTCTGCCGTTGAACCAACTCCAGACGCAATCGTTCGTAGTGTCCCGCCATTTCCGCGCCCACCGGCCGAGTTCCCGCCAAACGTGCTTCCCAGAGTTGCACGACCAGCGGCAAGCCCGGCAAGGCCGCCGCCACTGCCGCATCTTGTTGCATTTCCAATTCTAACGTGCGAGCCAAATACTCGACACGATCACGCAACAACAGATAGTCGATCCTCGAGTCCAAGTCCAATTTCGAAAAATCGATCTTGGCCAAGTCCGCCCGCCATACTCGGTAAAATTGCGCCATCCGCGATCCGTAATTCGGCGCCAACTGGAACTCGTACTTTCGCTCCAAGCTGTCGCGATCCGCGGCAAATTTCTCGATCAACCAAGGAAGAGCGCCGGTGTCAGCGAATCGAGGCCCAGAGGCTGTCGACCCTGGATCAGTTCGACAAAGCCAAGTTCCCGCCAAGGCAGCGTCTGACGATGTGTCCCCCCCACAAAGCCCTGCCAAACCTACAACCAACAAGAATCTCCAACTTCGCATTGTCAAGTTCTTTCGATCCACACCTAAGGTACATCCAAAACACAAAAGCCTGTCCCAAGAATCTCGAAGTCTAACATATCTCTCGCAGAGCCGGGAAGTTAACCGAGGCCCACCTGTACGGTTACCCGCTGGTACTAGAATGGATTTTGCTTTTCGACTCTGCAAAAAATCTTCCCCATACCTCGTTTCGTCAACTTTTAGATTGTATCCCCGTGAATCAACCCCAAATCCGACCCATTCTGTTGACCGGTGCCAGCGGCTACGTCGGTGGTCGTTTGCTTCCCTTGTTGGAACACGCTGGCTACCACGTCCGTTGTTTGGCCCGACGACCGAGTCGCTTTGTCGGCTCGGTCGGGCCTCGGACGGAAGTGCTCCAAGGTGATGTCTTGGACCTCGCCTCGCTGGAAAACGCCTTGGCGGGGGTTCACACCGCTTATTATCTGGTGCACTCGATGGGCGAAGGGCGTGACTTCGAAAAACTGGATCGGCAAGCTGCCGAAACGTTTGCCCAAGCCTGTTCGACTCTTGGTGTCAAACGAATCGTCTATTTAGGAGGGCTGGGAAACCCCGATCATCGGCTCTCCAAACATTTGCGCAGTCGCCAAGAGATTGGCAATATTCTCCGCAAATCAACCGCCTCGGTTATCGAATTTCGCGCTTCGATCATCATTGGGTCCGGCAGCCTGTCGTTTGAAATGATTCGGGCGTTGGTCGAACGATTACCCGTCATGGTCTGTCCCAAGTGGGTCCGCGTTCTGGCGCAACCCATCGCCATTGAAGATGTACTGGCGTATTTGTTGGAGGCCGCCGCGTTGCCCGACGAAGTCCATCAGATCTTCGAAATAGGAGGTCCCGACCAATTGTCGTACGGTGAAATCATGCACCTGTACGCCAAAGAACGCGGCTTGCGCCGGTGGATGATTCCCGTGCCATTCTTGACTCCGTATCTGTCCAGCTTGTGGTTAGGCTTGGTCACGCCGCTGTACGCGCGTGTCGGCAGAAAGTTGGTCGACAGTCTCCGCAATCCCACGTTGGTCTCGAACAACTTGGCCGATCGCGTCTTCGCTGTCCGTCCACGCTCGACGGTTGCCGCAATCCAGCGAGCCCTGACCAACGAAGACCAACAATTTGCGGCCACTCGATGGTCCGATGCATTCTCGTCTGGCAGCGTTCCACAGTCTTGGGGCGGCGTTCGCTTCGGCTCGCGTTTGGTCGATTCACGAACCGCCACCGTACACGCTCCGGCGACGACGGCCTTTCAACCGATCCAACGCATTGGCGGCCAGACGGGCTGGTACTACGGCGATTGGTTATGGCAGATTCGCGGTTTCCTTGACTTGTTGGTCGGCGGCGTTGGTGTTCGTCGCGGCCGGCGACACGATCAACAGATTCGGATCGGCGATCCCTTGGACTTCTGGCGAGTCGAAGCGTTTGAAGAGCATCGCTTGTTGCGACTGCAAGCGGAAATGAAAGTACCAGGCCGAGCTTGGCTGGAATTTGAAGTTACCGAGAAAGACGGTGCCACGACCGTGCGGCAAACCGCGATCTTTGATCCCGTCGGCCTGTTTGGGCTGGCGTATTGGTACGCGCTGTATCCCTTGCATCAATTCGTCTTCGCCGGCATGCTCCGCGGCATCTGCAGAGCCATTCCGAACGAGCAGACCGTAAGCAAATAGAAGTGGAAGACGTTTGGCCCAAAACGACCGAGCATCACCTATAGGACTTGTCCCGAACTAAGTTCCGGATTTCGACCGTCGAAAAATCCGGAATGAGTTTCGAGGGCTCGGGCGGTTGAATGATTCATGATTATTGAAGAATGAAAAACTCAAAATGTACCAAATATCAAGTTTCAAGCTTTCCGCGTATAAGCATTCGCTGTGAGCATTTTTCATTCTCTATTTTTCTTTAGCCATTTCTTAGCCGCGTGGGAACCAAAGACGATCATTTGTCTAACTAACGAACTTCCCACGGATGGCGATGCCGATCTGAGGATGAGTACGTTCGTTGCCTTCAGTTTCGAAATGACGACCGTGAAATTATCAGCTCGGAAGTCAGACAATTGCGTTCGAACAAGGACTGTCGGTCAAGGAAACGTCCGTCGACTGTTCATCCGCAGTTTGGCACTGCCATCCGTAGGAATGAACAAACGCTCGAATCTTGTCGAACTGCCGGTCATGCCTTTCGTCTCACCCGATTCGACTAGCATTTGCCCGTTCACGACAACCCAACACACAAATTACCTCGCGACGAAATCCAACGTACCCCATACCGATCGTAACGACCGCGTACAGACCAATCATGTATGGACTGGCCCCATGGGCCAACAGTCGTTGAGTGTCCAAAAAACGATCGTCCGAAAAATACGCGGTGGCCAAATAAAGTCCGTTCGCCAAGGTACAGAAATGGGCCACAAACCACATCCAGTCCCGACGAATGTAAATCGCCAACCCTACCGGGACCAAGACACCAAGCAGCGGGCCACTCCACAAGGTCACCAACGGCAGCGGATCGGGCTCGAAAATGCTGTAAGGCAACCGCCACGGCCACAGATCAACGGCTTGTAGCGTCGCCCCGCAACACCACCCGCCCATCAAATGCCCTCCTTCATGGGTGAACGTCATGACCAGCCACGAACAAGACAACAGGATGAGCAGGCGAACGATTCGAATTAGGATTTTTCGGCACATACGGCAGATTTCCAAGGCGATTATTGGTATGGAAACCACGTCACAACCGCCGACATAACGTTGCCCTTAAGTGATCCTACAAGTCAACTTTGACCATCGTCAATCACAAGGCCCAACGGTCAATACGGATTGCTCGAACCGGGTTCAATCGGGTAATCATCGATGGGCATAACCACCACACCGCCCGTACGTTCCATGACATTCGTTTGCATTTTTGGCGGAATGGAACCTTCAACCGGAACCAACCATCGGTAAAGTCCCGGCGCAAAAAAGACCAACGGAGACAAACATGTGGCAAAAATCATCATCGCCAGCATAGAAAACCGGATTGGTGCTTGCGTTGGGCGGTGATCTTTCGTCACCGTCGTTCCATCGCGAGTCTTCGTGATCTGAGCACATAGTCGCTCCGGATTCGCCCGCAGGACCTCCACGATCTCAGCGTCCGTCATTTCGAAAAAGTTCCAAACACGACGTTGGCATTCGCTACAGAACCGAACCTTGTCATCCCCAACCATTTTGTCCCAAGATATTGGACAAGGATTCGCAACATGAACCTGATCCAAGACTCGAACGTTTCGCGAAGACTCTGAAGACTCGAAGCCATTCATGGGGACACCTCCAGCTCCAGGAACACTGGGACCACCGAACGAACTGCAGCGTATTTTACGAGTTTCGCTGGAACATTCACAACGACGACCTGTATCCGGTTGGTAACCCGATGCCAGTTCGTTTCGCTCCCAATACCGGCCATCAACCGAGTTCCCTTCGGGGGAGCCAGTGATTTTCAACGACCTCAGAACAGCCCCGCACGGGTTCATCCCGTGGGAGCGTAAGTTTGAAAGCTAGAACGAACCCCACCCACAGAAGGCGGTCGAGGGACAGACTTCTTTAGAAAAACGAACTCCACCGAGACCGCAACGGCTCAAACTCGTAAGGCCGCACGCCCCGCACCTAAGAACAAAACCCGAGCGACAAATCGCCCCCCACGGGTTCATCCCGTGGGAGCGTAAGTTTGAAAGCTAGAACGAACCCCACGCGCAGAAAGCGGTCGAGGGACTGACTTGTTTAGCAAAACGAACTCCACCGAGACCGCAACGACTCAAGCTCGCAAGGCCGCACGCCCCGCACCTAAGAACAAAACCCGAGCGACAAATCGCCCCCCACGGGTTCATCCCGTGGGAGCGTAAGTTTGAAAGCTAGAACGAACCCCACCCACAGAAGGCGGTCGAGGGACAGACTTCTTTAGAAAAACGAACTCCACCGAGACCGCAACGGCACTCGCTTGCTGGTTGCCGAGTTGCGGCCCCAAAAGCAAACCCAGGTCGGCCTACATCCCACAGTGTACGCTCCCCATGCGTCATCAAGTTCTCGCTTGGTGCACTCACACCTCGCCATTGTGCCAATCTCTTGCGATGCACCCGTTTCCTAGTCAGTCCAATTTCGCGAAGTGTGCTTCAACGATCTTGCAGCACAAATGGAACCAACCTATACTGTCAGGCAGATGGCTGCACGACCATCGGCGCTTCTGAATTTTACTCAACAGCAACGGGGCGTGCTATGTCTCGAACAAGGCTCAATTGCCCAGCGTTTTGCGTCCGCGCTTTCTTGCTCACTCTGGTCTTCTGGCCCCTTCAATCTCATCACACCAATGTCCATGCGCAGGAATTGGAAAATACTACTTACCCTTCCACTGACGTCGGTAGCGACGATCCACTTAACAATTCACGCCAGAAGGCTATCCGATACCATCAGACGCTCCGCACTCGACCGGGCGCTCGACTGCTGTTCGACCGTTTCTACGAGGCATGGCTCGAATCTGCGTCACTGGCGGAACTCGAGATGTTTCTCCAAAAACAAGCGACCGACAGTCAGTCCTGGGAAGACCAAGCGATTTTCGCCTTCCTCCAGGTGAAGAAGCGCGACCCGGTTCGCGCGATTCAATGGCTCGAAGCGGCGTTGCAGCAGGCGCCCACGCAGGCATATTTGTGGTGCGAAAAGGCGAGGCTCTCCGCCGAGGTGATGAACTACGATCAGGCCATGTTGGACTTGGAGCGTGCTGCCGCGACCAATGCAGCGAACGATCGTGACCGTGAACTTCAACTGCTGATCGTTCGCCAACAAACCACGATTCTTGTGAGTCGTGGTGAGCTCACCGCCGCCTTCGCGACGTGGAGCCAATTGTTGGACTCCCACCCCCATGACGATCTTTTGTTCGAGGACATTATCGACCAACAAATCCGACTCGGGGCTTGGGACCAAGCCTTGTCAACCAGTGGTCGGTTGCTGGAACTAACCAAAGATCCCTATCAACTCGTAACGCGTCGAATGCGGCATGGCACGATTTTGCACCAGTCGGGGCAGTCTTCGACCGCCATCGAACTCTACGCCGAGACGCTAAACTTGGTTGGCCGAGATTCTTGGCAGGAACGCGAGCTAATCTCGCGCATTCGCCAACAATACCAACAGAGGGACGACATTGTTGGACTCCGCGACTGTTGGAAGTCTTTATTGATCGCTGACCCCGACCGAGTGGCTCTCCGCTGCGAATTGGCCGATGCGCACCAGCAACTCGGCCAAATTGAGGAGTCGATCGCGATCTGGCAGCACATCGTCGCGGTCACGCCCGGTGAACGACGCTATCGGGAGTCCTTAATTGCGGCCTTAGTTGTTGGTGGTCGACTTAAGATGGCCGTACCCCAACTGGAGTCCTTGATCGAACATTTCCCCGACGACGCAAACTTGTTGATGCAGTTGGCAAACTACCAACAGCAGCTCGGCCAAGTCGGGCTCGTCGGGAACATCATGGACCGTTTCCTCGAGCAGTCCAATCATATCGAGTCCGCCTATATACAAGTCGCGAAGCACTTTGAACAACACGGACCCAGTGAATCGGTTCGGCATTCTCTTGAGCGCGGGATCACAAAGAATCCGGACTCGAACACGCTAAAAGATCGGTTGGCTTCTTGGTTCTATAACAATGACCACAAACCGACTGCAGTCCAGCAGTGGCAAACGAGGGCTGCGGCCGCCGACGAAACCGAACGCATGCGTCTGGCGAGGCTTTTGATCGGCCTGGGAGAATATCAAGCTGCCCAAGACATGTTGTTGAACTTCGTCGACGACCAAAATGTCAGTTCCCAGTATCTGGGACTCTTGATCGATGTCTCGATCGAGCGACAAGAGTTCGAACAGGTCGTTCCGTGGCTAAGAAGAAACGCCGCTCGAAGTGACTCCTGGAGTACACTCGAACCTACGACCCAACAAGCCTTGGTCGTCGTTCGAAAACTGGCCACTCCATCGATCATTTTGGATGCTTTTGGTGGTTCGGCTTTAGAGTCTAACCTCAACGGGATCGAGAATGTTAATGTGGGTGTTGCTTGCGTCGTGGCAAGGCTGCTAATCCATGAAGGCCAATATGGCGACGCCAAGATTCTGCTCGACGCCTTGGACGATTACTGGAGCCAACTGCCGGCCGACAACACTCGCTCTATGGAGATGGTGTTGAATCAACGAATGGAATACTTCCGCCACTTTAACGATAATCCGGCAATGCTAGCGACTCTTCAACGACTGGTCAAACTCCCAACTGGTCGTCGCCCGCAGTATTTTGCCAAATTGGTTGATCTTGCCATTCGTGCTAATCGCTTGGACGAAGCATTGCAAGCAACACGTCAATGGAAGCAAACTCAGACTACCGACAGCACCGCATGGATCTTGGAGTCGCAACTCTTGAATCGCCTGCAGCGAAGATCCGAGTCGCTGGAGGAATTGCGAGCGGCGGTTACTCGATTCCCACAAGACTTAACGCTCGTTCAGTTGTTGGCGGAACAGTGCGTTGAACAAGGACTCCCCATCGAAGCTGAACATTTATACTGGCGATTGTTCGATCGTAGCTCGGACCCCAAGACTCGACTCCAGTTCATTCGTCCCTTAACGATGTTGGACGGGCGTGAAAACTCGAACAGCCGCGTTGAGAAAATCTTGCAGGGCCGAATAGCAACAAACCCCGAATCACTGGATCTGCAACTAGCTCTCGCCGAGTTCTACAGTCTTACGGGCCGATCCGATAAACAGAAGGAAATTCTCCAGTGGGCCAAACGCAAACATCCAAACAACATGACGGTCTTGAACCAAGCGGTTGCCTTGGCACTACAGCAGGGTCAGTGGGACGCCGCGATCGAAGCATTGACACGGATCCATGAGCTTTCCCCATTCGGTCCACCCACATGGCAATTGATCGAATTGTATCTGCACACCGGCCAACTCAACACAGCCGTCGAATTGATCCGTGAGTTTCTGATCTCACACAAATCCTCACCACGAGAAGTGGAAGCCGTGGTATTTCGGCTGGTGGAGCGCGAGCAATGGGAAATGGCACGTCAATTGAACGCGGCGGTCCTTTTGGACTGGGAACAGGATTGGCGTCTCCGATATCTACTGGGCTGTTTGCGCATCGAGTTGGGTGAGTATGGTTCGGCGAAGGAAGATTTCGTGGGACTACTGACCAGCGAAAAGGAACCAATTCAAGTTGCTCCACGTCCTCCTTTCTTTATTCCAACCGCTCCCCAAGTGACCGACCCAAACATGTCGCCCACGCTTCAATGGCTGCTGGCGCTGCAGGAGCTGCAGCCATACCTTGATCGGAGCCATGTCCAGGCCAAGTCTTTTTCTGGAACGCTTCTGCCCATCGACCCTCACGAATGCAACCGCCTAGCATTGTTGCAACTGATGTCGCTCATGTCTCAACAATTTGTGGATTCAGACGACGTGCTCGCCACGATTCACCTCGAGGGCTCGCCGAATCTCCAACTCATCTACGAGGTCCTCTACGGAAACTACCAGACACTTGAGCAGCATGAAGCCCTCCACCAAAAATACGCTGACGATGACGATTTCTACCTTGCACGACTGTACCTCGGTCGAAACCAATGGAATCCACAGCAACTACTGGAGGTTGCCAACCGATTCCAAAGGACGTATCCCACCGCTGCGTTTCTCGCTTGGGACGAAATCCGGCAAACCGATCCCGAGGCTGACGTTGATTTTGTCCGTGGGTACGAAGCACTCCAGGGACTCGAATCGGTCGAAATTCCGGACAGACGTTTGGTTGAACGATTGATCCGGCTCCTGCTTCAAATAAACATCCTCTTGGTCGAGCAATCGTCGAGCGATCAGCCGCATGTGACAGCGCAATACCAGGCGTTCCAAACGGCGGCCGAGGCATTACTTCTGCGTTGGAAACCCGTGCTTGCAGCGTGGCTTGATGATGATGGCAGGAGACTTCTTGTGAAGATCGAATTGAGGCAATTCACTTCGGGGTCGGACCTGAGTCCATTGCTCCAACGCATCGAACAAGACATGGCGGGGAGCACCATTTGGTCCGATCGTTTTCTACGACAGGGCAAAGGCGGATCACCGGCGGATCTGCCGATTCGGATAACGTTGACCTGGCAAGGACTTGGTCATTCGGCGGTTGTTCCCTCGGTCTTTCTAACCTATTGGTACGGCCTGATGGATCTGGAAGACGAGTCCCTGCAACGGGTTGGCGAGAGCCCCGGCAAGGATCTTGGTCCAGTGCCTTGGGTAGTGCAACTTCAGGAACAAATCGGCCAGATCCAGAACCCGCTGCTGAAACTCGCATTGTTGATCGAAGGCCAGATCAGCGAATTGGAAGGGCGCCGTACAAGAACGGAAGATGAAATCGAACAGGAACTGATTCAAGCGCAGACCATGTTGTCCGAATGGCGAGAACAAGAACCAGGCAGCTTCGATGCCAATATCTTGAGCGCAAGCCTAGCCATGTACCAAAACCGATGGCGAGATGCTGCCGATCTGATCGACGCCCTCCGCCACGCGCCATTGAGCAGCGACCATCGACACTTGGCCAACGCCTTTTTGCTCGATATCGGTTGCCAAGTTGCCAGCAATGATAAGCTTTCAAGCCAAGACAAAAGCTACGTTAGTGGCTTGGCCGCGGACGCTGCCCGGCGATTCACATCGTTGCCACTAACCCCGCCTCAACAGTCCGAATTGCTGGATTCAATGCTGGCCCTCGGCCTCACCCATGAAGCCAACAAGTACAAGTTAGCCAATGCCCAAGTAAACGTGCCCGTGTCCAGTCTCGAACGATTGGATCGCTCGACTAGCATGACACCGCTGCCCTTCGAGGTGATGCAAGCCAAGCTTCGCCGCCAAACGGAACAAGCCAAGAAGCTATGGTTGAACCGATTTCGCGCCTCGGTTCAACACCAACTTCATTTGCCATTGAATCAACACTACGTGGCATGGATCGAGGACCTCCGCAGCGAGTATAGCAAGGTGGATCTTGTGACCGGCGAGTTACCCCGGTTGATTGCGGCCATGGAACGAACCCCTGCGTCCGCCGCACTGGTCGCAGTAGCCTACGATGTTGAAGGAAGTTTGGAGCAAGCATTAGACGCCTACCGCGAAGTATTGCAGGAGCTTCCGGCCTTGGCCCCGATTCGCTTGCGAATCAGTGCCTTGGAGTCGATTCTCGGCGGGCGCGATTTGAGGCAAAACTGGCAAGAAATTCCCGAGCTCGACCGTTTGAGGTACGCGGAAGCGCTGTTGAATTGGTCGGTGGATTCCAATGCCGCGCCGGAAATTGTGTTCAACATATTAAAGGCAACCATCGACGAGTTGGAATCTAATCCGCTGGCCGCAACGAAGGGCGCCACGTGCTTGGACTTATGCCTGGCAGTATGTGCGAAGGAACTTCCGCTCAGCTCGCTAGCCAGCTCTACTCAAGTTTCATCTCG